>CANNVE010000003.1 GCA_947525975.1 uncultured Muribaculaceae bacterium | reverse complement strand
GCGTTATTGGGGTGGTTGTGGGAGGGGGACGAGGCGATAGCCCTGAGCGGTGAGCCACTCGAGGATGTGCGGGAGGGCTTGCCCGGTGTTTTTCCAGGCTTTAAGCGAGTCATGCATCACGATGATGGAGCCGGGGCGCACGTATCGCTTCACATTCATCAATATGCGACCCGGAGAGAGAGCCGAATAGTAGTCGCGTGTGACCACATCATGCATGGTGATCTGATAGCCGAGCTTCTTGATCTTGCGCAGCTGGGCCGGGCGCATGAAGCCGTGGGGCGGACGGAACAGCCGCGTGGGCGGCAGCGTCTCGGCGGCCCGCATCACGTCAGCCACATACGTGTCAGAGTCAGTGTGCAGCCCCTGGGTGTGGTGCATAGTGTGGTTTCCGACCGAATGGCCGCGCCTGAGCACTTCGGCCACAAGCTCGGGATGGCGGGCGGCGTTGTCGCCCACCATGAAGAATGTGGCCTTGGCGCCGTAGGCATCGAGCTGGTCGAGCACCCAGGGCGTGACTTCGGGTATGGGGCCGTCGTCAAACGTCAGATACACAGTCTTGTCGCGGCCTATGCGCCACACCGATCCGGGCAGCATGGCGCGATATAACCGCGGAGGTCTTTCGATTATCATCGCCCTCAGATGATATCTATGCCATATCCCACTGCTGTGACTGCGGCCATCACCTCGTCAGGCTTGGCCTCTCCTCCGACTATGGCGATTGCGCGGTCGAGATCAATCTCCACCGTCTCTACGCCTGCCACAGTCTCTATAGCTTTCTTCACTCTTGCGGCGCAGTGCTTGCACATCATGCCGCTCACTTTATATGTTGCTTCCATTGCTTTTATTTATTTTTCGTTATATCGTTATTGCGTTATTTCGTGATTACGATGTGGGCAGCGCCACGATCTCCGAAAGGATGTCGACCGCCGTCTCTATTGTCTTGACATTGGCGATGACGAAGCTGCGCCGCCCGGCCCTGTCGCGTATCTGCACACGCCGCGGATGCTGCTGCAGGTAGGTGAGCAGGCGCCCGAACATCTGCGACTGGTAGTAGGCCTTGTTTTCCTCGCCCACGAAGTAGATATACATCTGCCCCATCTTCATGGCTATCTTCTCGATGCCGAGGCGATGCCCGAGGCGCCGCAGGCGGGGCACGCGCAGCAGCTCGGCTGCTTGCTGGGGTATGTGGCCGAAGCGGTCCTGGAGCCTGGCCTTGAAGGCCTGCAGGTCAGTCTCGCGCTCGATGCCGTCGAGTTCGCGGTAGAGGTTGATGCGCTCGCTGTCATTGGGCACGTATGTGGCCGGGAAGAGGAGTTCAAGGTCGGTCTCGATCGTGGTGTCGGCCACATAGTCGGGCTCTCCGTCGGCATTCTTGCCGGTGTCGGCGGTGAGCACGTCGGCGAATTCCTCATTTCTCAGCTCGGTCACCGCCTCATGCAGTATGCGCTGGTAGGCCTCATACCCGAGGTCGGCGATGAAGCCGCTCTGCTCCGAGCCAAGCAGATTGCCGGCGCCGCGTATGTCGAGATCCTGCATGGCTATGTGTATGCCGCTGCCGAGGTCGCTGAAGCTCTCTATGGCCTGAAGCCTGCGGCGGGCCACCGGAGTCAGAGGCACGCCCGGAGGCACCAGCAGATAGCAGAACGCCTTGCGGTTGCTTCGGCCCACGCGGCCTCGCAGCTGGTGGAGCTCGCTGAGGCCGAAGCGGTGTGCGTTGTTGACGAGCATGGTGTTGACGTTGGGCATGTCCACGCCGCTCTCGATGATGGTGGTGGAGAGCAGCACGTCATATTCGTGTGCGGCGAAGTCCACTATCAGCTTCTCGAGCTTTTCGGGAGGCATCTGCCCGTGACCCACCGCCACGCGGGCGTCGGGCACAAGACGCCTTATGGCGGCTTCGAGGTCGTAAAGCCCCTCGATGCGCGGATTCACGAAGAATACCTGGCCGTTGCGGGCCAGCTCGAAATTGATGGCCTCCGACACGATCTCGTCGCTGAATGCGTTGACCGAAGTCACGATCGGATGGCGGTTGAGCGGCGGAGTGTTGATCGACGACAGGTCACGCGCGCCCATCAGCGAGAATTGCAGCGTGCGAGGTATGGGCGTGGCCGACATTGTCAGGGTGTCTACGCTGACCTTCAGCTGCTTGAGCTTTTCCTTCACAGCCACTCCGAATTTCTGCTCCTCATCCACCACAAGCAGGCCGAGATCCTTGAATTTCACCGACTTGCCTATGAGTTTGTGGGTGCCGATAATGATGTCTATCTTCCCCTCCTCCAGGTCGCGGAGAATATCCTTTACCTGCTTGGGGGTGCGGGCCCGCGAGAGATAGTCCACCCTCACGGGAAAGTCCTTCAGGCGCTCGCTGAAGGTGCGGTAGTGCTGGTAGGCGAGCACCGTGGTGGGCACCAGCACGGCGGTCTGCTTATTGTCGGCAGCCGCCTTGAAGGCCGCGCGCACGGCGATCTCGGTCTTGCCGAATCCCACGTCGCCGCACACAAGGCGGTCCATCGGGCGGGCGCTCTCCATGTCGGCCTTCACGGCCTGCGTGGCCGTGAGCTGGTCGGGGGTGTCCTCGTATATGAACGACGCCTCGAGCTCCTGCTGCATGTAGGTGTCGGGCGAGAACGGAAATCCCTTCTCTTCCTTGCGGGCGGCATAGAGCTTGATAAGGTCGCGGGCTATGTCCTTGAGCTTATCCTTGGTGCGCTCCTTCATGCGGTTCCAGGCGCCGTTGCCGAGCTTGCTGATCTTCGGCGGCACGCCCTCTTTCCCCCGGTATTTCGAGAGCTTGTGCAGGGCATGGATTGGCACGAACACAAGGTCGTCGTTCTGGTATATGAGCTTCACCATCTCCTGCATCTTTCCGCTGACATTGGTGCGCAGCAGTCCGCCGAATTTGCCTATGCCGTGGTCGATGTGCACGATGTAGTCGCCCACCTCTATGGCATTCAGCTCTTTGAGCGACATGGCCAGCTTGCCGCTGCGCGCGCGGTCGCTCTTGAGCGAATATTTGTGGAATCGGTCGAATATCTGATGGTCGGTGAATACGCACACCCGGGCCTTGTGGTCAACATATCCCTCATGGAGGGTGCCGGCCACCGGCGAGAAGGCTATCTGGTCGCCTCTGTCGGCGAATATGGCCCGCAAGCGGTCAAATTGGTTGGGGCTATCGCTGAGTATCAACAATTTGTATCCATCGGCGAGCAGTCGCTTGAACGAATCGCTGATCAGGTCGAAATTCTTGTGGTATATGCCTTGCGGCGAGCAGTCGCACCAGAGCGACGCCTTGGCAGCAGGCTGCGGAGCGCCATCCTCCTCTGTGCGCCGGCCCGAGAAGGCCATCATCTTGAATGCCTCCCACGCGCGGGCGAAAGCGTCGGGGTCGACTATGCGCTCCATAGCGTGAGCGTCGCCCTCGTTGGCTATCACGGCGCTGGCCGAGAAGTCCTCCGATGCGATGGCCCTTATGCGCGTGACTACCTCGTGGGGGTCGCGCGCGCATATCAGGGTGTCGGCAGACATGTATTCAAGCAGCGAGATGCCGCGTCCGGCGGTCTCGAGCAGCTTGGCGGTGAGGTCGGCCTGCTTGAGCTGCTCTTCGGATAGCTGCGTCTCCACATTGAAGCGGCGTATCGAGTCGATCTCGTCGCCGAAGAAGTCGATGCGCATCGGCAGCTCCGACGAATAGGCGTAGACGTCGAGAATCGACCCTCGCACGGCGAAATGGCCCGGCTCGTAGACATAGTCCTGCTCCTCAAATCCGTTCTCGCGCAGCCAGGCCGTGCAGATGTCCATGTCGATGGTCTGCCCTACCCGCAGGGTGAGGGTGCGCTCGCCAATTTCCTTGGGCGAAGCCACCATCTCGGCCATGGCGTCGGGGTAGGTCACCACCACGCGCAGGGAGCGGCTGTCGAGCCACTGGGCCAGGGTCTCGGTGCGCATTATCTGCGACGGAGCGTCCTCCTGGCCGTATTTTATGTCGCGCTTGTAGCCCGAGGGGAAAAACGCCACAGCCTCGGCTCCGAGCAGGCGCGAGATATCGTGGTAGAGGTATCCGGCATCGTCGAGCGAATCGCCGCACACCAATATGGGCACCTTGCTCCAGGCCGCCGAGCCAAGCGATGGCAGGCAGGCCAAAAGCACAGCAGCCGCCGAGCCCGCAAGCCCGGTGGCCTCTGATCTGTCGCTCCTCAGCAGCGCCCGCAAGGCTTTGACGCGGGCCTCGGTGAGGAATGCCTTGCAGACGGTGTTTATGTCAGTGCCGGCAGGTGTCACTTCCCTAAAAGTTTGTTGTAGCGGGCCGGATCCATCAGCACCTCCACGGCCTTCTCCACATCGAGATCGCCGCGCAGACGCCGCTTCACCTGCATGCCCTCGTCGTAGTATCGCGATGAGAGCTCATGGTCAATGAGCTTGATGAGCTCGGGCTTGTTATGGTCGAGATCGTGGTTGAGGTCATGCTGCAGCAGACCTTCGAGCCTGGCGAACTCCGCCGCCACCGAGTCATTCATGTATCCCTCGTTTTCGGCAGCCTCGCGCAGGTATTTGATGCCTGATTCGCAAAGGCGGTCATACTGGAATTTGTCGGGATCGATAAACGCCTTGAAATCGTCGAATATAGAGTCGGTCACCACAAATGCGTCAGCCGAAGGCATATTCTCGCCCTGGCGGGCGGCGTAGCGGGTGGCGTAGTCGTATGCCCAGAAGTCGGCCACAGTGTTGTAGATGAGGCGATTCATCTCGGGCTTCTCCACCTTGATGTCGGGGGTGATGCCGCCGCCGTCGCGCACCTCGCGGCCCGCCACGGTGCGGAACACGTTGGTGAGGCTGTCGGGGATTCGGGCCACCGAGCCGTCAGGATTGCGGTGGCTGTAGTCGATGGCCTGTATCAGTCGGCCCGAGGGGATGTAGTATCGGGCCACGGTGAGCTTGAGCAGTCCGTCGTAGGGCAAGGGGCGCGATGTCTGCACAAGGCCTTTGCCGTATGAGCGCTCGCCGATGATGACGGCGCGGTCAAGATCCTGCAGCGAGCCGGAAAGAATCTCCGACGCCGAGGCGGTGTTGCCGTTGACCAGCACGGCCAGAGGCAGCTGCAGGTCCACGGGCTTCTGCGTTGTCTTGTAGA
Source organism: uncultured Muribaculaceae bacterium (assembly GCA_947525975.1). GTDB lineage: Bacteria > Bacteroidota > Bacteroidia > Bacteroidales > Muribaculaceae > CAG-873. The sequence goes on along the minus strand of CANNVE010000003.1, from coordinate 173,315 downwards.
TTTTCTCATGCTCCGACCCGCGATATTTGGTCGACACTATCCTCGTGCCCTTGGGCACAAAGTATCCGGCTATCTGCACGGCGCTCTCCAGCAGGCCGCCGCCGTTGTCGCGCAGGTCGAGCACCACACCTTCGAGCCCGGGATTCTTCTTCAGGTCGAGCAGGGCCTCCTTCACCAGGCGCGCCGTGTTCTCGTTGAATGTGGTGATGGCGATGTATCCGATGCTGTCGTTGAGCATGCCGCTGTAGGGCACCGGATTGGTGCGTATCGTGCCTCGGGTCACGGTGATGTCGATTATAGAGTCGGGGGTGGCGTAGGGGCGCTTTAGCGTGAGCCTTACCTCTGTGCCCGACTTTCCGCGCAGGCGCTTCGAGGCGTCGGCCGACGTGTACCCCTTGGGCAGCGTGTCGCCGTCAATGGCTATGATGATGTCGCCGTGCTTGGCTCCGGCCTTTCTGGCCGGAGAGCCCCACTGCGGCTCCGAAAGCACCACTTTGCCGTCGCGCTGCATGATGAACGACCCGATGCCGCTGAATTCGCCTGACGAGATCTGCAGCAGGTCCTCCTGCTCCTGGAGGGGATAATACTCGGTGTAGGGATCCATCTGCCCGAGCATGGCATCGATGGCGTATCTTATGACCTTGTCGGAGTCGAGAGAATCGACGTATGACGTGTGCAGCTCGCGGTAGATGGAGTTGAAGATGTTGAGATTCTGCGCGATGCGCGTTTTCTCGTCCTTCTTGGCCGAGACTGCCGCCACGCAGCAGAGCGCTGTCGCTGCCAGCACCGCTATCCTGCCGAGATTCTTGATATTCATGTCTATGTGTTTTTTTCGTTATATTCGTTATATCGTTATATCGGTATAACGTTATAACGCTATTTCTTTACTACGGGATTACGTCATCCTCTTTTTTCATATCAGCGCCCTCGCCGCAAGCGCGTACACCTTGGCTCCGAATCCGCTGATGCTGCCGGCGCACACCGGCGCTATCAGGCTGCGGTGGCGCACTTCCTCGCGCCTGAATATGTTGCTCAGGTGCACCTCCACCACCGGCACGTCGATCGCCGCGATGGCGTCGGCTATGGCCAGCGAGGTGTGGGTGTATGCCCCGGCGTTGAGCACTATGCCGTCATATCCGGCTCCGTAGGCTGCGGCATGCAGCCGGTCGATGATCTCGCCCTCGTGGTTGCTCTGCCACCACTCTATCTCGGCCAGCCCCCGCATCTCTTCACCGACCGAGGCGGCTATGTCGGCCAGGGAGAGCGAGCCGTATATGCCCGGCTCGCGGCGCCCAAGCAGATTGAGGTTGGGCCCGTTGATTACCAGCAGTCTCTTCATCAGTTTGGAGTCCTTATCGGTTGACGTTGACTTTCTGCGTGGGAGGCAGCTGGCTGTTGCGGCGGTCCACAGCGTCTATGACCATGTGGCCCAGGTGCATGAAATATTGCGCGGCGAGGCTGTCGCCCAAGGCTATGGGACTGCCTTGGTCGCTGTGCGAGCCGACAGCGGCGATCAGCGGTATCTGCGCCAGAAGCTCTACGTTGAGCTCCTCGGCCAGACGCGCGGCGCCGCCCTCGCCGAATATGTAGTATCTCTCCTCGGGGTGAGGCTCGGGCGTGAACCAGGCCATATTCTCCACGATGCCGAGCACCGGCACGTTGACCTTGTCGCCCGTGAACATGGCTATGCCTCGGCGCGCATCGGCCAGCGCCACCTCCTGCGGAGTGCTCACGATGACCACGCCCGTGATGCCAAGCGTCTGCACCAGGGTCAGGTGTATGTCGCTCGTGCCCGGAGGCATATCAATCAGGAAGTAGTCGAGTTCGCCCCAGTCCGCCTCCTCGATGAGCTGGTTGAGGGCGCGCGAGGCCATGGCGCCGCGCCACACCACCGCGCTGTCAGTGTCCACGAGAAAACCTATCGACAGCACCTTCACGCCGTAGCGCTCAAAGGGCACGATCATGGGCTTGCCTTCTACCTCGTGCATATAGAGCTGTTCGCCCTCGGCACCGAACATTTTCGGCACCGAAGGGCCGAAGATGTCGGCGTCGAGCAGGCCCACCTTGTATCCCTCGCGGGCAAGGGCCACGGCCAGGTTGGCTGCCACGGTGCTCTTGCCCACGCCGCCTTTGCCTGACGACACGCCGATGATGTTCTTCACGCGGGGCAGCGGATTGGCCTTCTCCTCCTTGGGCTTGACCGAGGTGAGATATTTCTCGCTGATGGTGACCTCCACGTCGGGGCCGATCTCATGCTTGATGGCGGCCTCGGCGGCCTTGATGCGTGATTTGATCAGAGGATTGGTGGGCTTGTCGAAAATAAGCGAGAAGCTCACTTTGCGCCCGTCGATGCGCATATCGTCCTCGACCATGCCAAGGTCTACGATGTTCTTGTCTGTGCCGGGATAGCGCACTGTGCGCAGCGCGTCGAGCACGAGGTTGGGATATATAGGGTCCATTATGTTTGATTATATGTCGATGCCAACAATGTTTCTTCCGCCACGGCTGCAATAGCCGTCATGCTCTATCTCGACGTCGGGCTCGGCGAGAGCGGCGTCGGACGCAAGCGGAAATTCGATGTATTTGATATTTAAACCGCGCTGCAGCCAAAGTTGCTCATAATACGTGCGTATATTAGGCACTTTTGCCCCGCCGGGGAGCACGAGGTCGCTGCCCTGCGGCTCTCCGTCGGCGTATAGGTCGGCTGTTGAGGCCGACGGCTCCATGCCGCTTGCGCGCAGCATCTCGGTGGTGTAGGCGTAGAGGAAGGGGCTGTCGGTCTTCAGCCTCACCATGCCGCCGTCGGCGAGGCATTGGCGATACATAGAGAGAAACTTCGTGCCCACAAGCCTCTTGTTGGCCTTGCGCATCTGCGGGTCGGGAAAGGTGATCCACAGCTCGCTCACCTCGCCTGGAGCGAAGAAGCACGGGAGAAGGTCGATGGTGGTGCGCAGAAAGGCCACGTTTTTCAGCCCTTCGGTCTCGGCTATCTTGGCGCCGGTGTATATGCGCGCGCCCTTGATGTCGATGCCGATGAAATTCTTTTCAGGATGCAGGCGGCTCAGCCCCACCGTGTATTCGCCCTTGCCGCAGCCGAGCTCGAGCACTATAGGGTTGTCGTTGCCGAAAACCTCAGCGCCCCACTTGCCCTTGAGCGGGCACACGCCGTGGCCGCGCAGCTCAGTGATCGGGAACTGCTTGACGCAGCCGAATTCCTCCATCTCGGCGAATTTCCTTAATTTGTTCTTACCCATAAATCGCGTATATGCCGTTTTAATACGCAAAGTTACAAAATTCCCCGTAGATAAGGAAATTTTTGCCGCACAAAGGGGCCGGCCGCCTCAATAGTCAGAAAAGAGGGCCGGCTTGATCTGGATGCCTATGCGCAGGTTGGTGTGGAATTTGTTGTATTCGAGCATGCCCTCGCCATATCCATTGTAATACTGCAGGAAAAGATACTGATTGTCGTTCTTGGAGAATCGGATGCCGAATTCGAGTATCGTGTTGTAGTTCAGGTTCCAGCCGCGGCGCTTCACCAGGGTGCAGGAGCCGTTGAAGCGGCGGTCGTTCGACATCATCTGCACACCCACCTGATATATGCCGCTGTAGTCGAGTATGTCGCGGTTGTTCATGCCGTCGACTATCGGAATCCAGAATTTTCCGTGCACCATGATGTTGGGGTCAACCATTATGTTGGCCCCGAGCGAGATCTTATTCCATGAGCGCGATTCGTCGCCGTCGCGGCCATTGCTCTCATGCTCAAGCACAAGCGTCACCTTGCCTATGAAGCGGTCATGCACGAATAGCGGCTTGGCCAGACCGATGCCGGGATTGAAGTTGAGGTCGGTCATCGGCATCGAGTTCTCGAGCACATTCCAGAAGCATTTCTGCGTATAGAACAGATACAGGTATGTACCGAAAGGCAGAGTCGACTTGGTGAGGCGCTGCGCTATCGAGATCTGGAATTTGATGTTGGTGTTCTTGTTGGTGGCCTTCTGCCCTATCGGAGGGCCGAACACAAAATAATTGTCCTTGTAAAGACCGAAATAGGGCTGGTCGTCAAAAGCCCGCCTGATGCTGTCGCCATCGAGCCTCGCCGCCGGAGCAGACACTATCTGCCCCCGCAACGCCGACGCGCCGCCAAGCAGCGCCACAATCATGACGAGCAGTAACTTTTTCATGCCGCAAAGTTAGCGAAAAAAAATGATTAACCGCGAAACTTCACCAAATAAGCTTGGCAACACCGATATTCTTCACTCCTCACTCCTCAAGCCAATTCGCCCTACAAGAAATTCTTCTACGTCTTTCTTCAATTGGGGGATATGCCGCACGACCAACCCCCAAAGAAATTCAGGCTTCACCGAATCGTAACCGTGGAAAGATACGCCTCTATATATTCATCCATATATCATCTGTTTTTTCTTATCGACCGAAGCCTTGAAAATGGGATTTAACTGGGCGCCATACTCTATGAGATCAACCTTCCTACCGAAAAGCCTCTCCAACGCATCCCTGAAATCGAAATAATTGCCTACATAATCAAATTTGGCGTGATCAACGGGCTCGAAATCCACGAGCAGATCTACATCACTGTTATCGTTGAATCTGTCGGTCAAGATAGAGCCAAAAACAGCGAGCGACTTCACCTTATGCACACGACAAAGATCTAAAATACGCTGCAGGTTAAGTTCGATCAAATTCATAGTCAAGTTATTTATTTGCAAATATAGTGATTTTATCTAATATAACAATACAACTCGACAATAGGGCATTGCCTAAATATCAGGATTTTTCAGATATAAAGTATTTTTTAGTGAAAAATCACAAAAATATTGGAGGCGGAAATTGTTTTTCTCGGCTTTAATGCCTAACTTTGCCATATTGGTGGTGATGCGCACTGACGAGGCCGGCCCCCACCGACACCTACACTCTGAATACCAACACAAATCAACCTAAATAATAACCAAAAACACTAACGCTTATGAAGAAATTTTTACTCCTCATGACGCTGTTCTTCGCTCTCGGCTTCTCCGCAAAGGCAGTTGAGTACGAAATGAACACCAAAGACCAGACGTATGATACGTCTGTAACGAACCAATTAAGCTGGGACTTCAAGAGCATCAACTTCAAAGCCCTAAAGAACAACGGAAGCACAGCCCCTACTTACAACTCAAACAATTGGGATGTACGTGTTTATGCAAAAGGCACTCTCCAAATCACCGCAAACGCCAACATCACTTCCATCCAATTCGTTCTTTCTGCTCAGGGACTGAGGAGGCAGGCTCCAATCACAGCAAGCGAAGGCACTGTAGCCGATCAGACCCAATGCTCTAAAAGTACAACAGAATGCACCATCGACTGGACCGGAAACACAAAGTCAGTAACATTCACTGTTGGCGACAAATCTCTTTACGGTTCTGATGGAAACACCAAGGGCGGCCAACTTTGCTTCAAGACCATATTGATCACCACCTCTGACGAAGGCGTGGCTGTTCTCGCTCCCACTTTCTCCGTTACCGAAAGCGACGTAGTTCTCGGCACAGAGGTTGAAATCAACTGCAAGACCGATGGCGTGAAGATTTACTACACCACCAACGGCGACGAGCCCACCGATGCCTCTACCCTCTATGAGGCCCCAATCACTATCGACGAAGACATGACCATCAAGGCCATCGCATACAAGGGCGCTGACAAGAGCGATGTTGCATCAGCTTCATACGCCATCATGGCCGAAGTCAACTCTCTGTCTGCCGCCAAGCAGGTGGCTCACGGCAAGTCTCTCATTTACAACGGCGACCTCACCGTAGTCTACAAAAACGCCCCGAGCGTATATGTATATGACGGTACCGAATTCGCCCTCATCTACGGCACTGTCGACTGCAAGGCCGGCGATGTGATCAAGGGAGGCTGGAAAGCCACTGTCGACATTTATGCAGGCCTCTTCGAAATGAAGCCCGCCGGCGACATCACAGTTGACGGCACAGCCGAGATTCCCGCTCCTATAGAAATCACCGCTGACAACGCAGCCACCACCTATGTCCCCGCCAATGTCAGCGCATACTGCCTCGTAAAGAACGTGACCTTCACAGCAGCAACTCCTGCTGAAGTAAACAACATCACAGCCACAGTCGGAGAAAAATCAATCGTATTCCGCAACAATTTCAAACTCGCTTCTGTCGAGGCCGGCACATACGATGTGCTTGGATTCATCGCCATCTATGATGCGAAAAAGAACGTAATCTCCACCAACGAGAGCAAAATGCAGTTCTTCCCCATAGAATACACCGAAGTGAAGTCTGACGGCATCGATGGCATCGAGGCTGACACCAACGCCCCCGTGCAATACTTCAACCTCAGCGGCATGCGCATCGACAACCCCGCTCCCGGTCAGACCGTGATCCGCCTACAGGCTGGCAAGGCCACCAAGGTGCGTTTCTGATCCCACCAACCCCCACAAGAATAGCGAAGCGCCATCCGGCATCCGGATGGCGCTTCTTCTTTTGCTTTTTGTTTATGCGGGCGCGATTTATCGCGCCCCTACTTGTGGCTTTTTGTTGATGCGGGCGCGATTTATCGCGCCCCTACAATCCCGCGGGCGCGATTTATCGCGCCCCTGCGATCAGGCGAGGCCGTTTTCTTCGAGGGTGGCCTGCGCCTGGCGGTAGGCGGCGAGCAGCGTCTGATATGATTTTTCTTTCTTTTCGAGATCAGCCTGAAGCCGATTGTACCGGTCTATCCATTCCGAGGCGTCCTGGCTGCTTGCTGCCGGGGCAGCAACGGCCTGCGCGCGCTGCTGCTGTCGCTGCAGGTCAGTGCGCAAGGCCAGGAGCAGATCATCCACGCGGGCGCGTCCCGACTCCAGCGTCACGAAGCGAAGAGGATTGGAGCCTTGTCCCACGCCCTCGGCTGCGCTGATGTAGGCGTTGACGGCCTCTATCAGAGTCCAGGGCGAGAGGTCGTAGGCGAGGCACATCTGCTTGACGTATCCGTCGATGTTGCCCTGCAGCGAGATGGCGTTGATGTTTTGGGCTATCTTGGCTATCTCCTGCAGGAATTTAGCCCCGAGCGGGGGCGTGGATGCCTTTGCCTTCTCCTCACGGTCGTCGCGGAAGGCCTTAAGATAGTCAGCGAATCCGCATTTCGGGCACTTTATTATGTCGGCATCCGATAGCGAGGGGCTCACCAGAGCCGGAGCGCCGCATTTGGGGCATTTCAAAATGGTCAGCATAGGCTTATGGTAGCTTGGCGTTCGCAGGTCAGTATATAATATCCGTCGCGGGGAGAGAGCTTGAGCGCGCCCTCCTCGATCATGGCGATCGATGTGAAGCCGGCGGCATGCTCCTGTATGCAGCAGCCGGCCGACAACTCTTGCAGCAGCGAATCATTGCCGCCGCGCCAGACCGCCGGGTCAAAAGCCGGATTGACGCGATACGTCATGCGCATGATGTCAATCTCATAGAGGCGCCCTCCCGACTCGCTGTCGAGCTGCGGCCCGGCAAACCCGTTGAAGCCGAGGTCAAACACATTGGCGTAGGCCTTGGCGCAGGCAGATTGCGTCACAGTGTGCTCCGACGCCGACCGCAGATACCCCTCGTAGAGGGCTGCATCGCTGCGCATAGAGCGCAGCCCGCTCACCTTGCCCACGCGGTAGGCCTTATCCTTGGCAGGGTATATGGCCGCTCCGCGGTGGAGCTGCATGAGCGCGGAGCCGTCGAGCCTGACGGCGTACTGCAACAGCGTCATCACATCGCCCGGGCGGGAATCAAGCGAGTCATCGGCCAGCACGAGAAAGTCGCACCCCTGCAGCTTGAGCAGGCGCAGGCACTCCCCTTCCGGCCCGGTGATCTCAACCACATCGCCGTTGCCTATCTCCGGCAGCGTGAATGCGTCGGTTTCTGAGGTGTTGACCGCACGGCTCGTCAGCACCCGCTGCTTGAATCTCAGGTATTCCTCGGGCGAGTATCCGTACTGCCTGCAGGCGATATCCTCGATCTCTTCGTTTTCGTATGACTTCAGCGCATACTCTGGCACCAGACGGCGCGTGCCTGAATCAAAGCGCACCGTCTTGAACGCGCGTCCGAGTATGTAGTCGCGCAAGCGTTCGCTTTCCATGGCCTGCAAGGCTTATGACAGCTCGGCGGGAGCGGTCACCACCCACTTGCCATCCTTGAACTCAGCCTCGCCCGGCTTGTCGGTGACAGGGGCGTCGTTGAGCATGGGCTGATAGTCGCCATCACACACATCTGCCGCGCCAAGCACGTCCCAGTCATCCCTCTCCTGATCTGACAGGGGCGACTTCACCGCGAATGTGGCCTTGCCGCCCGAGATGGTGATCTTGAATATGCCTTTAGAGCCGAATTTGGCGGGATCAAAGCATGGCTCGCCATTCTTGTCGCGGTCCACGACAAACGCCGTGTAAGAGCCGTCGGGGGTGACATCAGACACCGGTTTTACGGGCTCGGTCTTGACTTCAAGATTGTTTTCGGGCTTGATTTCATGTATGGGACGAACTGAAATCGGGACTTCTACAGGGCCGCCTACCGGCCCCGCAGGCCCTGCCTGGCCGGCCTCGGCGTAGGCCTTGTCGATAAGCTGCTGCGCGTCGATGGGCGGGAGGCCCAGGTATCCGCGCGTCTCATTGAGGGCTGCAGCAAGGTCTCTGACCATCTGCAGCAGAGGTGTAACTATTGGGGGGATAAATGCCATCGTGATATTTGATTTAAAGGTTGCAGGCCGGCGATCGGCGACCGCCGGCCTGCAACAAAGTGTTAGTTTGGATGTTTCAGACGAATTTGACCCGTATCTTGCCGTCGATCAGCCACATGCCGTCTTCAAAGTGGGCGGTGGTGGTGTTCTCGGCCACGATAGTGTCGGGGTTTTTGTTGACGATGTTGCAGTCGAAGCAATTCTCAAGCGAAGAAGGACCCCACGAAATATAAATGGGGATGCTCAGCGTATTGAACTCCACTATGGCCGAGCAGGCGCTTTGCGGCTCTACGCGGAATAGAGCGTTCTCCTTCATTTCCGCATCGATAGGTATCAGCTGATCGCCTTCGAGATTGGCGAAGAAGGGCTCAGGCGCCGCCTCAACGGCAGAAGCCTGCCCTACGCAGCCTTGAGGCTGATGGACGTCGGCTGCCGGGTAGGCATCGACTACTTCATCGAAATCAAACGCTGAGGCCACAGGGGCAGCGGGCGCCTGCAGCAGGTCGAGCTTCTCGCTGAGGTCGTCGATCTTCTTTTCGAGATTCTTTATGGCAGCCATCAGCTTTGCCTGGTTGTCAAGCACTTTCTGATTGCTTTCGCTAAAGTATCCGTAAAGCTCGTTTTTCGCCTCTTCGCGCTCGCGCTTGCTGAGATTGCCGAATAAACTTTCAATTCCCATAGCTTCAGTCTTGGTCGAGGTTGAACAAAGCTCCCTTCAGCATCCAGAAGAAGAGCGAATCCTTGATGAATCCTTGCCCGTCGGCATCATTGGCCGGCTTGTTGGCGGTATACATCTCGTTGAACGAATCCTTGGCATGCTTCTCAAAGCGCGAGAGCAGGCCGCCCGACATCGGAGTGAGCAGATCGGTGTCTACATTCTGGAACCTCTCCACAAAGTCCTCGAAATGCTTCCACGCGGCTTGCTTGCACTCGGCGGTACTCATATCGGCCCATGTCAGGCGCTGGCCCAGCTCGAAGCCGTCATATCCGAGGTGGCTCATCTGCTTGGGGCGGTCTTTGCGCTCTATTCCCTTCACGGCATAGACAGCGGCGCCCTCGGCGGTGACATCCTTCGGGTTTTCAGAGAATTCCACCTTGAACTCATCGGGCACATCGTCGACGCCGAATGCCTTGAAGAGCGCCTTGGTGTATTCGGTCAGCAATTCATCGCTGCGCTCATCCTTGCCGAAGAGGAAAGGAATGTACTTTGAGCCAAAGCCGGTGAAATTGAGCTTGCGGGGGAACTTGTCGGCCATGCCTCCCTTGTCGGCCTTGATCCAGTTGGCTATGTAGTAGATCAATGCCGCGTAGTGGATCTGGATGGCCTTGAATGCGGCCTCCTCCTTTGCCTCATCGCGCTGCATTGAGGCGAAGAAAGCCTCGTCGATGTCGCGCAGGAGCACATTTATCTTCTCCTTGCCGCGATATTCCACGCTGCTGTAGGGCGTGGTGTCGCCCTTATTGATCTGCAGATTGGCAGAGGCGAGCCTTGTGTCGGTGAATCGGGTGAAGACGTTGTCGGCAGCAGGCTTGTGGTCTGACTTGACGTTTTCGTATCCGCCGCCCCAAAGGTCATCTCCGGCGAAGCGCACCGAGTCATAGCGCGACACGATCTTGCCGTCGTAATCAGCGTAGTATTGCAGGTCGGTGGTGCCGCCGCCGATGTCTACGTTGAGCAGGCCCGCCGACTTGATGGTGCCGCTGCTGATCAGCTTATAGGCCGGAGCCAGAGATTCGGGCACGAGATTGAATGTATCCTTGTCAGGCTCTCCGAATACGGCCTGGTAAGCCTCCTTCCATATATTGACCATGCCGGTGACATTATTCATAGCCAGCGGGTAGGTGATGATGAAGCGCGGAGGCGTGGTCAGGTCAGCGTCGGGCTGCTGCATCCAGTGGTTGCGCACCATCTGCAGAAGCTCTATGAAGAAGAGCTTGGCGGTGGTCTTGTGCGCGCCGGCGCCTACGTTCTCCTCGAGATTCCATTTCAGATTGGCGTTGTAGTTGTATTTGCCGCTTGTCTTTTCAGAGATTTCCTTCGAGTGATAGAAGCCGATCGATGCGTGCTCGAATATCCTGGCCGTTTCAGGCACAGCGCCCGAGGCCTGGGTGACAACGGTGCGGATGGGGAACGAATATTCGTCGACAAGGAAATTCGGATAGAAGAGGCGTCCCTGATCTTCGAGGGTGATTTTGCCGAGGTTCACGCCCGAGAATGTGCCGTAGACATGGTTGAGATAGTTGGCGAGCTTGTTTGTCGCATCCTCTACCCTGGCCTGCACAGGCACGTCGGCGAGGTATTGCACCTGCATCTTGATCTCCTGCGCCTTGAAGCTCTTGTCGTCGCCGATGCTCGAGGCATTGCCGTTGACATAGGATATGTAGGCCATGTGGGTGTTGGTGGTGCCGAAGTCGATGCTGTACATATACTGCTGCACGCCCGTTGTCGGCCGCTTCTCCCACTTGGGGAGCACCATGCCGCCGCCCACCAGGTTGCCGTCCTTCTTCACCTGCACCTGCAGGCCCTCGAAAGGCTTGCGCACATTGTAGATGCGGGCGAAGCGCCTCATGTTGACGTAGTCCTCGCCAAAGCGCTCCACGGGTTCTGCGTCGATCTGCGACAGAGAGCCGTCGCCCACCGTGATGAAGTCAAGCCCGATGTCCTGGCCCTTGCCAAGAGAGCAGGCCTGGAGCATCACCGTGTATCTGTCGGCGAGAGCCGGAGCCTCATGCTGCTTGCCTGCGGCGGCGAGGCCGTCGTTGATCTCGGCGTGGCGCACAAACGGGCTTATGCCCACAGATATCACATCTTTGAAGCCGGGGGCCGAAATGGCGTAGAGCGACTGCGCCGGATTGTAGGTCTTTTCATAGACCACATGGCCGGTGGGGCGACCGTCGAGGTTGCGCACAGGCACTTTCAGAGTGATCTTGATCGCTCCGTCGGCCATCTCATAGCTTATCATCTCCTTGATCTTGTCGACCGTGAAGAATCGCATCAGCACGGGCTTGATGGGCAGCAGATAGCTCACGCTCGCTCCGGTCGATGTCTTGGTAGGCACATTGAGAGCTCCGTAGAATTTCTTGGAGTCTACAAGATAAGGCAGCTGCACGAGTTTGTCCTCAAGGAAGTTGATCTCGGTGAGCCATGTGTGGGCTATGCCGGAATTGTCGGGCAGGTCATGCTTCGTGTCAAACGACACCGACTCATCCTGCGGCACGATGAATGACGTCTTCCAAAGCACATTGTCATGCAGGGTGAATGTGGAGTATCCCTTGCGGTCAGATACGGGAAGCACAAGCGGAGTCTTGAGCGCGTCAAACGGCTGCACATCAGAGTCCATGTAGAAGTCGGTGACAATCGCGCCTTCCTTGCGCATATACAGATGCAGGGGCAGGCCGGGGAGAGAAGCGATGAGTATATCCTGGCTGCCGACCTCTACGGCGTCGTACCTCTCGCTGAAATGCACATCGTCATATTCTTCAGATCCTTGATCGGAATATGATTCCCTTATGCTGGGCTTTTTCAGCACCTCTTCCATATATTCCCTGAATCCGCTGAACTGCTCGCTTCCGGCTGTGGCGCCGGCATTTTTGAGCATAAGATAGAGGCGGATCACGAAATCCTGAAAATCCTCTTCGCGCTGCAGCAGAGAGCGCACGGGAAGATTGCTCTTGTAATTGGGAGCCGTGTAGACGAATGTGTATGGCGAAGTGCCGCCCATCAGGCGGTTATTCTCGTCAAATATCAGATAGACACTCTCCACGCCGGGCAGATATATGTCGGCATGCTCTTTCAGGGCTTCGGCCAGCTGCTTGTGCTTTATATTGCGCTTGCCGCTTTCCTTAAGGGCGTTGATCTGCTCATCGACCTTCCACTCTACGTATTTCAGGCGGTTGCCCTTGCGGAACACCAGTTCGAGCATATCGAGCCACTGCGACACTGCCACGCTGTAGGTCGACGGATCTTTCGCGTTTATGTCATCGATATTCAGAAGCGCCGAATTGAAGAAGAGCATTCGCGCGAAGATGGTGGGGATTGAAGATGCGGGCTTGTTGGCGAATTGCCTCGCGTTGTTTAGCGGGTCATTGTTCTTCTTTTTGCCGTCAGCATCCTTTTGCTCATAATTCTTCGAGTTTATGCCTGCGGTTATGTTCACGATGCCATGCATCGTGACACTGTCTGGATTGGTTTGCTTTGTTAAAATCATTTCTGCTGACGGTTTTTGTTGGTTAGTTCAATCACGCGGTCAAACATCTTGTCGATCGCCTCGCCGGCATATTTGAAGAACATCAGCTTATTCTGGCCTTTCAGATGCTCCTTGTCTTGATATTTCTTGTAGATATCATTGAGCACTGCGTTGATGCTGATGTCAGAATCATTGTCGATGACATTGCTCAGGCCGCCAAAGATGCCTGACTTCTTCTTGTTGAGCAGATCGGTGAAGAGCTTGCCGTAGCCCTCAGAGAAGTCGAAAAGGCGAAGCGGATGCATCGGATTTTCAAGTTCCTTGATCCAAGCCTTGAATCGGTCGAGGAATGTGAAGAGGGCGTGCATGAAATCCGTCTCATTGCAGAAATCAGACTGCGTGGGAGCAGCCCACACGATATTCTTGGCGAAAAGCTTGTCGGTCTTGAGGAATGTGTCGCAATATGCCGTGAGAATAGCCAGACGGCACAGCGGATCGATGTAGTCCTTGCGCAATTGAGCCTCAAGGAACGAGAAGTAATTGAACGCCTCGGCAATTTCCTCGCCATTTGCGCTCTCTGTCACGCCGGCTCCATCTTCAAGCTTCACGACATGGAATTTTTTCCCGCCTTCAAGCACTTTGTCATCGCGGCAGAAATCAAGCACGCACATGGCGGCGGCGAGCTCGGCTATATGGGCGTCGTTCTTCTGGCTTTCGCCGCCCTCGCTGTTCTCGAATGCCTTGGCGGCAAGGCGATCGCCAACATAGTAGACTGCGTCGGCCTTATTGTTGACGCTGTTTTCATCGCCCTGCATGTAGGCGTCGAAAGCAGCCTTTGTCTTCGACAGGAATGTGCTTGAGCTGATGGCGCTGCGGTCATTTTTCTGCACCTCGAAGTAAGGCTCCATGGCCACGATGCCGGTGGTGATATTGGCGCCGTTTCCGCTCTTCTTTATGATGTTGAGCAACACCGGGATGCCTGATGCGCCTGTGCCGCCAAACACAGAGCCGATGATTATCACCCTGTTGCCACTGGCCAATTCGAGTATCTGCTCTATCTCGTATGTGTTCTTTAGGTCGCGCACCACGATGCAGCCAATGTTGGGGCATCCCTTGAATCCGACCTTCAGATTGAGGTTGAGCTCGGCCAGGTTTGACTCTTCAGGGCTTGTGTCGTATAGGCTCTCAAGCAGATAGCGGGTGGATACGGTGCCGTTTTTGGCATTGATCGATTCGTAGCCTATCTAGTTGGCGAAGGTCATGTTGGCATTGACCGGGTCGAGAAATACCTCAAACTTTGTACTGTGGTCAGGATTTCCGATGCGGTCTACCTTTGTGCCGAAAAAGAAATTGCGGATGTCTTCCTTTGAATTTTTCTTGCCGTAGGCGGTATCGTGGATCCACTTGTAGTTCATGAGCAGATCCTGGGTGCGCCTTGTGTCGCCGTTCTCTATGTCATAGTCGATTATGACGGGCACAATCTCGTTGATGGTGTCTTTCTCATCACCGCCTTTGTTCACGCCGGCGCCTGCCGCCATGAGCATAGTGAGCGAGCGGAGCACGCGCGCGCCTGTGCCGCCGATGGCTAATACGTATGTCTTCATTTATGAGTTTCTTTTGATTGGGGAGCAGTCAGGCCGGGCCTGGCTGCTCCTTGATTAGTTTACGGGCGGTAGAGGCCGGGATGCGGTATGTTGACACCGTGCTTCGAGAAGCCGTTGAAGCATATCGAGAAGATGTAGAAGAGAAGCAGTGTCAGCACGAAGTTGGTGATGCAGAGGCGGAAGATGACGGGGCTTGTGAACATGCCCTTGTCGAGGCCCTTGTGTATGTTGGCGCGGGCGCTGTCGAGCTCAGAGATGTCCATGGCCTGGGTCTCAACCTTTTCCTGATATTTCAGCTCGATGGCGTGGCGTATGCCGGTCTTGGCTGTCTTTTTCTGGCTCATGCCGGTGGCATAGCCTGTAGCGGCGAACGACACGCAGGCAGCCACCACCAGGGTGCAGAACCATGAGCCGGTCTTGGCCCATGAGAACGAGCGGAAGCAGAAGAGATAGTAGATCAGGGCGAACACGAATGCCACGCCGAGGGCCACGAGGAATGCCGCGGTGAAACCGCCTTCCTTCTCGAAGAAGTACTTGAAGGCATCGAGCTTGTCGGCGTATGCCTTGCAGTCAGTCACTAAGAAATACAGAAATTTCATGATTGATGATGGGTTTTAGGTTATTATTTGTTTCTTATCGTTTGATATTAGGGTATTCTTGCCGGGCGGGTCACTCTTCCACCTCGCCGCTGCTCCAGTCGATGGTGTAGGTCTCGGGGCCGAAGACAAGATTGGTCGATGTACCGAATATGCCTTGGCGCAGGCCGTCGACAAGCCTTGAGAGATTGAATGTGCGGTCAGACACCGAGGCGATGCTGGTGTCGTCATCGCAGTCCGAATCCATGAGCCAGCCGGGGAATGCGTTGCTGATCTGGAGGGTGAATTTGGGCGATGTGAGCTCTTTCACCTCCACGGGGATCACCACGCGGCCATTGTCGACCTTAATGGTAGAGCGGTCGATTGGCTCGCCGTCGAATTCCATGCTTATGGCCTGGCGCAGGGCTTCTTCATCCTGCAGGTAGGTGGGAAGCACCGATATGGGGAAGTTGACGCGCATGCGGGCATATTTTGTGCCGCCCTTCTCCCTCACGCTCGATTCGTCGGGCAGCGCCTGATAGCTCTTGCCTTCGCGCTGGCAGCCGCTCACATTAGGCACGATCTTGGCGTCAGACCTGGTGATTAGCAGCGTATTGGCCGGTGCGAAGCCGCTGAGGCTCCTTGCCTCGGCCTGGCGGGCCAGCTCGGCCACGTCGGCGTTGGGGCCGATGGCTATGACGTAGACAGGGCGCTTGCCCGAGAATTGCGACTGGCCATTGCGGTAGTCGTAGTATGTGCCGTTGAAATCAACAGGGAACTGGAACAGGGCAACGCCGTATCCCTCGCGGGCAAGCGGACGCAGAGCCTGGTCGATGCGGTTGCGCAGCAGCGGAGCATTGACGCGGTTGAAATCCCTGTTGGCCTTGATCTCGGCGTCGGTGCCGCTGAGGATGCCGTCGGTCACGAAGATGCTGAGCGTGCGGTGGAGCGTATCTTCCTTGGTCTGGCCGTCAATGGCTTTGATAAACTGGTCGAGCTGGTATGCGTCGGTATATCCTACCTGCTTGGTGGCCAGCTGCGAGGCCAGCGTGTTGAAGTCATATTCTTTTACTTCGGTGCCTTTAGGGCCCTTCTGTGTGTAGAAGGCGCGCAGAGGCAAGTCGCTGTATTTGGTCTGCAGGGCGGCGAGTATGTTGGTGAGTTCGGCGGCGCTTCCGGTCTTGGGCGCGTAATAGCCCTTCATGCTCGATGAGTTGTCGAGATACACCGAAACCGAGAGGGGAAGTTGGGCCACTGGCTGATCCACAGACGGGCCGCCGAATTCTGTGCCTTCTTCAGATTCGTCAGATTCGTCGCCTCCGCCTCCGCAAGATGAGAAGGCCACTGCGGCGGCGCAAAGTCCGGCAATAGCCGGCAGAAAGAATTTCTTTTTCATATTCAGATTTTATTGTTTTGATTTCAATTGCAATGCAGTCAGATCGTCATGCGAATTTCGACACTACGGGCTTGCGCTGCGACACGCCATCGTCGTATCCCACAAGATAGAGGTCGACCACGGTGTCGGGGCCGGCGTGCGAGGCTATGTCGGGGACGTATGTGTCGATGTTGCGTATGGGCTGGCTTGTGTGGTACTCCGGATTGAAGTCGTCGACAAAAAGGCGCGGCCTGTAAAGGTCTATGCCGCTGTAGGCCAAGATGTCTTCGAGGCTCACGAATGCGCGGTCGATCAAGGGCATGTCGAGGCCGGCGTCCTCGAGCGCCTTGCGGGCGAATGGAGCCTGGCCGTAGGCGTAGAAGCGTGCCAGCACATTGAGCCAGTTGGCGCTCGATGTCTGCAGGCACTCGAGAAAAGCCGCCCTCACCTTTCCGCGCAGGGATGCGGGGTCGGCGCTCGATGCCTCAAGCGAGGCCCGCAGGTCTACGATGAAGTCATCGAGGCCGTACGAGTCGTTGGCCATGATCTTGTCGGAAATAGCGCGCGCCACGGGGCTGTTCGGGTCATTGCCCGTGTAAGCGTCCCTTACGGCCATCACCCGCTCCATGAAAGCGTCGAACATCTCCGCGTAGACACCATAATAATTCTTAAGCGCGTTTGTCTTTTCCTCCAGTTCCTCTGTGTGCTCGCCGGCGCGGGCTTCAAGGTCAGCCTTCTCCGAGCGCCAGGCCGCGGCAGCCGCTTCCTTCTCGGCCACCACCCGGTCGAGCTCTTTCTCCATGCTCAGGTGCAGGGCCTCGATGCGTCCCTCGTATTCGGCTATCAGGCTCTGGACCTCTTCTTTGTGGCGCGCCTGCATGCTGTCGATCAGCCTTTCGTGGTCAGAGCGCATGGCGTCGAGCGCCTTTTGGTGCTCAGCCGTCAGGGCCGCCAGCTGCTCCGAGTATGCGTCAGCCTGGTCAGGCTGCTCTATCTCCACCTCCGCCTCGACGGTGTCGTCAAAGCCGTCGATATTGATCTCGATGGCTCCGTCGGGCTGCGCTGGCGCTTCGTCGGGCTTCAGGCGGCAGCAATCCTCAAGTTTCTGCTTCACCGCCTCTATGCTGGTGAGGTCAGGGTCTATCGTCTGCAGCTGCCTCAGTATAGCCGTCTCTCTGTCTCTCGCGGCCCTTGCCGATGCCTGCCGGGCTGCCGCTACTATGTCGTCGGCGTTTCCACGCCCCGAAACCGTAGAGGCATTGAGCCTGCTCATGGCCTCGTCGAGCTCGGCCTGCACGGCCTGCGCGCGCCGGGCGGCGGCCCCCATCGCCTTCATGGCGCGGGCTGAAGCCGGGAATAGCAATTGCAGCAGAGCGGGCACGCTTGGCTGCGACTGCTCGTCATACGTGGTGTTTGATAGGTCGTTGTCCATATCGGTATAGGTGTTTATGACTTGGCCGGGGCTGACATCATGGGCCACAGGCTCATGATGTTGCTCTCGCTGTTTATGTCGATCTTTGTGGGCACATTAGGCTCGCTTTCAAGGCCGTTAACCCTGAGTATTAGCTCGTTGCGGTCGTTGACAAGGATGCTTATGTGGGTTTGCTCGGGATTGGTGAATGCCGAGGTGCTGAATTCCGACATCACGGTGATGTACTCCCTGTTGCCCTTCTTCCATTCTTCCTCGGTGGTCGATGTCAGATAGGTCTGCACCAGGGTGATCGACGAGGAGTTTTTGAGATTGACCACCTTCTCGGGCGATGAATACATCTTGACAGTGAGGCCGTTATAGCGCGTCACAGCAGTAGGCCCTGATTCGTAGGGATTGAATATCTCGAGGTATTTTTCCTCGCCGGCCATGTCGCGGTATATGATGCCGTAGCACGCCGTGATAGTGTCGCTCTCGAAGGCCTCGTCATTGTCGCGGGCGTATTTGGTGACGTACTCGAGCGCGCCCTCTGTCACTACGGTCTTGGCCTTGTCAAAGGCGTCGCCTTCGTCGGTGACGCTGCCTATCTCCACTATCTTGATGCGCGGAGAAGCGTAGTCGAGCAGCGCCGCCTCCAGCGCCTTTCGCAGAGGCTTGAGCTTGGTGCTTCGGCCCGACAGCAGCACTGTGTCAATCTTCATGTCGCCCTCCCCGAGGGCTTTGGCCTTCTTGCTGTAGAAGTCAAAGAAATTGCCTATAAGCCCCGAAGTGCAGGCCGTGATGTAAGCCCTGAAATCAGGATCCGCGAGGAAGTCCTTGTTAAGGTCGTAGGCCGTATCCGTGCGCAGGCCCCAACTGAGGTTGCGCTTGAGGGTCAGCTGCTTCTCTGCGCCGCTGATCCAGGGCTTGAGGGTATTCTTCACATAGTCCTTAAGCTCGAAAGCGCGTATGAGCCGGTCAGCGTCATCGCCGATTTTCGCGGGGTCAGTGAGCACTTCGAGCGAATTGGCTTTCTTGCTCATGATCTTAGCCAGCAGGCAGTCAAGGTAATTTCCTGCCTTGGCTATGCCCATCTTGCCGAATACGGTGACGTGGGGCGAATCGTTGACCACAGTGCGCGTGAATAGCGTGAGGTCAAGAGTGCCGGCTCCCATGTCGTAGACCAGCACGCGCTCCTTGGCCAGGAGCGACTTGTCAGTGTCGCGCTTAAGGGGCTTGTTGATGCGGGCCCAGTTTGACTGGTAGAAGCATGCCACCGCGTCGCTCTCGCTCACGAAGCGCAGATTGCGCAGGTGCACGTGAGAGAACGCCTCCCTCACAATCTTCTCTATGCGGCGTATGTGCTCGGGAGTGTACGTGTTGGGGATAGTGAGCACGATCTGGTTCATGCGCGATGTGTCGGCTCCGTCCTTCAGGGCCGAGGTGATGTAATATCTGAAGAGCTGCCTGTATACCTCCTCGAAGATTTTGTCTACGTAGGCCAGCGGCGTATTCTGCAGCGTTCCCCCTTCGCCGCGTTCCCGGAGGGTCATGCGGCGCACCTGGCCGGTCTCCGGGTCGGCGGCGTTGTATGCGAAGTTGGCGTAATTCTGTATGTTGGGCAGCAGGTCATAGCCCACTATGAGCTTGAGGTAAGGAAGAGTGGTGCGTATGTTGGCCTGCTCGGTGTCAGACGTAGGCGAGAGGCAAAGGGCCATCTGGTCAAATGCCACGGCGGCTGAGCTGTCGGTCGACAGCTGCGACACGCCGTCGCGGCCTGCGCTCTGGCGCAGTATGATGTTTGACGACAGGAACGGCGTGCCCTTCTCGTATGTGTCGGTCGCGGCATCGGCAAAGAGCGAGCGCTTCACCTTGTGGAGGTCTATCAGGTCGCCGCCGTATTCGCTGACTATGGCCGATGTGCCGAAGTCGATGGCCAGCCACTCCTTCGGAGGCAGCTGGTGCACAGACAGGCGCAGCGTGCACTCAAACGTGCGCGCATTCTCCTCAAAAATGCCCGGCACATCGTGGTCTCCACGCTGGTCTATGTAATATTCAAACCGCATCTTGACCGGGATATGGGCGTCATAAAGGGGCTTGCCGGCCTGATTCAGCACATAAAGGTCGCGTATCTTTGAAAATGACAATTCTATCTTCAGATCACGCGAGCTGTCGGGAGCGCTTGGCAGGAATATCTCGCCCTCGCCGCCCGAGAGGGTTATGAAATCAGTCTCGCCCCCGGCATATTCGATATGCAGATTCTTGGGCGCCGAAGTCTGCATCTCTATGTTGCGGATGCATATTCCGGCCTTCGGGGCCGAGGGCTTCATGGCTGTGTTGGCGAGATTGATGTAGAATATCTTCTTGAAAGCCGCGCCGGGCTGGAAGTCAACGCGCTGCAATGGCACGAGGCCTCCCTTGACAGTGGTGGAGGGCGCTCCGTGGTCAAATCTGTCGCGCACCTTCACCCTCAAGTCTATTTCAGTCGGATTAGGCTCGATGCAGATCGGCGAGGCATCGCTGTTTTTCTGCTTTTTGCCGGGCTGAGAAGGATTCCAGGCCTCGACCATCACCTTCAAGGCTATGTCGAAGCGTGCGCCGGGGCAGTCGACCGGATTTGGTATCTTGGAAAAATCAATGTAGACGGGCACCTTAGCCATATTCACTCCCTGATCGCCCCTGACCGATGTCTGCAGGCCGCGTATGATGGCCTGCCCGGGGCCTGTGGGCTCGGCCATAGCCCCGAGGGCGCCGGCAAAATCGGCGTAGACAGCATCCGGCGGAAGCGCGCGGCCATTGGCGGTGGCCGTGAAGGCGCAGAGGCAGTCGATGGCCGGCTCAAAAAGCGTGTTGCCGGAGTTGTACACCATCAGATGTCCCACATCCTTGACACCACCGGAGAGGCTGTAGGGAACAGCCGTAGCGCTCCTGAGCAGGACGTATGGCTTGTGGAGGTCGCGGATAAACGACACTTGGATCGTGACCGTGTGGGTGGCCTTATCCTTGCCCCTCGTTATTTCCATCGCCACATTGAGCGGAAAGTCTACGCCAAGGGCGTTCTGCTGGGCGCAGTCGGTGATGGCGCCGGGATATACGAGCAGGCGCAAAGGCGTCTGCTTGGCGTCAAGGTGAGCCTTTACCGAGGCCCCGGGAGGAGCCGCCACAGGCTTTGCGCCTCCGATGCTCACCGCAAGCAGGCGCTTGGGGTCAAAGCGCAATTTCTGCTCCGGATCAGTGACCGATACTATCCTGAAGTCGACATCAGCCGAATACGAGAAAGACAAGAAGCCCTTGTCGATGATTATTTCCCGCATAATTTCGACAGGCTGTATGCCCCTGGGGAAATCCGTGACATTGCTGGCCTCTGTGGGCTTCAGGTCGACAAATATTCGCTGGGGCTGGGCGGCTGGGAGGTCGTGTATGGCGATCATCTTTTGGTTGGTATGGTCTGTAGGTTGGTTTAGGGGCTCGAATGTCAGGCCCGGATCATGCCTATGCCGGGCGTTTTCCTCGCAATATAATCGCAAAGATAGCTATTTGAAATGAATTATCAATTATTTTAACGCTCAAAAATAAGAATATGTACACTTTAGGAGCCTCATGCAAGCGGCTTTCGCGCCTTTTGGAGCGCCTGCGATTACGTAGCGGACTTAAAAATTTTTAAACCCGGCCACGCCTATGAGCATATTCCCGTTTTTTTTGTTTAAATTTGTAGCCTGCCGTCTGCGGGCCGGCCTTTACTAATATGCCATTATGGAAAATCTACGGAATGCGGCCATAAGCCGCGTGGAGCGCCCGGTGAAGGTGCTGCAGTTTGGCGAGGGCAATTTCCTTCGCGCGTTTGTCGACTGGATGATCGATGTTGCCAACAAATCGGGCGTGACCGACATGGCCGTGGCCATCGTTAAGCCTCGCGTCGGGCACAGCGATGTGATCGACACCCTGCGCAGGCAGGATTGCCTCTACCACGTGTGCCTCGAAGGCATCGACGAGGGGCGCCCCAAACGCGAATCCACGCTTATCTCATCGGTCTGCGATGCTTTCACTCCGGCCGACGACCAATATCAGCGATACATAATCTCGCCGCAGCTGAGGTTTGTGGTCTCAAACACCACCGAGGCGGGCATCAGATACGAGCCTGACAACCCGCGGGCCGACATCCCGGCCACATTCCCCGCGAAAGTGGCCAACCTTCTCTGGCGCAGATACAGGCATTTCAATGGCGACATCTCCAAGGGACTGATATTCCTGCCATGCGAGCTCATAGAGGACAACGGCAGCAAACTCAAGGAATGCGTGGTCAGGCATGCCCGCGAAGCCGGGCTCGGCAACGACTTCATCGACTGGGTCGACGCTGCATGCATCTTCGCCGACACGCTGGTCGACCGCATAGTCTCGGGGCGCCCCGACGACGCCGAAGCCATTCAGGCTGAACTGGGATTCCGCGACGATGCTATCGTCAAGGGCGAGTTTTACCACAATTGGGTCATCGGCGGCGACCTATGGGAGCAGATAAAGGCCGAGCTGCCACTCGACCGCGCAGGCCTCCACGTGATGTTCGCCCCCTCGGTCAAGGCTTTCCGCGACCGCAAGGTGAGGGTGCTCAACGGTGCCCACACGGGCATGGTGGCTTTGTCGCTGCTGATGGGATGCGTGACTGTGGAGGATGCCATCACTCACCCGCTGATCAACAGATTCGTGTCTGAAATGATGAGCAATGAGATTCTGCCCGCGATTGATGGCGACCCTGACGAGCTCGCCGCCTTCGCCCACGGCATCATCGAGCGATTCTACAATCCATACATAGGACATCGTCTCCGCTCCATCTCCCTCAATTCACTCTCGAAGTGGGAAGCGCGCATTTATGACACAGTGAAGGACAACCACCGCAAGCTTGGCCGCACAGCCCGCTGCGGCTTGATGACCTTCGCCGCCCTCCTGGCCCTATACGCGCCCGGATCGGGATTCGCCCCCGAAGACAACGCCGACCACGTGAGATTCATCCACGAGCATTGGCAAGCCGACGACATCCACGCCACGGTCAAGGCCATCGTCAGCCCCGAATCAGGCATTTTCCTGCACGACTTCGAGTCCGAAGTGCCGGGATTCACGCGCACGGTTGCCTCATACCTGTCAGCGATATTGAGGGATGGCGCCGCCCATTCACTTGAAAAATTTCTTGAAAATGAAGAGCTACATAAAGATTAACCCACGCGACAGCGTGGCCGTGGCCACATGCCCCGGCGGACTGAAGCGCGGCGAAACGGTCAGCATAGACGACACCGAAATCACCCTCGCCGACGACATTCCGCAGGGCCACAAGTTCGCCCTGAAGCACATTGCCCCGGGCAGCGACGTGATCAAATACGGATACAGCATAGGCCGCGCGGTCTCTGAGATCATGCCCGGGCAATGGATACACTCTCACAACCTCCGGACTGCCCTGGGCGACAACGAGACGTATGAATACCGCCCTGCCGACAGCCAGCGAGCCGCAGCCGCCTCTGACAGCCTCACAGCCAGCGGATACCTGCGCCGCGACGGACGCATGGGCATACGCAATGAGCTGTGGGTGGTGCCCACGGTGGGATGCGTCAACGCCCAGGCCAACTTGATAGCCGAGCGCCTGAGGAGCGCCGGCCTGCCCGCGGGCGTCGATGATGCGAGAGCCTTCACCCACAATTACGGCTGCTCGCAGCTGGGCGCCGACCACGAAAACACCCGCCGAGCCCTCGCCGCCCTGGCCACCCACCCCAACGCCGGAGGCGTGATCGTGCTCGGCCTCGGATGCGAGAACAACCGCATCGACGCCTTGCGCGAGGAGATGGGCGATTATGACGCCGACCGGGTCAGATTCATCGTGGCGCAGAAATGCGACGACGAGGTGGAGGAAGGCGTCAGGCTCGGGCTCGAACTGCTCGAGACCATGAAGCTCGACCGGCGCCAGCCGCTCCCCCTGTCAAAGCTAAGGGTGGGATTGAAATGCGGAGGATCTGACGGGCTATCGGGCATCACGGCCAATCCGCTCGTGGGGAGATTCTCTGACTGGCTGATAGCCCACGGAGGCTCTACGGTGCTCACCGAGGTGCCCGAGATGTTTGGCGCCGAGACCATATTGATGGACCGGGCCCGCGACCGCGCCGTCTTTGACAAGACAGTGTCCCTTATCAACGATTTCAAGGATTATTACCGCAACAGCGGCATGCCAATCTACGAAAACCCCTCTCCCGGCAACAAAGACGGCGGCATCACCACCCTTGAGGAGAAATCGCTCGGATGCGTGCAAAAAGGCGGATTAATGCCCGTAGAGGGCGTGATATGCTACGCCGGGAGAATAGCCGCTGACGGGCTCAACCTCCTCAACGCCCCCGGCAACGACCTTGTGGCGGCAACAGCCCTCGCCCTGACCGGATGCCAGATGGTGCTCTTCACCACCGGGCGCGGCACGCCATTCGGCACATTCGTGCCCACGATGAAAATTTCGACCAACACTCCCCTGTCGGTCAACAAGCCCAAATGGATCGACTTCAACGCAGGCGCTCTCCTTGACGAGCCCGCCGACGAAGTGCTCGACCGATTGGTGGCGAAAGTGCTCGATGTGGCCAACGGAGCCAAAACCAAAAACGAACTTGTAGCAGCCAAAGAGATAGCCATCTTCAAGACCGGCGTCACACTATAGCAGAAAGGCGATCTCCTGACTCAACCGCGAGTGAGGGAGATCGCCCTTGCCTATTGATTATTTCGCCGTCATTGCATCACATTGCTTACAAGGCCGTCGTTGAAGATCACGATGAAGTCGTTGTTGAACATCCACTGCACGCGGCTGCCCGACTTGGTGACGCTGCGCGGCTGTCCGCCGATGAGCTTCACCTCGGCCTCATTCATGCCTTTGACCACCGTGCCCGCCTTGATGTCGTCCCAATGGGTGATGGGCAGAGCGGAGTTTTTAGAGGCATTCTTCACTATATCATCTATCATGCGCGATGACGCCAGGGCAAAGCCCTCGGCCAGCTCCTTGTGGCGCTCCTTGCCCGAGGGATTCATCTTTTCGATAGCCATCTTGCGCGGTATCAGCCCCTTCTCCTTGAAGCCTATGGTGATATCGTAGGTGGCGAAGCTCATCAGCCCGTCATCAAACGAGAACGCCGTGGAAAACGTATAGGTGGCTGCATTCTTGCCTTCGCCGTCCTCTATGGATTTTGACACCACAAACTTCTTTGAGGCGAAGTCGATAGTCTCGATGGCCTCAAGCTCAGTGTCCATGTTGTCGACTATAGATATGATGGCAGCCTCAAAAGTCTTTTCCTTGCTGAGGCCGGGCATATCCACAAACCCCGTGACGCGCGCCTTGCCGTCATTGTCAAAGCCATTGACGCGGTAGATCTTGACGCCGTCAACCTCATCGGGCAGCTTCGAGGCTTGCTCGTTGGCCCACGCCACAAGGTCTACGTCGTTTTTTTTCTTATCATCCTTGCCGACGGCGGTGATCGCCGTCGCAAGAATGACAAACATAGCTATGAAGTGCCGGAGCATACGTCAGAATGCGTAACCTACACGGATCAGGAAGTTGCTGGTCTTGCCTTTCTCGACCATGTCTACAAAACCGCGCTGATACATGAAGTCGAGGTTGATGCGGCCATACCATACGCCTACGCCTGCCTGGATGCCTGCATCGAAGTCATTTTCGAGCTCAACATCGTTGGTTGTAGAGAAATCATAGCTCAGGTAGCCGCCCACGTGCGGATCAATTTTGATGGCCTCGGTCACGGGGAACTTGTAGCCGATGGTGAAGGGAGAGTACTTCACGTTGTATGAGGTGAAGCCTTCCTTTTCTCCTTCATATTCAAGAGATGCGCCGCGTGTGCCTACGCCCAGCTCCATGCCCCAGTAGAGGTTTGACTGACCGAAGTATTTGTTGAAGCCGAAGTCAACATCGAAGCCGGTCTTTGAAGAGAGTCCCTCGGCATCAGTGCCGGCGATGTTGTTGAAGCTGACGCCTGCGCGGAGTATCCACTCTGTGCGCGAGTTAGATTTGAAGAATGTGCGGCTTGTGCGCAGCTGGGCCTGTGCGCTGATGCAGAGCATAGCGGCAAACAGGGCGATTACTAATTTTTTCATCGTTGTTTGGTTTTTATGTGTTATTGATTGGGTTGATTGTCTTTAAATGGCATCATTTGGCGCCCTCGGCGGCAGTGGTCACCACGCGGCCGGCATTCTGCTGCTGTATGCTCTCCACGCCATGCGGATAGAGTGTCTGTATCATCTTCATGTCCTCGGGCTTGAGCGAGCGGAAATTGACATACTTGGCCGGATAGCCCGAAAGCTTGATCACGAGCACTTTGTTGTCCTTCTCGTAGACGGTGGTGGTGTAGAGGGGTTCGATGATGAGGTCGGCGCCATCGAGCTGGCAGGCTTGCTGCAGGGCGCGGGTCTTGTCGTTGGTGAGTTCGGCTTCGTTCATCGAAGAGAGATCCTTGGCCAGCGGAAATTCAAACGGGCCGTACTCCACGCGCTCTGATGAGAGCATCTTCAGGTCGCAGATCTGCGGGAACACGAACACTGCCACGTTGGGGTAGGCCTCGCGGGCCGTGGCCTCCTCGAAGACAGCGGCGCCCTTGCTGCCCTTTTTCTGGGCGAACGCGGCGACGCCAATCATCAGCATGGCCATGATCAACATCAGTCTTGATTTTTTCATCGGATTGCCCTTTTCCGTGTCGGGCGCAACCATTAAAGGCGGCATAATTCCCTGATACCGCGCGACATAGGCAAAAATAAAGCGTGGGAACCATTACTATTCGCTCGTCCCACAGTTTGAGGCCTTCGCATTGCCCTTCGTAGTAGAACGAGCAAATGCAGAAGCCCACGCAAATATGCTGAAACAATGCGGCGCGCCCTCACGGGCAGACCACATATAGATATAGCATATCCATGAACATCTACAATTGCCGCGATCCTGACTACGAATAAGAAAGTTGCGAAGTTTCAAACTGTCAAGAAACCAACGTCATTGTAAACGCCTTATGTCAAAAAAAATCCCACCCTCTTTCCTCTTCCGGGGTGCTTCTGCCAAATAAATTGTCATCGCATCCCATAGATTACAAGGGTTTGATTTCGCAAAATTACACATTATTTTCAACATTTACGCCATCCATCGCCTTTTTAACTATCAATGATAATAAAATTAACATTTATTTGCGTAATGACGCGGTTTGCTAAATATGCCATAAGAGTTGCGCCCGCCCCGGCATAAATGGCCCGTGGATATGCGTAATTCAAAAAAAATGGCTATCTTTGCCATATATGAAAATGCTACGCGTGGCTACATGGCTTTTGGCTGCGCTGGCTTTGGCATCGTGCCAAAGCCGCAGCGTGGAGCTCGACGCATCGGCCTTCCCGGTGCGCGGCATCGACGTATCGGCCCACAACGGCGACATCGACTTTGACGCAGTGGCGGCCGACAGCATCAGCTTCGTCTACATGAAGGCCACGGAGGGAGCAGAATTCTATGACGCCCTTTTCGACCGCAACTACCTCAAGGCATCAAAAGCGGGCATCGACGTAGGAGCCTACCACTTTTTCAGATTCGACTCCCCCGGCCACATCCAGGCCTATAATTTCATGAATTCGCTCGAAGGCAAGAAAATGACTTTGCCCCCGGCCATCGACGTGGAAGACTGGCGCAATGCCGACGAAATCCCGGTAAAGGACGTGGTCGACCAGCTTTCGTCGATGGTGGGAGTGCTCAAAAGCGCGGGCCGCAGGGTGGTGATATACACCAACAAGAAATGCTACGACACATACATCAAAGGGAGGTTTGACTCTGTGCAGGTGTGGATGTGCGCCCTTGACGCAGAGCCGTCTGACAGCGTCAACTGGCGCATATGGCAATACAGCCACCGAGGCCGTGTGAGGGGCATCAACGGCAATGTCGACCTCGACGCATTCAGAGGCTCCCCGGCCGATTTCAAGAAATGGACCGCGCCTGAGCCCGCCATATAGCTACAGACTGATGTGGAGGTGCGCCCCGAAGAAACACACCTCCACAAACATATATTTTTATTTCTTTGCCTTTCAGCGCAGCTTGTCAGCGAGATTGCGGGCCTTATCGGCGCCGGCGTCGAGCATATCAGCCAATTTTTCGGAAGCGGCCTCCTTGAAGCTGGCCGCCTTTTCCGAAGACGAATCCTTAATTTCCTGTGCCTTCTCTGATGCGGAATCCTTAAATTCCTGCGCCTTCTCTGATGCCGCATCCTTAATTTGCTGCGCCTTTTCCGAAGCCGCATCCTTCATGCACTGCGCCTTCTCCGATACGGTCTCCGAAAGGTCGGCCATAGTCTGCTTCATGCTTTCCGCTGTCTGCCGGGCCTGCTGCTTAAGCTTGTCTGAATTGCAGCAGCAACGTTTCTTGTCGTTTGTTTCCATAATAGATCAAGTGTTAAAGTGTTTTTGGGAAGAAATCGTATGGGGCCGCCTGTCAAGACGACCCCACCGACATATATTTCTAAAAAATGATGATCAGATCAGATGTCATCGCCGATAGCCACATAGTGCTGATAGGGGTGGTCACAGCCGGGGCAAACCTTTGGAGGCTCGGTACCCTCAAACTGGTATCCGCACACGAGGCACTCCCAGGTCACAGGCTTCTCGCGCTTCCACAGAGAGCCGTCCTCGATCATCTTGAGATAGCGTTCAAAACGGTCGCGGTGATGCGACTCCACCTCGGCTATCGAACGGAAATGAGATGCGATTTCGTCAAAGCCTTCCTCCTCGGCCACTTTCGCAGCCTCGGTGTACTGCTCCACGCCTTCACTCTCTTCTTCTGAAATGGCAGTGGCCAGATTTGACTTGGTGTCGCCGATCACGCCGGCGTCGATGTCCATAGGCACCTCTACCTTGCCGCCCTCAAGATACTTGAAGAAGACCTTGGCGTGATGCAATTCGTTGTCGGCTGTGGTCTGGAAAATCTGCTCTACAGGGTAGAACATTTCCTTGTTGGCCTGCTTTGCGTAGAATACGTAGCGGCTAT
Organism: uncultured Muribaculaceae bacterium; assembly: GCA_947525975.1. Classification (GTDB taxonomy): domain Bacteria; phylum Bacteroidota; class Bacteroidia; order Bacteroidales; family Muribaculaceae; genus CAG-873. Next base: position 144,434 of record CANNVE010000003.1, on the reverse strand, counting down.
ATGCGGTTGACTCGCTCAGATAGGCCGCGGCCAGATTCTTCTCTGTGCGCGTGCCTTTGATAGATTTTGCTTTTGCCATGATTGTGTGTATGTTTAGTATTTTGCTTTCTACACGATAGAAACAACCTCACAAAAGCAATTGTTCGCCCAGACGCCAATTATATTCCGGCAGCGGCTGCGTCAGTCTTCGTATTCAGTGGGGTCAGGGATGCCTGCATCGGCAAGGGCTTGGCGGCGCTCTATGCAGGTGCCGCACTTGCCGCAGTGCTTTTCGCGACCCTTGTAGCATGAATATGTCTTGCCGTAGTCTACGCCGTATACGTTGCCACGCTCGGCTATCTGCGATTTGGTGAGCAGGGTGTAGGGCGCGTAGAGCTTTATGTGCTCGTATGTGCCCTCGGCTATGGCCTTGCCCATGGCGTCGATGAATCCTTGGCGGCAATCGGGATAGATGGCGTGGTCGCCGGCGTGATTGGCTATCATCACGCATGTGAGGCCGCGGCTCTCGGCCAAGCCGGCAGCGGCGGCGAGCATGATGCCGTTGCGGAAGGGCACCACCGTCGACTTCATGTTGTCGAAGTCATAGTCGCCCTCGGGCACAGCGTCGGCGCCCTCAAGCAGCGAGCTGTAGAAATTCTCTCCGATAAACGACATGTCGATCTCCACAAGCTCAATGCCAAGATGGCTGCAATGCCAGCGCGCGCATTCGAGCTCGCGGGCGTTGTGGTTTGATCCGTAGGTGAAGTTGACAGCCAGATCTATGCGGTTGGCGTATTCGTAAAGCATCGTCACGGAGTCCATGCCTCCGGAGAGCACCATCAATGAGTCTTTTGCCATAATCGATGAAAAATATTGAGACCACAAAGATAAGAATTTGTTTCGATATTATTGTGGAGAAAGATAAAAAAGACTAATTTTGCGCCATAATAAATCGTCAAATTTCATAGTTTCGTTCGCATTATGAAGACATACGTTCTCGTCGACACGCCCCAGGCCATGGGCAATCTGCGTCCGCTCACTTATTGCCGCCCGATATCTGAGCTGCGCATCGGCATCACCACCATACGCGAGAAGTGGGAGCGCAAGCTCGGCGCAAAGTGCACTTGGCAGACCGTCGACTATCTGCAAGAGAAATTTCCCTGCGTCATAGAAGGCGAGCCCGAATACATCAACTCAAACGAGATCCCAGACGTAGGAGCCGTGGAGCACCTGTGGGACATCTTCCAGCTCAACGGCAAAGCCATCGTTGAGGACTTCAAGCACATCACCGCCGGCCGCCGCTCTGCGCCCATCAGCGACAGCTGCACTGTGATAGGCGATCCCTCGCTCGTATTCATCGAGGAGGACGCATCGGTGCAGGGTGCATATCTCAACACCACAAAAGGCCCCATCTACATCGGGCATCACGCCGAAGTGATGGAGGGCACCTGCCTGCGCGGCCCGCTGGCCGTGTGCGAGCACGCCGTGGTCAACATGGGCGCCAAGATTTATGGCGACACCACCATCGGCCCATGGTGCAAGGTGGGAGGCGAACTCAACAATGTGGTGATGCAGGCATACAGCAACAAGGCCCACGACGGATTCCTCGGCAACGCCGTAATCGGAGAGTGGTGCAACCTCGGCGCCGGATGCGTGGCCTCGAACCTCAAGAACGACTACACCCCAATCAAGCTCTGGAACTATCCGGCCCAGCGCTTCCTGCCCACCGGCCTGCAATTCTGCGGCGTGATAATGGGCGACCACACAAAATGCGGCATCAACAGCATGCTCAACACCGCCACAGTGCTCGGCGTGGGATGCAACATCCACGGCAGCGGATTCCCGAGGCCGTTCGTGCCGTCATTCTCCGAGCGCGGCGGCGCCGGATCAGGATACGCCGATGTCTCTATGACGAAATTCTTTGAAATAGCGGCCCGCATGATGGCGCGCCGCCATGTAGAGCTCACAGAGGTCGACAAGCGCATCTTCTACGCCGTGCGTGAAATAGCCGAAAACTACAGAGGATGATCAAGGTAGAGTTTTCTGACGAAATAGTGAAGGCCGCCCCCGGCCTGAGGGTGATAGCCATCGAGGCCGAGATAGAGAATGTCCCCACGTCAGACGCCCTTTGGCAGGCCCTCGCCGAAAAGGGCGAGGAATTGAGACTGGCGCTCACCATAGACATGGTCAACAAGCTCCCGGGCATCCTGCCCACACGCCTGGCCTACAAGGCCTGCGGAAAAGAGCCTAACCGATATCGGCCATCGGCCGAAGCCCTGACGCGCCGCGTGGTGAAAGGCATGGACCTATACCGCACGCTCACCGCCATAGACCTGATTAATCTTATTTCCCTCGCCACAGGCCACTCAATCGGCGGATTTGACGCCGACAAGGTGCAAGGCGCATCTGTATGCCTCGGCGTAGGACGCGAAGGCGAACCATTCGCCGCCATAGGCCGAGGCGACCTCAACATAGCCTGCCTGCCCGCTTACCGCGACGATATCGGAGCCATAGGCACCCCCACAAGCGACTGCGAGCGCACCAAGCTCACCCCTGAGACCAAGAGGCTGCTGATGCTCGTCAACGTTTATGACGAGGCCTCCGACATTGACCGCCTTGAGGCATACTGCACCGATATGCTCGCCCAATATGCCGGCGCGCACAATATCACCACAAAAAAATATCACGCCAATGAAGCCTGAAATAGACAAGAAAGCGAATAAGGAAGAGATAGCCCGGCTGCTCGAATCGACCGGACGCGAAGGAGCGCGGGAGACCGTAGAATACCTCGAAGAAGTAGGATTTTTCAGGGCGCCGGCTTCTGCCGCCCATCACCTGGCTGTGGAGGGAGGCCTGGCCCAGCACTCGCTCAATACCTGCCGGGCAGCCCTTTCGATCTGGGAGGGGATGAAAGCCCTTGACTCGGGCCTGGAATACGCCGTGAAGCGCGAAAACATCATCATTGCCAGCCTACTCCACGATGTGTGCAAGAGCAACAGCTACCAGCGGTCGCCCCGCAAACGCAAAAACGAGCTCGGACAGGACGAGACATACATGGGATTCAAGGCCGTGGACTCTCCCCTACCCATCGGGCACGGAGAGAAATCGCTGATCATGCTGCTCTACAACACCCCGCTCGAGCTCACCGACGAGGAAATGCTCGCCATACGCTGGCACATGGGCCCCTGGGGACTGAACTTCAACAGCGGAGAAGAATGCCGGCTATACGACGGCGCCAACGACCGCCCGCTCGTGCCCATCATCTACGCCGCCGATCTGCTGGCCAGCCGCATAATCGAAAGCGACGTCTGACCGCCGGACAAACATTAAAACACATACATGCACAATGGAATTCAAGATTCACCATTGTGCATTTTTTGTTCATATTCACTTATGATCAACGAAATATCCTCTTTCAGGCAAGGGATATGGCGCACCACCAGACTCCACAAAAATTCAGGCAGTACGTTGTCATAAGAGTGTATGATCCGGTTTCGCGTATCTATGATTGCTCTTGCGTTAGGTATGACCAAGGAGGGGTCAACCTTCCTTATACGGTTGATGGCCTCTCCCATTATCTCTACCTTACGCTCTACCACACATTTTCGCATCATGTCATTCTCAAACAAATCATATCTGTTAGGGAATCCAACGAAGCAACTCTGCATATCCTCGATGGCATCCAACACATCCTGCAGATACTTAAGCACGACTTCCTCAGCCATATATAAGTTGTTTTGTGCGGTTTACATTCGCTATAAAGTATTTATTCCTGAGCCCCTTTTCCTCAATCAGATCCACTTTCCGATTAAATAGCGATTCCAGAGCATCACGCAGGCCAAAATAGTTTTCCACATAGTCAATCTTATCTTGGTCTATGGGTTCAAAATCCACAAGGAGGTCTACATCACTATCATCATTGAAACGGTCGGTCAATATTGACCCAAACACAGACAATGATTTCACTTTGTAGATTTTACAAAGGCTGATTATGCGCTGAAGGTTAATATCTATGAGTTTCATTGCCTAAAGGATACGGTATATAATTTATAACAAATTCGGTGCATCATTGGCGCACGCCTATGATGCGCACGGTGCGGGTGGGCACCTTGGGGTCATTGCTGATGATCACCATCTTGGTGTTAATGACGCCCTGGGGCTGAGACGTGGGGTCGAACGTCACCTCGATCTCTCCATCTTTGCCTCCCTTAATCTTTCCTTCGGGTGCCTTGACGGTCACGGCAGGATCCTGCGAATAGGCGCGACGTATGATCAGAGGGTCTTTGCCGGTGTTTGTGACCTTTAGCGTGGCTGTCACAGGGGTGGTCGAACTCAGCGGCACAGGCGCGAGCTCTATGCGGTCAGAGGGCATCGACAAGGCCGGAGCGTCGGCTCGCTGCTTTTCGGTCAGCCCGCTGAAATCCTCCTCGATTATCGCCACCACAGGCAGCCAATGCTTCTCCTCGCCGGCGTTTGCGGCCACCTGTATGGAGTCAGACACTATCCCCCACTCCCCGCATTGCGAAGCCTTGAAGTAGAATTCAATAGTGGTCATGTCGCCGGGCCCCACAGCCTCAGGGCTGCACTTCACCGAGAGATACGGCGGCAGCTCTGTGAAGACGGGCCTTATCGTGTCGGCTGACTGATTGTAGCCGGTAAGGAATTCAGTCTTCGAGTGGCCGGCCGGCACACGGCCAAGCATGGCCAGGCCATTGCGCAGCTTTAGCTTTCCGGCATCCACGGGATAGAAATGCCCCACTGTCTTGTCATTGCCAATGACAACGCCCTTTATGGTGAGTTTCTGGCGCTCATGGGTGGCAGTGGTGCGCACATACACCTGCTTCTCAAACCTTCCAGGCCTTCCTTCCGGATTATACACCACCCTGACACTCGCAGTGTCGCCGGGGGCGATGGCATCCTTGTCGAAATACGGCACTGTGCATCCGCACGTGGCCGAGGCGCTCACTATGGCTATCGAATCAGGGCCATCATTGACGAGTCTGAAGATGGCCTCGGTCTTCTCGCTGTCTTCACGGAAAGCGCCGAAGTCGTATGTAGTCTGCATCCAGCGCGCTCCCCCTTCGGCATAAGCGGCCGTCAAGGTCGCGATGGCCAATATGGCGCTAATTATCAATTTCATCATATAATATCGTTTTTTATAATCGGAAATAATGGCTTCCACTGATTTTCTCCGCAAAGATACAAACAATATTCCAAACAAATGGTTTTAATTATGAGGCTACGGAAACTACGCCACGTTTCAATACCATTAATAATTGTTAATTATGATACAGGCTGACTCAATCATCCCCGCCCACTCCCTTGCGGTATGGCTGCTCGACAACATCGACCGATTCCTCGATTTCGTAGGCCTAAAGCGCCACGATAGCATCGAGCAAATCATATATTTCGCCATCATTGTGGCCGCTTCTTACTTTATCGGCTGGATAATAAGGCGGCTGATACTGGTGGTCACAAAGCGCCTGGTGAGATTCAAGGAGACAGCGGCGGGCAGCGAATTGCTGCGCGAGCATACGTTCACGCGGTGCTCCCATGTGATTCCGCCCCTGGTGTTCCTGAGCCTCGCGCCATTCGCGTTTGACGAAAGGTCAACGTTCCTCACCATAATCACACGCGCCTCTATCGTGTATCTTTGCTTCGCCATCGCCATCGGGGTCAACTCTGTGATCACATTCATCTTCACCCGATACAACGACAAGGAAAACCGCAGAAATCTCCCCATAAAGGGAGTGCTCAACATCTCGCATGGCATCGTATGGATCATTACCGTGATAATCTCCATTTCGGTCATCGTCGACAAATCGCCGGCCACCCTCCTCGGCGGCCTCACGGCGTTTGCAGCCGTGCTGATGCTGGTGTTCAAGGACAGCATCCTTGGACTTGTGGCCGGGGTGCAGATGACGCAGAATGACATGCTCCATGTCGGCGACTGGATCGTGGTGCCGTCAACTCCGGCCAACGGCATAGTGGAGGACGTATCGCTCACCACAGTGAAAGTGCGCAACTTCGACAACACCCTGGTGATGGTGCCTCCATACACGCTTGTCTCCACATCGTTCCAGAATTGGCGAGGCATGTCGGAAAGCGGAGTGCGCCGCATCGAAGGCTCTATATTCATAAATCCCGAGACTGTGATAAAGCCAACTGCCGATCAGCTAAAGGCCTATGGCGACGCATTTCCGAAGGTCAAGGAATTCATCGACAAGATGCAGGCCAAAAACCAGACCGTGGCATGGGATCCGGGCGTCGCGCCGGCCAACGGCACAATCGAGACCAACCTCGGCATATTCCGCTACTACCTGGTACGCTACCTCCTCGACAACCCGATGGTCAACAACAATTTCGACCTCATGGTGCGCATAATGCCGATGAGCACCGAAGGCATACCCGTAGAGATATACTGCTTCTCGGTCACCACCCAGTGGGAAAGCTACGAGGCCGTGCTCAGCGCCATCTTCGAGCACGCCGTGGCTCACGCCGCCGACTTCGGCCTGCAGATCCTCAGCGGCGACTTCCTGCAAGTGAAGACCTCACAGCAATCCGCCGCCCCGCAGGCAGCCACGACACCCGCCCCTACACAAATTCCAGCGCCCACATCTTCTGACATATCCGTTTCAAAAGACTGATATCTTCAAGAAAGAAAAGAAACGTGTACTCCATTGCGTCAGCAGACGGAGCACACGTTTCTTTTGTTCCATTAAGGCAATATTCATTTATCTTCATAGTGACCTTCAACCTCCACTACCACGACAAAAACCTCTAAATCATGGATACGATAGATAATTCTATCATGAGAAGATATATGCCGAGAATACACTACATTTCCTCCCCCAACCAATGGTTCGGGATGGCCAATGCCCGACCGAGGATCCTCCGCAATTGAAAAAAGCACCTTCACGAGTTTCTTATACAATATCGGATTTGACCTTTTCCACTTGGAGATGACTTTTTCAACAGCCTTGTCAAACTTTATCGCATACATATCATAGCGAGTCCAAGTAGTCCCCAAGTTCTTCCTTTGTGTGGCAAGTCACACATCTGCCTTCCCGGCAGGCCAATTCCGCCTCATCAATACGCTTCTGCAATTCAGGTGAAATAATCAGATCTTCTCTCCCGACACTGATAAGCGCGTAGATTTGGTTCTTCCTACGAATAAGCACACTCTCTCCGTTGTCCGCCATATCAAATGACGAAGAAAGATTTTGACGATATTCTCTTACAGACAATGTTTTCATAACAATCAATTTTAATACACCGCAAAGATAACAAACTCTTTACAAAAAAACAAATGTGTGCACACGCTTGTGTACACACATTTGTTTTTTAACATTTATTTTAGCGGAATCCTCTATTTCAGGGATTTCAAGGCTTGGCTATCAGATGGCGGGGGCCACGATGAGGAATGCGCCGTTAGTGGGCATTTCCACCGCAAGCTCCTTCTTCTTGTTGACCTTTGCGGTCTTCAGGCTGCCATTGAGGTTCTTGTCATCGCTGTAGAGAGCCACCTCCTTGGCATCAGTGAATGGCGCGAGATCAATCTTGGCCTTCACGGTTTCAGCCTGGGCATTGATGCCGGTGATGTACCATTTATCACCGCTGCGACGAGCCATGACCATGTATTTGCCGGGGTATCCGTCGATGAATTTGATGTCGTTCCACTGCACGGGCACATTCTTCATGAAGTCGAGCGCCCATTCGGGAGCGTTGGTCAGATTCTGCGGAGTCACGGCGAAGTGCTGCACGGGGCTTTGGAACATCACGGCAGTGGCGAGCTGGAACACATCGCTTGTGCGGCGCACGTTGCCGCGTCCGGGCTTGTCTTCCTCATTCCAGTACTTATTGAGCGTAGAGCCGCCGAAATCCATCGAAGCCACCGTGTTGCGGCATACGGGATGGAATGTGGCGCTGAAAGCCTCGATGTCATTCTGATGCTGTCCGAAATAGAGGTTCTCGCTTGCGCGCACAGCCTCTGCGGCCACGAAGTTGGGATACATGCGCTCCCATCCGCGAGGTAGGGTGCAGCCGTGGAAAATCACTTCGAGACCATAGTCGTTGGCATCCTTGAGGATATCCTCGTAGAGTTGTATCATGGGCTGCTTGTCGCTTCCGAAGAAGTCAACCTTGATGCCTCGGATGCCGTTTTTCTGCATCCATGCCATTTCCTCGCGGCGCTCGCGCTCGCGGTTCATGCGGTGGCGGGGAGTCTGGGGAGCGTCGTTCCAGTATCCGTTGGAATTGTACCAGAGGAAGATGTCGACACCCTTGCCGCGGGCTATCTCAGCAAGCTCCTCGATCTTGTCATAGCCTATGTTTGTGTCCCAGCATGCGTCGATGAGGATCGAGTTATAGCCCATGGCCTCGGCCAGGTTGATGAATTCGAGATTTTCGGCATAGTCGCCGCTGTCGCGCTGGCGTGTGATCCAGCTCCATGTGCCTTTGCCATATTTGTAATCTTTCGAAGGCTCATAGTAGGGCTTCACCAAGTCGGTGGCGATAGTGGTCTCCATGATCGGAGCCAGGGAATTGCCCACGGTGATGGTGCGCCAGGGCGTCACAGCCGGGAAGGATATGCCCACGCCGTTGCCGCCGAGGCCATTCATCTCCTTGGGGTCTGGAAATGCTATCGCATATTTGTTGCCGCCTATATTCTTTATGTGGCTGCCGCAGTATGCCCCGTCGAGGCCTGTCTCTGAAATTAGCATCCAGCCATTGTCTCCGACCTTGAAGAGAGCCGGGAACACGTATCCGTCGCCATAGCCGTTCTCGCCCATGGGCGCGTCAGCCACATAATCGGTCTCATAGCTGGGGCCTGTGCGCTTCCATCCGCTCATTGCTGTCATCTGGGGGCAGAGGAATGTGGTGGTCTCTTCGGGCAGCACATATCCTGTGACCTCATCCTCCACCACGGCGCAGAGGGGATCGCCCTTGTGATCGATCACATAGCGGAACGCCACATCATTGTCGCTCACCTGGAACTGCACTCCGAAATTCTCCTTATCTTTCGCGAATGTGGCCAATGCCGCGTTGGCATTGTATTTCACATCGGTCTTCTTTATCGTGGGGATCGAGTATTCCTCCTTCACGGCCTTCTTGTCGGTCAGGCCCGCGAATTTCATGCCTTTGGTGAAGTCTCCGGTATTGAGCACGAAGCCGAGGGGCGACTCCTTGATGAATTCCACTCCGTCATACTTCACGGTGTAGACGGGTACCCCGGCGTTGTCGTATACGTCGACCACGAGACGGCCATCAGGGCTTGATATTTCTTCGGCGATGACAGGCAACGCACATGCCCCCATCAGGGCGAAAGAAAAGATGTTTTTGATTTTCATTGCTGATGATTATGATTGGTATTATTGTTGATCAGATGATTGATTGTCGATCAGGCGCAGTTTACTCAAGCGCCCGGTGGCTCCGCGCAGCGTCACGTCAATGGTTTCCTTGCCTTGGAGCAATTCTGCCGGAAGGGAATACACATGGTTTGAGAATCCCTGGCCGCCCTCCGCTCGGCCCTGCTGGCCCACAGACTTTCCGTCGACAAGGATTTCGAAGTCGCGGTCATCTGCGTCGTGCAAGCGCAGCATCAGAGCGAGCCGCTGCGAGCCTTTGGTGTCGAGGGTGAAGGTCATGAAGCCTCGCGAATTAGCTCCTCGCCAGGCCTCGCCCTCCGAATTTCCCACGCTCGTGTCGCTGTGACGCATGGCATGGTCCACCTCTGGCTGCTGCTCGGCCAGAGTCACAGCGTCGACCGTGATAGCGTCGAGGCGCATTGTCTCCGCCTCCTTAGCCTTCACCTTCTGCCGGAAGTCGGCGTATTCAGCCTTGGTCATCATAGGCCAGTACATGGCGTAGCGGCAATCGTGAAGCGAGGCGAATGGCTGCAAGGTGATCGGGCGGGTGGCGCCATCGGCGTCAAGGTCGGGGATGGTGAAGAGATCTTCAACCACAAAGGCCGACTCTTTGCCGGCTACGGGCTTCATGGCCCTGAGCTTGGCCAGGATTTCCTCGCGGTCGCCTATCATGAACGGCTCGGAGAAGAGCGACTTCAGCGGGCCGTGGGCAATGTGTGCCCATCGCCCGTCATCGCTCAGGAGGCCATATAGGTCGTCATCGCCCACATTGGCGGCCATAAGCACCGGACCGCGCATGATGGCCACATACTGCGGCGCATTGGGCAGAGGCTCAAGAGCTATGTCGAAAGGCATGGAGAGATCCACCACATCGCCGTCTTTCCATTTGCGGGTGATGCACATCCATGATGACGGAGCCGCATTCCCGCTGACCGCCTTGCCGTTGACGGATGCCATCATGGCGCCGTCAGCCGTCCAGCCCGGCACGCGCACCTTGAGAGTGAACTTCTTGGGCTTGGAGGTCCTGACCACTATCTTGGAATTTTCTGACGAGGGGAAATCGGTGATCTGCTCCACTGTCACGCCCTTTTCACGCCAATTGAGTTTTGAAGGCACGAAGAGATTGACGCCGAGCGTGTCGCCGCTGTGGGTGTAGATAAACTGCCCGTATTTGCCGTGATTCTCCATGCCCGTGCCCACGCAGCACCACATGGCCGAATTGGGAGTGGAATATACGCGGTAGTGACCGGGGCGCGCCGAAGTGAAGTAAACATATCCGCCATGGCCGGGATGCTGCGTAGAGAGTATGTGGTTGAGCATGGCCCTCTCATAGAAGTCGGCGTAGCGCGCATCGCCGTGCATGCGGTGGAGCCCTTCGGTGAGCTTAAGCATATTATTAGTGTTGCATGATTCCGGGCCTTCGCGGTCTTCCACATAGCTGATGCAATCATCGGCAGCGGCGAAATGCTCGCGACGGCTGTTGCCTCCGAGAGCCAAAGAGCGATCATCGACCACAAAATGCCAGAAATTGCGGGCTGCGAGGTCATACAGACCCGCATCGGCGGCGTCAGGCTCAAGCTCGGCTATGCGCTGGTATCCCACCACTTTGGGCACCTGGGTATTGGCATGCTTATTGTCGAGATTGTCCTTGCCTGCGGCCATGCTGTCGAGCAGCCAATGGTGGGAGAATTTCTTGGCGCAGTCAAGATATTTCCGGTCGCCGGTGACCTGATATGCGTCGGCCAGCACCTCGTCCATGCCTCCGAATTCCTGATTGAGCATATCTTCCATCTGCTTTTGGCTCAAAGGCTCCACAAGAGCCACACACCAGTCGCATAAGGTCAGAAAAGCATCTTTCGCTTTCTCGTTGCCGGCATAAAGCCAGGCATCGCGCAGGCCTGCGAATGTCTTGTGCACATTGTACCATGGCACCCAATAGTCCCACACCGCGCCTACCTCGCCTTTGCCTATGCGATCCCAGCATTTGCGCTCCACGCCGCCCACATAGCCGTCACCGCCGACCTGCTGGGCGCGCACTATCTCGTCGACCATATAGTCGGCGCGGCGCTTCAGCTCTTCATTGCCGGTGGCGGCATAGTGTATGGCAAGGGCCGAGAGGTAATGCCCTCCCACATGCCCGTCGAGGCCTATCCAATTGTCAAAGCTTTCGCCTTTCGGCTCCAGGCCCGCTGTCTTAAGGTAGGGAGCCAGCAGGCGGTCAGTATCATATTTCAGCAGAGTCCGCACATTAAGATCACAAGCGTGCCTGAAGGGACCCGATGTAATCTCTACATCAGCCAGGTCGAATGTGTTGGGGTAGAGCAAGCTCTGCGCCGAAGACATAAATGGCAAGCACAAACCTGCGACAAGCGATAGGAGCAGTCTATTCTTCATGAAAAAAAAGGTGGATAAATGGTATTATGATTGCAAATATAGCCAATAAGGCCTATATAAAACAGGCTCTAACGCAACATAAGCGTGCGGCCTTGTTACATTAGAGCGCTGTGTGCCTTATCACGCTGCTTCACGCATCATCCACAGTGGAAATACCTCCTGACAAGCGAGTGCATGAGCTGGTCGTCGAGCTTGGCGGCGTCAGCCTCCGCCTGATCGTAGGAGCGCAGCTTGGCTATGATGCCGTCGATCATGCCGGGGCTGAACACGCCATCCTTCTCAAAAATCTGACGAAGGCTTTCAAGGGCGTCAGCCGAAGCGGCGCAGTTGACCGGCAGCTGTGCCAGGCTCTTCACACGGTCAGCGTTCTCGGCGCTGTGTATGTTGACGTCGACGTATGTCTTCTCGGCCACCTCCATGGCGTTTTCGATCTCAAAGCCGTAGCGGCAGGCCACGGCCAGGCCGGCTATGAGCTGATAGATGTCGGCCGAGCCGTCGGCCGAACGTATCTCCACTGTCTGCTTGTTGGTGGCATCGATGCCCACGGTGGCCTCAGTGCCGGGATTGAGCTCGGCACACATATCTCGGTCGGTGGTCCAGCCCAGAGGCACCCTGACGAGCACCGAGCGGTTGCGGTCGCCCCAACACACATTGGTCGGAGCCTCCTGGTGAGGCACGAGGCGGAAATATGACGTGGGATTGGTATTGCCGAATGCCGTGATGGCCGGAGCCAGCACCATTAGCCCTGCAATTGCCTTGCGGGCAGTCTCGCTCAGACGCTTATTCACGTCAAGCATCATGTTGCGTCCCTCGCCGTCTACGATGCGCATGTGCACATGCAGGCCCGAGCCGGCCTTGCCGGTGGTGATTTTGGGGGCGAAAGTCACATCAAGCCCCTTGCGGTATGCGAGATTGCGTATCACCCACTTTGCAATCATAAGCTGGTCAGCGGCATCCCTGGCCGGAACGGGCAGGAATTCAATCTCGTTTTGCTCGTAGATAGTGTCGTCAAGCGTGAAATTTCCCACCTCGCTGTGGCCGTACTTTATCTGCCCGCCGGTCTGCGCGATGAGCTGCATGCACAGAGTGCGGAAATCATTGAATTTGGCGAACGGACCCGATTCGTGGTATCCCTTTTGGTCTACAGCGGGATATTTGCTGTCGTCGGGGGCGATCACATAATATTCGAGCTCGCCCATGGCCTGGAAATGCAGCCCGGTGACGCGGTGAAAATCGTCACACGCCTTGCGCAGGGTATATTCCGGCGAGCTGTCGAGGGGCGATCCGTCCTTGTCGAAGAATGAGCACAGCATAGTCACGGTAGGCACCTCGGCGAATGGATCGAGGAACGCCGTGCTGAAGCGAGGCAGCACATACAGGTCGCTGCTCGAAGCCGACACAAACGGGAAGAGCGAACTGCCATCTACCCTCTCTCCGAGAGACAGGATTGTCTCGAGATATTCGAGATTGTTGATGATGAAGTTAAGGGTCTTGAGGCGGCCATCTCCAGCAGGATACATGAAGTTGACCATCTCTATGTTGTTCTCTACGATATAGCGTATGATGTCTTCTTTCGTGAAGTCCTTGGGGGCTTTCTCGAGCCAACGCACAAGGGCGTTTTTGTTGAGGGAAATCTGTTTGTTCATGGTTATGTCAATTTAATTCAGCATCCTGCATTCTGCATTCAGCATTCAGCATTATTTTATTTCCAGGGATATGATCGCGCCGGTGGCGGGATCGAATGTGGCCATGGCCGGGGCCTTGCGGTCGGTAAACATCTTCGGATCTACGCCGTAGGCCACGCCGAGCTGGGCTATGGGCAACTGCACGGATGCCACCTTGTCGCCATCAAATGAAATGACAAACGCGGCTGTGCCGGGAATATTGTAGGCCACACCCCCTTTGGGGAAGGGCTTATGCTGGCCCTTGTCGTCAAGCGGGATATCGCCGCGCGAGGTCACTTGCATCGACAGGCTGATCGGCTCGCCGGAAAGGTCGTCGGCATCAACTATCCCTTCGTCAGAAAGGCGCGCTATCACCTGCGAGCGCACGTCCTCGGTGCTCGGGGTGTAGGTGACGGTGCTGACCTCGGTCCATGTGCGGGTGGTGCCGGCGAACATTGCCGTCAGCGCCGCTTCCTGCGCGGTGAGGTTGTCGAGGGCGAGCTGCATCGAATGACCGTCGGGGGGTGTATTGTCAGCCTGGCCCGAGATAAGGTCGCTGCGGTTCTGTCGCAACTCGAATATGCGCTCGGCTGTGAGCTGGGCACGCTTCGATGTGTTGAAAGCCATGGTGATATCCTGGGTGATAGCCTGGCGGGCGGCGGCAGTCTCAAGCGGCGTGGGCGCGGGCTTCATTGCCTCAGGCAGCGGGGTGCCCGAGGCTGCGGCTACCTCCTCTGTGTTGATCGAGAGCGGAATCTCGGCGTCGTTGAGCAGCACGAACACAGGCTGCGAGGCCTTGAACTGCATCATCCAGCGATTATCGGGGTCGGGCACTCCGCGAGAGTTGATCACGATGCTCTTTATGCGCGATGTCCGAGACGGCTTTGTGATGGCGTCGTCTATATTGAGATATAGTTTGGCGTAGTTTGCAAGCTCGCCGGGCTGCCGCTCGGTGATCTCAGCCTCAATGGTGATGTCGAGAGAGGTGATCGGCAGCGAATAGACGATGCCGTAGTCATTGGCTTTGGTGGCAGTCAGCTTTGTTGTCGACTGGGCCAAGGCCAGCGGCGCCAAGCAGATGGCCGAAAGCATGCCGCAGAATATTTTTTTAATTGCCGTATTCATATTGTCAGTTGATAATCTTAAAGAAGGGGGGGCTGTTTTGGTCATGCGAGCGGCCTCACTCCATAAGGCTCTTGATGGCGATGCCGATGCTGTCGGCTATGTCCTCGGCAGTGACTCCGTAGGTGCCGTGGGTCTCGGCGCATATCTCGCCTGCGAGACCGTGGATGTACACGCCGAGCACCGCGGCTGTCTCCGGCTTATAGTGCTGGGCTATGAGGCCGGCTATCACGCCGGTGAGCACGTCGCCGCTGCCGGCGGTGGCCAAAGCAGGGGTGCCCGACGAATTGAAGTGCACCTTGCCGTCAGGGCGCACCACTGCCGTGAACCTCCCTTTCAGCACGATGACGACGTTGTGATACTTCGCCACCTCTATAGCCTTAAGCAGGCGTGTCTCGGCAGATGTCTGCGCACCGAAGAGACGGTCGAATTCGGCCGCGTGAGGCGTAAGCACCGACATCACGGGCAGATAGTTGAGCATGATCGGGCGCATGGCGATGCAGTTGAGCGCATCGGCGTCGAGCACCACGGGGCGGCCATTGGCGTTAGCCACCTTCAGGAAGTTCTCAAGAGCGTTGATGGTGAAGTCATGATGGCCTATGCCGGGGCCTATGGCCACGGCATCGTAGTCCTGCGTCAGCGTGATCTCAGATATCACCACATCATGGCTATCACGCGCGAACATGGCTGCAGGCACCGAGCTCTGCATCACGTAATATCCGCATCGTGGCGAATAGACTGTGAGTTTGCCCACGCCCGAACGCAGGCAACCCTTGGCCGAAAGCACGGCGGCGCCCATCATGCCATAGCTGCCGGCGCATATGAGAGCACTGCCGAAGTCGGCCTTTGAGCAAGTCAGCGAACGCGGCTGAAGCATGCGCTTCACGTCGCGGGCGGTGATAAGATAGTATTTATAAGCGGCCTCGCGCATGGCCTTGCGGCTCAGCCCCACATTGATGGCTTTCCATTGGCCTATGAGCTCGCTGTGGTCGTCGATGAAGAACGACAGCCTCGGAAACTCTATCGGCAGTGTCAGAGTTGCAGGAGCCAGGTTATTGTTGACCACGGTGGTGTTCCAGTCGCCGAACAAGCCCGACGGGATGTCGATGGCCACCACATCGGCCTGCGAGTCGGCCACGGCGCGCAGCAGCATGCTGAAGCTCTGCGGCAGAGGACGGTCAAGGCCGCTGCCGAATATGCCGTCGATGACGAGGTAGTCCTTCTCAAACTCCGGTATGAAGAATTGGTATGTGATCTCGGTGAGCTTCACATCAGGATGCTCGTCGAGCAGACGAAGCTTAGCCGCCTCGCATTCGGCAGAGAGGCGCTTGCCTCCGATGTTGAAAAGATATATCTGCGGGTCGAAGCCCTTGTCGATCAAATGCCTGGAAGCCACCAACGCATCAGCGCCATTGTTGCCCCATCCGGCAAATACAATGGTGCGCTTGGAGGGCTGCCACCGCTCAGCGATCTCATTGGCGATGCCCTCCCCCGCGCGCTCTATGAGCTCAACCATCGATACGCCTTCTTCTTCTACGGTGCGGCGCTCGATGTCGCGAATCTGTTCGTTAGTGAAAATTTTCATATTCGCAAAATTACAAATAACTTTTCACTTTAACAAATCAATCGCCGGGCTCTATGCCCCGACCAGCCCGGGCGGGTCAGATCGACTGCTCGATGTTCCAGACGAAGGCGCGCAGACCCAGCTTGGGGCGGTCTTCGTCCATGGCCTTGAGCTTGGCGAGGACATCGGCCACGCGGTGATCCTCTACCACTGTGATTATGGCTGACGCGAGCGATGGCCATGCGTGAGAGCCGTAGTGCGGCTCTCCCCGGTCTGAGCCGCGGCCCTGCACCTGCTCCCAGGCTGTGAATCCGCGGCAGTTGGCACGCTCAAGCATTTCTACGATCTTGGCGTAGTGGGCCTGATCAAACGTTATGAGTATTGATTTCACTTTAGTCAATTGATTAGCTGTTAGTAACTTTTAGCGTTTCTGCGTGCCTCGCCTCGAGATCCTTGGCGTGGAGGCGGCGCTGACGCTTGATGCCGTTTGACGCGAAGATGCAGTAGAGCACCGGCACGAAGAGCAGCGTGAGGATTGTTGAGAAAGTGAGGCCTCCGATCACGGCCACGCCCATCGGGCGCCACATCTCGGCTCCCTGCCCGGTGCCGACGGCCATCGGCACCATGCCGAGGATAGTGGTGAGAGTGGTCATGACCACAGGGCGCAGACGCGATTTGCATCCGTGTATCACAGCCCGGCGCACCGACATGCCGCGCTCGCGGTTGAGGGTGATGTAGTCGATGAGCACAATGCCGTTCTTCACCACGATGCCTATGAGCATGATGGCGCCGATCATCGACATCACATTGAGAGTGTGCCCTGTGAGCCAAAGGATTATGAAGATGCCCGAGAAAGCGAACATCAGCGACGTCATGATGATGCCGGGATAAGTATAGCTTTCAAACTGGGCAGCCATCACTATGTATACTAGCAGTATGATGAGCACGGCCAGCATCAGCAGGTCCTTGAATGAATCCTGCTGGTCTTCATAGCTGCCGGCTAGCTGGATGGCGATGCCCTGCGGGATGTCCATCTTGTCGATTTCGGCGAGCGATTTCTCCACCACCTGGCTCATGGGCACTCCTTGCACCACCGTTGACACCGTGATGATGCGCTCGCGGTCCTTGCGCTCGATGGTTGGCGGCGTGAAGCGCTCCACCACCCGGCCTACGTCGCGTATGCGCACAGCCTGCCCGGCGTTGTTGTAGATGAGGATGTTCTCGATGTCTTCGATCGATGTGCGGTGCTCGGGGGCATACATCACCTTTATGTCATATTCCTCGCCGTCCTCGCGGAAGCGCGATGCGAGCGAGCCGTTGATGCGATTGCGCAGGGCATTGGCCGCAGTCGAAAGGTTGAGGCCGTAGAGCGCAAGCTTTTCCCGGTCGAAGTCTACCTGATATTCTGGCTGATAGTCAGAGCGGGAGATGATGATGTCGGCTGTGCCGGGTATCTTTTCGAGCACCTGCTTCAGCTGCTGCGCCACAGAGTCGGTCTCCGTGAAGTCGTATCCGTAGATTTCGTAATCGATAGTGGTCTGGCCTCCCATGGAGCCGCCTCGGTTACCGCCTACGTTGACCTGCACCTTCTTGAATTCAGGGTAATTCTTCAGGTCCTCTCGCATCAGGGCCGCTATCTCGGTGATGCCGCGCTCGCGCTCGCCGGGGTCGAGCAGCTTGATGTTCATCGACACGATATGGGTGCCGTTGTCGCTGAGCGAGGCAAATGTATTGTCGCTCGACGCCTGGCCGGTGGTGTAGTTGAGCACCTTTATTTCAGGGTACTTCTCTCGCCATTCCTGCGCAAGGCGCTCGGTGACCTCCTGCGATATCTCCACGCGGGTGCCGATGGGAAGCTCAAGGTTTACGCCGAGTCGGCCATCATCGGCGGTGGGGAAGAACTCTGTGCCCACCTGCTTCATCAGGAAGATAGAGCCAACGAATGTGGCGATGCAGACGGTGACTGTGGTCCAGCGATGGCCCACAACCCATGTCACGAGCGAGGCGTATCCATTGTCGAATGCGTCGAGGCCCTTGTTGATGGGGGTAAAGAATATGTCGTAGAGCTTGCCGTGCTTGGGATTGCGGCGCAGGAGCTGGCTGCAAAGCATGGGCGTGAGCGAGAGGGCGCAAGTGGTGGATATGATCATCATGATGGTCACCATCCAGCCAAGCTGGCGGAAAAGCACGCCGGTCATGCCGGTGACGAGCGTCAGAGGGAAGAACACGGCTATCAGCGTCAGCGTAGAGGCTATGACCGAGATGGCCACCTCGTTGGTGCCGTGCACGGCGGCCTGCTTCGGGTCTGACCCTCGCTCTATGTGGGTGGTGACATTCTCAAGCACCACGATGGCATCGTCGACCACCATGCCTATCGAGATCGACAAGGCCGAGAGAGAGACGATGTTGAGCGTGTTTCCGGTCATGGCCAGGTAGATGAACGACGCTATCAGCGAGATCGGGATGGTGATGACGATGATGAGCGTGGCGCGCCAGCGGCCAAGGAAGAAGAATACCACCACCATCACAAACAGCAGGGCGTACATCACCGTCTCCACGAGCGAGGCGATGGTGTTGCGGATATTGTCGCTGGTGTCTACGATGATGCCGAGCTTCACGTCTGATGGCAGGCGCTTCTGCAGCGTGGGCAGCATCTTGAGCACTTCGTTTGAGATTTCTACGGAGTTGGCGCCGCTCTGCTTCTGTATCACTATCATGGCGCCTCGCTGGCCGTCGTTGTAGGTCTCCTGGGCGCGCTCTTCGAGCGAATCGTCGACGCGGGCCACATCGCGCAGATACACCGGGGTGCGCCCGCTGTAGGCCACCACAATGTCGCGCATCTGCTCGGCCGAGGTGAATTCTCCCTGCACACGCATCGAATACGTGTCTGAGCCGATGTCGAATGCGCCGCCGGGGATGTTGCGGTTCTCGGCCGCTATGATCTGCGATATCTGCTCTACCGAGAGGTTGTAGGCCTCCAGGCGGGCCGGGTCGGCGTAGATGTGTATCTCTCGCTTCGGAGCGCCCGATATCGACACCGAGCCTACGCCGTTGATACGGGCGAGCGGATTGGCCACCACGTCGTCAAGTATCTTGTACAGGCCGGGCATGCTCTCGTCGGCCTGGGCCGAAAGGAGCACGATGGGAATCATGTCGGTGGAGAATTTGAAGATGATAGGCGTCTCGGCATCGTCGGGCATCGAGCTTGACACCATGTCGAGCTTGTCGCGCACATCGTTGGTGAGCACATCTATATCCTCGCCATATTCAAACTCAAGAGTGATGACCGAGATGTTCTCGCGGCTCTTCGATGTGATGTGCTTCAGATTCTCGACAGAGTTGAGCACATTCTCGAGGGGGCGTGTCACATTCTGCTCTATGTCCTGGGCCGAAGCGCCCTGGTAGGTGGTCATCACCATAAGGGTGTTTGTCTCGATATCGGGATAGAGATCGATGGGGAGGGTTGAAAGCGAGAAGAGGCCCATGATCACCACAGCCACAAAGCAGAGGGTGGTCATGATGGGGCGCTTCACCGCGCTGCCATACAGACTCATTATGTTACGAATAAATGATTTTTAGATATTGATTTCCTATTTGCGGATCACTTCCACTTCCACGCCGTCGGCGAGGCGGCTCTGACCCGAGATGACGATTGAGTCGCCGTCTTCGATGCCTGAGATGAGCTCATAGCTGTCGCCGAGGCGCTGGCCAACCTCCACCTTGTTGTATGCCACATGGCCGTCGCGGTAGACGTAGACGTATTTGTTGCCTGAGCCTGACTGCTTCACGATGGCGCGGTCAGGCACCACCACATTGCGCTGCGAGCCGAGATCCATGTTGACTCGGGCAAACATGCCCGGCAATATGCGGCCTTGCGGGCTGGAGATGAGTATCTCACTCTTGAATGTGCGCGTGGCGGGGTCTACCGTGGGGTAGATGCGCGAGATTTTGCCTGCGTATTCCTCTCCGGGAAGCGCGTCGAACACTACCGATACGGGCTTGCCCGGCTCCACGAGCGTGAGGTCATTCTCAGTCACATTGATTATCACCTTCACCTGCGGCGCTATCTGGCCCACGGTGAGCACGGGGAGATTGCCGGTCATGTCGCCCGGATCGTAGTTGCGGGCCGTGACCACGCCCGTGATGGGCGAGCGCAGCACGGTGTTCTCCTCCAGATTGGCGTATTGCGTCTTTAGCGCGTCGAGCTGGGCCTTCATCTGGTCTACGCTCTGCTGTGTGCCGGCGCCGATGTTGAGCAGCTGCACGGCGCGGTCATATTCGCGCTGCGTATTGTCGAGGTTCACCTTCACCTGGTCGATGTTGGCGCGGTCGAGTGTCACCAGCACCTGGCCCTTGCGCACAGGGTCGCCCACCTCCACGTTGATCTGCTTGATGCGGTTCGGGGTCGACGGAGAGATATTGTTGGTATTGTCGGCCTCTACGTTGGCTGTGTATGACTTCTTTCTGGGCACTTCGCGCGAGTGCGCGGCATCGAGCTCTACGCGGGGCAGTTCTTCGCTGACAGTGGCCTCCGAGGCCTGGTCTTTGCCCGAGCAGGAGTTCAATGCCACTGCCAAGGCGAGGGCGGGGATAACGTAAATGTATTTCATTGCGGTTGATTTTTATCTGTGATAGGTAAGCATCAGTGCGTAAGGCTTCAATAGTCAAGCTTCGCGCTGCCTTTGAGCAGTTCGAGCTCGCTCTGCGCCACGAGATAGTTGTAGATGGCCTGGATGTATGTGAGGCGGCTCTGCGTGAGAGCCAGCTCAGAGTCGCGGAGGTCGAGATAAGATGTGGCGCCGATGGCGAAGCTCTGCTCCTGGATGTCGTGGGCGCGCTCAGCCTCCTTCACGCTTTCGGAGCACGATGCTATCTGCTCCACATTGACCTTAATGTTGTCGATGGCGAGATCTACCTGCATGGCCACGCTGCGCTCCAGATTCTCGCGCTGCCATTTCATCTCCTCCACCTGCAGGCGAGCCTGCTTGATCTTACTGTATCGGCTGCCGCCGGTGAAGAGAGGCACCGACAGGGTGAGGCCGGCGGTGGAATAAGGCGTCCAGCGGAAATTGCGCAGTGGGGAGCCGTTTGACATAGAGGTCCAGTTATAGTTGGCCGAGACCGACAGCGTGGGATAGAGCGACGCCTGCTGCACCTTCAGCGCCCGCTCAAGCTGGTGGGTCTGTATCTCATTGAGCAGCAATGATGAGTTTGATGAATAGTTGGCGTTGATGTCGAGCAGGTCAGAATACATCGACCCTTCATATTCGCTCAGCTCGCCACGGATGCTGAAAGGCCGGTTGGCGTCCATGCCCATGAGTATGGCCAGCTGCAGGCGAGCCTGCTTTATGGCTATGTCGGCCTGCATGAGCTGCGGCTCGATATTCTTCATGGCCACCGACGTGCGCAGCACTTCGTAATCGCTCGCAGCGCCGGCCTCATGCTTCTTGGTGTATATCTCATGAGTCAGAGCGGCCATGTCATAGCTCTCCTGCATCACCTTGCGCGAATCCACGGCGAGCATCATGGCATAGTAGGCATTCTTCACCTGGTTGACGAGATCGAGCTTCGAGGCGCGCGATTGCTCCACAGCCTGGAGTATCTGGCTGTCGGAAAGCTTGAGCGACGCCCAAAGCTGGGGCGCTATCAGAGGCATGGTGGCGGAGAATCCCACCTGATAGGAATTGTCGAGGCCCACCTTGATGCCACCGCCCGACGACCTGCCTTTTGACGCTTCCGGAGCGTCGGCCGAGCCTTCATCGCCGCCGGCGCCGCCACCGAAGCCGTCCATATTCATATACATCACCTGCTTGGCCAGCATGCGGTTGTACGTGCCGTTGAACGACGCCTGCGGCAGCAAGGCCGAAAGCGTCTCCAAGCGCGAATAGTCCATGCGTTTTATCTCCATGTCGGCCACTTTGACAGTGGGGTTTTCGTCAAGGGCGATGCGGAGGCAGTCGTCGAGCGAAAGAGTCATATCTGATATGGCCGCATCTTGCCCGAGGCAAAGCACCGGGCAGACCATGAGGAGCAAGAAAAAGATAGTCTTATTCATCTATATGATTGGATATTGTGTCAGAAAATGCAATGTATCAACAAAAGTACACAAAAAATGACAACCCACACTGCAAAACAATCTAAAAATCGCCATTAACTCCAAAATAGCGGAAAATAATGCCAAAACGTCGACTTTACAGCATGTGATCATCGGAAAAAGATGAGGCATGTATATTTTCACAACAATATTTCCTTCTATAGTGATATTTTGTTACAAAACGACACTTAATCCAATTATTATGCTTACTTTTGCGAATAAATAGTACTAAACCATCAATACATAGCGCAACGTCATTGGGCTAACGCCAACGCAACGACAACTCAATCGGCTCACGTTTCCGCTTAATACACATTCAATAGCCTATGAGCCGGAGGCAGGAAAAAACTATGAAAAGATTTATCACTCCTTTGGTTCTCGCAACCATAGCCAGCGCATCTGCCTTTGCGCAAAGTTCAATCTTGAACAATCCCGACAACAAAGCGTACTTCGGCATCCGCATCGGTGGAGAAGTGACATGCCCCGGCAATATCACGGTGGAAAACGTAGGTGTCGACGCTTTCAAAAACGGAGGCGGCTTTGAGATAGGCGGCATCTATAATCTCCCCATTGCCGCCAATTTCTACATAGAGCCGGGTCTGAAATTCTACTATAATACCTATTCACTAAAAAATGAAATGCTTGATGGCATAGACGAAGACATAACCATCAGCAACATGTCGATAAGGAAATTCGGCATGCGCATCCCAGTCATGGCCGGATACCACTTCGATTTCACTAACGACGTGAAAGTATCCGTATTCACTGGCCCAGAACTTGAGGTCGGCTTTTCGGGCAAGGGACATATAAAAGGAGAAGGTTTCGACCTTTCGGAAAGCATATACGGAGATGACGGAGGCATGAAGCGGGTAGACCTGCTTTGGGGCATCGGCGCCGGCGTCTCTTATAAACATTTGTATTTTGGTGTGAGCGGAGGCATCGGCATGCTGAACATGATCGATGATTCATACGTGAAATTCCACGAAAACCGTGTGACATTCAGCGTCGGATACAATTTCTGATCCCAAACCGCCCTTAAGCCGCGAACAGCCTCCACCCCCCAAAAAAACGACGCCGCGAAGAAGGCTTCTTCGCGGCGTCGTTTTTTGCCCTTAGGACGAATATGCTTTTATCTGATGCGCAGTTTCTGGCCGGGCTTGAGCTTCGACGATGTCGAGAGGCCGTTGAGGCGGCACAGATTCTTGACAGTGGTGCCGTTGCGCGATGCGATGCGGCTGAGGCTGTCGCCCTTGCGCACTGTGTAGGTCTTTGATGATTTCGAGCTTGTCGATGTGCCCGACGCCTTCTTGTTGCTGTAGACTATCGGGTGCTCCTTGCGGTAGGCGTTGGCATATTCGGCGTTGGCTTTCGCGTCATAGCGGCTGCCATTCTGATATGTGCGCTTGTCAAAAGTGAATACGTCGTCGTAGACTGTCTGATTGGGGAAGTCGAAGATTGCCGTGGGGTTGATGGCGTAGCCCATGTAGCGGGTTTCGAAGTGGAGGTGCGGACCGGTGCTTCGGCCTGTGTTTCCGCCGAGCGCTATGGGGTCGCCGGCCTTCACATACTGGTCGGGCTCTACGAGGAATTGCGACAGGTGGCCGTATACGGTCTCAAGGTCGTTGGTGTGGCGAAGCACCACGTAGTATCCGCATCCGCGACGCTCGAAATTGGTGATGCGCACCTTGCCGTCAAATGCGGCGCGCACGGTGTCGCCGATGTTAAGCTTAATGTCAACTCCCTTGTGCTGGCGGCGGAATCTGCGGCGGTATCCGTAGGGCGATGTGATGTATCCGGGGTGAGGCATGCTGAATTTCGACACGTTGATCAGCGCCGTCTGCGGCACGTCCATTCCCTGATAGCAGTTGATCGACTTGCTGTTCCAGCCCTCGGTGTATATGTCAAGCTCAGGCTCCTCCTCTTCGGCGAAGTCTATGTAATTGTTGACATCGAGAGTGATCTGGTCAGTCATCATCTCCTGGTTGGCGAGCAGGTCAGCATTTTGCTGGCTGTGCTGCCCGGGGAGGCGATATGCAGGTTCTTGCGCCACCGACATCACTGCAGAGGCCAGGCCGAGCGCAAGAAGTGAAATGATTGTTTTTGAAAGCTGCATTTTATATTGTTTAGTCTGCCGCGCGCTGCCCGCAGGCGCGGATGTATTTCGTTATTGCTTTTTTGCTCTGAGGTCGTCGGGCGCGTAGATCGAAGTGAAAGTGATGGTCTTGTAGTCGAAGATTTCTTCGGGCTTGAAGAATCTCTTCAGCTCCACTTCAGCGCTTTCAGGCGAATCCGACGCGTGCACTATGTTTTCCTGTCCGCTCATGCCCAGGTCGCCCCTGATGGTGCCGGGAGCGGCCACTCGGCTGTTGGTGGCGCCGGTCATAGCTCGCACCACGGCCACAACATCAACGCCTTCAAGGCACATCACGATCACCGGGGTCACCGTCATCGACTCTACAAGCGAGGGGAAGAACGGGCGGTCGACCAAGTGGGCGTAATGCTCACGGAGTATGCTCTCATCGAGCTGCATCATCTTGCAGCCGGCTATTGTCAAGCCTTTTTGCTGGAAGCGGTCAATTACTTTGCCGACCAAGGCGCGCTGCACGGCGGAAGGCTTGAGGATTACGAGAGTTTTTTCCATGATGATATTGATTTAACGGAAACGGCTATGATATAATCGGTCACAAAGTTAACGATTTCCGCCCAAGTTTCAAAGAATATCTTACGAAAAAAAGTTAAATAAACATTTAAATCAGTGAAATATCATCCGCAAGCCTCTGCATATCAACAAATCGCAGGCAAAGCAAAATAATGCCAATTAAAATATGGCCGTTTCTCGGGGCGCGGATTTGGAAATGTCGCGGAAAAGACGTATCTTTGCACCAAAATTCGGGGCGTAGCGCAGTCCGGTAGCGCGCCTGGTTTGGGACCAGGTGGTCGCAGGTTCGAATCCTGTCACCCCGACACCTTATTAAGACACTCCGCCAGCGGAGTGTCTTTTTTTGTGTGAAGCGATGCGCGAGAAGGGGCTCTCCTCTTCCGCTTTCTGAACTTTTTGCGGGCCGTCAGTGTTGGTTATTGTGAGCGACGGCCCATACGAGGGCCTTCCAAAAGCGCCGGAAAAGGCGCGCTATAAAAACACATGTTTATCTTCTAATTTATTTGAGAATGATGAAAAGCTTTATCCTTATGGCAGCAGGCGCAGCCTGCGCATTAACAGCTTCGGCGCAGGCCGTCGAAGGTCCTCGCTTCTGCGACAATTGGTCAGTAGGCGTCCAGGGCGGCGTCACTACCCCCCTTACACATCACGCATTTTTCGGGTCGATGCGCCCGGTTGTGGGCTTACAGCTCAAGAAACAGCTGACTCCCGTATTTGGAATCGGCGCTGAGGGATATTTTGGCATCAACACGTCGACCTGGAAGGGACGCACCCCCAGCAAGACGGCATTTGACGACTCTTATGTCGGCATCTACGGCACTGCCGATCTCTTCAACCTTTTCGGCGGATATGACGGCACTGTGCGCCCCTTCACCATCGAAGCCGTAGCAGGCGCAGGATGGGGACACATGTACGAGACAGCAATCCCCGACCACAACTACTTCGCCACACGCGCAGGCCTCAACTTCAACTTCAACGTGAGCGAGTACGTGACCCTCAACGTCAGCCCTTCAGTCTACTATGACATGAGCGACGGCGGCGCAGAGCAGTCATCGGCATCATACAATGCCAACCGCGCCACATTCAACGTGATGGCAGGCGTCACCTACCACTTCGGCGGCAACGAATTCAAAGTAGTGCGCCCCTATGACCAGGCTCAGATCGACGCCCTCAACGGCCAGATCAACGACCTGCGCGCCACCAACCAGGCAGCCGTTCAGGCCAACGCCGCACTCCAGGACGAAAACGCAGTGCTCGCCGCCCAGATCGTGGCCCTGCAGAACGCTCCCGTGCCTGTGGTGCAGGAGGTGAAGGAAAACAACTACCTCAACTCTGTGCGCTACGTCTACTACAAGATCGGATCATCGACCATCACAGCCGACCAGCGTCCCAACGTAGAGATGATCGCCGACTACATGAAGGATCACCCCAACTCGACAGTAGTCATCAAGGGATACGCCTCACAGGACGGCAACCTCGAATTTAACGAGAAGCTCGCCCAGAAGCGCGCCGAGTCAGTGAAGAACATGCTCGTGAAGACCTATAAGATCAAGGCTGACCGCATCACCGCCGAAGGCGAAGGCATCGGCCACATGTTCGACCAGGAATCATGGAACCGCGTCAGCATCTGCACCATCAACAGCGAGCAGAAATAAGACATAAAAGACACCGGCGCCAAGCCTTGACCGCTTGACGCACGCGAAAGAAAAAAAGCGGCGCTTCGCAATGAAGCGCCGCTTTTTATGTTACGTAATGGCGGTATCAGATCACTACCTTCTTGCCTTCGATGATGTAGAATCCGCCTGCGAGACCCGAGATGACATTGCTGCCCTCGGCTGCCTTGACGGCGCGCACGATGCGGCCATCGACTGAAACTACATTGATGATGCGGGCCGAAGGCACGGTGACAATGACGTCGCGGCCTGAAACGCGCACGCTGACGCCGCTGTCGGAGCCTGAGCCGATGATGTCTATGTCAGAGAGATAATTGTCATTGACATAGAGTTCATGTATCTGATCCTCGTCGAGAGCCTTGCTGTAGATGGCGAAGTCATCATATGAGTGGTCAGACGATGCGTCGCTGCTCCAGGCAGAGTGACCGATGTAGTTGTTCTTGGTCACGCCCATTGCTGCGGGAGCCACCATGGCAGCCAGGTTCTCGGCTCCTTCGGTGCTCGATGCGAGCGCGTCGTTGATGTAGAGATACATATTGTCTCCCTTGCATACGAATACGATGTGGTTCCAGTCATCGCGCTCCATCTTGTCGTGGCTGAAGTAGTAGTCAAACGTGCCTTCGGGGCAAGTGATCTTGTAGCGGATCTGGCTGTCGTTCTGCACGTTCGCCATCATGAATGTGCCTGTGCCATTGTTGAAGTCAAAGATGCGGGCGTTATTTCCGATCTTCATCCAGATTGCGATGGTGAAGTCGCCGTCGAGCTCGCTCACCACGCCCTCGGGCAGAGTGATGTATGACTTGTCGGCGTTAGAGAGCTTGAGAGCCTTCTCGCTCACGTCGCGGCCTTCGATGGTCTCGGGCTCGCCCACGAGCGAAGCGTGGTATCCGCCCCATTCGTCCTTGAGGGTATTCTCTGAGTTAAAGCGGATGAGCAGGTGCTGGCCTTCGCCGGGAGTGGCCTTGAGAGCCTCCGACATCTCGGCTTTGCCCACTGCATTGTAGGGCTGCACCTTGTAGTAGTAGGTCTTGCCGTTTTCAACGCCGGTGTCTGCGAATCGGTTAGCGCCCTCTACGTTGCCCACCTCAGTGTACTCGCCTTCGGCTTCATCGGCGCGGTAGATGGTATAGTTGACGTCATATTCAAATTCCCAGGTGATTGTCACCTTGCTGTCGCCGCTCGCGGCGAAGAGGTCCTCTGCGGGAGCGGGGACGGTCAGGCCCTTTGTCTCGCATACGGCGGTAGATGAGTTGGCGGTGGCGGCTGTGCTGAGGGTAGTCACGCGGTAGGTGTATGATGTGCCCACTTCAAGATTCTCGTCGCGGTAGGTGGTCACGTTGACATTCTCCTCGATGACAGCGTATTCGGGCTCTGCGCCGGCTGCGGGGGTGAGAGCGCGCTCGATCTTGTATCCGCGCGCACCGCTCACGGCATTCCAGGTGAGCTCGATGATGGTCGAAGACACAGCCTTGGCGGTGACTGCGGGGGCTGCGGGAGCGTTGTCGCGGTCAAATACGCGCTCATAAGAGTATTCTGACTCGGTGTCTTTGTATGACAGCGCCTTCACGCGGTAGGTCTGCTTGTCGGCCACGATCGGGTCTACAAACTCCACGGTGCCTCCGTAGGTGTAGTCGGTGCCGGCCACAAGGATGGCGATCTCCTTCCATTCGCCGTTATTGTCCTTGCGCTCAAGGGTGTAGTTCTTGCCTGTCTCGCCGTTGTGGTCATACCACTTGATTACGTATGATTTGAAGTCGTCGGCGATGCCCTTGACGAGCCATGCCGGAGCTATCTTCCATGTGTGCACGTATTCGTGGTCAGAGCGGTAGGCCAGGGCAGCCTGGTGGTCGCGGAATACCTTGCCTGCGGGGGTGAGCTTGCCGCCGAGTTCGAGGCGACGCGCATCCTGCACCCAGTCATACCAGGCGTGGCGCTCGAGGTACGGAGCCTCGTCAAGAGCGGGAAGCACGTCTTTGAGCCATGCCACCTGCTTGGCCGAGTTCTCGGGAGAGTGCGGACGGTTCACGGTCTTCGGGTTGCCGCTTTCGTCGAGCACGAGGTTGAAGTCGGCATCCATCTGCGGGCCAGAGTTAGTGGGCCAGTTTTCAGTGGTCCAGTTCGCACCGTTGTTCCACTCGGTGATCCAGAGCGGACGATGGCCGAAGCGGGCAGAGTTGTTCTCGATCTGAGTCTTGAGGCTGCTGCCGGTCTGGCCGTTCCAGTACATGTGGTATACCACGTAGTCTACGCGGTAGTTGAGCCTTTCGGCATATTCCATGAAGGTATTGAGCCAAGCCTTGTTGAAGCTGTCGGGAGTGGGCGAGCCGAGGCGCAGGCCGGTGTAGAACATCTGATGCCACTGCTCGATTGCCTCCTCGGGGGTAGCGTTAGACTGGTCAGTGTGGTCAGGCTCGTTGAGGCCACTGCAGTGCGACACATTTGTCTTTCCTGCGATGGCGTCCCAGCCCGGCCAGCCGAGATTCTGGCGTATCATTGAGTATTCGTAGTCGGTGCTCATGTTGTCGCCGCCTGAGTTCCAGTCATAGTACCATGTGATGTCGGTGAGCTCGCGGTTGAGGTTGGCGCCGCCCTTCTTGCTCACCCATTGCCAGCGGCTCACTTTCACGAACGAAGCGAATTCGAGGCCTTCGGGGAGTTCCTTCACTTCGAGGTCGCCGTCATTGGCTATGTAACAGCGGGAGAAGCCGGTGCCGTCGGGGTTGTTGGCAAGCACCACCATGTAGCCGTAGGCGAGGCGGAACGAACGGATGCGGTTGTCGAATTTCTCGCCGAGGAGCTCAGTCTTGCCGAGGTCCTTGTCAGAAAGCGCGCCGCGATAGAATACGTCCTGCTCGCATTCGCGAGAGTCGCCCTGCAGGTTGGGGGCATTGTAGAGGGTCAGGGGCACCACGTCCCATCCGCCGGGGATGATGAGCGAGCCGCTGGCGTAGATGGCCACGCGGTCATGCTCCGGATCGAGGGCCTTGCCGCCGATGGTGATCACATCCTTGTAGTCATTGATCACTACAGAGGGCTTCACGCTCTCGAGGAAGAGGTGGTTGGCCGGGCCGGCGAGATCGATTTTAGAGCCGCCGATGAAGGGGCGCTTGGCTGTGAGGTGCACCTTGGCATTGCCGCTGACCTTGGCGTCGGCGAGCACAAGCGAAGGCAGGGTCACATCTTCGGTGATCGACATGGCCGAGAGCGCGCCGGTGGCGCCTTCCTCAAGGAAACGGGCGTAGATGGTGACATCGGCGCTTACGGGCTGCGAGAAGTCGAAGCCTGTGGTGAAGTCAGCGTCGGCATACCAGCCCACAAAGTCATATCCTTCCTTCTCGGGAGCCTTGGGGGCCACCACGGTGTATTGCTGGCCGTCGGCGAAATATGATGTGTAGAGCACTGTCTCGCCGTCGACGAAGGTCACGCGGTGGGCTGTCTTGTCCTCCTCGATGCTGTATCCCCATGAGAACGCGCGGTCAAGCTTGACATCAACTGACCAGCACATGTAAGCCTCATCAATATCTTCGGGCACCTCAAAATACATCTGGGCAGTGCCCCATGCGCCCCACTTGGCCGAAGTCATCTTCGTAGATGCGTACTCGGTGCCGGTGGCGTCGCGCTTTGAGTTGATGGCGAATGTGTGGGTGGCGTTGTGGTTCATATACGAGGCATTGGCCGAGAAGCGGTAGATCTTGCCCTTCTTCAGGCCATTGACGGGATATGAGAACACATAATTGTTCTGCACCAGGAAGAGCGTGCGCGTCGGGGTGGAATTCACCTCGATGTTATCGCGGTATCCGTTCCAGTAGCTACCGTCGTTGTAAGCGGCATGCCATTCGCAGTCGGGCGTTGACACCCAGCCGAACATCGTGGGGATGTCGCCGGCGGTGCCGCGTCCGTTGCCGTCCCAGCCCTCCATCAGATTGCTTGAGAGTTCTTTCTCTATCCACTTGGCATAGAGGGTGGTCGACTTGGTGACAGTCAGCGGGAATACGGCCACCTGCGTGAAACCGGGGTCGAGGTACCAGCCTTCGAGCAGGTATCCGGGGCGGGTGGCGTTGGGCGATGCGCTGATGGTATAGTTCTCGCCTTCGAGGAATGCGGCAGGAGCCGGGCCTTCGCCCTCGCCGGCATCATAAGTCACCACGGCGGCATTGCCGATCTCCACGAGCTTTACGTCGTCGAGGAGGCCGCCGCGGCCCCAGTTGTTGGTCTGAGCCTCCCAGAGGAAGTAGCAGGTCTCGGCCTGCTCGGTGACGGCGAACCTCAGCTTATAGCCGTTAAGGTTGATCACCTTATTGTTCTGATTGAAATTGAATGACTGCTTGCCCATCGGGTTCTCAGCCTTCAGGTTGTCGGCCATGTAGAAGCTGTAGGTGATGTTCTCCTCACCGCCGTTGCGGCGCCAGAGGCTGCCTTGCAGTTCATACATCTTTCCGGCCTCGGGAGCGATGGGGAAAGCGTACTTCACGCCCGTCTGCTTGATGTAGAGCGCGGTGGCGTTGTTATAGCCTCCATTCCCCTGCAGGTTCTGGCCTGTGCGGTAGTAGGTTCCGGCATCGTCCATGCCGTTTGTTGTGGTGAAGTCGGAGGCGGAGCATCCGTCGAATCGCCAGCCATTCTGGTAGGGCGTCTGCTTTACGCCGTCTTTCATGGCAGACATGGCCCCCGAAAGGAGGTCAGTCTGAGAGAATGCCGTGGCAGGCATGAGCATGGCCGCAGCCAAAGCCGCAGCCGAGAGCCAGCGTGGCACTCCCGCTTTCTTGGTAAAGAATCTCATAAGCGAGTTGATAATGTTGATAAATGATGGATTTAGGTAAATGTTTATGGTATTGTTGTCGTTCATGGATAGGCATGCGTCTCTGTCGGCGATAGGTCAGTCATGGTATGGGCAGAGAGCAGGGTAGGTCACGGATATGGGATCGCGGAGCGTGAATCGTGTGGGCGGAAAGACACAAAGTCCTGACAAGCGGAAGCCGGACAGAACTTTGGTAGAGGGATGCCGTGCCTGCGGAGTGAGGCTGGCGGCGAGATGTATGTGTGAATCAGGGACGCCATTTTAGGCGCCCCTGACATTTGCCTTATTTTACAGTGGGCATCGCTGTCTTTGAGCCGTAGCGGGCGTTGAGGCCGTTGACGATCTCATTGGTGATGTCGAGCTGAGGATTGAAATAGAGGGCCGATCCCATGCCTACAGCGGGGCTGTAGTAAAGGATAGCGTCATATTTCTTATCTTTGTTGTAGTCGGCGATGAAATTGCGGATAGAGTCATTGACCACATTGGTCAGGCTTGCGGCGCGGTTGCGTGTCTGTATCTCTATCTGCTGCACCTTCTGTGAGAGCGAATTGCCCATGTTCTGGAAATCCTGCACATCCTTCTCATAGCTCTGCTGTGTCAGATAGCTGTTCTGCTGCACATTCTGCTCGATCTTTGAGCGCATGCTGTTGATCTGGTTTTCGTATTGCGAAGTCTGCTTCTGGGCCTTGAGGAGGTCGGCGTTGATGGCCGAGTCAACCTGCTGAGCGAGGCGATAGTGGGCGTAGATGGTGTCCATGGAGACATAGCGGATGTTGATTGATGTCTCGAAGGCGTCGCCGAGCTTAGCGCCACCGACAGCTGTTGAGTCTGCTCCGCCGGACTTGTCTGCTGAGCCGCTGCCGCAGCTTACGGCTACGAACGCGAGCATCGCGAGCAAGATGTAGGAAAGCTTTTTCATTTAAAAGTTTTTAGTGTTTTGGATTGTTTAATTATTTTCGTTTTCCTTGGCCGCCAACGCCTTTGCGTGTATGATGGGCGTGATGACCCATCGGAAATCGGGCTCCTTTCACAAACAGCACCTTCACGCCCAGCAAAAGCACCGCAAGGGCCACAAGCACTATCGATAGAACCACCGCTTTCATTTAACGTTGTCGATTTTGTGGTGCAAATATATAAAACGTTGACTAATTTTTCATATTTTTTCGGCATTAATTGCAGACGAAATATCTACAAACCGAAGATTTTTAGCATTATTTCTCTTTATTGCAGATTTATTCACAAAGTGATGCGGATTTTTTTGCACATCTTTGCCATGATGCATATCCCCCTCCGCCAAGCCGGAGACGCCTATAGCGAAAAATCATCAAATTAAGCCATTTTGCCGTTCCTGACATTTCATAATAAGCGACAAAATCGCTATCTTTGCTCTTCGTATAATTAAAGGATCACATTTAGCACATGAAAAAAGCAGCTCTCTCCATGCTGTTCGCATCAGCCGCGACAGCAGCCATGGCTTGCACCAGCCTGATAGCCACCCCCGGCGCATCGACCGACGCGTCGTCCATGGTGACATACGCCGCCGACAGCCACACCCTATACGGCGACTTGCACTTCACACCCGCAGCCGACCACGAGCCCGGCTCGATGAGAAAGGTTTATGACTGGGATTCAGGGAAATACCTGGGCGAAATAGCCCAGGTGCCGCACACCTACGCAGTGATGGGCAACATGAACGAAAACGGAGTCACCGTGGTGGAAAGCACATGGGGCGGACGCGAAGAGCTGGCCGGATCGGGCATCGTCGACTACGGCTCGCTCATATACATAGCCCTTGAGCGCTCAAAGACCGCCCGCGAGGCCCTGAAGGTGATGACCGACCTTGTGGCCGAATACGGATACGCCTCCGAGGGCGAATCATTCTCCATTGCCGATCCCTCCGAGGTCTGGGTAATGGAAATGATAGGAAAGGGAAAGGACGACAAGGGCGCCGTCTGGGTGGCGCGACGCGTGCCTGACGGATACATCAGCGGACACGCCAACCACGCGCGCATACACCAGTTCCCACTCAACGACCCCGAGACCCTTTACTCGGCCGATGTCATCGACTTCGCCCGCAAGAAAGGATACTTCACGGGCAAGGACAAAGACTTTGACTTCTCGCGCGCATACGCCGTATATGACATGGGAGCCTTGCGCGGATGCGACGGACGCGTATGGAGCTACTTCAACCGATTCGCCGACGGCATGGACAAATACCTGCCCTGGATCACCGAAGGCAAAGGCGAAGCCATGCCCCTGTGGGTGAAGCCTGACAAAAAGCAGGTGAGCGCCAACGACCTGAAATGGATGATGCGCGACCACTTCGAGGGCACGCCGCTCGACATGACTCAGGACATAGGCGCCGGAGCATATGCCGTGCCCTACCGCTGGCGCCCGCTCACATACAAAGTCGACGGCAACGAATACACCCACGAGCGCGCCATAGCCACCCAGCAGACAGCATTCTCGCTCGTGTCGTCGATGAACGCCTCGCGCCCCGAAGCCATGAAGGGCATCATGTGGTTTGGAGTCGACGACGCCAACACATGCGTCTACGTCCCTGTCTTCAACTCGGCGTCGCACGCCCCGCGCCAGCTCGAGCGCGGAAACGGCGACCTGCTCAACCTTTCGTGGGACGCGATGTTCTGGGTCAACAACTACGTGGCCAACCAGGCCTACAACCGCTATTCGCTCATGATTCCCGACATACGCAAGGTGCAGCAGACGCTCGAGGAGATGGCCGAGGCCACGGTGGAGTCGACAAAAGCCGCCGTGGCCGGCCTTGAATACGCCCAGGCGCAGTCGCTGCTGCAGGGCATCACCGACAACATCACGGCCCAGGCCACCACAGCCTACAAGAATCTCGGCGACTACCTGTTTGTGAAATACCTTGACGGCAACCGCAAGAAAGAAGCCGACGGAAAATTCGCGCTCACGCCCGAAGGCATGCCCCAGGCTCCCGACTTCCCCGGATATGACGAGCGATACTACCGCTCTATAGCTAACGAGCAGGGCGACCGCCTGCAAGTCAAGGAGATAAAATGACGCCAACGCTCTCGCACATCATCAACGCCGCCAATCAGCCTCTGCGCGGATTGGCGGCTTGCCTGCTGGCTTGCCTGCTGACAGCCTGCGGAGGCGACGACAAATTCACCATCTCGGGCGAAATAGCCGGGGCGCCGTCGATGAATCTCTACATGAAATATTACGGCAACTCAGCCACCCTCTCGGCTGTGACCGTAGCCAACGCCGGCAAATTCGAATTCACCGGGCACAGCTCCAAGCCCACCCTCGTGGAGATCATGGACAACGAGGCCAACACCCTGGGATGCCTCTTCATGCAGAACGGCGACAAGGCGAGCATAGTCATCGACCGTCGCAACCCCTTCCTGATGAAGGTGACTGCCGGGAACGAGGCCAACACCGGCTTCGCCGCTTTCGCCAACAAGCACGCCGACGCCCTCGCAGGCCCCGACCATGCCGCCGCCAACGCTCTGATAGAAGACTTCATCAACTCCAATGCGTCCTCGGCTGCCGGAGCCATGCTCATGGCCATCGCCTACGACACGCGCATCGACCCCACCCACGCCGATTCGCTCATGCGCGTAGTTGCCGACCGCACAGGCGCCGGAGCCATGCTCGACGGATACCTGTCGACAATGACCGAATTCGCCATGACAGGCGGCGAGGCCGCCCGCATCGACACTCTGCGCTACCGCCCCCGCGAGATGGACACCACCCTTTACTTCACTCCAAAGGGCAAGCTGCCCACGCTCATAGCCTTCACCACAGAGCGCGACGCACGGCGCGACTCGATAGTGCCGCATTTCCGCCGCATCACCAAGCAAGGCAACGCGCGCGTGCTCGACTTCATGCTGTGCCGCGACACCATGACGTGGCGCTCGGCAGTGCGCTGGGACACAGCCACATGGCAGCAGGCATGGGCTCCTGGCGGCATCTTCGCCCGCGATGTCGACCGTCTCGCCATCCCCTCGCTCCCCTACTACATCATCGCCGACACCGCAGGCCGCCAGATCTACCGGGGCTCCAGCCTCGCGGCTGCCATCGACAGCCTCGACTGAAAGCGGAGGCGCGTTTCTCCGAAACGCTCGGGCTATCCCTTCCCTTCGTCTATCGCAAAATCCGCGACACCATCCATCGGCCAGTCCTCACGGATTGGCCTCTCATCATCATTCACGTTAATCAGCCATAAATGAAGATTTCAAAGGAAGATTCAATAGGTTTTGTCTGGCAGCACATCCTGCTTGCCATATCTCTGTTCGTAATGACATTCGGCGTGGCCATGTGCGTCAGGTCGGCCCTGGGCAGCAGCGTCATCTCCACAATTCCTTTCGTGCTGACCCTCGCCGGCGACCACGGCCTGATCACCTCGCTCACCATAGGCGAGTGGACGTATGTGATGAACTTCGTGCTCGTAGGCCTGCAGCTGGCCGTGCTCAGGCGCCGCTTCGAGCCGGCGCAGTATTTCCAGCTGCTCATCGGCTTCGCCTTCGGCTGGCTTCTCGACATCAACATGGCCCTCACGGCCTCGATGCCGCTTCACGGACACTGGGGCCAAGTCCTGGCCCAATTAATAGGCTGCACTGTGCTCGGAGCCGGCATAGCGTTTGAAATACGCTGCGGATCGGTGACGATGCCCGGCGAAGGCCTTCCGGCAGCCATATGCCGCCTCACAGGCGCATCATTCGCGAAAGTGAAGATAATCGTCGACATATCGCTGGTGATCATAGCCGTAGCGCTCGGATACCTCTTCTTCGGCACATGGGTGTGGAAGGTGGTGGGCCCGGGCACTCTATTCGCCATGATCTATGTGGGCGCGGTGGTGAAGGCCGTGGCGCCGCGCATCGCATGGTTTGACTCCGTGCTGTGCTACCGCCCCGGCTTCAGGCGCTACATCTACGGGCTTGCCCGATACATTTTCCCGTCAAAGTGACCGCGCCTCCCAGCAAAGAATTTGTGAGAATGAAAAATTTTCGCTAACTTTGTCAACGTCAACCATCATTAATCACAAATCTTATCACCCCATAAATGTCGGAATATCCTCGTGAAAACCCGGAGCTCATAGAGCGGCTGCGCCAGCCGGCGCAGTGCCGCCAGGCATTTACTGAGGTCATAAGCCAATACTCAGAGCCCCTTTACTGGCAGATACGCCGCATGGTGCAGAACCACGACGACGCCAACGATCTGCTGCAGAACACATTCATGAAGGCATGGCAAAGCCTCGAGAATTTCAGGGGAGAGGCCAAACTCTCGACCTGGCTCTACAAAATAGCCATCAACGAAGCCATCTCACACCTCGAAAAGGAACGCAAGCGCCTCGACCTCTCGATCGATGACGAAGCCTCGCACCTGGCCCAGCTGATCGAAGCCGACGAGCACATCGACGGCGACGAGCTCGCCAAAAAGCTGCGAAAGGCCATAGCCACGCTGCCCGAAAAGCAGCGCCTGGTATTCAACATGAAATACTTCGACGGCATGAAATACGAAGACATGTCGCAGGTGCTCGGTACGTCGGTGGGCGCCCTTAAGGCGTCATACCACCTCGCCGTGAAGAAAATAGAGCAATTTTTTGAGGACAACGATTAAACCATCGTCCCTAATTTCCATCAAAATAAAAAAGACAAAGTTCAACGCAGTATTTAACACAGTAGGAAGGCATGAAACAAGAGAAGAAAATACTTGACGAAAAAGCCCCGAGCGACGGCATGACCGTGCCCGAAGGCTACTTCGCCGACTTCGC
Organism: uncultured Muribaculaceae bacterium; assembly: GCA_947525975.1. Lineage (GTDB taxonomy): Bacteria > Bacteroidota > Bacteroidia > Bacteroidales > Muribaculaceae > CAG-873. The sequence goes on along the minus strand of CANNVE010000003.1, from coordinate 107,358 downwards.
TGCCCGCATGGCTCTTTCGCTTGAAAAGACTGAATTTGAGGAGCAGGCGCATCAGCCAATCGCCATCAAGCCACGCACTTTCTGGGAGAGGATCAGACCCTACGCCTACATGGCAGCAATGTTTGCCGGAGTGTGGTGCATGCTGAAGATGTTCACCCTGATGACCGCGAACCCCGACCAGGTGGTGCCGTCACCCACCCTGAGCAAGGCCCTGGCCAATGAGACCTTCGTGAACGAATACGTGATGCCGGGCATAGACCAGTTTGACATCATGTCGCAGATGATGGACGAAGGCTTTGACCTCGACCAACTCGACCAGGAAGACGCCGCCACAGCCGCCGACGCTGACTATGACCTCAACGCCACCGAATCCTTAGACTTTGAGCAAGACAATGAATAAGTTTTTCGCATTCATAGCAATCTTGGCCTGCGCCTGCACCGCCGCAATGGCTCAGCGCCAGCACATGACTGACGAGGAGCGCGACCTATGGCTCGCCGAGCTTCGCCAATACAAACACGAATTCATGGCCAAGGAGCTTTCCCTCTCATCTGACCAGCAGGAGGCCTTCTTCCCACTCTACGACGAGATGGACGACCAGCTCACCCAGATAGCCATGGAAGTGAGAGACCTCGAAGTAGAAATCAACAACAGCACCTCGGCTTCAGCCGAAGAGGTGCAAGCGGCCGCTTTCGCTCTTTTCGACCAGAAAAGAAGGGAATCGGTGGTAGAGCTCCTCTATTTCGAGAAATTCAAAGACACTTTAACTCCGAAACAATTATTCCGCCTCAAAAACGCAGAACGCAAGTTCACCCAACAATTAGTCAAGCACCATCGCCGCAAATGAGCCGAGAGTGCAAGGCAACAAACCGACTTTTTCATTTCAAAACGATCCGCGGGATGCAGACTTATGCGTCCCGCGATCTTTTTTCCGCTAAGTGTTTCCGAGCATGGATGAATACAATGTTTGCCCACGCATATACCTAAACAATACGAAAAGAAAACATGAGAATATTTTCCATTTATTTTGTAGAGCATTGAATTATAGCTATCTTTGTGTCTATACAAAAAACTAAACCCGATAGCTTGACGTATCAGGGGCTACCGGGAATCAACACTGCAAATATAGTGAGATTTTTATTTATAAACAAATTAGAAACGTAAAAAATTGTGAACTCTGATGAAATATTCTGAATTTCAACATGTATTGTCGGATAAACGGCTGCAACGCTATCTTTTGGCGTGTAACAACAATACCCGAAAGACGATGACCCTTTACAGATTGAACCTCAACCTTTCACAAGAGGTATTCACACTGCTGAGTTGCTTTGAGGTGGCTGTAAGAAATGCTATCGACCGTATTTTGACTGAAAGACTTGGTGATGATTGGCTACGTAACGCCGTGCTTGATGGAGGCATTTTTGATGTGCCAGGTTGCCGTGACAGCGCAAAAATCATAAAGAAGGCATATAACAGACTGATGCGTGACTGTTCATATTCCCATTCGAAACTTCTTGCCGAAATGGAGTTCGGGGTATGGAAATATATGTTTGCCAATCCTCAATACAGGGCTGCCGGGCGCACCCTGCTTGCAATATTCCCCAACAAGCCCCGTTCATCGGCTGAAATACAATACAACAACACTTTTATATTCAACGAACTGGATGGAATAAACATTCTCCGTAACCGAATTGCCCACCATGAGCCGATATGTTTTGCACGCCACCAACCTACAATCGGAACATCCTACATACTGAATGCTTATCAAACACTCCACAAACTGTTTATGTGGATGGGGATTGACAGCCATTCTCTGTTGTATGGTCTTGATCACGTTCAGCGAGCGTGTTCAAAGATCAATCGATTAAAACCAATCAATTAAGTTTGCTCTCAACTTAACCGCGTTTGCATGAATTATTTCCTCTATCCGAAAACTTTTTCACCGGCATTTTGTTTTATTTGCAAACACGTTTCAACACCTACACATTATGAGAGCATATCCATCGCTATTTGCGTTAATGCTTATTGTCAACCCCCTTGCGGCAAAGGCCGCGGGGGTTGAGCAATTTGCCGACAGGCTTGATGCTATCTCCCCCTATGTCTCCGATGCCCACTTCGAGGTGCTGCTGCCCCAGGCACAGGATCCCGTCACATACAGCCTGCTGCTGCAAAGCGAAAAGGCCTCACAGGCCGACACCCTCGCCCCTTGCTCATACCTTATCACATGGTCAACCGAGTCTCACGGCTCTCCGCTCAAGGGATTTTCGGCTTATTTCGGAGGCGATGTCTACCGATTCCGCAACAGCAAGCTTCAGGAATATCACTACGCCCAGAATCCCGAGCCGTTCTCGACAACGCGCCACGGCGTGAGGGGCGGTGTGCAGCAATCGGCCCAATTCGCCGAATTTTTGCCACAGTTCATCGCCCAGAGGCTGCGCGACATGCCTTCTGACTCATCCTACGCCTACGCATTCCATCCCGATACGCTCGTGAGCGGAAAGCGCAGCATTGTGGTTGAAGGCGAGAAGCGCTCCATGGGCTATGTATCGTCAGAATTCGAATACGTTTTCGACTTTGACAGCGGCCTTCCGGTCAGCGTATCGCTCGTAAACAGCCCCGGAGCCATCAGCGAGCAGCTGGTCGACGTCACCTATTCCCCATCTGACGAAGGCCCTGCCGACTTCACGGAAGAAGCCCTGATCGAGCGCTGGCCCGAAGAGTTTGAATTATACCGCCAGGACTCATTCCGCTCTGAAAACCTCGTGGGAAAAGCCCTGCCATCATACTCCTGCCCCTATCTCGACGGGCAGGGACGCGCCCAACACATAGCCGGAGAGCCGCTGCAGCGTCCGGCATTCATCGTGGTCATCGACCCCGAAGTGGCCACAGCGCAGCAGACCATAGCCGACATGCGCCTCGCAGCCGACGCTTTGCCGCAACCCATAGAGGTGGTGTGGGCGTTCAGCGACAACCACGCCGACAGGGCCTCTGATCTGCTCGGCGCGCTGCAGCCCGGAGAGACTGCCCTGATATCTGCCCGATCGATCGTGCGCAATTGCGGCATCACTCTGTTTCCGACCGTGATCCTCGTCAACTCTGACGCCACGGTGGCCGACGTGATACCGGGATACAACAATCAGCTCTCCGAAATTGTTATACAGAAGGCGTCGATTATGCGCTGACGCCTCTATTTACAATTATTTTAAACCCTAAAGACAATGACTGACAAGAAAACAGAGACAATCTACTTCAAGGGCGAACCATGCCATACCTGCGGACTCGTGCCCGTCGCAGGCGACAAAGCCCCCAACTTCACACTCACAGGCACAGACCTTAAGACCTTCAACTTCGCCGACCTCGGCAAGAAGAGGGTGGTGCTCAACGTATTCCCCAGCCTCGATACCCCGGTGTGCGCAGCGAGCGTGCGCCGCTTCAACAAGGAGGCCGCCGGCATCGACGGCACTGTGGTGGTATGCGTTTCTGAGGATCTGCCTTTCGCGGCATCAAGATTCTGCGAAGCCAACGACATCAAGAACGTAATGTTCGGCTCTGCCTTCCGCTCGCCGCGCTTCGGCCAGGAATACGGCCTTGAGCTCGTAGACGGCCCTCTCGCAGGCCTTCTGGCCCGCGCCGTGATCATCCTCGACGAAGACCGCAAAGTAGTGTACAGCGACCTCGTGGGCGAGATCACCAACGAGCCGGACTATGACTCCGCCCTGTCCGTGCTCAAAGGCATCTGATACACTCGCGCATCGACAAAATAAAAAGCCACGGATCTCCCCGCAACGCGCGGGCCGATCCGTGGCTTTAGGTTTATGCGTCTATTCAGATTTTCTTTATTGAAAATTCGAAGTTTATCTTATCGCTTTCGCATGTGGCCTTCTTGCCGTTGATCTTCACATCGCGAAGCACCGTGGGCTCGGCAAATCCCTTCTCCACCTCTTTGCGGAGCATATCGATCATCTGGCTCATCTGGCCTTTGATCATCGACTCCATGATGGCGTTAGACTCTCCGCCGGGGAATGTCACGCGGATGTCGTCGTCCTCGCACTCCACCTTGAGCGTGGCCATATCGGCCTTCATGGTGATGGAGTCGCCCTCGGCTGTGTATGTGCCGTCGGCGCTGACCGTCAGGAAGACATCGATCTTCATCTTGCTTTCCTTGTCGTAGATGCTCATGGTCACATCCTGCTTGTCGCTGACCGCCTGGTCAGAGCCGAACGCGTATTCCACCACTACATTCACCTTCACCGACTCCTCGGGCGAAGGCATCTCTATCTTTTTCGATTTCCAGCGTGTGCCGGCGAGGTCGGCAGGCGTCACAGCCGATGCGGCGACGGCGAAGAGCAGCATCGCAGCCAGCATAGACATAATTTTTTTCATAGTCAATTGTTTTTTATTGTTTTGTCAGATCGACAGGCGCCGGAGCGTCTCGATAAGCTCGGGATTTATGCGCTTGTCATTTTTTATGGCCTTGACGAATGGCACATATACGATCTCGTCGTTGCGGATGCCTATCATCACATTGCGCTGGTCGTCATTGATGGCGTCGATGGCAGCCGCGCCAAGGCGCGAGGCGAGGATGCGGTCAGCAGCCGTGGGCGAACCGCCGCGCTGCAGGTGGCCAAGAATCGACACGCGCACGTCATAGCTCGGATATTCATTCTTCACGCGCTCGGCCAGACCCATTGCGCCGCCTGTGATGGGGCTTTCGGCCACCAGCACGATCGACGAGTTCTTGCTCTTGCGGAAGCCATTCTGTATGAGCTCGGCCAACTGGTCGACCTTGGTCGATATTTCGGGGATGATCGCGGCCTCGGCGCCGGATGCGATGGCGCCGTTGAGGGCGAGGAATCCGGCGTCGCGGCCCATGACTTCGATGAAGAAGAGGCGCTCGTGGGATGTGGCCGTGTCGCGGATCTTGTCCACGCAATCCATGATGGTGTTGAGAGCTGTGTCGTATCCGATGGTGCGGTCAGTGCCGTAGAGGTCATTGTCGATGGTGCCGGGGAGGCCCACGATGGGCAGGTCAAACTCGTTGGCGAAGATGCGCGCGCCAGTGAGCGAGCCGTCGCCGCCGATCACCACCAGGGCGTCGATGTTGTGGCGCTTGAGGTTGTCATAGGCCAGCTGTCGCCCCTCCTTGGTCTCAAATTCCTTGCAGCGGGCAGTCTTCAGGATTGTGCCGCCCTGCTGTATGATGTTTGACACGTTCTGTGTCTTGAACTCTACAATTTCGTCTGTGATCAAGCCCCTGTATCCACGGTAGATGCCCATGACTTTGAGGCCCGAATATATGGCCGAGCGGGTGACGGCCCTGATGGCGGCGTTCATGCCGGGGGCGTCGCCTCCCGAGGTGAGGATGCCCACGCATTTGATTTCTGACATAATCTGTGAGAATTTAAGTGGTTGTGTGATATATTGTTTCAATCTTTTGTGCCGAAGCATAGGTCGCCGGCATCGCCAAGGCCGGGCACGATGTAGCTGTGATCGTCGATGTGGTCGTCGACAGCGCCGATCCACACTGTGGTCTTGTCGGCGGGGAAGACTGACTTGATGTAGTCCACGGCCTTCTGCGAGGCTATCACCGAGGCCACGTGCACATGCTTGGGCGTGCCCTTGGTGAGCAGAGCGCGGTAGCTCAGCTCCATCGACGCCCCGGTGGCCAGCATCGGGTCGCAGAGCACAAGCACCTTGCCGTCGATGCGCGGAGAGGCGAGGTACTCGATGAGCACATCGAAATTCTCCTTCTCGCGATATTTGCGGTAGGCCGACACGAATGCGTTCTCGGCGTGGTCAAAGAAATCGAGGAATCCCTGGTGGAAGGGCAGTCCGGCGCGGAAGATAGTGCCGAGCACTACCTGGTCGGCCACCACGCTGCAGTCAGCCACGCCCAGGGGCGTTGTGGTCTTTTCGATGCGGTAGTCGAGTGTCTTCGATATTTCGTAGGCCATGGCGTTGCCCACGCGCTCGAGATTGCGGCGGAAGCGCATGCTGTCTTTCTGTATGCCGACGCTGCGCATCTCGTGCATATACTGGCTCACGAGCGACGGCGTCTTGTCGAAATTAATGATTTCCATAATTCCAGGTCGTTAATATGTTTTTGCCTCCCGGTCATTTTCCCTCCACAATGCGGAGGATCTTGGCGGGAATCTCTATGTTGTTGTTGAGGTTTTTGAATTGGTCGGCACCCACACCCACGGCGAATACGGGCACGGGATTGCCGGTGTGGCTTGTGGCCACGAATCCTATGCCGGCGGCATCGTTGAGCACCTTGAACACCTCGGCCACGAATCCGTTGAAGTTGGCGTAGAGGGTCTTCTGGTCATCAGAGTGACGCGATGCCAAGGTGTCGTCAAATTTCTTCTTAAGCGCGGCCTCCTGCTTCTCGGTCACGGGCACGCCCTGCCAGAATCCGAATGTGTCGGTGAGGATTCCCTTCATCTCATCCCACGAAGGGAGCATGCCTTCCTTGGCCATGGCTTTCACGAGATTCTGGAATTCTTCTTTCGATGCCTCCTGATAGTCGATCAGATTCAGGCGCGCGTTGTATCCGAGGAACGGATTGCCTATGGTCATGCCGCCGGTGTCATGGTCGGCGGTGACCACGATCAGGGTTTCGTCGGGATGCTGCTTGTAGAAATTGTATGCCACCTCAAGCGACTCATTGAAATTAAGCGTCTCCTTGATGGCCGCGCCGCCGTCGTTGGCATGGAGGGCATGGTCGATGCTTCCGCCCTCCACCATCATGAAGAATGCGTCGGGCGAAACTCTCTTCAGGTGGTCGAGGCACTGCTCAGTGAGGAAAGGCAGCGTGAGATTGCCGGGAATCGAATCTATGGCGTATCCCACGTTGTTTGGATTAGTGCCCCAGTGATTGACCATCACCACCCGCTTCGAATCTCCGATGCAGCTGGCGGAATCGGGGCCGAATATCATCTTGACGCCATTGTCGGCGAACGCCTCCATCAGCGATGGCATGCCTTCCTTGGCGGGGGTGCGCCAGCCGGCGCCTCCGATGAATTCAAATCCGCTTTCGGCGGCCTGCACGCCTATCTCATACGTCATGCTGCGGTGGGGCACATGGGCGTAGAATGCTCCGGGCGTGGCGTCGTCCGGAGCCACGCTGGTGATGTCGCCGATGCCATAGCCCTTGGCTTTCAGCACTGACGCGATGGAATATACGGGAATGGTGTCGGGGCCCATGCCGAGCATGCCGTTTTTGGTCTTCGCTCCGGTCGAGAGGGCGGTGCCTGCGGCAGCTGAGTCAGTCACGGGCGAGCTCGCGCTGTAGGTCATGCAAAATCCTGCCACGGGAAATTGCATCATGGTGATCGGAGTGTCATTTCCGAGCACCTGACGGTTATACATCTCCGTGGCCATGGCCGGGCCCATGCCCATGCCGTCGCCTATGTAGAGGAAAATATACTTGGGGGTGGCGGCAGCTGATGTCAGCACCATGGCCGCCGACATGGCCGTGAGTCCCAGTTTCTTGAAGTCGCAGATCATTTCTATTGGTATTTTTTTAAGATTTATTTCATGCTTTCGTTGAGGTCCAGCAGGCGGTCGATTAGCTTGCGGTCGTTGCACAGGCGGGGCACCTTGCGCTGGCCGCCAAGTTTGCCGGTGAGCCCGAGCCATCGGTCGAAAAGCCCCGTGGAGGCGCTGACCACCTCCAGGCGGTCGAGAAAAAGCGTGCCTGCGCGCTTGGCCTGATAGTCTGAATTTTCGGCCTGCAGGCAGCGGTCAAGCTCTGCGGCGAATTCCTCCGCATCATGCGGAGGTCTCCCCCACTCTATGAGCCATTGATGGCGCCCCCGGCTGCGCCCTTTGGCGTAGACCGGGGCGGCGGTATAGTTGGATATCGAGCAGTCGAGCCGCGCGCAGGCCTTGGCTATGGCCGCCTCGGCGTTGTGCACCATCAACTCCTCGCCGAAGGCGTTGATATAGCTCTTGGTGCGGCCCGCTATCGTGATTTTGACCGGCGCCACGCTTTCCACTTTCACGGTGTCGCCGATGGCGTATCGCCAAAGGCCGTTGCAGGCCGAGATCACAAGCGCGTAGGTGCGCCCCGGCTCCACGCCCCAAAGCGGCACGGCATCCTGCGGATACGGCTCGTCGGCCTGGTCAAGGGGCACAAACTCGTAGAATACTCCTTGCCTTGCCAGCAGCAGCATCGACAGATCGGCGGGGTCATTCTGGGCGGCGAAGAAGCCTTCGGAGGCATTGTAGGTGTCGACGTACCGCATGCCCTCGGGCATTATCGCGCGGTATTCGTCGGCGTAAGGGCCGAAAGCGATGCCGCCGTGGAAAAATACCTCAAGGCCGGGCCACACATCGCCCATATTGGCCTTGCCGGTGAGATCGAGTATGCGCTTGAGCACGGTGAGCATCCATGAAGGCACACCCGAGAGATTGGTCACGTGCTCCCGCGAGGCTGCTTCGGCCAGGGCGGGAAGCTTCTCGTTCCAGTCGGCCATCAAGGCTATTTCCTTGCTTGGCACGCGATATTTGTTCACAATCGGATTGATAGCGTCGATCAGGTTGGCCGACAGATCGCCCACCTTCACGCCATCGGGCAGCGTGAGCTCGTTGGCGAAGCTTCCGCCGAGTATCAGCCCCTTGCCGGAAAACATGCGAGAATCCCTGTAATTGTCGAGATAAAAGGCCACAGGGGCCGAAGCTCCGCCGTAGTGGTTGACTTTCAGCGACTCGGGGGTGACGGGGATGTATTTGCTCTTTCCGCCCGATGTGCCCGACGATTGGGCGAAGCGCGCGCAACGGCCCGGCCATAGCACATCGCTCTCGCCCTGCACCATGCGCATCACCTGCGGGCGGATGTCCTCGTATGCGCTGACAGGCACCTTCTTGCGGTATTCCTCATAGGGCATCGCGGCATGTACGCCGCAGGCCCTCCCCCACGATGTCTTCTCGCCATGCTCCAAAAGCCACGCCAGCACAGCGCGCTGCGAATCTTCAGCCATAAGGCTATGGCTGAGGAAATCCTCGGCGCGGCGGCGCAGGAGCATTGACGCTATGGGAGTGACATTAATCATCAATTAGCAAAGTTAGAAAGAAATCGCAAAATACACAAATTAAAATGCGTCCTCCACTCCTCTTCCAGCCTCATAATCTGAATCAGTCGGGGGCGGTGCTTGCGGCGAGGAGGGAGGCGAGGTATCTGAGGCGCGGGAGGGGCACGCGACGCATGGCGCTGCCGGCCACAAGGCGCTTGTAGGCGCCGGAGCCCATGGATTGCAACTGCTCTGCGGTGAGGGAGGTCACTTCGGGCCGGGGCGCGAATTCGGGCAGTGCGCCGCCGGGGTAGATATTGCCTTCGGGGCAGACGCGCAGGCAGACGTCACAGCCGTAGCAGCCTTGCCCGAGGCTTATGTCGGGCGGGAGAGCATCGCGGCATTCGATGGTGAGGTATGACAGGCAGCGCCTCGCGTCGCATCCGCCCTCTCCGTCGAGGGCGTGGCCGGGGCAGGCCCTGACGCAGGCCATGCAGCCCCTGCACTTTGCGGAGCAGGCCTCATCCGGCTCTACTCTGCCGGTCCAAAGCAGCTCGCCGAGAAAGACGCGGCTGCCTATGCCGGGTATGATCAGCTGATTGTTGACGCCCACATAGCCGAGGCCTGCCTCAACGGCCCAATAGCGCTCGCGCATTGGGGCGGTGTCTACCAGCGCGCGCGTCTGGCCTCCGTAAGTATCTTCTATGTATCGGCCTATGTCCTCAAGCCTGCGCCGAAGCACTGTGTGATAGTCAAGGCCTCGGGCGTATTCGCTGACGATGCAGCCGTCATGGCCCCGGTATCCGTAGGCGAAGGCGCAGCTTATCACGGTCTGCGCCCCGTCGAGCAGCAAGCGCGGATCGGCGCGCTGTTCGGCGTATCGACCGCAATATTCCATCGAGCCTTGGCGGCCGGCGGCAATCCAATCATCGTAGAGGCGGCGCGCGGCGGCGGAGACGGGGCCGCAGGCAGCGAATCCGCACCTGACTGCGCCTGCGTCAATGGCCCGGTCGCGTATGTCTTCCTTCACAGCGTCATTCATCGTCGTCAGCCGGGTAAGCAAGCGTGAGCCTTGTCGGGCCTTCAAGCCATGACACAAGGGCGTATCTGCGCCCGCAGGCGGTGGCAGAGCCGAAGCCTGCCGCGCATTCGATCTCGGACATCTGCGGCCTCGGCGCAGGCGCGGCCTTGTACGCGGCCTCCTTCGCGGTCCATGCCCGCAGCAGAGAGTCAGCGTCGGCGCACCTCTCCATCTCTGTCTCCGACAGGAATTTAGGGCGAACCCGCCACAATGCCTCGCGCCAATCCTCGGCATCTATGCCCACCGGCCTGCGGGGATCGACGGCCACGACGGCCAACCCCATGCTGTGGCTGACGGAGACGAATACGCCGTCGGCCATGGGCGCGCCATCGGCGTCATGCCCTATCGATATGCCGGCCTCGGCGGCTATGCGGCCCACGGCCTCACGCTCGCGGCGGCGGCGAGTGTCGCGGCGTCGGGCTTCCGAAGCATCCCCGACGGGCTGCTCTATCGGCGTGCAGTACACGGCAGTGGTGCCTATCATAATCTTCTTCATCTCTGTGCGGGGGCAAGGCGCGACATCGCATGGGAGATGTCGCGGTATATGGTTTCGATCACGGGGCCGATGGAATCAGCCGGAGCCTGCGGGCCTACGCCGTCGAGCATGGCCGAGCCCGAGACGAGCCATCGCGGATCGCCGGGGTTGACGGCAAGGAAATGCACGGGCATGGGCAATGCCTGCGGCGCCTTGACCAGGGTGACGTAATAGCCACCCGGGGTGGTGAAATGCTCCGATTCGGTCGGCGCATTGCCAAGGTTGAGGCCTATGCGCTCGGCGCGGTTTTCGAGGGCGGCCTCCATTGAGGCGGAGTCTACGGGCGTGAACGTGACGTAGACGCGGGCCTTATAGCCGGGATAAGCTATGTTGAGCCACACCGATCCATCGGGCATGCGCTCCGAGGAGGTCACGGCCTGCGAGTTGGCCTCAACGAGCAGTGGCATGCTGTCGACCGCCGCATAGCGGGCCGGATATTCGGCCACGCGGGCGTATCCCGGGCGACGCGGCACGGCGGCATCGCCCTTGTCGGCCCCCGAGCATGACGCGCACAGCAGGCAGGCGGCGCTAACGAGCGTCGGCAGTATCAGGCTTGATGTTGACACGGACTGAAACAATGCGGTGGTCGGCCACTTTTAGCACAAGGAATCGGCATCGGCCATAGGTGAGCGGCTCCTTGTCCTTCGGGAAATCCCCCTTGATGGTGAGAATCATGCCGGCAAGTGTCTCGGCGTCCTCGGTGATGTCGGCGAATTCCTCCTCGTCGAGGCCGGTGATGCGGAAGAAGTCGGTGAGCGGCGTTCGCCCCTCGAAATTGAATGTGTCGGGAGAGATGCGCGTGTAGTACTGCTCATCCTCGTCATATTCGTCGTTGATGTCTCCCACTATCTCTTCAAGCACGTCTTCGAGCGTGACCACGCCCTGGGTGCCTCCATACTCGTCAATGACGATGGCTATGTGCTTCTTGAGTTTGCGGAAGTCTTCGAGCAGGTCGTCGATCTGGCGCGATTCGGGCACGTAGTATGCCTCCCTCAGCAGGCTGTGCCAGTCAAATCCGTTGAGCGGCTTGCCTATGTAGGGCAGCATGTCGCGCGAGTAGAGCACGCCCTTGATGTTGTCCATCGTGTCTTCGTAGACGGGCATTCGCGAATACCCGGTCTCGACGATGTGCGAGAGCACCTGGTCGAATGTGGCCGACGAGTCGATGCCCACAATCTCCACGCGGGGCGTCATGATCTCCGACGCGGTGGTATCGCCGAATTTCAGGATGCCTTCGAGCATCTGCTTGTCGTCCTTGGCCTGCACGTCGGTGAGGCCGAGGGCCTGCGAGAGCTCGTCGGCGTTGATGCTGGCGTTGTTGGTGACCACGCGGTTCACGATGCTCGTGCTGCGCACAAGCATGCCGGAGATGGGGCGGAAAAGGGTCATGATGGCCTGCAGGGCCGGCTGGGCGAAGAGCGCCCACTTGGCCGAATTGTTGGTGGCGTAGAGCTTGGGCAGGATCTCGCCGAAAAGCAATATCAGGAACGTGAGTATCACCGACTGCAGCACGAAGCTGGCCCACGCCGGCATGCCCGTGAATACGGCGCCAAGGGCGAAGTTGGTGAGCACCACTATGGTCACATTCACCAGATTGTTGGCTATGAGTATCGTGGCCAAAAGCCTCTCGGGCTTGGCCAGCAGTGAGCGCACCCGCAGGGCCTGCTCCTCGTCCATCTCGTCGATCTGCGATTCGGTAAGCGAAAAAAAGGAAATCTCCGATCCGGAGATAAAGCCTGAGACCACAAGGCACAGCATCGCTATCACCAGGCTTATAATCTGCGCCATGCCGAATGAGGGCATCGGCGGCGCCACCATGTTTGAGGCCTGAAGGACTATGCCAAGCATATCCATCACCGGCAACGGGTCAGTATCCAAGACTAAGTGTATTAGTTAAACATTTCGGAACGCAAATTTACAACTTTTCCGCGAATCCACCAACACTTTTCTCCCTCACCCACCACAAATCCGAAATATCGCAATGCGGAGCCTTGCCATCAGTATGCGGTTATGATGTCAGAGGTGGAGACTTTTTCGGTCGATACTCTGGGCTTCTTGAATTCATTGCCCACAGAGAGGCGGTATTGCACGGAAAGAAGCACCATATTGTTGAAGTCCTTGATGCAGTATTCGCTCTGCGTGGGATGCACCTTTGACAGCCCGAACCTTTGGCTGAGCACGGCTTTGCGCGTCAACGGATTTTGCCATGAGAGGCCAAATTGCAGCCGGCGGTAGGTATAGGTGGTCGAAATGGAATTGAATGCGGTCTGCCGAGTATACATAAGCCCCTGATACTGGATGCCGCGCACAGGCATGCACTGCAGGTTGACATTGAATGTCCCGAAATAGGCCGAGGCGTTGACACGGCAGAACATGTGCGATTTCGATATGCTCTCGTCGGGAAGATTGAGCCTGAAGCTGTTGCACCCGAAGTCAACCGAAACATTGACTTTGCCAAACAGGTTTGACGCCGACACATTCAGCCCGCACGTAAGATCGTGGGACGAGCGGGCATTGGCCGACGAGCGGATGAAATATCCATCGGCTGACGAATAGCTCCAGCTCTCGAGAATAGGATCGTCAACAAAACGGTAACTTGCGTAGGGCGACATACGCAATGAGCCGAGACGATAGTTGAGATGGAGATTGTGAGACATGCTCATGGCTGACTTCAAATCCGGATTGCCCACCTGCACCGAAAATTCGTTGAGGCGCTGCACCACAGTGGTGAGATTGGCCAAACTCGGAAACGCAGGATCGATGGTGAATGTGTATCCAATGGTCAGCTTGCGCCCTGCCTGCTGACTCATCGACACCACTCCGCGCCAACTGGTGAAGGTCTCGGTGGATGCACCGTTGAACGAAGCAGTGTGCCTGATGCCCGGGCCGCCCGTGACTGAAAATCCACGGTTGCTCCATCCGGCCTTGCCATAGACATAAAACTCATTGGAGTGCATATCAGAGTTTGATTCGGCATATCCATCCTGCCAAAGGCTGACATCTGACGACACATGGGTGAACTTGGCGCCAAAGCTTAGGTTGACGCTTGAGGGCAGACTGAGGCCGTAGACAGCCTCGGCGTTTGCCGAGAGGCCTTTGTTGCGCGAGCGGCTTCCGAAGTCATAGCCATCTGAATATGTGAGCCTCCGGTTGTAGTCGTTGCTGCTGCGGGCCACACTGGCCGTCGCCTCTACGCTATGCTTGCCGGCATTGTATTTGTAGAAAGCGCCAAATGAGAACGGCGTCTTAACGAAGTGCCTGCGATTCCAGCTGTCAAATAATTTCTCCGAATGGTCAGAACCGTCGCGCTGCAGATATGAGATGCCGTTGGCATTGCGGTTGCGGTGGAGTGTGACATCGCCCGACAGCACGAATATCGAATTCTTATTGATCAAAAGGCTATATTCCAACAGAAATCTGTGGTATTGGTCGATGGTGCTCGACGGCAAGCCCTGCCCGTATCTCGATATCTCAAAATCAGGCGCCACATAGCCTTCGTATTCCCTGGTGATCTCATCTGTAGAATTGCGGTAAATGTAGTTGTAATCAAACAGAAACTCCGACTTCTTGTAGTTGAAGGCTCCCGTGGCCTTGGCGTATGACTTAAGCGTGGTCAGGGCGCTTTGGTCATAGAGCGACACATATCCGCCCATTTCGGCAGGCTTGAGGATGATGTTGATCACGGGAGCGTTATATTGCAGATCTCGATAGTTGGTGTATTCGATGCGCGCTATCCTGTCAGGCGCCAGATCTATGAGGCGGTCGACCGACTGCACACGCCCGTTGACCTTGAACACGGGACTTTCGCCGTTGATGCTGATTGTGCGCATGATAGGGTTTATCTCAAGCTCAGGAGCCATCGACTGCATATCGGTGAGCAATTGCGAGGCATTGAAATTGCGCTTGATCTGCTGCTCCGACGGTATGAGCGTGCGCTTTCCGGCCCTTAAGGCGGAGTTGTCGCCATAGACCACCACCTCGCTCAAATCCACAGGCTTTGACTCCAATTCCACCGTGCCCAGATCAGACGGCGCATCGGGCGCCAAAGTGAGGATTACCGGATACCGCCCCTCATAACTGATATCGACTATGACATTGGCCGAAGTGTCGGGCAATTCCACGAATGCCCGCCCGCTTCTGTCGCACATGACCGACACCGCCTCCAGGGCGCCATAATCAGCCTGCACCATAGCCTGCAGCGGAGCCTTCGACTCCTTGCATACGACACGCAGCGAAACCTCCCTGCCCCAAACGACGATCGGCAACAGAAATAACAAAACTATAAACGAACTGAATTTTTTGGTCATGATAATCAATCAGAAACTATATTTCAATACACAATCCGCGAATATAACACTTTTACACTAAACCGTAAAAAAATCACAAAATACAACAAAACAATAAAAAAGGTGGGCCAAATCAATAACGGGTCCGGCCCACCTTGTGAATCTAAGGTATGAAGGGGTTAGAATTTTTCGATTTTTCCGGCGAAGAGGATGCAGCCGGTCGATGTCTCGTAGATGGCATAGACGAAGGGGCGGTCCACCACCATCGGCCCGGGGTGAAAAGTAGGTGGCGCCGCGAGGGTCCCGCCCACTATTGTGACGGCTGCTGCGGTTACGCCCTTCTCGTCGATCTTGAATCTACATCCCTGCTTCAAAATATTGACGTATGTAGGAATCTCCGAGATGTTTGGGAAGTCAGCATCATTGGCGGAAAACGCCTGATTCATGCCAAGAGCCTGAAGCGCGTCGGCAAGAGAGTATTCACCGGCCACCTCAAATTTAGGCATCGTCAGATTCAGGTCCACAGCGTATCTTTCCGCGAAAGTCTCACCATCCTTCAGCTCTGAAATGCACTGCTGCAGGCTCACGCCCTCGTCGGGCAACACTATCGCCATGGCGTATGCGCCATTGCCAAACGAGACGTGGGCGTATTTGGCCAGCTCGGTCTCATTATATTGGCACTTGATGTCTCCGGCCATAAAGTCAGCGTCGCTCCTCGAGCCGTCAAAGTCATTGAAAGGCTTGACGCCGGCAGGCTTAAACTTAACATCCTTTGCCCACACATTCTTGAAATAGAAGGCGTTGAGCAATGCCCAACTGTGGCTTTGGCCCGGCTTTACAAGCTCTGAAATCATGCCGCCGGTGTGCTTTGAGCACCAAGAGTTTACGTCAGAAGCAAAATTGCCGGCGTTAGTATTGGCCACCATTGCGTCGAAGTTGGCGGCCATCGCAGCCTTGTAGGCCTCCTTCACGGGCATCTGCTCATCAATCCACAGAGAGTTGGCTATGTGCACAGTGGCTTTCTTGTCGCACCCGGTCAGCTTTGTGGCCAGGAATCGGCTGTTTGTGTTAATCTCCTCCACAGTCATTCCGTCAAGTCCCAGCACATCCACTATTTCATCGCGGGTCTGGCCATCAGCGCCGTTGAGCAGCATGGTGAGAGCGATATTGGCGCTCACGGGCGAGAGGCACAGGTTTTCACCCGCCTTCTCGGCGTCGAGTTTCTCAAACAGATTCCAGGCGAAATCATAACCCGCGTGAGCCACCTGCATCTCACCCCTCGAAAGAATGATAGGCTGACGCTCGTCATCCACGCCGTTGCCGCCGGGCTCGTCAGAAGAGCAGCCTACTGCCCCGAAGGCCAACAGGAGGCTCATTGCAAATTCAAGTTTCCTCATAGTTTACAAAAATTTAATTAACACTAAATTTGATTATTTGCCAAAAATATGCTTCTAAACATAGAATCCCGCAAATCACCAAATCTTGCGCTTGAAAGGAAAAAATGTAAATTATTTCACGACTTTTGTTTAAAAACTGTCGCAAAGTTATGCAATGAACCCCAAACCAACAAATTTGTCAAGCTAATTTTTCACCACACAAACCACTGATTACCAATACAATAACCAAGTGAATAATCAATACTAATTCTACCCCCCCTGTTTATCAATGCATTATGGCGAGGATGACGATGTTTTATTTAATCTGCTGTTTTACAATCGGTTGATAGCACGAAGGCGAGGTTTTGGTAAATGTCTGCCGGAATGGATGCCGACACCTTCTCCAATTTGGCGTGCATGCGTGATCTCATAGTAAAAATTGACGGATCTTTCATCTGCAAGATTAAGGCAATGACATGAATCGAGGCCCCGGTCTGCAATAACGTGATTAACTTAAGTTCTTTTTGATTGAATATACCGAGACGTTCAACAGCGGTCAGGAAATTCCCGGTCAATGTATTGACATGGCTATACAACATCCCATAGAAATCGTCCTTACGGATTTTCTCTATGCCTTTACTTACAGACGCGTATAGATTGTTCAAAACGATTTTATCCGCTGAAGCCATTTCTAAATATGAGCTGCAGAAACTATTGATTACCTTGAATTGAGTGCGCAAATATTCATTGGCATTTGAAATAGCATCCATGCGCCTCCCCGACTCTTTTTCCAAGGAGTCAGACTGACTATTCAGACGACATTTCAAATCTGAAATAACTTCATCAAACTCCTTCTCTTTAATCTTTAATTCATCCAAATCGCTCTTGTATCGCCGACTCAATCTGCGATGATGCCGCTTCCACATGGTCAGAATGATCCGAATCAACACTATTGAAAAGGATAAAATGACAATGAAGTATCTGACATCAGCCTTGTGCTTTAAGTCATGCACCTTTAACTCATTTGACAAATCGTCGTAGAGTTGATTTTGATTTTTACGCAATTGGCTGCATCTAAGATCGGCCATTTCCTCAACATAGAGTTCTTCATATCTTAACTGAGCCTTTCTTGCCTCCTCCACACTGCCAAGTCTCGACAATGCCTTGGACTTTGTGTTAAAATATAACATTTGGTTATACCGAGGCATTGCCGAAGGGTCTATTCCCCCTAATAATTTTAAACTTCCCTTATAATCCCCTACGTGATATTTGGCCGTTGCCACGTACAATCCCAATTTCATGGAATCAGGAGCAAAAGCAGGTTCATTAATAAGCTCTTCATAAAGAGACAACACACTATCCGGACGTGGAGAAAAGGCAAAAGCCTGCATCTTAAGCAGATTGGCATTTCGCATGACAAGTGGCAAATAGCCGGGAGAGCATTCATTAATCGCGATAGAGTCAATAGCAGCCACTGCTTCATCAAAGCGCCGCTTCTCGATTAGGAATCCAGCGTAATCAAGTCTTACGAAGCACTCGTTGTCTATCAATTTGGCTCTCCTATAGCCATCAGCAGCTTCTTTGCAATAATGCAACGCCTCTGCATGATCGCCACAATCTCCAAGCACCAATTCCAGCATTTCGGCGCTGCGGGCGAGGATGGTGTCGTTGCCGAGCGCTTTCGACAGGTCGTAGGCTTCTTTTGCAAGGAGTATTACTGAAGCGGTGTCTCTTCCGGCATAGTAGCGCGCCTTGGCGCCGTAGAGGGCTGACAGCATCTGTCCGCGACGGTGTCCATTGGCCTTGTAGTATTCGTGGGCGATGCTGATGACCGAGTCCGGGTCAGCTGGCCGGTGAGCCTTGAGCTCGGCCATAGTCAGAAGCAATGCGCGGCGGGCCTGCTCTTCGCCCTGAGCCACGACAGCGGCAGGGATGGAGCGCATCAGGGCGAGGGCGCTGTCGGGACGCTCTTCCATGAGCGCCTCGGCGGCATCCATCACCGGCCAGGCATCGGTGCGGCTGTCGCCACAGCCCACAAAGGCGCAGCAAGCAAGCAGCATTATGACGATATCGCGAATCATAACGCAAAGGCAGTCATATTTCGTGAGATTTCAAGACAGGAGCACAGTAGAGACAGGAGGCTTCAATATATCTTAATAGGCAATGTATTATCAACCAAAGCAATAGTTAATCCGTGCGTCTCGGAGAGACGCACCTCCACTTATCAAAAACCTCCTGTCTTCAGGCAAGGAGTTGCATAAGAGCATCTAATATTTCGGATGGTATATCAGAACAGAGTCGATCCAGTTTCTCGCGCATGCGCCTGCGCATGGTATATACAGATGAGTCCTCCAGCTCAAGTATAAGCGCAATGGTATGGATTGAAGATGATGTCTGCAGGAAGACCAACAATTTAATCTCTTTTGAGGAGAATATGTCTAAGGCTTTGATTTTGTCGAAGAGACAACCTGCGCTTTCATTGACGTGATTGTATACGCTCACGTAAAAACGATCAGAGCGCAGTTTCTCTACGGCGCTTTTCGTATTTTGATAGAATGCCTGCTGCTTGACCTTGTCGGCAGGCTTAAGGTCGGTGTATGTGGAGCAAAAATTATTGATTATCTTAAATTGGGATTCAAATGTCTCGCCATACTTATTCTCAAATTTTTTCCGGGCGTTTGATTCAGCTTCAATATTCATCCTGGCCATTGCCACTTCATTGTCGAGTATTGATATGCTGTCATCTAACGCCTGCGTTCTCTCAATGAAATCGTTCACCCGCCTTTCGTGGGCTGCTTTCTGCCTCTTGCTATGGCGCATGAAGCCAACTACAACAAGGCCCAAAACAAGCAATGAAACAATGACTATGACTGTCAAACGCTTCACATTATATCTGCTATCCGCCACACTATCGACCAATTCAGACCTAACCTTACCTAAATATTGCTCTTGTATAGCAGGAATATTGTCATATAGGATCTTTTTAGTCTTATCGGCAACAAGTCCTTCATATTTATCTTGGGCGATTCGCGCTTCCTCGTGCATATTCAGACCGGACATCGATTTGGCGCGTACAAAATAATAAAGATAATAGTAATCAGGAGAAAGTGTATCTATATCAATCTCATCCAACATGGCATTCGCACCTACATAATCCCCAAGTTTATACTTTGCGAAAGAAGCGAACAGACTTATGACAGACGCATGCTGTGAGTATTCCGGATCCTGACATATTTCTTCGTATATAGGCAGGGATTTTTCAGGCATTGACGATGTGGCGTAACCTTGCAGTTTAGTCACATTGCAATCAATCAAAACCATGCTTCTGTATTGGTCCGACGGATTCATAGCCAACACAGAGTCAACCATCGAGACCGCATCTTCGCTTCGCCGCATCTCTATAAGCATTGAGGCGTAATCCAAACGCACAAAGCATTCATTATCCACCAGTCCGGCTCGATGATAGGCATCTATAGCCTCCCGGCAGTATTCTAACGCATCGGCTCGCGAATAACTGTCATGATACAAATCTTCCAGCATTTCGGCGCTGCGGGCGAGGATGGTGTCGTTGCCGAGCGCTTTCGACAGGTCGTAGGCTTCTTTTGCAAGGAGTATTACTGAAGCGGTGTCTCTTCCGGCATAGTAGCGCGCCTTGGCGCCGTAGAGGGCTGACAGCATCTGTCCGCGACGGTGTCCATTGGCCTTGTAGTATTCGTGGGCGATGCTGATGACCGAGTCCGGGTCAGCTGGCCGGTGAGCCTTGAGCTCGGCCATAGTCAGAAGCAATGCGCGGCGGGCCTGCTCTTCGCCCTGAGCCACGACAGCGGCAGGGATGGAGCGCATCAGGGCGAGGGCGCTGTCGGGACGCTCATCCATGAGCGCCTCGGCGGCATCCATCACCGGCCAGGCATCTGTGCGGCTGTCGCCGCAGCCCACAAAGGCGCAGCAGGCAAGCAGCATTATGACGATATCGCGAATCATAGCGCAAAGGTAGTCATATTTCGTGAAATTTCAGGCGAGGAGCTGCTTGAGGCGCTCGATGCCTGCGGTGGCTCCAAGGGGAATTACGGTGACGTTGGAGGGAACAGCTGCCGGCTTGGGATCGATGTAGTAGACGGGGGTGCCGGGCTTGACGTATTGCAGCAGGGCGGCGGCGGGATATACCGAAAGGGTGGTGCCGATGATGACGAATATGTCGGCCTGGGCGGCGAGCTCGGTGGCGGGCTCGAAATTGGGCACCGCCTCCTGGAAAAACACGATGTGGGGGCGCACGTGGTGGCCGTCGATCACGATGTCGGGGGTGGTGTCGCAGGCCTCGGGGCTGAGGCTGTAGACCTTGGTTTCGTCGTCGATGGCGCGGGCCTTCATCAGCTCGCCGTGGAGGTGGAGCACGCGGCTGCTGCCGGCGCGCTCATGGAGGTCGTCGACATTCTGCGTGATGACGTATACGTCATAGTCACGCTCAAGATCGACAAGGCCGTAGTGGCCGCCATTGGGCTTGCAGCCGATGAGCTGCCGGCGGCGGGCATTGTAGAATTCGTGCACGAGGGCCGGATTGGCGCGGAAGCCGTCGGCGCTGCACACTTGCATCACGGGATAGTTCTCCCACAGGCCGCCTGCATCGCGGAATGTGCTGATGCCGCTTTCGGCGCTCATGCCGGCGCCGGTGGATATCACGAGTTTCTTCTTCATAGTAGGTAAAAGTCTTTTTTTGTCTATGCGCGGGTGCGATTCATCGCGCCCTCAGTTGATTTCGAGCGAGACGGGGCAGTGATCGCTGCCGGTGATGTCGCAGAGGATTTCGGCTGATGCCAGGCGCGGCACCAGGCGCTCCGACACGAGGAAATAGTCGATGCGCCAGCCGATGTTCTTCTCGCGGGCGCGGAATCGGTAGCTCCACCAGCTGTAGGCCTTCTCCTTGTCAGGGTGGAAGTGGCGGAAGGTGTCGACAAAGCCGTTGTCGAGCAGGCGGCTGAAGCATGTGCGCTCCTCGTCGGAGAATCCGGGATTATTGCGGTTGGCCTTCGGGTTGGCGAGGTCGATCTCCTTATGGGCCACATTCATGTCGCCGCATATCACCACCGGCTTGCGGCTGTCGAGATCCTTTACGTAAGCCAGGAACGCGTTCTCCCAAGCCATGCGGTAGGGCAGGCGCGCCAATTCGCCCTGGGCGTTGGGCACATAGACGTTGACGAGGTAGAGGTCGTCATATTCCACGGTCACCACCCTGCCCTCATGGTCGTGCTCGTCTACGCCGATGCCCACGGTGCAACCCAGGGGCTTGCGTCGAGTGAAGGTGGCAGTGCCTGAGTAGCCTTTCTTGTCGGCATAGTTCCAATAGCTTTCGTAGCCGTCAAAGGCGAGGTCGATCTGGCCCTGCTGCAGCTTGGTCTCCTGCAGGCACACGGCGTCGGCGTCGAAATCGCCGAATATCTTGTCAAAGCCCTTGCCGCAGATGGCGCGCAGGCCGTTGACGTTCCATGATATGAATTTCATATTCGTGAGTAGATTTTTTGCTTTAGATATGCGTCGTATATGGTGATTGCGGCCATGGCCTCGACGATGGGCACGGCCCTGGGCAGCACGCATGGGTCATGCCTCCCCTTTGCGCGGAGAGTGACGGGGCGCCCGGCGGAGTCGATGGTGTCGACATCGCGCAGCAAGGTGGCCACGGGCTTGAATGCGACGCGCATATAGATGTCTTCGCCGTTGGAGATGCCGCCTTGTATCCCGCCTGAATGATTCGAGGCCATGTGCGGCGCCGCACCATCGGCAGCAGGCACAAAGAGGTCGGCCATCTCGCTGCCCCGGCTCCCGGCGCCGTCGAAGCCCATGCCGTAGTCAAATCCCTTGGCGGCGTTGATGCTCATCATGGCCGATGCGAGCATGGCGTGGAGCTTGCCGAAGACCGGGCTGCCCAGCCCCGGCGGCACACCCTTGATGACGCATGTGATCACGCCGCCGATGGTGTCACCCTCCGCCTTGACCTGCTCTATCAGCGCTATCATGCGCGAGGCGGTGTCGGCATCGGGGCAGCGCACGGCGTTGGTGTCGGTGAGCGAGAGGTCGACTTGATCATAGGGCTTGCCGAGGGCGATGCTCCCCACCTGCGACGTATATGCGATCACGCTCACGCCGATGCGCGAGAGAGCCTGCATGGCAAACGCGCCTGCCACCACGCGGGATATGGTCTCACGGGCCGATGAGCGTCCGCCTCCGCGATGGTCGCGCAGGCCGTATTTGGCCATGTAGGCGTAATCGGCATGCGACGGGCGCAGGGCATCGCGCATATTGTCGTAGTCATGCGAGCGCTGGTCGGCGTTGCGCACGATGAAGCCTATGGGAGTGCCTGTGGTGCGGCCCTCGAACAAGCCCGACAGCACCTCCAGGCGGTCGTCTTCCCGCCTCTGCGTGGTGATGGCCGACTGGCCTGGACGCCGACGCCACAACTGCGCCTGCACGGCGTCAAGGTCAATCTCCAGCCCCGGCTCAATGCCGTCGATCACGCCGCCGATGGCCGGGCCGTGGCTCTCGCCAAATGATGTCAGGCGGTATATTTCTCCGAATGTATTCATTTTTCGCTGATGAGGTCGGTGGTGGCGGCGCCTACGTAATCGATGAGCCTGTGCGGATCTATGGCCAGCTGCAGCCCTCGCTGTCCGGCGCTCACATAAATCTTGTCAAAATCGAGGGCCGTGAGGTGGAAGAAGGTCGGGAAAGGCTTTTTCATGCCGATTGGCGAGCACCCGCCGCGTATGTATCCGGTGAGCGGCAGCAACTCCTTCACATGTATCATCTCCGCCTTCTTGGCGCCTGCGGCCTTGGCTGCCTTCTTAAGGTCGACCTCGGTGTCTCCCGGCACCACGCACACGAAATAACCGACCTTCTCGCCCCTGAGCACCAGGGTCTTGAACACCCGCGCAATATCCTCGCCCAGCGCCTCGGCCACATGGGCGGCGGCCAGGTCGTTCTCGTCATATTCGTAGGGGATGAGCTCGTAGGGAATCTTGGCCTTGTCGAGCAGGCGGGCGGCATTGGTCTTGGTCATCTTGCTAACTGTTGATGTATTGTATAAGTCGTATGATTCTTATAAATTTTATAAGTCTTATAAGTTTTATGAATCTTATAATTCTTATAAGATATTATCGGCCCTTAAAGTTCGCGTCAGGTGATCGATGCTCCTGACATCGGCTGCCTTTTTGAGCCATGTGATCTGCTTTTTGGCGTAGACGCGTGTGTTTTTGGCCATGCGCGCTATGGCTGTGTCGCGCGGCATCAGGCCGTCGAAATAGGCAAACATCTCTTTGTATCCCACGGTGTTGAGCGAATTGAGATGCCTCAGGTGATAGACCGAGCGGGCTTCCTCTTCAAGGCCGGCCTCAATCATGGCGTCGACCCGGGAGTTGATGCGGTCGAAGAGCACGGGGCGGGGCAGGTCGATGCAGTATTTCTCTATGTCGAAAGGCCTCTCTTTCTTGCGGCCTGTGAGCAGCGATGAAGCCGGCACTCCGGCCTCGATGCATATTTCAAGCGCATGGATGTTGCGGCGCGGGTTTGGGGCGTCGACCCTGGCGTGGCTCACGGGGTCGAGCTCGCGGAGCCTGCGCCTCACGCCTTCGAGGCCCTCAGCCTCATACAGGGCGAGCACCCGGGAGCGCACTTCGTCGGAGATAGTGGGCAGGTCGTCGATGCCGTCGCACACGGCGTCGATATACATCATCGAGCCGCCGCACATCACCTGCACGGGGCTTTTCTCCCACAGCTGCGGCAGCAGGCTGAGCACATCGGCTTCATATTGGGCCGCACTGTATGGAGTGTCGAGGTCGAGCATGCCCACGAAATGATGCGGCACGGCAGCCAGCTGCTCCGGGGTGGGAGCAGCTGTGCCGATGGGTATGCCGCGATATATCTGCCTGGAATCGGCCGAGATGATATCGCATCCGAGCCGAGAGGCAATGTCGATGGCAATCGCCGTTTTTCCCGAGCCGGTGGGCCCGGTGATGACTATGAGCCTGGGGCGCTTCACCTTTCCGCCACGAGCTTGGCGATTTCCACGATCACCATCGTGGCCTTTTCAAGGCTGGGCACAGGCACAAACTCGTAGCGTCCGTGGAAATTGAGGCCGCCGGCGAAGATATTGGGGCAAGGCAGTCCCTTGAACGACAGCTGTGCGCCGTCAGTACCTCCGCGTATGGGTTGCACCTTGGGGGTGACATCCTGATTGCGCATGGCCTGCTCGGCGATCTCTATGATGTGCATCACGGGCTCGATCTTCTCGCGCATGTTGTAGTATTGGTCGCGGATCTCAAGCGAGCAGCAGCCGGGGTATTCGTGGTTGATCTTGCGCTCAAGGTGCTCAAATTCCTTCTTGCGGCGCTCGAAGCGGTCGCGGTCATGGTCGCGGATGATGTATGACAGGGTGGTCTGCTCCACATCGCCCTGCATGCCCACCAGATGGTAGAATCCTTCGTATCCCTCGGTGTGCTCGGGGGTCTCCCAGCGCGGCAGCATGATCACAAACTGATTGGCGATGCGCATGGAGTTGATCATCTTGTGCTTGGCCGATCCGGGATGCACGTTGCGGCCCTTGAACGTGACTTTGGCCATGGCAGCGTTGAAATTCTCGAATTCCAGCTCGCCGATCTCGCCGCCGTCCATGGTGTATGCCCAATCGGCGCCAAAGAGGGCGACGTCGAATTTATGGGCTCCCTGGCCAATCTCCTCGTCAGGATTGAATGCGATGCGTATCTTTCCGTGCTTTATCTCGGGATGCTCCTGCAGATAGACCACAGCCGAGATGATCTCGGCGATGCCTGCCTTGTCGTCAGCGCCGAGCAGCGTGGTGCCGTCGGTGGTAACCAGGTCCTGGCCGATGTAGTTGAGCATTTCGGGAAATTCCGACGGCGATAGCACGATGCCAAGCTCGTCGTTGAGCGTGATGTCTCCTCCGTCATATCCCTTCACGATGCGCGGCTTCACATTGTGGCCCGACATATCGGGCGATGTGTCGAGATGGGCAATGAAGCCCACCGTGGGCACTCCCTCGGTGTTGGCGGGCAGAGTGGCCATCAGATATCCATTGTCATCGAGCGTGATCTCCTCGAGGCCAAGAGATTCGAGCTCAGCCTTGAGGTGCTGGGCGAATATCATCTGGCCAGGGGTGGAGGGAGTCATGTTGGTGAGTTCGTCGCTCTGCGTGTCGAACTTCACATAGCCCAGAAATCGGTCAAGAACATTCATGATATATAAATTTTATGTTTTTCAAAAAAACAGCAACGGACTCGTCGTCAAGTCCGTTGCAAAGATAGTGATTTTTTCTAAAAAGAAAAATTTATGTTTTCGCGGCTTGCCGGGCGTCTACACGCGGGCAAGCGGCAGGCTCATGATCGGGCGGCTATGTCGTTGGCCTTGACCACGGCCTTCGATATGTGGTCGCAGATGTTGTCCTCGCCAATCAGGCGGTCGATGCCGGCATGCACAAGCACTTCGCGCACATTGTCCTTGACGCCAGAGAGCACTATGGCTATGCCCTCCTGATGCGACGAATTAATCAGAATCTCAAGATTGTGAAGGGCTGTGGCGTCGATAAACGACACTTTCCTCATGCGTATGATTCTCACCAGCGGCTTCATGTTGCCAAGTGTGGTGCGCATCATTTCATCAAACTTCGTGGCCACGCCGAAGAAGAACGGGCCGTCAATCTCATACACGCTCACGCCTTTGGCCACCTTGAGCACCTCGTGGTGATCCTGGTCGAGATCGGTGCCCTCGGCCACATCGAGCTTGTCGGTGTATTGGCGTATCTCCACATTCTCGGTGACGCGGCGCAGGAACAGCACCACAGCGAGCAGCAGGCCGATCTCGATGGCGATGGTGAGGTCAAAAATCACAGTGAGCAGGAATGTGACCAGCAGCACTGATATGTCGCTCTTCGGAGCGTGGAAGATGCCTATGATGGTGCGCCATCCGCTCATGTTGTAGGCCACCACCATCAGCACGGCTGCCAGGCAGGCCATGGGCACATAATTGATCAGGGGCATTGCGAAGAGGTATATCACAAGGAGCACAAGGGCATGGATGATGCCGGCCACGGGGGTGCGTCCTCCGTTGCTGATGTTGGTCATGGTGCGGGCGATGGCTCCGGTGACAGGGATGCCGCCGAAGAACGGCACAGCGATGTTGGCGATGCCCTGGCCTATGAGCTCGGTGTTGGAATTGGTGCGCGAGCCTGTGACGCCATCGGCCACCGTGGCCGAAAGCAGTGACTCTATCGAGCCGAGCATCGCTATTGTGAACGCCGACGGCAGGAGCAGGTTGATGGTGTCCATATTGAGCTCAAATCCGTGGGGAGCGGGGATGTCGGTCTTCAGAGCGCCGAAGCGGTCGCCTATGGTCTCAATGCCGAGACCGGGGCACCACAGGCCCAGCAGATACGTGGCCACCGTCACGAGGATGATGGCTATGAGGGCGCCGGGCAGTTTTTTCGACACCTTGGGAGTCAGCACTATTATGAGCAGCGACACAAGGCCGCAGAGCAGCGTGGGCCACGACACATTGCCGAAATTAGACAGGTAGGTGCCCCATTTCGGTATGAAGGCGCCGGGTATGTCGGTGAGACCGAGGCCGAAGAAGTCATTGATCTGCGTGGAGAAGATGGTGAGGGCGATGCCGGCGGTGAATCCCACCACGATAGGGTAAGGGATGAATTTGATCACCGTGCCCAGATGGAAGAGCCCCATGGTGACAAGGATGAGGCCCGCCATGAACGTAGCTATCGCCAATCCCTCAAGCCCGAACTGGGCTATGATGTTGTAGACAATGATAATGAATGCGCCCGTGGGGCCGCCGATCTGCACTGTGTTGCCGCCGAAGAATGACACCAGAAAACCGCCTATGATGGCTGTGATCAAGCCTATCGACGGATTCACGCCCGAGGCGATGGCGAAGGCGATGGCCAACGGGAGAGCCACGATGCCCACCACCAGGCCGGCGACAAGATCATCGCGGAAACGCGCCTTGGAATAATGGCGCAAAGCCGAAAAAAGCTTCGGCCGGAAGTCAATCGATCCTGAAAGTTGCATAAACTAACCTTTATTTACCTAATTGAAGGCGCAAAGTTAGCTTTTTTTCACCAAATTTCCAAACCCGACACTACGGCTCCGCCAGAAAAATAGCGTGTGCCCACGCTTGGCGCAGGCACACGCTATATGCTGGACTGTCTATATCGACAGGTATTTTAGAGGTTGGCCACCTTCTCGATGATGCGGCGCAGCTGCTGCCAGAATTTCTCCACTGCGGGGATGTGCATCTTCTCTGAAGGAGAGTGCACGCCGCGGAGAGTGGGACCGAACGACACCATGTCGAGGTTGGGGAATTTTGTGAGGAACAGACCGCACTCCAGGCCGGCGTGTATGGCCATGATCTCGGGTTTGATGCCGTAGAGTTCTTCGTAAGCGTCGCTGGCGATCTTCATGATGGGCGAGTTCATGTTGGGCTGCCATCCGGGATATCCGTCGCCATGGGTGGCTACGGCGCCGGCGAGGGTGAAGACAGCTTCTACCTGGTGGGCGATGTCCCATTTGCGGCTCTCTACCGAAGAGCGCTGGCTTGTGCAGATGAGAATCTGGTTGTTTTCTTTCATCTTCACCGATGCGAGGTTGGTAGAGGTCTCTACGAGGCCTTCGATGTCGCGGCTCATTGAGATCACGCCGTGGGGGCATGCGTAAAGGGCCTCGATCAGGCGCTTGCCGGTCTCGGCGTCGACTGCGAAATCGGGCTTCTCGGCAGAGTCGAGGGTGATCTTGAAAGTGGGCTCGATAGCGCGGTATTCGTTGTCGAGATCAGCGGCGTAGCGGTTGAAATCGGCCACCACATCCTCCTTCTTAGACGTATGCACGCCAAATATGGCATGAGCCGCGCGAGGGATGGCGTTGCGAAGGTTGCCTCCGTCAAATTCGCAGAGCACGATGTCATGCTTCTTCATCACATTCCAGATGAAGCGGGCCACGAGCTTGTTGGCGTTGATGCGGCCAAGGTGTATGTCGCCGCCCGAGTGGCCTCCGAGGGCGTCGGCCATCTCCACCTTGAAATAGTGGAAATCGGCGGGAGCGAACGAGCGGTTGTAGGTGAATGTGGCTGTGGTGTCGACTCCGCCGGCGCATCCGATGAAGATCTGTGCGTCATCCTCAGAGTCAAGATTGAGCAGGATGGAACCGGTGATCAGGTCCTTGCCGATGTTGTTGGCGCCTGTCATGCCGGTTTCCTCGTCGACAGTGATCAGAGCCTCAAGGCGGCCATGCACCAGGTCAGGATCAGTGAGGGCGGCGAGCGATGCGGCCACGCCGATGCCGTTGTCGGCGCCGAGGGTGGTGCCGTCAGCGCGGAGCCATTCACCGTCGACGATGGTGGTGATGGGCGTATTCTCGAAGTCGAAATTCTTGTTGTTGCTCTCGCACACCATGTCCATGTGGCCCTGCATGATGAGCGTGGGGGCATTTTCGTGGCCGGGGGTGGCGGGCTTGATGATCACCACGTTGCCGACCTCATCGGTCTTGGCCTCGAGGCCATGGGCAGCAGCGAAGTCAAGCAGATATTTGCGGATTTTTCCTTCTTTCTTCGAGGGGCGGGGCACCTGCGTGATCTCATGGAAGATCTCGAACACGCGTGCCGGCTTTAAGTCTTTGATTGTCATATATGCTAATATTTGGTTGAGTCAGATTTCCATCGGGAGGGCAGACCTTGGGGAGCCGCCCCCTACCGAATCACAAAGATACGCAAAAAAGAATTGGCGAACAAAGCGTTTTTGCATTTTTTTGTGGAGGAAGCAGTGTTTTAATCACGTTTTAATGCTAAATTTGCAATATGACATTCTCACCAAATCAATACCTATGATGAAAAAAAGCGCCATATTGGCGCTGTCGGTGGCGGCTGCCACGGCTTTCACAGCTTTGGCCCGGCCCGGATGCGCATCAGCCGAAGACGATGCCCCCATGCCCGACACGCCCTCCGACAGCATCAGCCAAGCCCCCACTGAAGCCAGCGACGCCCCGCTAAATGAGGCCGACTACGCGAGAGCGGCCGACTCACTCGGAGTCGATGTCGCCGCCATCCACGCGGTCATCGACGTGGAGGCCGGAGTGCGCCATAAAGGCATCTGGGCCGACGGCAAGCCTCTTGTGGCCTTCTCGGCCCGTCTATTCCGCAGCAAAGCCCAGGCGAGGCGCATCAGCCTTAAGAAGCACATGTCGAAATATCCTGAAGTATTCTCCGCCCCAAACAAGAAGAAATACGGATCATACGAGGCCGCCCAGTACGCAAGGCTGCAGCAGGCCATGGAGATTGACTCGGTGGCGGCTGTGTATGGCGCCTATTGGGGCATGTTCCAGATAGCCGGCGAGCACTGGAAATTATGCGGCTGCGAATCGATCCATGATTTCGTCTCCCGCATGTCCGCATCCGAGAGAGAGCAGCTCGACATGTTTGTGGCTTTCGTGCGCAATACGGGCATGGACGTGCACCTGCGCAACCGCCACTGGGCTAAATTCGCCCGCCGCTACAACGGGCCGTCATATGCCAGGCGCGGATACCACACCAAGCTGGCCAAGGCCTACCGCAAATATGCCGCTGCCGCCGGCAAGCCGTGACGCGCCACCCGGCCATAAATATCATCGGCCCCAAGGCATCTCCCGGATGCCATGGGGCCGACTGTCTTTTCTTCAATGCTCAATCAGAAATAGAACGGAGCCTGAGACTTGTAGTATAGGAGGCCTTCGCCCACTTCGCGGGCTTTCTGCTCGCCCACAGCCTTTGAGGCGATGGTGAGGGCGAAAGGAATGGCCGAAGCGGGGCCGTTAGAGGTGACGATGTTTCCATCGACACATACAGGCGGATTTCCAAGCTTAGCGCCTGCTTCCTTAAGCTTATCTTCAAATCCGGGATAGCAGATGGCCTTTTTGCCTTTCAGGATGCCGAGAGGAGCAAGCACCACAGCCGGCGCAGCGCAAATTGCGGCAATGTTGCCTCCATCGGCATTGTGGCTCTTAAGCAGAGCGTTGAGGGGAGCGAATGACGCGAGGTTGGACGCGCCTGGCATGCCGCCGGGCAATATCAGGAAGTCTGCGTCATTGAAGCCTTGCACCTCGGTATAACCTAAGTCAGCCGCCACCGATACTCCGTGGGCCCCCGTGGTGAAGGGCGCGTCATCGATTGATACGGTGATTACTTCTACTCCTGCGCGGCGGAGTATGTCAATAACAGTCAAGGTCTCGACCTCCTCGAAACCGTTGGCCAAGAAAACATAAGATTTCTTCATAGCGGATAATGTGGGGGGATTGGATGAAGTGAGTGTTAGAGTTGGTTATGATGTGTAACAAACTTTCATGGGAAAAAGTTCGCCTCGATATGTGATTTTTTTGACCGACCGCCTGCGTGCGGTCACTATAATGGTAACAATGAATGAATTAGAAAACAGAAAAAAAATGAGATGAGGAGGTCAGCGTGTGACAATCATATACTCGCCGTTGCGGCCGGGGGCCACATGGTAACGCTGCAGGCCGTAGCCTTTCTCGGCGGCCTTCCCTGAAAGCGGGTAGCCGTAGTTGGTGACGATATCGTAGGTGCTGTGGCATGAGGGGCACTCCGCATTGAGGGCATCGGCATTGACCTTAATCCTCACGTCGGCGCGGCATTCCACAGGGCAAGCCAGGTCATAAGCCACCGGCTGGCCGTGGACATCGCCCACGAGGAGCACTCCGCCAAAGCCTGTGGCAGAGATGGCGCTGTAGGGATATTGGGCCGGAATGCGCTCGGCCTTGATAAATTGCCGGTAGGATCCGGCTCCGGGCACTCCGTAGAGCGTCCAATCGCCCACAGTGTTGAAGTTCAGATATACATTCATGGGAGGGATGCGGTCATCATCAATGCTGTGGCATGCGCTGAAAGCCATCAGCGCCGCCGACATCACCGCGTATCTGCCGCATTTTCCCATTAGTGTGATTATTTAGATACACGCAGGCCGTGCTCCGGCGCGCGGCCTGCGCTATATGCTTGTCAAGAAAGCGATTTCTGCATCATGTCAGAAAGCATGCCCACAGCCTTGTTGATCTGCGGCCCGATGAACGTGCGCAGCATAGCGGGCAGCTCGATGTCGATGCTGCAGGTGGCGTCGGTGGTGTCGGCGGTCTTTGAGGCGAGCGCCACCTCAAGATTCATGGGCACTGGAGTGCCGTTGGCTTTCATCACCACCTTCGCGGGAGTGCGCTCCACCACCACGAAACTCACCTGCCCGAGCTGGGGCGTCTGCACATTGACAGAGTCAGGGGTGAATGTCACTCCCTGCACCTTGCTTTTCTCTTCCTCGGGAAGTTTGTCAATCATTTCCTGTAGAGAGGTGAGATCGCTGAACTTGTCGGCGATCTCTGACGCCGGCCTGTTGACAGTGAAGGTCTTTCCTGAATATTTCGACATGATTTATCGCTTTAGTTAGATTGATACGGGCACCCAGTTGGCGGGGTCCTTGCGCCATTCCTGCAGGGTGGCCAGGTCGGCCTCGGAGATATAGTGCGAGGCGAGAGCCTCCTCAAGCATGGCGTTGTAGTTGGAGAGGGTCACGAGGTTTACGCCGGCGTCCTTGAAGTGCTTTTCGGCGACGGGGAAGCCGTAGGTGAATATAGCGGCCATGCCCACCACCTCGCAGCCGGCTGCGCGCACAGCCTCAACGGCCTTGAGCGAAGATTTTCCGGTAGAGATCAGATCTTCGACCACAACCACTTTCTGGCCGGGGAGGAGATTGCCCTCGATCATGTTTTCAAGGCCATGATCCTTAGGGGTGGAGCGTATGTAGGCGTAAGGCTTGCCCAGGGTGTCGGCCACGAGCGCTCCCTGCGCGATGGCGCCGGTGGCAACGCCTGCGATGGCGTCGGGCATCCCGAATGACTCAACGATCACCCTGCAGAGCTCGACCTTGATGATAGAGCGGATTTCAGGATAGGAGAGCGTTTTTCGGTTGTCGGTATAGATGGGTGAGTTCCAGCCCGACGCCCAGGTGAAGGGATTGGCGGGTTGGAGGATGATTGCCCTGATTTTCAGAAGTTTCTCGGCAATGATGTGATCAACGGCTTTCATAATTGTAGATTGTGTAGATTCCAATTGCAAAATTACAAAAAAAATTTCTGACTGCCACTGCTATAAAAACAAAATCGTTGCAATAATTACATAAAAAAACACTGTCCGATTAAACTTTTTGCGGACAGCGGCTCTCTAAATATCATATATCGCCTCTCCATGACGGCTTTAAGGCTCCGCCGGGAAGGCATGACGACACTTTATTTATTAACTCAATAAAACACAATGGCCATGCGTCGCTTTTTAAGAACTGTTTCCATCGCAATGCTTTGCGGATTGCTCTGCACCCCCATAGTGGAGGGCCGCGGACGCAACGACCACAACAACGGCGGCGGCCAGAAGCCGCCCACACACCAGAACGCCCCACAACGCCCCGGCAACGGAAACAATAACAACAGCAACAGGCCCAACCGCCCGGGAAACGGGAACCACAACAACGGAAACCGACCCAACCGCCCGGGGAACGGGAACCACAACAACGGAAACCGACCCAACCGTCCCGGCAACGGGAACCACAACAACGGCAACAGGCCCAACCGCCCGGGAAACGGGAACCACAACAACGGCAACAGACCTAACCGCCCGGGATATCCGGCCAACAGGCCCAATCGCCCGGGAAACATGCACAATCCCGGACACAACCGCCCGCCGCACCACAATGTACACCACGGAGTGCCACATCGCCCGATGATGCCGCCGCCACGCCCCTACGTAAGACCCGTGCCGCCTCCGCGTTTCAGGCCTTTCCGCGGCCCCTCGCTTAGCACGATACTCGGCGTGGCTCTCGGCACCACGCTCAATTACGCGCTCGACCGCCTCGTGTACAGCGGATACAATGTGACAGGATACGGATCTGACGCAATATACCTGAGCAATGTCGACCAGATCAACATGATGTGGCCAAACGCCACGATGCATTACTACAATGGCATGCTCTCGGCCTCGGAATTCGTGTATTCGACGCCATACTACGATCTCAACCGCTATAACGCCGCCTACAACACGCTGTCAAGCGCATACGGGCTGCCGGCCAACACAGTGCCTTACGGCAACGGCGGCATGCTCACAAGCTGGTGGGGCAACGGCGGCCAATAATCACCCTGAGCTTCTCTCCGATGACAGCGGCCAATGGATCGCTACGCTACTACACCACTCTGTCGTTTGGCAATTAGCCCTCTTCGGGTCTTACAAGCACGAAGTCACCGTCGACGTATTCAAATTCTACGATACCCATAGCAGCGAGGCGCACTATCGACATTTCGGCAGTGCGCCTTGATACTGTGGCAGCCTTTACCGCATCGGCCACCGAAAGGCGTCCCTCGCGGTCGATGGCCTCGACTATGCGATGGTCGGCCCCGCCGGCCGAATACGCCATGGGTGTCATCGACGACCGCTGCCGCCAAGCCCTCACCATAAGCGGGTGGGCGCATATATTCTCATCAGCCACTCGGTAGTACGCCCGCCATTTTTTGTCAGCCTCCTGGGCGCAGACCGGCCTGTCGGCGGCTGCCGCCACCGAAGCCAATATCACCACCCCGGTCTCGCCGGTGCTGTAGGCCGTGAATTCCACCTTCTGCGATGGCCGGCAATAGAGCTCGGCGGCCTGCTCTATGACATAGATGTCCTCCTCATTGCGCACGCCGGCTATATGGCCATTGTCTTTCACGCCCACGAGCAGACGGCCCCCGCTGCGGTTGGCGAAGGCCGATATGCTGCGCGCTATCTTGCGGGCATCGCTGATGGCGTATTTGAAATCCTGCCGTTCATGCTCGCCCTGCGCTATCAGGTCAAGTATGTAGGCGCGCCCTTTGGTGGCTTTGATGTCCTTCATTGGGGATATGTGAGCCTGTCGGCAGGCATTGGCTCAAGGGTCTCCTCGAGGTATCGGCGGGCCGCCGCGCGGGCTGCCTCAAGATCGTTGAAAGAGTAGTTGCCGCAATCGCGGGGCGTGGCTCCGGGTATCTCGCCTTCAAACGAGGCAACGAAGCGGAATGTCTCGCGCATGAGCTCTACGATGTCGGCCGACTGCAGATGCCCCTGCATCAGCAGATAATTGCCGGTGCAGCATCCCATGGGCCCCCAATAGACCACCTTCGACGCCCATTGCGGATGATTGCGCAGGAAGGTGGCG
The DNA here is from genome assembly GCA_947525975.1 of uncultured Muribaculaceae bacterium. Lineage (GTDB taxonomy): Bacteria > Bacteroidota > Bacteroidia > Bacteroidales > Muribaculaceae > CAG-873. The sequence continues at coordinate 72,815 of CANNVE010000003.1, read as the reverse complement.
GCCAGATGCTCGATCGTGTGCAAAGCCTGCGGCGTAAGGGCAGGCTCGCGGTTTGGAGCGGTCATGCGCACGTCGAATGTGGTGATTTCATCGCCCGAGGGCGTGAGGTCGCGCCTCGACACGTAGATGCCGGGCATCAGGGTGAGATGGTTTATGGTGAAACTGTCTATCTTTTTCATCGTGACATCAGGAATAATGAGATTGATTGAGACTGAAAGGCTCACAGCCTCGACACGAGCCGGCTCACAGCCTCAAAGGCATGAGCCGGAGCATCGGTCCAGAAGTTGTCATACTGGGCGATATTGTCGGCCTGCCCCGGAGTGTCGCTGACTATGCGCAGGCATATCATCGGAGTGCCCTTTATGTGGCACGTATGGGCTATTGCGGCCGACTCCATGTCGACGGCTATGGCCCCCGGGTAGAGGTCGAGTATGCGCTTCACGTCCTCCTCGCGGCTCACGAATATGTCGCCCGAGGCTATCAGGCCGGCCTTGGCTCCGAGTGCCTTGGCCATCTCCCCGGCGTCGATGGGGCAGGCGAAGGCTGCGGGGCACTCGGCTGCGGCACCCCATTGGGTGCCCGGGCCACACCATACGTCGTGGTAAGCGATCTCTGAGGCTATGACAAGGTCGAGTATGCCGGCACCCTGTCCGGTGCCTCCGGCCACGCCGCTGTTGATCACTATCTGCGGGTGGAAATTCTCGATCATCGTGAGAGCGCCTATGGCTGCATTGACTTTGCCTATGCCGCACTTCATGGCCACGACCTTGCGGCCTGCCATGGTGCCTGTATAGAATGTATAGCCGTTGACCGAAGCGCTTGAGCAGTCCTCGACAGCATCGAGCAGCAGGCGCAGCTCCTTGTCCATGGCCACAATTATTCCTATCTTCATAATATCATTCAATTCTGCATTCCGCATTCCGCATTCCGCATTCTGCATTCTGCATTCCGCATTAAACAAAAGCCTCCTTCACCTTGTCTACGTAGTCAAGCTTCTCCCAAGTGAAGAGCTCTACCTCGATGTGGAGGTCGCCCTTGTAGCGGGAGGTGAACACCTTCTCCACCACCTGCGGCTCGCGGCCCACATGGCCGTAGGCGGCTGTCTCGCGGTAAATGGGCTTGCGCAGCTTGAGGCGACTTTCGATGGCGTGGGGCGTCATATCGAATATTTCCGACACCTTGGCCGAAATCTCGGCGTCGGAGAGCGCCACCTTGGCCGTGCCGTAGGTGTTGACGCAGAGGCTCACGGGCTTTGCCACGCCAATGGCGTAGGCCACCTGCACGAGGGCGCGGTCGGCTATGCCGGCTGCCACGATGTTTTTGGCTATATGGCGCGCGGCGTATGCTGCCGAGCGGTCAACCTTCGACGGATCCTTGCCCGAGAATGCGCCGCCGCCGTGGGCACCGTGGCCGCCGTATGTGTCGACTATGATCTTGCGGCCGGTGAGGCCGGTGTCGCCGTGTGGGCCTCCGATCACGAATTTCCCGGTAGGATTGACGTGGAGTATCAGCTTCTCGTCAAAGAGGCGCTTGACGCCGGCAGGCAGCTTGGCCATGACGCGGGGCAGGAGTATGTTGCGCACGTCGCGGGCGATCATTTCAATCATGCGGGCGTCGGCCTGCTTCTGGTCCATGCCTTCGCCGGGGCGGATAAATTCGTCATGCTGGGTCGACACCACGATGGTGTGCACGCGCACAGGCTGGCCGCTCTCGTTGTATTCGACCGTGACCTGGCTCTTAGAGTCGGGGCGCAGATATGTCATCTGCTTTCCCTCGCGGCGTATGGCGCTGAGCTCGCGCAGCAGCAGGTGGCTCAGCGACAGCGACAGAGGCATGTATTCGGGCGTCTCGTTGGTGGCGTATCCAAACATCATGCCTTGGTCGCCGGCTCCCTGCTCCTCGGGCTCTTCGCGGGTGACTCCGCGGCATATGTCCTCGCTCTGCTCATGGATGGCCGAGAACACGCCGCAAGAGTTTCCGTCAAATTGCAGGTCGGGGCGGTTGTATCCCACCTCGTTGATCACGCGTCGCGCCACAGAGGGAATATCTACATAGGCATCGCTGGTGACCTCGCCGGCCACCACCACCTGGCCTGTGGTCACCAGTGTCTCGCACGCCACGTGGCTCTGCGGGTCATAGGCCAGGAATTCGTCGAGTATGGCGTCTGATATCTGGTCGGCCACTTTGTCGGGATGCCCCTCGGATACAGATTCGGATGTGAAAAGATAATTCATGCTGATAGAGTTTTTTTCCAAAAATTCCGTGCGTTCCAAGACGCACGGAATTATGACATAAATAAACAAAAAAAATCGCAGACCACACTTGCTGACGCGCGTCCACGATCAAATAAAACCCTAATATCAAAACCGAAGAAACGGCAATGAGCGGTTTTAGCATTTTTTATCGTGGTTGCAAGCAGCCAAATTTATCCACTATTTACGGCCTTAACCGTTTTCGGGTGCAAAATTACAAAAAAAGCACGATTCAACAAAGTTAAATCGTGCAAATTTCGCGACCGACGAAACATCGTCGCCCCATCGGCCGCTCAGCATTATAACCAATGTCCAATGAGTATCTTTTCGCCGTCAGAAGCGGGGAGGCCTGCCGCCGCGCCCCGGGCCTCCGGGGCCGCGTCCCGGACCGAAGTCTCCGGCGGGTGCCTCTTGGCGCTTGCCCTTGAAGGTGTTGAATTTATACGACACGCTGGCCATGAAATAGCGCGTGAGCGAGTTGTAGAGGGCGTCTTGTATGTATTGGGAGTTGACCTGGCGCTGCACGTTGCTGCGCTGCTGCAGCAGGTCGTATGCGCTCACGCTCAGCACCAGATTCTTGCTCTTGAGCATCTGATATGATATCGACGCATTCCACATCCACTCGTTGGTGTTGTATCCGGCGCCGTATCCTCGGTTGGCCGTGTAGTTGAGATCTGTGCTGAGCACAATGCCGAAGGGGGCGTAGTATGTGCCTGAGAACCGCCCGCCGAAAGCGTGCACAGTGCGGTTGTTGGTTTTCTGCACGCTGTTGGTGATGTATTGCATGCTGTATCGGGGCCTTACCTCAAGTTCAAGATTGTCGGGGCGCCATGCTATGCCGAATGATTCGTTGACGTTGAGCGATCCAGAAGTGTTTTTCAGGCCGTTGCTGTATCCCACGCTGCGGTTGTATCCGCCGCCGAAGTGGTTGTTGATGGTGAATTGCTTGTTGGCCAGGGGGAATGACACCATGGTGAAGCCGTTGACATTCCATATGCCGTTGACATTCTCGTAGGTGGTGTATTTGCCGCCTGTCTCCTTATTGAATTCCGTGCGCGATACGATAGCGTTCTGGGTCATCGAGCCATTCACCATCACCATCAGCGCGCGTTGGGCCGGCTGGTTGAAGTCCTGGAAGCGGAAATTGATATTGTGAGAGAATGAGGGGTCAAGGTTGGGATTTCCCTGCACTATGTTGAGGGGGTCGCTCATGTCGGCCACGGGCTGCAGCTGCGTCATCGAAGGCTGCGACGAGCGTCCGTTGTAGTTGATGTTCATCGAGCGCGTCTTGGTCATCTTCCAGTTGTAGCGCAGATAGGGAGCGTAGTTCCACACCCAGCGCTCGGGGATGTTCTTTGCCGAGTTGATCAGGTCGATCGACTTCGACATCTGGGGCACGAACGATATGCCGACGTCGAGCCTCTGGGTCTTCGACACGTGCTTGAAGCCGAATCGGATGTCCTGGTTCATGTAGTTGTTGCGGAAGCGGTTGCTGAGCGAGTCGATGGCCACATCCTGGGGCAGGGGGTCGAGGCTGAAGAGCAGATCCTCGGGCAGGTCGGTGGGGCGCCCGTATGTGATCTTGTCGGCGTTGTTCCAGCGGTATGACAGGCTGTAGGCCAATGTGAGGAAGTTTCCTTTCTTCACGTCGCCGATAGGCTCTGTCCAAGATATGCGCGACGACACCTGGTTGCTCCACGTGCGGTTGTTTTCATACTGGTCATATATCGAGTCGCGGTTGAGCAGATAATACATGATCTCGGAGTAGGTGTTTGTCTTTTCGCGCACATTCGAGAACCGGTAGTTGACGAAGACAGAGAATGAACGGCCTCTGCGCTGCTTGAAATTGTGGTTGTAGATCAGGCGTCCGCCAAACTCGTATGAGTCTCCGTGCGAGAGCTGATTGTTGGTGTTTCGGTTGACCTGCGCGCCAACTTCATCGCTGTTGCGGTGACCGGCGAATGTGTTGGAGACATCGCTCGATTTCGAGTCGCTGAAGTTGAGCGACATGTTGGGGCGGAACTCAAATGTATTGAATGAGTCGGGCTTCCACTGCATGCGGAAATTGGCGCTGATGTTGTTGCCCTTGTCGAGAGCGTAGCGCTGCGAGTCGTAGAACGACGATGAGTCGGTGAAGAGGTATTGGCGGTTTTGCTTGGTGCGGGTGTCGCGCTTGCTGTTGCTGTACATCACATCGCCGCCCACGCGGAATATCTCGCCATTGCCGATGTTGAAGTTCACGCCAAGAGATTTCGAGGTGGTGATGCCGTTGGTGCCTCCGAAGCGGCGGAAGCGTCCGTTGCCGCCATCGCTGAAGCCAAGGTCATTGACGTTGTTGAGGCCCCCGAGGAATGTGAGCTGGTTACCCTCGCCCCAGAATTTCTGGGCGAAGACCGAAGCCTTGTAGCGGTTGTCGGTGCCGTATCCGGCCTCGGCGTTGCCAAACCATCCGCCGGTCTCCATGCCGGGCTTTACAGAGAGGTTGATGACAACCTCGTCGTCGCCATCGTCGACACCCGTGAGGCGGGCCAGGTCGCTCTTGCGGTCCACCACCTGCAGCTTCTCAACCATGTCGACAGGGACGTTGCGCGAAGCCACGGTGGGGTCGTCGCCGAAGAATTCTTTTCCCTCTACGAGTATCTTTTTTATCTCGCGTCCGTTGTGAGTGATTTTGCCGTCGGCGTCGACCTCCACGCCGGGCAGGCGCTTGAGCAGGTCTTCGACCACAGCGTTGGGCTGGGTCTTGTAGCTGTCGGCATTGAATTCCACGGTGTCCTCGGCCACACGTATCGGGGTGCGTATGCCCGTCACCGTGACGTCATTCAGCACTTCGGCGTTTTCCTTTAGCACAATGCGCCCGGTGTTCTTGTCCTTGTCTACCTTTATTGGAGTGACCGCATTGGTGAAGCCTACGTATGAGGCTTCGAGCAGGTACTGGCCCTTTCTGAGGTTTTCGATGACAAACCGTCCGTTGTCATTCGCAACGGCACCCTTGACGAGGGAGCTGTCCTTGACAGCGAGGATTCTGACGGCGGCGCGCGCCAGAGGCTCGCCGTCCATGTCTACGATTGTTCCTTCGATCTTGAATGCGCTCATAGCGAACGCGGCAATCAGAATTAGCAGAAATGTGGATAAAGTCTTTTTCATGTTGCAAATTTAATCACAAAAAGGTCTCTCACAAAACACAAAATACGAATCCCCACAAAACGTCTACGTTCAAAAAGTGTTTGCGTATTTTTGCAATAATGGTGAGTTTTATGCCTTTTCCCAAGGGCGGAGAAATCACTTTCCGCCATCCTGCATAGGCTATCTGGCCTATCCGCAAGAGACTATTCGGAGAGGGCTTCTTTCAGTATGCGGGCTTTGGCGGGCCCTATAAGCGTCGCTATTTCTTCCTCCGGTGCCTCGCGTATTCGCTTCACGCTCTTGAAGTGCCGCAGCAGGGTCTCGGCAGTCTTCTCGCCTATGCCCTTGATGCCGTCGAGCGCGCTCACCAGCTGCCCCTTGCTGCGGCGGTCGCGATGGTGAGTGATGCCGAATCGGTGAGCCTCGTCGCGCAGATGCTGTATCACCCTCAGGCTTTCAGACGTCTTGTCGATGTAGAGCGGAAGGCTGTCGCCCGGGAAGTAGATCTCCTCAAGGCGCTTGGCTATGCCCACAAGCGCCACCTTCCCGCGTATGCCGATCTCGTCGAATGCCTCGACAGCGGCGCTAAGCTGGCCCTTTCCGCCGTCGACCACCACGAGCTGCGGCAATTCCTCGCCCTCCTGCATCATGCGGGTGTATCGGCGTGTGAGCACTTCTTTCATCGATGCGAAGTCATCGGGGCCAACCACAGTCTTGATGTTGAAATGCCGGTAATCGCGCTTTGACGGCTTGCCGTTTCTGAATACGACACACGATGCCACGGGGTTTGTGCCCTGGATGTTCGAGTTGTCGAAGCATTCGATGTGGCGAGGCTGCTCCGACAGTCGGAAGTCAGCCTTCATGCGGTCCATGAGCCTGTCGGTGTGCTGTTCGGGGTCGAGACGCTCCATGTGCTTGAGGTCATCGATCTTGCGTTGGCGGGCGTTCTTCACCGACACCTCGAGCAACTTGGCCTTGTCGCCTCTTTGTGGCACAAGAAAGTCAACGCCCTCCCATCCGCCTTCCGGCACCTCCGGCACGATGACCTCATCATAGTCCACCCCGAGGTCCGACTTTATCTCCTGCATGGCGTAGCCGAGCATTTCAGCCTGGGTTTCATCGAGGCGCCGCTTATACCTCAGTGTGACGCTTCGCACCACAGCTCCGTGTCGCACGTGCATATAATTGATGTATACGTCGCGGTCATCGTCATCAACGCCAAATACGTCAATCTCGTCGATCGTCTGGCTCACGATCACGCTCTTCGACTGATACCGCTCAAGCAAATCGTATTTCTCCTTCACCTCCTGCGCCTCCTCAAACTTAAGGTCTGATGCCAGCCTGGCCATCTCTTCGCGCAGATAGCGCATCAGTTCCTGAGTCTCGCCGCGCAGTATCTGACGTATCTTCTCTATGTATCCGCCATAGACCTCCGGCGAGATCTTCCCTACGCAGCATCCCTCGCATTTCTTGATGTGATATTGCAGGCACAGTTTCCCCTTCCCTTTCGCGAGATAGTCGGGAGTGATGGGAAGGCGGCAGGTGCGCACCGGATAGAGCTCGCCGATGAGATCGAGCACCACGCGGGCAACGCCGGTGTTGGTATAGGGGCCATAGTATCTCGATCCATCCTTGATATGATGTCTTGTGAGGAACACGCGTGGGTATAGCTCATTCGTGACCACGATCCAAGGATATGATTTGTCGTCCTTCAGAAGCACATTGTATCGGGGCTTATACTCCTTGATCATCGAATTCTCGAGATTCAGCGCATCCTGCTCTGTGGGCACCACGATGTATGACATGTCCTCGATGGCGCGCACAAGCAGATTTGTGCGGAGCGATTCATGCCGGTGGGTGAAATACGAAGACACCCTCCGCTTAAGATTGACAGCCTTACCGATGTAGATCACGGTGCCGTTCTTGTCGTAGTATGTGTATACGCCCGGCGTGTCGGGAAGTATCGAGATCTTCGCCTTCAATTCGGGCGATTTTTCAAACATGGCCATATCAGGAGAGATTATATGATTATAACAAAGAGGAGGCCTCGAATGGTCGGGGCCTCCTCGCTATGCGGTGAGCGAGTGTCAGTATTTGATCAGCGAAGTCACCTCCACGCCTTCGGGCAGGTTGGCGCGGCCATTGAGCGCCGAGAGCTCGATGATGAAGTTGACATATATCTTCTTGGGGTGCATGCTCTCCACGAGGCGGTACACTGCAGCCATCGTGCCGCCGGTGGCGAGCACGTCGTCGTGGATCACAACAATGTCATCCGGGGTGACAGCGTCGCGGTGTATCTCAATCACGTCCTTTCCGTATTCCTTGTCGTATTCTGCGCGTATCACGTCAGCGGGGAGCTTTCCGGGCTTGCGGGCTGGCACGAAGCCGGCGCCGAGCTCGAAGGCGAGGATAGATCCGCCGATGAAGCCTCTCGACTCAATGCCTACCACCTTGGTCACGCCCTTGTCGCGATAGATCTGCGACAGATCCCAGCCGATGATGTGCAGCGCGCGCGGATCTTTGAAGGCTGTGGTGAGGTCCTTGAAGAGGACGCCCTTCGAGGGGAAATCCTGCACGTCCCTGATTTTTGATTTTATATACTCCATTGCTTTATCGTTGTTTTGTTTGGTTTCGTTCATTAGGGTTTGGAATTATGTTGGAGATTAGGGGATTAAGTGCAAATTGTTTCACGTGGAACGCAGTCATCGGCCCATAAGCATCAGCAATATGTTGATGTCGCTTGGCGAAACACCCGGGATGCGCGACGCCTGCGCTATGGTCTCTGGCTGTATCTTGTGCAGTTTCTGACGGGCTTCGGTGGAGAGGGCCGAGATTGACAGATAGTCAAACCTCCCGGCTATGGCTATGCTCTCAAGCCTATGCAGTTTATCGGCCACCTGCCTTTCCCTATCGATGTATCCCTGATACTTTATGAGGATTTCGGCAGCCTCGGCTATCTCGCTCCTGCGGTCAGCCGGCAGAGCCTCTACAGCCGCCTTAAGCCGAGGCTCGATCTCCATGCAGTCGGCGAGGGATATGCCGGGGCGAGACAGGATGTCGAAGAGCCTGACTCCCCGTTTCAGGGGCGCAGAAGAGTGCGATTCGAGCCATGAGTTTACGGCCTCCGTAGGCTTCACCTGACAGTCCCTGATGAGGGTTATCAGCGAATCGCGCAGGCTCAGTTTCTCGCCGAGCAACTCCATGCGCCTGTCGGAGGCAAGCCCTATGGCATGGCCCAGAGGCGTCAGGCGCGCGTCGGCATCGTCCTGGCGCAGCAATATACGGTATTCGGCGCGTGAGGTGAACATGCGGTAAGGCTCATCAACGCCCTTCGTGACAAGATCGTCTATGAGCACGCCGATATACGATTCATCGCGCTTGAGCGTGAAAGGAGGACGGCCCAGAGCCTGCAAAGCGGCATTGGCTCCTGCCACAAGGCCCTGCCCGGCGGCTTCCTCATATCCTGTGGTGCCGTTGATCTGGCCGGCGAAGAACAGACCCGACACAAGTTTGGTCTCAAGCGTGTGCCTGAGCTGCGTGGGGTCGAAAAAGTCGTATTCTATGGCATAGCCGGGGCGATACATCTGCGCCTCACGCAGAGCGGGCACAGTGCGCAGGGCATCAAACTGCACGTCGATCGGCAGCGACGACGAGAATCCGTTGAGATAGTATTCCACCGTGTCCTCGCCTTCCGGCTCTATGAAGAGCAAATGCGAATCCTTGTCGGCGAATGTCACTATCTTTGTCTCGATGCTGGGGCAATACCTCGGCCCTATGCTCTGTATCTGGCCATTGTAGAGAGGCGAATCGGGCAGGCCTCGGCGGAGCACCTCATGGGTTTCTGCATTGGTCGAGGCTATATAGCATGGGCGCTGCTTGAGTTCGCGGCCCACTTCGGGCAGATAAGAGAACTTATGGAAGTCGTCCTCGCCACCCTGCGGGGTGGTGAGGCTGAAATCTATGGTGCGACCGTCGATGCGCACCGGTGTCCCGGTCTTCATGCGGTCGGCCCTGAAGCCGAGAGCCTTCAGCGACTCGGTGAGGCCGGTAGAGGCAGGCTCGCCGATGCGTCCGCCCGGGAATTGGGCGCGCCCTATATGCATGAGGCCATTGAGGAAGGTGCCATTTGTGAGCACTACTCTGTCAGCGCTGAACCTCGCGCCCTGCACAGTGACCACGCCCTTGACGCACGGCAGCCCATCGCCGGCGGTCTCTACTATAAGGTCTGACACAGAATCCTGCCACATCGACAGGTTGGGGATCGACTCAAGCGTGAGCCTCCACAAAGCCGAGAAGCGATTGCGGTCTGACTGTGCGCGCGGGCTCCACATTGCCGGCCCCTTTGAGCGGTTGAGCATGCGAAATTGTATGGCCGTGCGGTCAGTGACAATGCCCATCTGACCGCCAAGCGCATCTATCTCTCTGACTATCTGACCTTTAGCAATGCCACCCACTGCAGGATTGCAACTCATCTGCGCGAGTTTGTCCATATCCATAGTGATCAGCAGTGTGCGCGCGCCGATATTGGCAGCGGCAGCGGCGGCCTCACACCCGGCGTGGCCTCCGCCAACGACTATAACGTCAAAATCAAAAGTCATGGCCGTAAAGTCTTAAAGCCTCGTCTTCGTTGCGCTCCATGATCTCACGCTCGCCGGGGCCTTTGTCATTGATGCCGCATAGATGCAAGATGCCGTGTATGATCACCCTGTGCAACTCGGTCATATACGCTGCGCCCAACCCCTCGGCGTTGGAGGCCACAGTGTCGAGCGAGATAAACATATCTCCGCTGATCAGCTTGCCTCTGCCATAATCGAAGGTGATGATGTCGGTGTAATAGTCATGCTGCAGAAACTGACGGTTGACTTCGATGATCTTCTCATCGTCGCAGAAGATGTAGGCAATGTCACCGAGTATGCGCCCGTGAGCGCGAGCCACGTCGGCTATCCACTTCTCAACTCGGGGATAGTCGATGGCCGGCAGGTCTACGTTTTGATTATTCCAAAGGATAGAGTTTGGCATATCATCAAGATTAACTCACAAAGTTACGCAAAATTTGCCAATTGCACAAATGGGCATTCGACAAACGCTCCCGAGAATCGAAAAAACGCCTCCACCCGTCCGAGAACCGCCGTCCGTGAAAATCTCAAAGCCTCAAAATTCAATCATCCGCTTAATCTACAGGCACATACGCAAAAATTACTACCTCATTCGGAAAATCAATCTACACGCCGAAATCCACGCCTACTGGATTTAGCCTCATCATCATCCGGTTTTGCTCGGGTTTAGCCGATTTTTTTCGTAAATTTGCGTTATGAAAAAAAAATATGATCTCACATTAAATAAAGGATCTTGGAAGAGACTCTTCCGCTCTGACGGATTCATGGCAGCCTTAGGCGGATTCGCCATGGTCATATCATGGTCGATGCTCTGGAGCTGGTCCACCACCTTCCGAGGCATGTCGTTTCCCGAAGTCTACATCAATACCGCGATACTCGCCCTATTGCTCGCGCTGCCCACAGCGCTCGGAGCGCGCCGATGGGTGCAGCTGGTTGTCTGGCTGACATTCGCCGCCATCCTCGAAGCCAACCTTATGTATTGCCGCACCTACCTGAGCTGGATTCCGCTCTCAAGCTACATGCTCGCCGGAAACCTCAGCGACTTCACCGCGAGCATCACCGACTCGGTAAGATGGTGCGACTCCATTCCCGCAATCATCGCCATCGCTTCATCAATAATGATCGGACGCAGATCTAAGGAGCACCCCCACCCTACCCCGCTGACTGCGCTCTTCATCCTCATAGGCGCGCTGACCGCAGTCTCGGCGGCATTCGCTTTAGGCCGCGGTGGCATCAACTCGCACATCGAGACCATGCGCGGCAGCTGCTATTACTCCACCACGCCCCCGGTGATATACACAGTGCCGGCGACCCTGCTCGCCGGCAGCTTTTCGGCAGAGGATTCGATAACTCCGGCCGCCAGGCAGCGGGTTGCTGCCTGGCGCGCCAGGCAGAGCGAGCTCGACGCCGGCTATCCCATAGCCGAGCGCGAGGGAAGGCGCAACCTCGTGGTGATATTCTGCGAGTCGCTCGAAAGCTGGCTCATCGGAGCCAAAGCCGACGGCGACAAGACCATTACCCCCTACCTCAACAGCCTCGTCACCGACTCTACTACCCTCTATATCCCACACGTTCTCTCTCAGGCTGGCACCGGGCGAAGCATCGACGGACAGCTGCTGATGCTCGCCGGCATGATGCCGCTCGACGACGCCGTATGGAGCATGCGATACCCCGACCACACCTACCACTCGATACCCGAAGCCATGCATCGCCGCAACGCCGACACACGCACCATGCTTCTCACCATCGACAAGCCTATCACCTGGAATCAAAGCCTCGTGGCGAAGGCGTTCGAAATTGACACTATGCTCTCGCGCGACTGCTGGGAGATGACTGAAATGGTCGGCAACCCCGCCAAACTCAGCGACGGAGCCTTCATGACCCAAAGCGTCGACAAGCTCAAAGGCGGCCTCTGGCCCGAGGGACAACCGGCCTACATACACCTCGTGACATATTCCGGACATAATCCCTTCAGGCTGCAGAAAGAGCTGCAGGGCATAGACATCAAAGGCGACTACCCCGAACGCATGCGCGACTACATGACCATGGCCAACTACACCGACCGCTCGCTTCGCCCCATGATCGAATATCTCAAAAGCCGCCCCGACTGGGACAGCACAATGGTGGTAATCGTAGGCGATCACGAGGCTCTCGGCACAAACCGCGCCGAATGGCTCTCCATCCCGGAGGCCGCAGCCCTACTGAAGCCCGAGGCGGAAGTTCCCCTTATAATACTCAACTCTCCGGTGCATGGCCGCATCGACAAACAGATAGGGCAAGTAGACGTATACTCCACGATAACTGACCTGATGGGCCTGCGCCGACACGCCTGGACGGGCATGGGCCAGTCAGCCCTCTCGCCATCCCATGCCGAGCCGCAAAAAGGCGACGAGCACCAGCGCGAAGCCCGAAAAATCAGTTCCGACATCATTAAATTTGACCTGCTGAAAGATAATAACCATGATCATAATTCTACCCGCAAACCTGAATGATGCCATCAGAGCCACGGAGGCCGACACCATAGTGCACCCCTCATGGCTGAGCCCGCTGACATCGATGCAAGTGCGCTACGCCATCGACAGCCGCTGCGACGATGAAATAACTGCATTCCGCATCAAGGATGCCATGGCCGCAATTTCAGCCCGGTCAATAGCGAAGCGCAAACCCAAAGTGACTATGCGGATCATGCCCAACTCAAAGCCGCCGAAAGGAATTCCGGCTGATGTAAAGGCGGGCGTGGACCGATGGATATTCCCCTCCGGCAGACTGCGCGATCTGTATCCCTCTGACCTGAACGGAGCCACGGTAGAGACAATCGTCGACACCGCATTTGACGGCAAGCCATCGCACTCTCCACAAGCGGCGTACTACGCATGGATTGGCGGCATAGACGGCAACACCGAGCGCCTGAAGAAAGCGATCGAATGGATCGACTCGCAGGCCGGCGACTGCACTCTGGCCGTCTTCGGCATAGGCAAGGCGCGAAATGTGATGCCCGCAGTGAAACTCGCCCGATCAATCTTTCACCCCGACCGCATTTCATGGATGGGACAGCCCATGACGGCCAGCCACTGCGACGTCCCCTTCACAGCCGTGATACAGGCAGGCCTCGACCCTACGCCCCTCGAAAACAGGTTCGCCGCCGAGGGCATTCCTCTGATCAAAGACATCAATTCATAGACCTCCATAGAACCAATCCACAATCCAAGCACACCTCCCAATGAGAAAAGCAATAGCCATAATAGCAGCCATCGCATCGATAGCGGCGGCAGCGGCGCAGACTCCCGACATGGGCAAGCCACGCGAACTGAGGCTGAACGTAGACGCCAACCTATTCTTCGTCAACAACGAATTCACCACTCTGATGAAGGGATATTCGCTGCCGGGATTCCGCCTAACCCCCACCCTTTCGTACACGCCTGCCAAAAACGTGAGAATCGAAGCCGGCGCCTACATGATGCACTATTGGGGAGCCGACAGATACCCCAACGGCAACTATCTTTCCGTTCCGGAATATGACCCGGAAAATTCGTCGAAGGGCCTGCACGCTCTTCCGTTTCTGCGGGCTGAAGCCACGGCGCCTTGCGGCGTGACATTCGTGCTCGGAAACATACACGGAGGCGAAAGCCATCGGCTGCTGCCTATGCTATATTCCCCCGAGCTCGCTCTGACCGCCGACCCCGAAGCCGGCCTGCAGATACTCTACAGCAGGCCATGGGCCGACTTCGACCTTTGGGCCGACTGGCGCACGTTCATCTACAACAATTCGCCCTACCGCGAGAATTTCTTTGTGGGCCTTTCGTCACACTTCAGATACAATTCGCCCGAAGCCGACACTCACTTCTACTCTCCGCTCCAAGCATTGATAGAGCATAGGGGCGGCGAAATCGACACAGATGAGATTCCGGGCGTCAACACCATGATCAACGCTGCAGCGGGCTTCGGAGCACGTTTCAACATAGCCGGATCGGGAATCAGATACGTGCAGATCGAAGCCGATTTCCTCGCCTCGTTCCAGCAGGCCGGAAAAGCATGGCCCTACGACAATGGCACAGCCTGGTACGCCCACGCCGACGCCGACCTCTGGGGCCTTAAGGCATCGCTCGGATATTACAGCGCGCATAAGTTCATGCCTCTGCTCGGCATGCCGCTATGGGGCGTGGCATCATCCAAATATCCGGGTACGCTTCTCGACGATCCACAGACCGTGACCCTGTCTCTATCCTACGCCTATACATTCACGCCCGGATTCTCTATCTCAGCCGATGCGCAGGTGTATCAACTGCTGGCTTGCGACAAGATAGCCGACGGAGTGAAATCGCGTGAGAGCGCCGCCACAAACTTCGCTATCGGAGTCACATTCAAGGCCAGCCCGTCGTTCCTGATAAAAAGATTCAAAAAGAAATGATTGTCAAGATCAATCCCGATTTTTCAGCCTTATCCGCCGAAATCAACGCACTTCCGGAGCGGTTCGACAGCGAGGGCATATCCCTGCACGACGGGCGCAACCGGGTGAGAGCCATGCGGTGGGATGGCCTGGATGTGGTGGTGAAGAGATACAAAAAGCCGAATTTCTTCCTAAAGCTGCAATTCGCCTTCCTCAACACATGCAAGGCCAAGAAAGCGTATAAATACGGCTGCATCTTCAACCGCGAGGGTTTCTACTCGCCCACTCCGGTGGCATATATCATCGATGGGCGCTGGCCGCTCTTCAGGGGCTCTTTTTTCGTATGCCTGCCTGTGACCGGCGCTTGCCTCAATGATACACTATCGGCCGACGACGCCGACATGATAGCCAGGCTTGCAGCAGAAATAGCGCGCATGCACGCCGCCGGCATCATGCACGGAGACCTAAACCTGACAAACATCTATGCCGACACAGACGGTGAATTCCGATTCATCGACACCAACCGCACCAAAATAAAGAGGAATCCGGGGCAAAAGGCCTGCGCCGAAAACCTTATGCGCCTCACCCCCGACCGCGACTTGCTGTCAAAGATTGCCAGCGCGTACGCCCGGGTCAGAGGCTGGGACGAGGAGAGATTCGCCACCAAGGTGATCTCGCGCCTTGAGGCCTTCCAACGCAAAAAAGCCATACTGAAAAAGCTGAAATCAATATGCCTGAAAAGAAAATAGCAGTAATCGTGCCTATGTACAAAGACACGATCACAGCCGACGAAGCATTGTCGCTGCGCAGCATCTGCCACACCCTCTCAAACCGCGACATATACGTGGTGAAGCCACGTGGACTCGACCTTAGCCGCGTCCTGTCACAATATCCCGCACTTAAGACCATAGACTTCGATCCGCAATACTTCAAGGGCATCAAAGGCTACAACAGGCTCATGACTTCGCCCGACTTCTACGCCGCTTTCAGCCAATACGAATATATGCTCGTGGCCCAGCTTGACACTTACATCTTCAGCGACCGGCTCGACGAGTGGTGCGCGAAAGGATACGACTATGTGGGCGCGCCATGGCTGAAACGCCGCATCAACCGCTATCCGCCGATGTCGTGGATAAAGAAGGCGGAGGATTGGCGCCGCCGGAGAAAGGGGCTGTATTCAAAGATTGCCATCTACGACAAAGTGGGCAACGGCGGCCTGTCGCTGCGCAAAATCTCAAGCCACGAGAACGTGTGCCGGCTGAAAGCGGGGGAATTGGCCGCCCTCAACGAGATCGGCCCCAAGGGGCAGCCCGAAGACGTGTTCTGGGCCATGCAGGAGAGCTTCACCTATCCTACCGCCATGGAGGCGCTTGACTTCGCATTCGACAAATACCCGGCGTGGTGCTACGAGCTCAACGGGCGCCGCCTCCCCATGGGCTGCCACGGCTGGCCATCACGCAAAATGCGCCCCTTCTGGAGCAAAATCTTAGGTGTGGAATAATTAACCACGTACCTCGGTGGAGAATAGTATACCACGGATTTCACGGATTACACGGATTTTTATTTCACGGATTTAAGTTCCATAATTAAGTTATACGGATATTGTTTTAATATGCTTGTCAAAGAAACTGAAAGATACAATATAATCGGCGCTGCTTTAGAAGTTCACAACACATTGGGATGCGGATATTCTGAATATGTATATCAAGATGCGCTTGAGATTGAATTTCAAAGAAGAAACATTCCCTATGTGAGGGAAATGCACCTCGTGGCCACATATAAAGGAATCCCGCTAAAACATGACTACTATGCTGATTTTATTTGTTACGACAGTATAATCGTTGAATGTAAAGCCCTATCTCAAATCCTTCCCGTACATGAAGCCCAATTGCTGAACTATATAAAAATATCCGGTCATAAGATAGGCATCCTCCTAAATTTCGGCGAACTCTCTTTAAAGAAAATCATAAGAATATTCTAAACCATAAATCCTTAAAATAAAAATCCGTGTAATCCGTGAAATCCGTGGTATATCCTCCCAAAACTAAAATCCGTGTAATCCGTGAAATCCGTGGTATATTCCATCCCATCAATATCAGTGCAATAAAAATCCGCATTCTCCCTTCATACTGCGTGAAATCTGTGTTATAAATATCAAGAAATGGAATGCCCTGTCACATGCATAGCGCTGCGCAGCGTCAAATACAGCGATACAGCCTCTATAGCGACCATCTGGAGCCGCGAATATGGCCGGATGGCCGTTTCCATACCCTCGGGCAACGGGCGCGAAGCACAGCGCCGCAGGGCCATCATGATGCCATTCGGCACCTTCGAGGCCATCGCCGACATACGCCCGGGCCGGGACATCTCGCGGCTTAAAGACGTAAGGCCCATAGGCGCCGGCCAGATCACCAACCCCGCAGCGGCGGCGATAGCGATGTTCCTGGCTGATTTCCTATACGCAGCCCTCAAAGACAGCGGCCCCGACACCGCCCTCACCGATTTCCTTATCGAGACTGCGTCGGCATTAAAAAAGGCCAGAGGCAACGCCTTGGCCAATTTCCATTTAAGTTTTCTATATCGCCTGAGCATATTTCTCGGCATTGAGCCGGACATGGGCACATACGCCGAAGGCCGATACTTCGACATGCGCGAAGCCCGATACGTGACAGCCCCGCCGCCTCACACCCACGCGCTCGACCCGGAAAGAGCAAAGGCCCTGCACATCCTAAGCCGCCTGTCAGGCCGCAGCCTCGGCCTGATGCGCCTCAACAGAGCACAGCGCAATGAAATGCTCGACCTGGCGCTTGACTACTACAGCCTGCACTACGCGCGCCTCAACACGCTGCCGTCGATCGGAGTGGTGCGGGAGCTCTTTAGTTGACCACCATCACCTTCGACACTTTTCCCACCTGACGCGAGCCGTCAGATGAGGTGACGTAGATGAAATATACCCCCGTGCGCACCCTGGCTCCCGATGCCGTATAGGGATTCCACGAAGCCATGCCTCCTTGCGAGCGCGTCTGGTATATGACATTGCCCTGGGCGTCGGCAATCTTCACTATCGAATTATCCATAAGCCCGGTGATGGTCACCTCGCCGGTGTATTCAGGCCGCACGGGATTGGGATATGCGAGTATATCGCTCAGGTCGTCCATGCCGGGCGACGCATCGCTCAAGAATGAATACAAGCCTTTGAGGGTGCCCACATACACCTTGTTGCTGTGGGGATCACACTCCACCGAAGTCACCAGATTTGAGGGCAGAGGCGAATTATCGACAGTGAAATTACGCAGAATCTTGTCGCCGGTCTCACTCACCAGAAACAGCCCCGACCCCTCGGTGGCCACCCATTTGCGGCCGGCCGGGTCAAGCGACATCCAATAGATCATGTCAGTGTCGAGAAGATAGTCGGCATAGTCAGTGCCGTCATTGCGGGGCACCTTAATGCGACGCACCTTCATCGATGGATTTGTAGCCTGCGACGGATTCGATATCTCAAAAATGCCGCGCGAGGTGCCTATCCATACCCTGCCGCGGTCATCCTCGATGGCCGAAGTGATGTGTGTCGGGGGCTCGAATGTAATGCCGTCCTGATCGGTGAATCGGGTCCAGGTATATGCCACATCGTCAGTGAGGTCGTCGTATGAGCCCTTGGTGTCAAGAGCCGTGATGTATCCGTCATAATTTCCCGGGAAGAAAAATATCATATTCGACTTCCGGCATATCAGCGATTTCATGTCCTTGCCCGTCACCGCGTCGACAGAGAGCTTGGCCACATTTTTCCAATCTGACATCACAATCTCGTCAGGATTTTTGCGGCGCTTGGCCGCAGGGAGCATGCAGTATCCGGCATCTCCGCCGAGATAGCCTACCCACAGATTTCCCTGCGGGTCGATGTTGAGATCCTGCGAGCGATAGCCTGAGACATTGGGCATGGGCGAATTCTTGTCGGTGAACCTCCCGATCTCCTCATATTCGCCGGTCTGGTCATTGTATCTGACCACGTAGACGCCCTCGAAATTGGTGGAGCAGTAGAATTTGGCAGGGTCATCGGGATCTTCGACCATCGAGTTGGGATCGCCGTACATGCGCTTGTTGCCGTGGAGATTCTGCCACTTCACAGAGTAATGCTCATGCTCGGCCGAAGCCTCCATGAGCGACGCATCGCGCGGGAAGCCGTTTTCTATGATATTAAGCGTCTGATATTGGTCCGAACCCTCAACCGCGCTCCATGACTTATAGTTGGAGAATGGCAGATTCGAAACATATAGCCTGTCGCCGCCCGCCGACCATCTCATGAATCCGACTTCAGAGACGGTGGTGGCTCCTATGGGAAATGCCTTGTCATACAGCACCTCTGGCGAATTGGGATTTGACAGGTCATACTTCGCTATGCCCTCTCTGTCAGCAAGCCAGATGCGTGCGGCGTCGGCATAAATAGCCGGCCTCTGCCCGCGAAGATCCTCCGGAAGGGGAGTGCGGCGGACCTCGCCATCGACTATGCAGACGAAATCCGTGTCATCGATGGTATAGTATCCGCCCTTGAAAGGTTTCAGCGGAAGCTTGGAGAACACGCCGAGCGATACATTTCCGCTTGCCCAACCGGTGCGGTCAGCGTTGGTGTCTCTGTAGTAGAGCTCGCCGGTGAGATAATTGCGGAATAGATACCTGGTGTCTGACAGGCTGAAAGCAGCGTCGGTGAGCAGGCCCCAGCCAATCGGGCTGAACTTTGACATATTGTTGTGGCGCCCGGATATAGGCGAATACCACAGAAAATAGCTGTCTGAACCCGGAGCGTAGATGACCAATCGGTCTTTCTCTATCAAAACGGCGTTGACCTTCAGGTTGAATATGCCCGACTCGCGCACTTCCATCTTGGCCAGATCATAGACCACTATGCCGAAATCAGTGCCTATGAGCATGATGCCCTCGCCGAAATCCACATCGTTTATGGCCTTTGACGACGTGATAGACGAGTCTCTTATCTCGGGCAGATTCAGGAGCGAGCCGTCGTCATAAAGCACATCGAGATTGGCGTCATCATACACTATCAGCAGAAAGCCGTCGGCATGGCTGTAGTAAATCTCTCTCACCACATCGCCGGTGAGCTTATTGAGGCTGCTGTAGCAGTATGTCTCCTGCGTAGTCTCGTCAAACGAGAACAGATTGCCGCACGACACATAGTAGACCTTATCCTTGGCCGCGACCACAGATGTGATCTCTTCGCTGTAGAGGGGATATTTGCTCCAGCCGTCGGCGCCGGCCGCCAAAAGCCGGGGCATGGCCGCGACAAGGCAGATAAGCATGGCCGTGATGTATTTCTTTACCATAGAGTCAGTGAATGTGTGAATAAATGTTCCGGTATGTCAGATCAAGCCTAATCCGCGCATCAGATCGGCAAGGGCGCGGGTGGCGCGACCGCGATGGCTCACAGCGTTTTTTTCCTCTGCCGAGGCTTCGGCAAACGTCTTGCTCCACCCCGAAGGCACGAATATCGGATCATAGCCGAATCCGCCCTCTCCGTGCCTTTCAGTCGCTATCTCGCCCTCGACCACGCCTTCCACCACATGCTCGGCGCCATCGGCTGTGATGAGCGCTATGGCCGTGCGGAAACGCGCTGTGCGCGAGGCTGCACCCTCCATGCGCTCAAGCATGAGGCTCACATTCCGCTCCGAATCTGGATGGTCAAGGCCGAGCTCCATGGCCGCCCAGCGGGCGGAATACACGCCCGGAGCGCCGCCAAGGGCATCGACCTCGAGGCCTGTGTCATCGGCGAAGCACGCGCAGCCGTATCTGTCATGCACAAACCGGGCCTTCTGCAAAGCGTTATCACGAAGGGTGGTCCCGGTCTCGGGGATCTCCTGGCTGCAGCCTATATCGGCAAGCCCCACAATATCGAGGCCGCCGCCCGCGATCTGGCGCAGTTCCTGCAGCTTATGTTGGTTGTTGGTGGCGAATATCAATTGCATAGCAATATATCTAACGCGAAATCCGCCATTTTATTGCATCGCTTCACCAATACGCCTCTATAAGGACGAAAAGAGAAAAAAAAGCGCCGCAATCGGGCACATTCACCCTCTTTTTTGTTAATTTTGCGTAGGGGGCTTTCCGCAGCCCCGCCAATCACAGATGTTTCAACTTTAAGAATCACGATAATCTATGAGCGATCAACTCAAAATCTACTGCGTCAATACTGGCCACTACGTCGACATTCAGGGCGGCGAGACGCTGCTCGACATAGCAGGGCGCCTGCCTTTGGGCTTCGACCCCATCTGCGCGAGAGTCAACAACAAGACCGAGAACCTGAGATTCCAGGTGTTCATGCCCAAGATGGTTGAATACCTGCCCAAGACCCACCCCTCGGCCGAACGCACCTACGTGAGGTCGCTCTGCATGGTGCTCTACCGCGCTGTGTCGAAGCTCTATCCCTCATGCACCTTGCGCATATCCCACTCCATTTCGAAGGGATATTATTGCCGGCTCATAGGGCTGGAGCATGAGATCGACAAGCCCACCGTAGAGGCGCTCAAAGCCGAGATGAGAGCCATAATCAATGCCGATCTGCCGCTGAAGCGCAAAGAGAGGCTGACCGAAGACGTCATAAAGATATTCAACGACCAAGGCCTGACCGACAAGGTGAGGCTGCTGCGCACCATACACGACCTCTACACCACATACTACCGCCTCGACGGCATCTGCGACAGCTATTACGGCACTCTTGCCGCGAGCACAGGCATACTCGACGTATTCGACCTTCAGCCCTACAAGCAAGGATTCCTGCTCTACGCATACGACAAGGACTGCCCTTCGCGGACACCGCAGCACGTGACCCAGGAAAAAATGTACCAGGCTTTCACCGAGCATCTTGAATTCAACAACATACTCGGGGTGCGCAACGTGGGCGAGCTCAACGAGGCTGTGCTCCAGGGCCGTTCCCCCATGCTGATCAATGTGGCCGAGGCTCTGCACGAAAAGATGATAGCCCGCATAGCCGAAGACATCACCGAGAGATACCGCCAGGGCGGAGCACGCATCGTGATGATAGCAGGCCCTTCATCGTCAGGCAAGACCACCACCACCAAGAGGCTCGCCATACAGCTGATGACCAACCTGCTTAAGCCTCAGATGGTGTCGCTCGACAACTATTTCGTCGACCGGGTGCACACCCCTAAAGACGAAACGGGAGACTATGATTACGAATCGCTCTACGCCCTCGACCTTGAGCAATTCAACAAAGACCTAAACGATGTGCTCGACGGCAAGGAAGTTATGCTCCCGACATACAATTTCCAGACCGGCGAGCGCGAATACAAAGGCAACACCATAAAGCTCGAGCCGGGATCGATCCTGCTCATCGAGGGCATCCACGGCCTTAACCCCGAGCTCACCAGCCACATCGAGGAGAAGATGAAATTCCGCCTCTACGTGTCAGCCCTCACCACCCTGTCGATCGACGACCACAACTGGGTGCCGACAACCGACAACCGCCTCCTGCGGCGCATCATACGCGACCACAAATACCGCGGCGTATCGGCCGCCGAGACCATACGCCGGTGGCCCAGCGTGCGCCGTGGTGAGGAAAAATGGATATTCCCATACCAGGAGAACGCTGACGCCACATTCAACTCCTCGCTGCTCTTTGAGCTCGGAGTGATGAAATACTACGCCGACGACCTTCTCAGACGAGTGCCGCGCGACATACCCGAATACGCCGAAGCCTACCGCCTGCAGAAATTCCTGAGCTACTTCCAGCCCATCGAAGAGTCGCACATCCCCTCCACCTCCCTGCTGCGCGAATTCCTCGGCGGATCCTCCTTCAAATACTGACATCCCAAAGGCAAGGCTCGAACTTGATAACCCGCGCGTTTCTCCGAAACGCACCTCCACACATCTAACATATTTTGAAAGTAGGAGAGGCCGTCTAAACAGCTGTTTAGACGGCCTCTCCTCAATATTTAAATTTGCCGAAGCTTATTTCTTGGCTTTCTTTGCCTGGCGGTTCTCAACGAGGTAGGCCACGGGCGATGCCACGAAGATGGTGGCGAGGGTGCCGATGATTACGCCGAAGAGCATGGCGAATGTGAAGCTGCGGATAGCGTCGCCGCCGAGGATGAAGATGCAGACGAGCACGAGCAGGGTCGATACGGAGGTCATGATCGTACGACCGAGTGTGGAGTTGATCGACTGGTTGACGGTTTCGTAGAATGACTGCTTGGGATAGAGGCCGAGGTTTTCGCGCACACGGTCGAATACCACCACGGTGTCGTTGATCTGATATCCGATCACGGTGAGGATGGCGGCGATGAAGGTCTGGTCAACCTCCATGGCGAAGGGGAACACCTCAGAGAAGATCGAGTAGAAGCCGATGATGGTGAACGCTGTGAACGCAACCGCAGCGAGAGCGCCCACAGAGAAGGCGATGTTGCGGAATCGGAGCAGGATGTAGAGGAACATGGCGATGAGCGAGAGCACAACGGCTATGTAAGCGTCTGTGCGCATGTCGTCGGCCACTGACGGGCCTACCTTCTGCGAGCTCACGAGGCCGAGCGCGGAGTCGGCTGTAGAGAACTCCTCGGGTGTGATGTCACCCTTCATGTAGGGCTTGAGCACCTTGAAGAGCTTGCCTGTGATTTCGGTCTCTACGCCCTCGCTCTCATCGTTGATCTTGTAGTTGGTGGAGATACGCACCTGGTTAGAGCTCTCGATGGTGATCACCTGCACAGATGCGCCCTCGAATTCGGGAGCCAGCTCGGCGCGGATCTGATCTACGTCGACGGGCTGGTCAAACTTGGCCACATAGTTGCGTCCGCCCGAAAAGTCGATGCCCTGATTGAGGCCCTGGAGGCAGAGCGATGCCACTACGATGGCGATCACCACGAAGACAGCGGCGAAGCTGCCCTTGCGCATGCCAAGGAAGTTGTAGTGGGCGTTGACAAACATCTTGCGCGACAGCGGAGTCGAGAACGACATGTTGTCGAAAGTCTTGCTCTTCATGATCCAATTGAAGAAGATGCGGCTGAGGAAGACAGCGGTGAAGAACGAGCAGATGATGCCGATGATGAGGGTGGTGGCGAAGCCCTTGATGGGGCCTGTGCCGTAGAGGAGCAGGATGAGGCCTGTGATGATTGAGGTCAGGTTAGAGTCAAAGATGGCCGAGAATGCGTTGCTGTAGCCATCGCTGAGAGCCTGGCGGCTGTTCTTGCCAGAGCGGAGCTCTTCCTTGGCGCGCTCGAAGATAAGCACGTTGGCGTCAACCGCCATGCCGAGCGAGAGCACGATACCGGCGATGCCGCTCATGGTGAGCACTGCCTGGAACGAAGCCAGAATGCCGAGAGTGAAGAAGAGGTTGAACACGAGGCAGAGGTCGGCTACGAGGCCGGGGATCACGCCGTAGAACATCATCATGAAGATCATCAGGAGCACGAGAGCCACCACAAACGATGTGATGCCGGCCTGGATGGCCTGCGCGCCGAGGCTCGGACCGATCACCATGTCTGAGATGATGTTGATCTTGGCGTTCATCTCGCCGCTCTTAAGCACGTTGGCAAGGTCAGTGGCTTCGTCGATGGTGAAGTCGCCGGTGATTGATGACTGGCCACCCTCGATGGCGTCGTTGACGCGTGGAGCCGAGTATACATGGTCGTCAAGCACGATGGCTATGGGGCGCTGGCCGTCGGCTGCGTTGGCAGCAGTGACCTGGGCCCAGCGGTGAGCGCCTTCGGCGTTCATGCGCATAGAGATTTCATTGCCCTTGATGGGGTCATAGTTGGTCGATGCGTCGGTGACAACGCCGCCCGAAAGCACAGCCTGGCCGCGGAGAGCGTAGAGAGGGAAGCCGAGCTTCACTTCTGCGTCCTTGCCGTTCTGGTCCTTATAGCGGTGCACGTCCTCCTTTACGCCCCAGCGCAGCTTGAGGTCTGTGGGGAGATAGAGCTTGGCCTGGGGAGAATTGATGAAGGCGTTGAATTCGGTGATGTCCATCTCGCTGGGCAGGTAGCCTACAAGCACGCCGTCGGCATACTGGTTGGGCAGGTTTGCCACTACGGCTGCGTATGCGGGCGAAAGGGTAGAGTCCTGGGCAGCCTTGTTGGCGAGCGCCACGAGCTTATCCTGCACCTCACGCACACGATAGGTGTTGAAGAATTCGAGCACAGCCGAGCGCTGGAGCAGCTCGCGCACACGCTGGTGGTCCTTCACGCCGGGGAGCTCGAGGAGCACCTGGCCGTCCTTGCCCTGGAGTATCTGGATGTTGGGCGAAACCACGCCAAACTGGTCGATACGCTTGCGGAGCACGTTGTTGGCGGCAGTCTCGGTGATGGAGTGCATCTTATCCTTGAGGATGCTGACGGCCTTCTGGTCATCGCTGCCTGCGGGCACGAGATTGTCCTTGAACACGACAGAGAGGTCAATCGTGGGCTCGAGCTTGCGGTATTCCTGCATGAATGTGGTGAAGAAGTCGGCCGAGGGGCGCACCTTCATCACAGCCTGCGCAGAGTCGATGGCAGCCTCAAACTTGGCGTCTTTGGCCTTGTATGAGATAGAGCGGAGCATGTCGGGCATGTCCACCTCGAGGATCACGTTCATACCGCCCTTGAGGTCGAGGCCAAGGCCTACGCCCCATTTGCGCACATCGTTGAGGGTATAAAGCCCTGCGTACACCTTTTCTTCTCCAACCGAGTCCATATAGTGCTTGTAGGCCTGGTTGTAGACGTTGTCGTCGTTGAGCTTGTTGGTGGTCTTCTGCAGATTTTGCGCAAACTGCTCAGCTTTCTTCTCGTAAGATGATGATACAAAGGAGAATGAAAGATAGAACAAGCACACAATCACCAGGAAGACGGCGATAATGCCGGCAACGACACTACCTAATTTTCCTTTGTCTTGCATGTTTAGAAAATATGTTTAGATTGATTAATTAATTTTCTGGTAAGCTATTCAGCCTGCAAATATACGATTTTTCTCACAAATAACAAAATTCCGATTTTATTTTGGATATTTTTGGGCCTCGAGGCCTGCATAAAGCAAGGGCACAGGCCTTTAAAGCCTGTGCCCGACGGTATAAACTAATGTTTGTTTTCAAGAAAATGCAGCCCTGCGGAGAGAATCGCGCCGGGCTATGTAGAGACGTCAGCGGTTGGCTATGAGCACCGGCGAGAACTCGTTGACGTTGAGCCGGCCTGTGGTGATGATCGAGTCTCCGACCGACACTCCGGCGTCGATGATGACGCCGCTGTCAGTGTGGCCGCCTATCTCGACGGCTCTTTTAAGGGCTTTGCCCCGGTAGGCGATCCATACGTATTGGCTGTTGTCGGCGTCACTCATCACCAGGTGCGGCGGAAGCACTATGCCGAGCACCGGCGCTCCGCTGTTGATCTTCACATTGCAGTCCATGCCGGGGCGTATGCTATAGTCAGTGTTGTCGACGCCTATACGCACTGTGTACGCCCCAGTCGATGGCTTGGCTGTGACGCTGCGCTCCACCACCTCTCCAATAAAGGCCTGGTGGCCGATCCGGCCTATCGACACGCTTGCGGTGTCGCCGATCGAAAGGTTTGAGATCTCATCCTCGGGGATGGATATGAGTATGTGGGCATCATCGATGTTGGCAAGCTTTATCACCGGCACCGACGGAGCCACCACATGGCCCGCATCGCAGTATCTCTTCGAGACGTATCCGGTGAAAGGCGCCAGGAGCGTGGCATCGTCAAGAGCCTTGGCGGCAATGGCGGCATTGCTCTTTGATTTGAGCAGGGCCGAGCGCACTCCTGCCCACTTCATCTCCGAAAGCAGGCGCTTTTCGTACCGGGCTTTCATTTCGTCATGGTATGCCTGCATCTTGTCAAGAGCGGCCTTTGCCTCGTCGTAATCGCGCTGCAATCCCTTTGAGTTGATGCGGCCAATCACTTGCCCCTTGCGCACGAAATCCCCCTCGCGCACCATGATGCTGTCCATCATCCCGGCCACAGAAAAAGACACGTCTATACCCTCCGACTCCTCTACGGTGCCGGGGTATATGCGCAATCCTGTGAGCAGGGTGGGCTCGATAGCCATGGCCTCTACTTTCACGGCCTGGGTCTCCGGGGTCGCCTTATCTTGCTGGCATGAGGCGCAAAGCAGACAGATAGCGGCGCCAAGTATGGTATATTTGCCTCTCATTGTTGTTGTTGAATGAAACGGTGCTGACTCCTTGTGTGTTTTTAGAAAACAACGCATGGGGCAAGATGTTCATCGATTGGGTCTATTCCTTAATTAAAATTTTTCTATATACAATGAATTTGGTTTAGGATGCGGTTGGCAAAATTACTGAAAAAAAAAGACATACCCAAAAAAAATGTTACAATGTGTTACAATTGCGCACATTTTATTTGGGTATGCCGTGGTATTGGCTATCAGTTCTAAACTGTATCAGTCGGCTTTGATGTCCCAGTACACCACATATCGGGTGCGGTGGGTGTCATAGAGAGGCCTCAGCTTTTTGCCGTCGGCAGTAGCGAACCGGAGTCCGTCGCCTTCTTTCATGACTGAAGCCGAGGGATTGTCGATATCCACCGCCAGACCTGTGTCGAGGCCTGCGGGAATCTTATAATCGTATGTGTAATAGTCGTTTCTCACCGTAGGGTCAGAGAATGGCGTGACGCCCTCGGCTCCCAGGTCGCCGGCAAGCACCACAGGGCCGTATAGCAGCGCGCCGCGGCTGCGGGTGTCGGGCGCCGTCTCCACGCGGAGCGACATCGGATACTTCACTTCAATCTTGTCACCCTTTTTCCATCGGCGGTCGATGGAGATGTACGATGACGGGCCTCCTTTGACAGCCACCGTCTTGCCGTTGACCTTAACCTGCGGCTTCCCGCTCCATGACGGATAGCGCAGCTTGATGCCCATTTTTGCGGAAGGCGCCTCTTCGATCTCGAATCGGGTCACGTCTGATTCCGGGAAGTCGGTGTGCTGGCTCAGCACAAGGCCTTTTTCTGCCCAAGAGAGCCTTGACGGGATGAAAAGATTGACGTAGAGATCGTCGGCATCGTGATAATATATGGCCTCGGCATATTTGGCATGGCTCTCAAAGCCGCTGCCCACGCAGCACCAGAATGACTGCTCCGGAGTGCTGTAGACCTTGTAGGCCCCGCTGAGCAAAGGCAGGAAGTAGCACACCATGCCCGACTCGGGATCCTGCTGCGCCAGGATGTGGTTGTAGAGCGCGCGCTCATAGTAGTCAGCCACCTCGGGCGAGACTTCGAGGCAGAAGAGGTGGCGCGACAGCTTGAGCATATTGTAGGTGCAGCAGGTCTCGCCGGTGTATCCGTTGATGAATTTAGAGAAATTGGCCGTGTCGAAAAAGTGCTCTTTCTGGCTGCTTGAGCCGGTGACGAAAGAGTGGTGGTGGGTCATCTCGTTCCAGAAGAGCCTTGAGATATCGCCGCTGCGGGCAGCGCCCGAGATCTCATGATTGCGCGCCTCGCCTATCACCTTGGGGATGAAGGTGTTGGTATGCTTCGTGCCGAAATCGGCATTGCCTTCGGCCAAAGGGTCGATCACGTCGTTGTGGTAGAAATATTCGGCGAGCTCCTTGTATCGCCCGTCGCCGGTGATGGCATAGAGGTTGTAGAAAGCCTCGTTCATGCCGCCGAATTCATTGCGCAGCATCAGCCTCCGCGTCTCCTCGGGCTGGCCTATGAGCTTGCCATAGGCCCAATCTCCCATCTTTTTCACCACTTCCAGAGCCTCTTTGTTGTCGGCGTATAGGTATTGGTCCATGAGGCCGGCGAAAAGCTTGTGCAGGGTGTACCATGGCGCCCACACGCTCTTGCCGCGCAGATTGCGGTTGATGAGCTCTTCGGGATAAGCGCTCAGGTATCCGCCGCCGAGGGCATCCTGCACCTCTCTGAGGCCCGACACCAGGCTGTCGCCCTTGAGCTTGAACACCTCGGCGCCCGTAGCGGCGTACATCAGACCGTAGGCCGAAAGCAGGTGGCCGGTGGTGTGGCCTCGCAGGTCGCAGTCGAGCGACTCCCAGCCCCCGAGCTTTTTCACGCTTTCGTATCCGCCCTCAAGCCCGGCGAATACACCGGCGTTATTGCGGAAACTATGCAGCAGGCGCCCTACCTGTATCGATGACATCCACACGGAGTCGCGCATCAGATTGTCATGCACGCGGCCAGGCAGCAGGCGCACGTCCTTGAGGTCGAAGCTGCAGGCCTTGACCGGCACCGTCGTCTCAATGGCCAGCTTCCCTTCATGTTGGCCGGGATATACTGATTGGGCATGCACACCCGCAGAAAGCGAAAACGCTCCCAGCAGCGCAATTGTCTGTAGAATCTTCATTTCGCAGATTGTGATAATTATTCAGAGTAAATATTTTCTATGCAAAGATAATGATTTCGGATCTATACTCCAAATCTCCGCTTCTGACTGAAAATACACAATCTGCGTGCCTAAAAACACGACAACAACTTATACCAGACTCAATCAATCATATAGTATTTCAGTGAGACCGGACCAATCAACCCTGACCGTGGATTGCTGCGATATGACGAGGGCACTGTCTGCAAATGATTGGAGAGCGAACTATAGACCAATACTTCGATCTCATTATCACCATCTTCTACAAAATCCGTAATATCCAGGCTATAGGGCTTGCCCATCAGATAATTCACTCTTTTGCCGTTGACAGATATCTCACATGTAGCGTCGACAAGCCCAAGATCAAGCTCGACACGCATATCCTTTACCTTTTTAATCGCCACGGTCTTGATGTAACGCATCCCTCCGGAGTAGTATTTAAGGCCTCCTTGATTTGTCCAGTTGCCGGCCTCCAGTTTGCCTTTTCCACAGTTAAATTTCACCGGGCCATTGAAAAAAGCGGCTTCGTCAAATCCTATTTCAGGATTTCCGATCAACCTTATGCGACGGCTTCTTCCGTCATTCTGACCGATTTCGACACGACAGCCGGCTTCATGACACTTTATTGCCGACTTATCAATAATATGGCCATCGACCCGAATCTCCGTGATCTTTCCATTAACATTCAGATCCATGTACCGAGTGCCCGGTGCCGTCTCAAACGAATATTCCCATAAGCCGTCACCCTTGACAAGACTGTATGGAAGATGCCTGCTTCCGTACCATTTCATTGCCACAATATCGCCGTAAGGATCATTTTCATTCAACTCAGGCTTCAGCGCACGGAAAAAGACCACCGCGCTGCGCTGACGATTGTCGACATATTCTTCTTTCTTCGATCCCAGGCTGTATTCAGCAGCAGGCGTATC
This sequence comes from uncultured Muribaculaceae bacterium, assembly GCA_947525975.1. Classification (GTDB taxonomy): domain Bacteria; phylum Bacteroidota; class Bacteroidia; order Bacteroidales; family Muribaculaceae; genus CAG-873. The sequence continues at coordinate 43,165 of CANNVE010000003.1, read as the reverse complement.
AGCATACGCCAGCACAAGGCTATGCCATCCTTTTTCCAACTCAATAGAATCGCAATCGAGCCTTTGTCCGTCGACAAAGATACGGTGAGGCCTGACGCCCTCTGTCACAGCCTGATACAAGCCGTCATCAGAAGCATAGAGATAAGTGCGGTATATCTGATGACCGCCTCTGTCCAAAATCAAGAACCGGTCGTCGACCTTCGCCTTAAGCCCGTGATATCCTTGCGATCCGGGGCTGTCTTTGACTCCATATTGCCAAGAGAAAACGTATGGCTTCCAGCCTTCCGCATCCTCCATAAAACCCGGCTTGGCAAGAAAAGCGTCAATATCGGCCGCCGCGTCTATCACGCGCATCTCCATAAATGGACCAAAACCATATACGTCACGGGCTTCGTCATTGAGGCTTTGCCGGTCGCCAAGGTATCTGCAACAAAATTCTCTCGCTTCAGGGCCAATAAGTTCATCAGATGCCGGCAGACGGAAATCGCCCCACTTGTTATCCATGGTAGGCAATATATCCACATCCCATTCGCCGCCAATAGAGTCAATTTTCACCAGTACGCGGGAATCGTCTTTTCCCGTCCGCCATAAAGGCTGTCCGGGCGAAAACATGAAGAGAATAGAGCCGGATTCCCCTTCATCGACTTTAATCCAGGTGCCGGTGTCATCTTGCCTCAAGACAGGATACCGCTCGACCGTGCCGTCTTTGGCGTTCCAACGCTCAAGATCACCTTTGGCTCTAAAAAAGAGTTCATCGCCCTTTTCCACATCCATCACCATGTATAGATCGTGAACTCCAATCCTGCGATGCAGGACTCTGCCTTTTTTAGACTGCGACGAGAAATCAGGAGTAAGCATCATTGGGATTAGACCGGGGATGTCTGCCGAGGGGATTATCCTTGATTGTCCATCTCCGTTGAAAATAGACCTCCAAATAGACAATGCCTCTACGTCGCCTTCTCCACGCCTGGAGGTTGCCTTGAATGAATTATCAGTCGACAGCACTATGCCCCCCCGCTGACTGAATTCGTAAATTTTATCCAATGTGGAGGCATGCATGGCCATTACGTCAGGCAGTATGAGCACTCTGTAGCTTTCGTCGCCAATCTCAAGCCTACCATTAGCGATCGAAGCCTCCGATACCGACCGGAAGTCGACAAAATCATAGTCAAGACCACACGCGCTCAGTCGGTCAGCGATGTCCCACATAGCCTTGGCTGACGCTTCCGGATAGGCCTGCATTGATTCAGTCGGATACAAAATGGATATATCGCATACATGGTGCCCCTGGCTTAAGACGAAGCACATGCGACGCGCATAGGTCAGCCATTCTTTCATATGCGGCCAATAAGGCATACGGAAATGAAAACACGGGGGCGCCCACTCCCACCATCCTCCATGGGTGGAATAGTACAGACCGTGCATGCACAATAGATTTCCTCCAGCTATGAGATGATGATCAAGCTGATAGGTGAGCCATTCGCCATTGCTGTCCCACCCCATGCTATGGAACGCCTCAAGCCAAGTGCGTGGACGTCCGTAGACGTGACTTATGGAGCTCGACACCTTTGTCTGACGGAAACTCGACCCTTTGGCCGGAGCATCATTTCCCGGCGCCGTGAACCAGCTGGTCAGCCTGAAATAGTCAAGATATTCTGTAGGCTGCAACCCACGGCCTAAATTGTCGCATCCATAAATGAGTCCGCGATCATTATGCCAGTCAAAGACAGGCTTGAAATATCGCTCTTCTGAAAGCCGGGTCACCACATCGGCATAATCGAGCCTCACTTTGGGGGTGATCGGGCCTATTGTGTCAAATAAAGCCGCCAAATACGGTCGCACATCGTATCCTTTGCGCTTCATAAACTCTACAGGCATGTCTTCAGCCCATGACCTGATATTCAACTTATAGTCTAATTCGTCTTGAAAGAAATAGTCAAGGCTCTGGCGCGCTTTGGCATCAAGGCGCTGTTCAAACCGGTCGAAATAGGTCTCCGTTAGCAGTCTTCCATAATCAGGATGAAGTTCTGGCGACGGGGATGCCGTTATCTCGTAGAGCACCTGCTCCACACCCGTGTCATTATGTATTTCAAGCCTCCCCTCCGGCTTTTGCGGCAAAAAACTTTTGCCGGATGGATACATGGTCAGAGATATTAGGCTCGAATCATAAGGCGCAATGAATCTCTCATCCGGGCGCAACACGCGTTTATTGATTTCAAGCCTTCCGGGGTATCCGGCAAAGGACGGCATCGACAATACCTCATCGACATAATATCCATTGCCCTTCCACCCTAACACATAGTCATCTAAGCCAAGACCTATACCTTTGTCGGCGCATTTCCCGGCAAACCAATTCCACGTGTCCCACCATTCATCGCTGAAGGCAGCCGGCGCGCCCGGATCTGCCTTCCCAAAGCTCCCGTAGCCCCCGGCATTCAATGCCTTGTCAATTTGCGGATGAGTATGGATATAGCTCACCGAGAAGCCATCGACCGCCCCATCCGCAAGAATTTGAAGTTGATCGGAAAGGCGCTCCCTGTCGATAGAGTCTCCGTTCCACCAATAAAAAGGAACGTTGCCATAGCCTTTCGGCGGATTTTTGAAAAGGTCCTTGAGTTTTTTGGCGTCGCAGTCAGGCTCTGCAAGATCATCAGCGTTATGCGGGCAAAGCCTCTGCTCCACAGGCCTATCCGCCACCAACGCTGCAGAAGCCGAGACATACCCCACACCTACAAAAGATAAAACCGTCAAAAACGACAGACGATATGTGTTCATATCCATTGATGGTATTTATAATCCTTATTTGAGGCCTATCATATCGATCGCCCAGACATCTCATTCAGGCGGCGCCTCTTTTTCACTTTTTGATCTTTATCACCGGGATCATGGTGCGAGCCTCGGACGGGAGCTCAACGCGGAGGCCGTCGGCTGTGCGCTCGCACTTCACCTTGCCGTAGCCAACCAGCTCGGCGCTCTTGATGTTTTTTCTCCACAGGTCTGATCCCTTGGCCAGCGACTTGATGACAATCACATTGTCTTCGGGCCAGTCAAGCGCTATGGCGTAGAGGTGCTTCGGAGTCTGGGTGAAGCGTATTTCCGATGCTCCGGCGTTGAGGTAAGCGCCTTCGTTGAATCCCTGCGCATTGATCGATATGTCTGAGTCGGCGATGGGCCCCTCGCCAAACACCTCCCATGGGCGGGTGCCGTAGATGCCCTCTCCGTTGCGGTTCATCCACCGGCCTATCTCTTCTATGATTTTCTCCTCCTTCTCGTCGAATGTGCCGTCGGCGCGCAGGGGCACGCTCAGCAGCAGGTTGCCGTTCTTGCTCACCACGTCGGCGAGCAGGCGTATCACTTGCCCGGGCGACTTATACCAGTTGTTTTCGTAAGTCGACGTGTTATAGTGCCAGTCTCCGATGCAGGTGCAAGTCTGCCAAGGCAGCTCGGGAATGTAATTTGGGGCACCCCTCTCCACATCCCACACCATCGCTTTGCGATGCTCTTCGGGCAATATCTTGCCGAATAGCACAGCCGAGAAATCGCCGGGGTGCATGGCCTCATTTCGGTTGTAGAAATGCGCGGCTATCTTCAGGCCCGCGTCGCTCACCGGATAGAACGGCAGCTCTGTGACATCGAAATACAGCAGATCAGGGTCGTAGCGGTTGATCACGTCGAGGGTGCGGTCATAGAAATTAGTGCAGTACTCCGCCGTTGGCGCAGCCGCCCCATCGCCCCAGCCCCATTGGCGGTGTATCATGCCGTCGGCCCATGTGGCGCGGCTCGCGGGATGGTTCTGGGCATAGAGATTCTGAGGGTCGAGGCCTTCCCACCATTTGCCCTTGCCGTCGGCCTTGGTCAGAAGTCCGTCATACGGCACTCCGGCTTTAGGACCCTTGCGGTCATATCGGCGCGATGGCTCATACCAGGTCCAGGCATGGTCAGCGTGAAGGCTCACGCCGAATTTGATGTCATGCTTTTTGCATGCGCGCGCCCATTCTCCGAGTATGTCTCGCTTGGGACCTATGCGCATGGAATTCCATTCCTGGTATTTGCTGTCCCAAAGATCGAAATTGTCATGGTGATTGCCAAGAGCGAAGAAATATCTGGCGCCGAGCTTCTTGTAGAGGCCCACCAGATAGTCAGGATCCCAATTCTCGGCCTTGAACAGCGGCAGCACATCTTTGAATCCGAATTCAGACGGATGCCCGTAGTTCTTTACGTGGTGGTCATATTGGCTTGAGCCTTCGATATACATAGACCTCGCCATCCAGTCGCCGGAGCCCTCGACGCATTGCGGCCCCCAATGCGCCCATATTCCGAATTTGGCATCGCGGAACCATTCCGGCACCTCATAGGCGGATAGTGATTCCCAGTCAGGCGAATATTTGCCTTTAGCCATCGGCTCATGATCTTCCGAGACAGCGATCACTTCTTGCTGTGCCCAAAGGGCGCACGGAGTCAGGAGCGCCAATAATATTCCTGTCAACTTCATGATATTTCCTTTTTTTGATTAAAACGGATTAAAGTTGTGCAAATTTATGGATTATTTTACAAGCCGAGAAGAATAAAAAAGCCGTGTTCATAGGACAAAATCGAGATTTTGTGCCTATCTTTGCACTGTGAGATCATGCCGCCAATCTGTTTTTTTTTACAATGCCCACGAAGTATACCACCTTAGACCACGAAGCCAGCCGCCACGAACGAAAGTACTCTCCGGCCAACCTCGTCATGCTCAACGTAGGCTTCGCGCAGGAGCGAGGCACCTGGAACTACCGGAATGTATGCAGCCCCTTCACGCGCCTGTATTACGTCACCAAAGGCAGCGCGGCATTGATCCTCAATGGCGTGGAGCACACCCTCACGCCGGGGCATATGTATATGGTGCCGGCCCTGACCCCGCACTCCAACATCAACACCGGGGTCTTCGACCACTACTACATACACATCCTCGAAGAGTTGCCGCCGGGAGAAAACCTGTTTGAGCGGTATGACCTGCCGGTGGAGATAGAGGGAAGCCGCGATGACCTGCGCCTCTTTGAGCGGCTATGGAAGCGAAACGCAGACATGCGCCTGAGCCACCCGAATCCGTCGGTCTATGACAACAGGCACTCGCTGATGGAATGCGTGAGACAAAGCCGCGAGCGCAGCCTCCACGAGCGCCTCTTTTCTGCCGGCGCCCTGCTGCAGCTTCTTTCGCGCTTCGTGGAGCGGGCCACCCCGAAATATGAATTTTCAGACAGCCGGGTGCGCTCGGCCCTTGATTTCATAAACGACCACTACAAAGAGGAATTCTCTATCGACGAGGTGGCCGAAATAGCATGCCTCTCCACCGACCATTTCATCAGGCTCTTTCGGGCCGAAGTAGGCATATCGCCAAGGCAATACGTCATCAACCTGAGGCTGTCAAGGGCCAAAGTGCTGTTCTCCACAGAATCCATGCCCATCAGCGAAGTGGCCATGGAGGTAGGATACACCGACCCGTCGTATTTCACGCGACTGTTTCGCAGGCACACATCGTTCACGCCGCAGCAATACCGAGACACGTTCAACACATAATCCGATCTCCGCAAGCCTCTATTCAAAGCAACCCCGCCATATACACAGGCAGGCAAACGATGTCCAGTTCCTTGCGTATGTATTCCACTTACGCTATACCACTGAATTTCAACGAGAATCCAACTTCTTTGTCAAAAATTCCAAAATCTTTTTGGCCGAATATGTCAAGAATTCCAAAATCTTTGGCTTTCGGCAAGGGGTAAATCCCGAGACAAAAGACGGGCCATGATGCCGGGATGATTGTTTTTTTCGCTAACTTTGCGCAGTCAATTATAACTTATGCAGAAAAAGACGATTTGGGACCTCAACCGCCCGGACATAGAGGAATACAAAGCCCTGGGCAAATTGCCGCTGGCGATCGTGGTTGACAATGTGCGCTCGCTCAACAATATCGGTTCGCTCTTCCGCACCTGCGACGGATTTGGCGTGGAGCGCATAGTGCTTTGCGGCATAAGCGCCACCCCGCCATCGCCCGAGATACACAAGACAGCTCTCGGCGCCGAAGACTCCGTCGACTGGGAATATTGCGCCGACACGCTTCAGGCCGTCAAACGCCTCAAAGACGACGGATACGAGGTGTGCTGCCTTGAGCAGGTGCAGGGAAGCGTGATGCTCCAGGATTTCAAGCCGGAGCAAGGCCGCAAGTATGCCTTGGTGATAGGCAATGAGGTTGAGGGCGTGGATCAGGCTGTGGTCGACGCATGCTCATTCTATCTCGAAATTCCGCAGAAGGGCACCAAGCATTCGCTCAATGTGTCGGTGAGCGCCGGCATAGCCATCTGGCAGTTCGCTTCGTCGATTAACTATTAAACACATACCAAGATGACCATAGAAAAATTGCGGGAAGTGGTGAAGGAAGCGTCCGCTCTCATGATCGACAATCCGGCAGAAGTGATGCAAAAGCACGGATACGAGAATATCGTCACATCGTCAGACATCAATGTGCAGGAATTCCTGAAGAGGGAATTAGCGCGCCTGATGCCCGGCTCGGCATTCCTGTGCGAGGAGGCTGACCTCTCGGACGTTCCCGACAAGACCGACTCGGCCTTCACCTGGATCATCGACCCCATCGACGGCACCGCCAATTACGCCCGCGGGCTGCACCAATGCGCTGTGAGCGTGGCTCTTGCCAAAGGTCCGGAAGTGGTCATGGGCGCTGTGTATCTGCCCCGCACCGGCGAGATGTTTTCCGCCGAGAAAGGCCGAGGGGCTTGGCTCAACGGCAAGCCTATAAGGGTGTCAGACAGAGTATTCGCCGACTCCATCATGTTCACGGCCCTGCCTGTCTACCACAAGGAGCACACCGCCGTGTGCGCCGGCATAATAGCGGAGACATTCAGCCAATGCAACGACGTGCGCCGCCTTGGAGCGGCAGCCCCCGAGCTCTGCTATGTGGCCGCAGGCCGGTGCGAGCTATACTTTGAGTACGCGCTCAGTCCCTGGGACTTCGCCGCCGCATCGCTCATCGTCACAGAGGCCGGCGGCTCGCTCCTGCGCCCCGACGGCGCCCCACTCTCCCCGACTGCGCCGTCGGGCGTGATAGCCGCCAACTCTCCTCAAAATCTCGACCGCCTGCTGACCATAACAAAGAAGGCCCTCCGGCAGGCACTTGGTCAAGGCTGAATTTCAGCGGATAGCAAGCTGTATTTCTCGGCCTGCTTCTTTTTGCCCAACTTGGCATAAGCTTCGGATAGATATTTGAAATAGTCCGATGCGCTGTCCCTGTCTACCGTGGGATCACCAACAAGCTTCTCATACTTTTTCAACCACTTTACCGCTTCTTTCGGCTTATCAAGGCCATGCGCCTCCAGATTGGCGCGCATGATGCCTGCAAGCAGAGTGAATGTCTTGTCATTGTCGCCGTCAATGGGCAGTTGGTCTGAAAGCGATATGATATCGGAGAAGGCCTGTTGCTGATATTCACTGAAATAAATGCCTGTGGCTCCATTTAGATACATCATCACCTGCCGATCGATGAGGGTAGGCACGTCATCCTCCCTAACATAATCGACCATTCTCGCAACCGCTTCTACATTAGGCTTCCACTCCTCAGGCAAATCATCAAATTCCACCCACTCGCAGGTCACCTCTGCAGATTGCGGGAGATTTTCAAGCCATCTCTGCATCAGTTCAAGCGCTATTATCGGGCGGTCGGAGCCGCCGGCGTCGACCAAAGCCACCGCCGAATCAAAATCAGAAGGATTGCCTACACAATAATCCATGTAATTCCTGTATATCTCCTCGTTGTATTCAGCTTCAAGCTCCGGATCAAGCTCTCGGGCCATATCACGGCATTTTTCCGCTTTTTCAAAGTCACCTTCCTGCACAAGGCAGTCGCACAGCAAAAGCAGGAGGCTGGCATTGGTGCAAGCATAAGCTTCTAACGGCGACTTTGAAAACAGATCTATTATCTCGCCGCACTCGCCGGCCTCGCTCAGATTATTGGCTAAGGCCGTATAGAGGTATTCCTGCGTAAGAGGATAGTACTCAACCTTCAGATCAATGGCCGCGACCGCGGCATCGATGTACGCCTCTTTGTCGGTCAGTATGTTGGGCGAATACGCCAGTCTTGCAAGCGACTCATAGCCGGGAGCATATCTTTCGCAAAGGTCCACGGCTACAGACGAATCATCATCGCCGGCGCTGCGCACGCCTTCCGATGCGTTGATTGAATTGACTATGAAGTCTTTCTCTATAACAAACCTCGTCAGGTAAGGCAGGCGGTGGCGCAGGCCTGCCATGCCCCTCACAGAGTAGGTGGCCACATCATCAAGGCTGAGGCGCTCGGTCATGGCTTTCATCAGACAGAACTCGGCAAACAAAGAATCGCCACGCGAGGCCGCCAAGCTGCCCACCCAAAGCAGGCGTGAAGGCACAGTGTCATGCTTTCCCGACAGCACCTCGGGCATAAGTCTCTCATATGCCTCGTCATAAGGAGATTTAATACGAGGAACCTCTGTGGGCATCTTGGCAAGAGCACCCTCGAATGACGTCAATGACGGCAGCTTGATTTCCGGCGCTCCTTGACCGCGGACACCCGAGACGCCGATGCCTGCTCCAGGCATAGACACTACCGGAGGCGTGTAGTTCAACGCACTATTGACACCCTGCGCCACTTTGCCTACGGCAACGGCTTTCCAAGTTTGGGCGAACTTGGAATATTGAGCCTGCGCGTCGACAGCCCATAAAATCAAAATACAGATAAAGACATTTGTTTTCATCGTTTTCTCATCGCCTCGGTCATCCTCTCGTCGGCATTAATGATTTTAACTATCAAAAGCGCGGGACTCTGTATCGCCATGATATGCGCCTTTATGTGTTTACGATGGCAAAATTAGCAAGAGAAATCTCCCGAAACGAATAATCAATCGCATTATGTTTGAAACGCATAGGTTTAGTTTCCAACCCCATAGCATTTAGATTCAAGCCGCCACATCCTTCGCTTGACATCTTAGGGACTGCGGCACCCTGCACATTAAACTTGTGCGTGTCATAGAAAATAGTTATATTTGCGCAATACAAAATCTTTTTGCAATGACACGCGAATATGATTATCTGGTGATCGGCTCGGGCGTGGCCGGCATGAGCTTTGCCCTTAAGGTAGCCGGCACAGGCCGTGTGGCCCTTATATGCAAGTCAACCCTCGATGAGGCCAACACCGCCTTGGCGCAAGGAGGAGTGGCATCAGTGACAAACCTTGAAGTGGACAACTTCGAGAAGCATATCAACGACACGATGATAGCGGGCGACTACCTCAGCGACCCTGAAGCCGTGCGAAAAGTGGTGACAGAGGCTCCGGGACAAATCAAGGCCCTGATCGACTGGGGTGTCGACTTCGACAAGAAAGAAAACGGAGACTTTGACCTGCACCGAGAGGGCGGACACTCGGAATTCCGCATCCTGCACCACGCCGACAACACCGGCTTTGAAATACAAGACAGCCTGATAAAGGCTGTGAAGGCGAATCCTCAGATCGATGTCTACGAGCATCATTTCGCCATAGAGATCATCACCCAGCACCATCTGGGCAAGATAGTGACCCGACGCACCCCCGACATCACTTGCTACGGAGCCTACGTGCTCAATGAGGAGAGCGGCTCGGTCGACACATTCCTGTCGAGAGTGACCGTCATGGCCACAGGCGGATGCGGCGCCGTCTACCAGACCACCACCAACCCCCTTGTGGCCACAGGCGACGGCATAGCGATGGTCTACCGCGCCAAAGGCACGGTGGAGGACATGGAGTTCATACAATTCCACCCCACAGCGTTTTTCCATCCCGGCGACCGCCCTGCATTCCTCATCACCGAGGCCATGCGTGGATACGGCGCAGTGCTGCGCAACATCAAGGGTGAGGAATTCATGCACAAATATGACCCTCGCCTCTCGCTCGCGCCCCGCGACATCGTGGCCCGCGCCATCGACAGCGAAATGAAGCAGAGCGGCAGCGACCACGTATACCTCGATGTCACCCACAAAGACCCCGAAGAGACGAGGCACCATTTCCCCAACATCTACAAGAAATGCCTGTCGATGGGCATCGACATCACCAAGGACTACATACCCGTGGCCCCCGCCGCCCACTACCTCTGCGGCGGCATCAAGGTCGACGGAAACGGAGAGTCGTCGATCAAGCACCTCTACGCCATCGGCGAATGCTCATGCACGGGCCTTCACGGCGGCAACCGCCTGGCCTCAAACTCGCTGATAGAGGCTGTGGTCTACGCCGATGCGGCCTCAAAGCACACCCGGGAAGCCATAAAGCACATATCGCTGCGCACCGATGTGCCGCAGTGGAACGACGAAGGCACCACCCATCCCGAAGAAATGGTGCTCATCACCCAAAGCATACGCGAGGTGGGCCAGATCATGGGCACATACGTGGGCATCGTGCGCAGCAATCTGCGCCTCGACCGCGCATGGAACCGCCTCGACATCCTCTACGAAGAGACCGAAAAGCTCTTCAAATATTCTAAAGCATCGCGCCAGATATGCGAGTTGCGAAACATAATCAACGTAGGATACCTGATCATGCGCCAGGCCAAGGAGCGGAAAGAAAGCCGCGGCCTGCACTACACGGTCGACTATCCACCGGCAGAGCACAATTCCTGACGCCGCGCGCCCGAACCATCGCTGCCGCCCGCTTGTTGATTTCAAGGTAATTATTCTCAAACCTAAATCCCCATGGCAAAGAAGTCATCCGAGGCTGACGCCTCGAAAAAGAAGGTCGTAAAAAAGACGGCCACAGTAAAAAAATCAGTCACCGCGAAAAAGGCCAAGCCAGCCAAGGCCGCTTTGGCGATCGTGCGCAACGACCCCTGGCTCGAGCCATTCGCAGAGGCTATCGAAGGCCGCCATGCCGACGCACTGCGCAAGGAAGCGGAACTCACAAGCGCATGCGGATCGCTCGTCGACTTTGCCAACGCACACAAATATTTCGGTCTCCACCGCACAGCCGACGGATGGGTATTCCGCGAATGGGCGCCCAACGCCACAGCCATCACCCTCGTAGGCGATTTCTCAAACTGGAAAGAAGAGATCAAATACAGCCTGCAGCCCGTGGGCAACGGCGTGTGGGAGATAAACCTCGGCCCCAACGACGTGCATCAGGGCGACCTCTACAAGATGATTGTGCACTGGAACGGCGGCTTGGGCGAGCGCATACCCGCCTACGCCAACCGGGTGGTGCAAGACGAAAACACCCATATCTTCTCGGCACAGGTGTGGGAGCCTGCCACTCAATACGAATGGAAAGACAAAGCCTTCAAGCCCGACACCAAGCCCCTGCTGATCTACGAATGCCACATAGGCATGGCGCAGGAGAAGGAGGGCGTGGGCACATACGCCGAATTCCGCGAGAAAGTGCTTCCGCGCATCGCCGTCGACGGATACAACGCCATACAGATCATGGCCATACAGGAGCACCCTTACTACGGGTCGTTCGGTTACCACGTATCCAATTTCTACGCCCCGTCGAGCCGCTTCGGCACACCCGAGGAGCTGAAGGAGCTGATCGACGCCGCCCATGAGCTCGGCATCGCCGTGATCATGGACATCGTGCACTCACACGCCGTGAAGAACGAGCTCGAAGGCCTCGGACGCCTCGACGGCAGCTACGACCAATATTTCTACGGCGACGGACGCCGCGAGCATCCGGCTTGGGATTCGCTCTGCTTCGATTACGGCAAAAACGAGGTGATACACTTCCTGCTCTCAAACTGCAAATACTGGCTCGACGAATTCCATTTCGACGGCTTCCGCTTCGACGGCGTGACCTCGATGCTTTATTACAACCACGGTCTCGGACAGGCATTCGGCGGATACGAAGACTACTACAACGGCGGCCAGGACACAAATGCCATCACCTATCTCACCTTGGCCAACAAACTGATACACATGGTCAATCCGCACGCCATCACCATAGCCGAGGAGATGAGCGGCATGCCCGGCCTGGCTACTCCGGTGGCCGACGGAGGCATCGGATTTGACTACCGCATGGCAATGGGCATCCCCGACTACTGGATCAAGACGCTTAAGGAAAAGAAGGACGAGGATTGGCATCCGACATCGATATTCTGGGAGCTCACCAACCGGCGCGCCGACGAGAAGACCATATCATACGTCGAGAGCCACGACCAGGCACTGGTGGGCGACAAGACAGTGATATTCCGCCTGATCGACAAGGAGATGTACTGGCACATGATGAAGGACGACGACAACATGGTAGTGGCCCGAGGCATGGCTCTCCACAAGATGATACGCCTCGTGACCCTGGCATCGATCAACGGCGGATACCTCAACTTCATGGGCAATGAATTCGGACACCCGGAGTGGATCGACTTCCCCCGCGAAGGCAACGGCTGGAGCTACAAATACGCACGCCGCCAATGGGATCTCGTAGACCGCGAGGACCTGAAATACATCTATCTGCAGAATTTCGACAACGCCATGGTGCATCTGGTGTCGGGAGTATTCAATTTCCAGGCGCTGCCCGTGCAGAAACTCTGGGAGAAGGACGATGACCAGGTGCTCGCGTTCATGCGCGGCGACCTGGTGTTCGTGTTCAACTTCAACCCGTCAAAATCATTCGACGGATACGGCATCCTCGCTCCCGGCGGCAAATACCGCACGGTGCTGACCACCGACAATCCTGCCTTCGGCGGATACGGCAACATTGACGAGAAAGTCGAGCACCTGACCATACATGACGAACTCTACTCCCCTGCCGGTGTGGAGTGGCTGAAACTCTATCTCCCGAGCCGCTCGGCCATGGTGCTGAAAAAGGTGAGGGAAAGGAAGAAAAAATAAGAGAAAGACGCATGATCGCAAGAATCTTTCCTCCGGAGGAAATCATAGACGCGGCCATCGAGCTGCCCCTGAGCAAGAGCATGAGCAACCGCGCGCTCATCATCAATGCCCTCACCCCGGGGGCGGCCCCATTGTCTACGGTGGCCCAATGCGATGACACCGAGGCCGTGCGCACGGCTCTCGCCACCGACGCGTTTGCGGGCAACACCGTCAACGTCGGCCCGGCGGGCACAGCCATGCGCTTCCTAACCGCATACTTCGCCTGCATCCCCGGCTCCGACGTGATTCTCGACGGCAACGAGCGCATGCGCGAGCGCCCCATCGGCCCTCTTGTCGATGCCCTGCGCTCATGCGGCGCCGACATAGAATATGCCGACGCCGAGGGATTCCCGCCTCTGCGCATCAAAGGCTGCCGCCTGCACGGCGGAGAAGTGGAGATGCCCGGAACCATAAGCTCGCAGTTCGCATCGGCTCTGCTGATGGTGGCTCCCACATTCTCCTCGCCTCTGCGCCTCACGCTCAAAGGCGAGATAGCGTCGCTGCCCTATATCGACATGTCGATAGGCATGATGCAGCGCAGCGGCGCCATAGCCGAGCGCTATGGCAACATCATAGATGTAGAGCCGGGCGATTACAAGCCATCAGACGCCCCTATCGAGCGCGACTGGAGCGCGGCATCATACTGGTATCAGATAGCGGCCATGTCAGGCGGCTGGATCACGCTGCGCCAGATGTCCATGCCATCGCTGCAGGGCGACAGCGCCATAGCCAAGATATTCGAGCAGCTTGGCGTATTCACCGAGCAGGCTGAGGACGACCCATCGTCAGTGTGCCTCAACCCCTCGCCCGAGGTGTATTCGCGCATCAACATGAATCTGGCCGATATGCCCGACATAGCCCAGACCATGGTGGTGGCTTGCTGCATGATGGGCCTGCCTTTCCGCATAGAGGGGCTTGAGACACTGCGCATAAAAGAGACCGACAGGCTCGAAGCCCTGCGCAGCGAGGCCGCCAAGCTGTCGTTCCGCCTCGACATCCCCGCCGAGGGCGTGATCGAATGGACAGGAGCCCGCATCCCCGTCAGAGACGTGCTGCCGATAGAGACATACGGCGACCACCGCATGGCCATGGCCTTCGCCCCCGTATCGATATTCCTCGCAGGCCTCATGATCACGGGCGCGGAATGCGTGACCAAATCCTATCCGGAATATTGGGATCACCTGCGCCAGGCAGGATTCACGGTCGAGGAATACGACAGCCTCGATGACATACCCGCAATCGAGCAGGAGGAGGAGGGGCAGATATGATCGTAGCCCTCATCATTCTCGGGGCCTTGGTGGGCGTAGGAGCGCTGCTATATGCCCACCACAGGCTCACATCGGCTCAAGAGCCCGCTGACGCCCCTGCGGCTGCAGAGGAGCCGGAGGAAGAGGAATGCTGCGGCATGCACGTCACCTGCGAGAAGGACTCCCTGCTGGCCTCTGTCAGCCCCGGAATAGTATATTACGAAGACGAGGAGCTCGACGCCTACAAGGGCCGCAGCCCCGAGCAATACAGCGACGATGAGATAGAGCAATTCCGCGACGTGCTGCTCACGATGCAGCCCTCCGACATAGCCGGCTGGGCACGCAGCCTGCAGCTGCGCGGCATAGCGCTCCCGCCCCCCGTGCGCGAAGAGCTGCTGATGATCGTGTCAGAAGCCAGGCTGGCCAAAACGGCCCACGAATCATAACACCGACACCACTGACATCGCAATGGACCTGCTGCAATACGAATTTTTCCGCAACGCCCTGCTCGGGGTGCTGATCATCAGCGTCTCGGCGGCAATGATAGGCACATACATCATCACCCGCCGCCTTGTGGCCATATCGGGCGGAGTGACCCACGCCTGCTTCGGCGGCCTTGGCCTGGGGTATTTCCTCGGCATCAACCCTGTGGTGATGGCCGGAGCCTTTGCCATAGCCTCATCGGTGGGCGTGGAGTGGATGTCGTCGCGCTTCAGGGTGAGGGAGGACTCGGCCATAGCCGTGGTCTGGGCCATCGGCATGGCCATCGGCGTGATATTCGTGTTCATGACGCCCGGATACGTGCCTGAGCTCAATTCGTTCCTTTTCGGCAACATCCTCACCATCACGCGCGCCGACATAATCGCTTTCGGCATATTCACAGTCGCGCTCATAGCATTCTTCGCAATCTATTATAAACAGATAGTGATGTGCGCCTTCGACCGCGACTTCTCCAAGGTCATAGGCCTGCCCGTGCGCCGGATCAACTATACGATGACCGTGTTTGTGGCCATCTGCATAGTGCTCACCATAAGGCTTGTGGGGGTGATGCTGCTGATGTCGATGCTGTCGCTGCCCATGATGGCCGCAGAGGTGTATTTCCAGCGCTTTGGCCCCATGATGGCTGCTTCGGTGGCCATATCTCTGATCAGCTGCGTAGCTGGGCTATGCGTGGGCGCTATTGTCGATGTCCCCTGCTCGGCGATCATAGTGATGATAATGGTGGGCGTCTTCGCTGTCTTCAAGGCCTCACAGCCGCTGTTGAGGAGATGGATCTGATACCTGCTCCCGAATACGAGAAGCTGCTCGACGCCTACAGGTCCTACCTGCAGCTTGAGCGCGGCATGACCGCCAACACGCGCATGGCGTATCTGGCCGATGTGCGCAAATTCGCGGATTGGGCCGCGTCTGACACACTATGCCCGGCCCTGCAGTCGGTGAGCGACGCCGATGTGCAGGCCTTTGTGGCCTCGCTTCACGACGTGGGCATATCGCCCCGCTCGCAGGCCCGCATCATAAGCGGCCTGAGGTCATTCTACCGGTTCATGCGCCTGGAGCGATACATCGACAAAGACCCCACCGCCCTGCTTGAATCACCGCGTCTGTCGCAGAGGCTGCCCGAAGTGCTCACCGTGGAGGAAATAGACGCCATGGAGGCCGCGATTGACCTCAACAAGCCCGAGGGAAGCAGGAATCTGGCGATAATAGAGACCCTATACAGCTGCGGACTGCGTGTGTCGGAGCTATGCAATCTCCAGATCAGCCACATATACTTCAACGAGAAAGCCTTGCTCATAGAAGGCAAAGGCAACAAGGAGCGCGTAGTGCCAATGAGCGATGCCGCCATTGACCGCATAACTGACTATCTCGAAGCGCGGGGAGAACTTGACATCAAAAACGGCGAGGAAGACATCCTGTTTCTCAACCGCAGGGGCCGCAGGCTCACCCGCGTGATGGTATTCTACATCATACGCGACCTGGCACTCGCCGCTGGCGTGGACCGCCCCATTTCGCCCCATGCGCTCCGCCACTCATTCGCCACCCATCTGCTCGAAGGAGGAGCCAATCTGAGGGCCATACAGATGATGCTCGGCCACGAATCCATAGCCACAACGCAAATCTACCTCCACACCGACACCACGGCCCTGCGCCAGCAGATACTCACATTCCACCCCCGCAACCGGCAACAATAAAACGCAGGAGGCTGCCTCAAAGGCAGCCTCCTGCGTTTTATTGTTGGAATCAGTTCTTCGCTATGCGGTAGACAGTGCCTTCGATCAGTGAGGTCCAGACAGAGCCGTCGGGAGCCACGTCAAAGCCGTTGATTTCGCTTTCGCCAAGCGGCAACTGCCATATCACCTTGCCTGTGGAGGCATCCAGGGCGGTGACCAGTCCGCGGCGCGATCCGGCGTAGATGACGCCGTCCTGCTCAAGCACGATGCAGGGAGCGTGCTCATAGCCAAGACCCATATCGGTGATCCACAATTCCTTGAATTCGGGCGAAGTGGCGTCTACGCACACGAGCTCGCCGTCCATGGTCTTGGCGTATGCCTTCTTGCCGGCATCTCCCGAGCCGAGGCTCTCGCGATAGCGGTGTGAATTGTCGCGCCAAAGCTCTTTCCCGGTCTTGCGGTCGAGCATGGTCATAAAGCGGTCGGGGGCCACGATGACCACATAGTCTTCATTGACCACAGGCACCACATTGCCCGGTCCGAGCATATTGGCAGCCTTGCCGTTGTTCCACTTCCAGCGCAGCTTGCCGGTCTTGCCGTCGAGACAGCGCAGATATGTGTCCCAGGCGCCGAATATGATGTCATCGCCATAGAGAGCGGGCGCAGCCTGGCAATAGTTGTAGATGGAGTCATAGCTCCAGGCGAGCTTTCCGGTCTTCGGATTGCGCTTTTCAAAACGCTTGTATCCGCCCTGGAAATATGATTTGCCATCAGCCGAGAGGATGCCGTCGGCCACATACGGGCCTTCTTTTGAAGGCAGATTCTTGATTTCCTTTCCGGAAATGCGGTCGAGAATCACGATGCCGGAGGCGGTGGGGTAGGCCACCTTGCCGTTGCCAAGAAGCACCGGACGCGAGAAAATCGATGCGCCCATGGGCTTTTGCCAAAGCAGCTGACCGGTCTTTGCGTCGACGGCCTTGCACACGCCTGTAGATGTGCCGAAATATACGGCGTCATTGTCAGCGGCCAGACGCGTGAAGACCGATGCGCTGTCGGCCCACACTCGATTCACGGTGAATCCTTCGGGACTCACGAGAGCCGGCGCCGGCTCGGCCTGCATAGGCTTATGCTTGGACTTTGCCGGGAAGGCGAACATCGCTTCAGGCGCTTTGCCGATCTGCTTGTTGTAGATGTGCATCCAGCTTGGATCGATGTCGATGATGGCGTATCCGTAGTTGCCGTTGCCCATGTCGAGCGCGCGTGTCATGGCGCAGGGCATATCGCCTACGTCATAGCGTATCCAGCGGTGGTAGTGGCCGTTGATGTGGGCAATGACGGGGTAATTCTCAAGCACTCGGGCATACGTCACATAGTTGTCAAGGTCATCCTTGCGTATTGGATAGTGGCAGAACGACAGCACCCTCATGCCTGGCTTCAGGCGGCTGTCGAGGGTCGACTTCAGCCAGTGCAGGTCTTCCTGCTTGATGTGGCCATCACCCATCTTCATGTAGGGGCCGCAATTTATGCCCACGATCAGCAGTGAATCGGCCTCGGTCACAAAGCGGTCATTTCCCCAAAGGTCAACGAATGTCTTTGTGGCGCTCTGGCTCCAGTTGTTTTCATGGTTGCCCGGGAGCACGAAGAGCGGATGGCTAATGCCATCGAGTATGCCCTTCACCACCGACAACTGCTCATCGCTGCCCTCGTTGGTGAGATCGCCGTTCACGACCACAAGGTCAAATTCCTGCGAGTTGATCTCATTCACAGCCTCTTTGAGGGCTTTCTCATTGGCGTTTCCGGGTGTTACGTGCACATCGCTCAGCACGGCGATGCGCTGCCCCCATGCGAAATGGCACAAAAGGCAAAATAGCAGCAACAGCTTTGACTTCATTTGATATTGGATTTTTTGAATAATGGTATTTTAGATTGGTTATTATCGGAATGTATACGTGATGTAGGCGCGCGATGTCTCGGGTGCAGTCTCCGGGTTGGAGCGCGTGAACTGATGGCGGCGCACTTCGATGGCGCAAGCGTTCCTGACGGTCTGGTTTGTGGCCGCCGGAGCATCGCCGCCGGTGAACTTAACGTCGGTCACACGGCCTGCCCGGTCGATGGTCAGCGTCATCTTCACGCTGCCCGTGACGGGGCTTTTCACGGCGCCGTATGACGGTATGGCCCATCCGTCGCCTGCGCTTCCGGTGCCATGGCCCGTGTGAGCGCCTTGGGCCGATGGGCTGTCGGGGCGTCCGCTATTGCCGTTGTCGGCCTGTCCGTTGCTCGTATTGTGCTTTCCTGAAGCGTGGTTGAATGCGTTGGAGACCTCATTCTGCGCCTGGCGCTGCTCTTCACGGCGTTTCAGTTCCTCCTTCGACGGCCCTTTGGGCTTCTCGGGCTTTTTCTGCTCCTTCACCGGCGAAGGCTCTTCAGAAGCCACCACCTGCGGCGGATCGCCCGGGGCGCCGGCATCGGCAAGGTCGGTGCCGGAGGCCGGTGTGGGCTGTGATTCGTTTTGCTCCTCGCTTTGGGCTGCAGCCGGCTCCTCGCCCACCATGTTGGGGGCAGCCGGCATATCCATCACGTCTATGTACTCCTCCATTTCAAGCTCTACGGCGTCCTGGCCTATGGCATCCACCTTGTCATCGGCAAGCGACAGATGCGAGCACATCATCAGCAGCACGGACATCGCCACAGCGAGCGTCGTGCCTACGGCGGAATATATGCGGGGAGAGATCATGGGGGATTTGTCGATTTAATTGGCCCGCGTGGCGAGCACCATCTTCACTCCGGCCTTGGTGCCGACATTGAGCACGTCGACCACCTTGCCGTATTCCACAGCCTTGTCGGCGTATACGGCCACAGCATGCTGCGTGGTGTCCTGTGCCATTATCGTCTGAAGATATACGGCAAGGTCTTCAGGCGAGAATTGCTGCACCTCGCCGTCGGCGTAAGCGGCCGAGACCACGCCGAGCGAATCTACATAGACGCGCGTCAGCGGCTTGGCCGACGTCTGCTCGCTGCTCTGCGGCAGATTCACCTCCACGGCTGTGGGGAAGACGAATGTGGACGTAGCCATAAAAAACACCAGCAGCAGAAAGATGACATCGGTGAGCGATGCCATCGAAAATGTCGCCAACATATCGTTTTGTCTCTTCAATGCCATAATATTAATATTTATTTGGCAGAGCCGTTTCTAATGGCTCATAAAGATAGATGTCACAATCAACGTCTGACAATGAAGCCTCAATCATCGGCTTTACTTTAGCCCAGTCTAAGCCACCGTTCCCCGCACCCAGTGGAGGAATCGCAATGGAATGAATGCCTCTATCCTTGATCTCCTTACACAATGCCTTTAGCCCATCTTCTATATAGAAATATTCTGATGGATTGCGCCAGTGCTTTTTAGTAGGGAAATTAATTATGATCTTACAGCCATGCGTTTTAGTTGTCTCTTCTGTCACTAACAACTCACCTACGCTCAATCTTTTATCTTTGCATGCTTGTCGATATAACATATAATTTCCCGGAAAAGCCTCTCGAAACTGCAAAGCAATGCCTTTGCCCATGACACCAACAATATTCACAGCATTGACCAAAGCCTCCGCGCTGCTTTCAAGCAAGTCTCCATTGACGTAATGTATCATATTCTTATCACAATCGGGGGTCAGCAGGCAGGCTCGTTGAGGAGGTCCATGAATTCCATGGTTTTGGATTCCATGAGGTTCATGACTTTGTTGACGCGGGCCACCAGGTAGTTGTAGGCGAAGAGGGCGAGGATGCCCACCACCAGGCCGGCCACAGTGGTGACAAGCGCGGTGTAGATGCCGCCGGCGAATGAGCCGATCGAGGCGCTGTTGCCGGCCGAGGCTATCGAGTAGAAAGCCTCCACCATGCCAATTACTGTGCCGAGAAAGCCGAGCATAGGCGCTCCGGCTGCAGTGGTGGCAAGCCAGGCAAAGCCTTTGCTGAGGGCTGCTACCTCGAGATTTCCGGTGTTTTCGATGGCCACGAGCACGTCGTTCATCGGTCGGCCAATGCGGTTGATTCCTTTGAGTATCAAGCGGCTATATGGCGAATCCGAATTCTTGCACAGGCGCACAGCGCTTTCGAGGTCATTTTCGTGTATGTAGTCGCTGATGCGCTTCATGAATGTCTCGTCGACTTTAGCGGCCTTGTTTACCACAATGGCCCGCTCTATGAGTATATATATGCTGATTATGGCCAGCACAGCGAGCACTATCATCACCCAGCCGCCTTGCAGGCACAGGTCCCAGATTGAAAGAGTCTGCTCCATTTCAATGATTTAGCAATGAATTTAGTTGATTGTTTCAGCGCAGGCACTCTTTGTATTGCCTGATTGCCTCGCGGAGTCCCAGATACAGGGCATCACTGATGAGGGCATGGCCTATCGACACCTCGTTGAGGTAGGGCAGGTGCTCATGCATGTATCGGAGATTCTCCAGATTGAGGTCATGCCCGGCATTGACGCCCAGCCCGCATTTGTGGGCGGCCTCGCTCGCCTCGACAAACGGGGCTACGGCTGCGGCGGGATCCTTGGGGTAAAGGTCGGCATAGGGCTTCGTGTACAGCTCCACGCGGTCGGCACCGGTCTTGGCCGCAAGCTTTATCTGCTCAGGGTCGGGGTCGACGAAGATTGAGGTGCGTATGCCGGCGTCTTTGAGCCGGTCGACTATGCCGGTGAGGAAATCGAGGTGGGCGGCCACATTCCATCCGGCGCATGATGTCAGCGCGTCGGGGGCGTCGGGCACCAGAGTCACCTGCTCGGGGCGCGCCTTAAGCACGAGCGACATGAAATCTTCTGACGGATATCCCTCGATGTTAAACTCAGTCTTGACCAAGGGGCGCAGGGCGAATACATCGTCATGGCGTATGTGCCTCTCGTCGGGACGGGGATGCACAGTGATGCCGTCGGCACCAAATGATTCGCAATCTATGGCCACTTGCTCCACGTTGGGCACGTTCTCTCCACGTGCATTTCGCAAAGTGGCCACTTTATTGATGTTTACACTTAAATGTGTCATTATTTTAGCAGATTTTGAGACCTAGAAGCAGTCTTTATTTGTTTATATCCTAATAACGTTGGGTTATTTCGGGGAAAATTAGTAACTTTGTATTTTAAATTAACAGCAAAAATAGCGAGAATTTATCAAATGACGAAAGAAATTACACCAAAAGATGCGACGAGCAACGATTTTCACAGGCTTTTTCCTCCGCTGGAGGATGAGAGCACCCTCGTGCTGGGATGCATGCGCGGCCATTACAGCGCTTCGCACATAGCCCACGCCGTCGAGGACTGCAATGCCCACCTGCTGAATCTCAACGTCACTTCCACGCCAAGTGATATGGCTGACATCGTGGTGGAAATCCGCGTCAACCACCGCAACGCCGAGGCCATCTCCCGATCGCTCCAGCGATATGGCTATGACATACTCGACGCGAAGAGCAATCACGCCGAAGACAACGATCGCATGCGCTCGCGGGCCAACGAATTGTTGAGATACCTGGAGGTTTAGTTAATGCTGAATGCTGAATGTAGAATGAAATGCTGAATGCTGAATTCAGAATGCTGAATGAGTAAAGCCTGATTCATATGAAGATAGCCGTATACGGCAGTCGCCGACAAGAGAACAATGTGGAGCCGCTTTCGGCTTTTTTTGATGCGCTGGCTCTGGCCGGAGCCGAGATAGTGATGCACCGCAAGCTTTACGACTGCCTCAGCCACCTTATGCTGCCGAGGCTGTCTGCTGTGCGCCGAGTGGTGTCAGACCCTGACTTCGATGCCGACCTGGCCATCAGCATAGGCGGCGACGGCACATTCCTGCGCACTGCCATGTGGGTGGCCGACAAGCAGATACCCATACTCGGCGTCAACGCCGGCCATCTTGGCTTCCTTTCGTCGGCAAGCACCGACATGCTGCCCGAGATCCCTGCCATTTTGGCCTCGGGCGATTTCAGTGTGTCTCGTCGCAGCCTGCTCCAGGTGATATCGCCGTCCATCGACTCCTGGCCTTTCGCCCTCAATGAGGTGGCTGTGATGAAGGAGGAAAATGCCTCGATGATCTCGGCCAAGACCGACATCAACGGCGCATTCCTCGCCGACTACAGGGCCGACGGCCTTATAGTGTCGACCCCCACGGGCAGCACGGCCTACAACCTGTCGGTAGGCGGCCCCGTGCTGCAGCCCACGGCTCCGGTGTGGTCTCTGACGCCAATCGCCGCCCACTCGCTCGGCATGCGTCCGCTGGTGGTGAGCGACGACGCGGAGATCGACATCCGCGTCGAGGGTCGCGCCCACGCTTTCCGCATAGCCCTCGACGGCAGGCCTTGCACCCTGCCCATAGGCTCGGAGGTGAAGCTGAGGAAGGCCGCATTCCCGATCCTCATCATTGAGCTCAAGGGCCGCACTTTCGCGTCAACACTCCGCGAAAAACTGCATTGGAACGAATAAAATGCCATTGACTGACCGCATTCTGCGCACCGCCACCATAAATTTTCCCGGCATTGGCGATGTAGCCGTGACTGTGAGGCGCAACGCCCGATCGATGCGGCTGCGCTGGAAAGGCCCTATGCTTTCACTCACCGCGCCCTACGGCCAGCCCTACAACGAAGCGCTTGAATTTTTGCGAGGCGCTTCTGACTTCATTGAAAGCCACCGCACCCCGCCCCTCTACAGCATAGGGCAGCGTATACAGACCCAGGAAATCACCGTCGACATCAGGCAAAGCGATAAAATCTCACAATCCATAAGGGCCACCTTCCC
The DNA here is from genome assembly GCA_947525975.1 of uncultured Muribaculaceae bacterium. Classification (GTDB taxonomy): domain Bacteria; phylum Bacteroidota; class Bacteroidia; order Bacteroidales; family Muribaculaceae; genus CAG-873. The sequence continues at coordinate 20,066 of CANNVE010000003.1, read as the reverse complement.
CGCCCCGATGGAGGCCTGCGTACACGTTGCCGCCGACATCGACATCGCCTCGGCCCCGGCCATAAAAGGCATTGACGCAGTATTGCGCCGCATAGCGCAAAGGTACGCCCCCGGCATATTGCTGCCTCAAGCGCGGGACATCTCGGCAATGCTCGGCGTAGAGCCGCGGCAGTGGAGCATCTCGCGCGGACAGCGCACACTCGGCCTTTGCACGAGCAAGGGCGAGATAAAGCTCTCGGCCCTTCTTGTGTTCTACCCGTCAGACCTGAGGCGCTACGTCATCTGCCACGAACTGGCGCATCTGACACACATGAACCACTCAGGCGAATTTCACGCCCTGTGCAATTCATACTACGGCGACAGCTCAGCCCGCGCCCGCGCCGCCCTGCGCGCCACGAAATTGCCTTTGATAAGATAATCGTGCATAAAGGCCGAAAATTAAGCAAATAAACGCTAAACTAACGGATTTATTCACAACATTTGTCTCAAAAAGCACGTTAAGTCAATTAAATATTGTAACTTTGCCAACTAATAGGCATATTATATACACAGTCTAAACAAGAGAAATGAGACAACTCAAAATCACCAAATCCATCACCAACCGTGAAAGCGCATCCCTCGACAAGTATCTGCAGGAAATAGGCCGTGAGGAACTGATCTCTGTAGAAGAGGAGGTGGAGCTCGCCCAGCGCATACGCCAGGGCGACCGCCACGCCCTTGACAAGCTCACCCGCGCCAACCTACGCTTCGTGGTGTCGGTGGCAAAACAGTATCAAAACCAGGGACTGTCTCTTCCCGACCTCATCAACGAGGGCAATGTGGGCCTGATCAAGGCCGCCCAAAAGTTTGACGAGACCCGCGGATTCAAATTCATCTCTTACGCCGTGTGGTGGATACGCCAATCGATCCTTCAGGCCTTGGCCGAGCAGTCGCGCATCGTGCGCCTGCCCCTCAACCAGGTGGGATCTCTCAACAAAATCAGCAAGGCACTCTCGAAATTCGAGCAGGAGAACGAACGCAGACCCTCTCCGGAAGAACTCGCCAACACGCTTGACGTACCTGTTGAGAAGATCGCCGACACGCTCAAGGTCTCAGGCAGGCACATTTCAGTCGACGCCCCCTTCGTGGAGGGCGAGGACAACAGCCTGCTCGATGTGCTCACCAACGACGACTCGCCTATGGCCGACGCCACGCTCACCCAGGAGTCTCTTTCAAAAGAGATCGACCGCGCCCTCAAGCAGCTCCATGAGCGCGAACGCGAGATCCTGAAGATGTTCTTCGGCATCGGCTGCCAGGAGATGACCCTCGAGGAGATTGGCGCCAAATTTGACCTCACGCGCGAACGCGTGCGCCAGATCAAGGAAAAGGCCATCCGCCGCCTCAAAGGGCAGAAGAGCAAACTCCTGAAGACCTACCTCGCATCCTGAGGCAAGCCTTCCGCACAGAAAAAAAAACATAGCAACAGCCCCAAAACGCAAAGCGGCGCTGACCCCAGATGGAGTCAGCGCCGCTATTGCTTATGCGCGCATGGTCAGCCGATGGGCACGGCGTAGTAGTTGGCGCCGCCGTCGGGATATATGCCTTTGATGAAGAGCACCTTGTCTTCGTCTTCATCCTTCATGATCTGGTTGTAGAGTTTCTCCACGTCCTTGGGGTCAGTCATGCGGTATCCGTTGATGCTGGTGATGATGAATCCGGCCTTTACGCCGGCCTTGCGCATCGGGCCGTCGCCGATCTCGGCCACCTGCACGCCGTGGCGTATGTTGAGCTTCTTGGCTGCCTCGGCACCCACCTTGTCGAATGAGCATCCGAGGTCAGAGAATTTGGCGGCCTTCAGTATCTTGGTGTTGCCCTGGCTGTTGCGGAGCACTGCAGTGTCGGTGATCGTGTTTCCGTCACGCACATATTCCACCGTCACCTTGTCGCCGGGGCTGCACTTGGCCATAGCCTCCTGTATCTGGGCGGTGTTGGCTATCGGAGCGCCGTTTATGCGTGTGATCACGTCGCCCTCCTCGAGGCCTGCTTCCACGGCAGCCGATCCGTCGACCACGCTGCGCACCACGATTCCGGCGTTGGCGCCCTTGATGCCTTCTTTCTTTATAAGCTCGGGGGTGAGCTCCTCAAACGTCACGCCCAGCATGGCACGCTGCACAGCGCCGAAATCCTTGATGTCACCGATCACCTTGTTGACGATTGAAGTGGGGATCGCGAAAGAGCATCCGGCGTAGTTGCCCGTCTGCGAATAGATGGCGGTGTTGATGCCCACAAGCTCGCCCTTAAGGTTGACGAGTGCTCCGCCCGAGTTTCCGGCGTTGAGGGCGGCGTCGGTCTGTATGTAGGCCTCGATGCCCCTTGAGCCTTGGTGCGACATCGACGATATGTTGCGCGCCTTGGCGCTGACGATGCCGGAGGTCACGGTAGAGGTGAATCCGAAGGGATTGCCGACGGCGAGCACCCACTCGCCCACGCGCAGATCCTCGCTGTTGCCCATCGGGATCACGTGCAGGTCAGGGGCCTCGATCTTTATGAGGGCCAGGTCAGTGGCAGGGTCGGTGCCGATGACCACAGCATCGTAGTTGCGGTTGTCGTTGAGAGTGACCTCCAGACGCTCGGCGTCGGCTATCACATGGTTGTTGGTGACGATGTATCCGTCCTCACTGATTATAACGCCCGATCCGAGGCCTATCTGCCTGTCTCCCTCCTCGCGAGGCTGCTGGGGCTGCTGCGAGCGGCCTCCGCCTCCGAAGAAAAACTCAAAGAAGGGGTCAGCAGCGTATGGATTGGCCATTTGGCGCGGGGTGGCGAAACTCTTGACCGAGACAACACCGTTGATGGTGCTCTCGGCGGCGTTCACAAATGCCTCCTGGTCAGCGGGCGGAGGCACCATAGATGCGCTCCCCGAAGCCATTGACACTGCGAAAAGCGCGGCTGCGCAAGCAGTGGCGCACAGCGCGAAGTTCCAGATTTTTTTCATAGTCTATCGTATGTTTTTTTGTTGATTGATGCGATTTGGTTGATTCATATTTTTATGACAATCGGGATAATGATTGGTTTAAAATGCAAAATTTAAAATTTGCAATTGTGAAATCATCCCTTTTCCCTATGCAAAGATAATAAAATATTTCATTGACTACCTCATATTTAACTCACTTTCGCCAATGACGCTAACGATTAATAAAATTTCAATAATTAGGTTTAATTTTTTGCATTTAAAAGGCTAATTGATGGTGTTTTGGCTCTATGGGCGCCGGGCGCTCGCCTTTTTAGGATTTTTCGGACCGACAATTCCGAATTTTTCGCTACATTTGCGTATGAAAAAAATCATTCGCGCGGCCATGAGCCTGCTGATATGCGGGCTCTTCGCGGCATGCGGCGCATCACGCCCATCATCAAATGTCTATGACGACGACATCCTCGCCACCGAGTATGAATGCGACTCGGCCGAGGCTTTTATTCTCGCAGAGCTGCAGGAGCAACTGATGGCGATGATGCCACCTGCCGGATCTTGCACAAGGCTCCTGCTCGACGAGGCGTATTCCTGGCAGGGCACACCCTACAAATACGGACGCAGCCAAAAGCGCAAGGGCACCGACTGCTCGGGCTTCATCATGGAGGCATTCAACAGCTCGCTCGGCATAAAGCTGCCACGCAACTCGGCCAAGCAGGCCGAGGCCTGCCGCAAGATCAAGCGCAAGGATCTCAAGCCCGGCGACCTCGTCTTTTTCCATGCCCGAGGCAGCCGCAAGGTGAGCCACGTGGGGCTTTATGTGGGCGAAGACTGCATGCTGCACGCCTCGTCGTCGCGCGGCGTGATGGTGAGCCGCCTGAGCGACCCCTATTGGGAGCGAGCATTCCACAGCTGCGGGCGTGTGCCGCAGTTCGAGGCGCTAACGGGCAAAAGCGCGAAATGAATCTTATAAGTCTTATAAGCCTTAATAAATTTTATAAATCTTATAACTAAATTTCAATCAATCCATGAAGATACTTAGGCAGGCCGCCATGGCCATATCGATTTTAGCATCCACGTGCGCTTGGGCCTACGGCCCGGGTTTTGGCGACGCTCGGAATTTCAATTCCGGCTGGAAATTCAGCCTCGCCGATGACAGCCTCGCCCGAAACGCCGAATACGCCGACGCCAAATGGCGCGAAGTGAACCTGCCGCATGACTGGAGCATCGAAGGCCTTCCCTCTCCCACCCTCGCCAGCTGCCAGGGCTATCTGCCCGGAGGCGTGGCCTGGTACAGGAAAACTTTTGACGTGGACTCATCCCAGGCCAAGCGATATGTCTATTTCGAGGGTGTCTACAACCGCAGCGACGTGTATGTCAACGGCCATCATCTCGGCCATCGCCCCAACGGATACGTATCATTCCTTTACGACCTCACCCCCTACCTCCACGAGGGAGAAAACGTAATAGCCGTGCGCGTAGACCACAGCCGGCAGGCCGACTCGCGCTGGTACACCGGCTCGGGCATATACCGCGACGTATACCTGGTGACCGCCCCCGAGAGCCATTTCTCGCTCTGGGGAGTGGGCTGGAAGGCCACAGGCATCACCGACAAGGCTGCCACAGTAAGGGTAGAGGCGAAGATCGACAACCCGCAGACATCGCAGAAAGTAGAGGCCGCGCTCTATGACGCCGCAGGCAAAAAAGTGGCATCGGGCCAAGTCCGAGTGAAAGACGGCATGGCCAATCTCGACCTCAAAGTGAAGAATCCCCGCCTCTGGGACATAGACGACCCGTATCTCTACCGGCTTGAAACCACCCTGCTGCACGATGGCAAGGCAATCGACCACAACACAGAGACTGTGGGCCTGCGCACCCTCGATTTCAGCCCTGACCATGGATTCAGCCTCAACGGGCGCAATATGAAGGTGAAGGGCGTGTGCATACACCACGATGCCGGAGCGCTCGGCGCCGTGGTGCCGAAGGAGGTGTGGAGGCGACGCCTGGCCAACCTCAAGGACCTAGGGGTGAACGCATTGCGCATGAGCCACAATCCGCAGGCGCCCGACGTTTATGACCTGTGCGACGAACTCGGCCTTCTGGTGATGGACGAGGTGTCGGACGAGTGGGAATTCCCCAAGCGCAAATGGGTGGAGGGCTGGAACGCCGGCACCCCCGCCTTTGAAGGCTCATATGACTTCTTCGAAGAGTGGATAGAGCGCGACATCACCGACATGGTGCGGCGCGACCGCAACCACCCCTGCATATTCCTCTGGAGCATAGGCAATGAGGTAGACTACCCCAACGACCCCTACTCCCACCCTGTGCTCGACGGCGACGGATCGGCCATCAGCCAGCCCATGTACGGCGGCTATGACCCCAAGGCTCCCTCGGCCGAGCGCATAGGCACGATAGCAAAGCGCCTCAACGCATGCGTGAAGGCTGTCGACGACTCGCGCCCCACCACAGGCGCCATGGCCGGAGTGGTGATGTCAAACCAGACGGAATATCCCGACGCCATCGACATCTGCGGCTACAACTACACCGAAAGCCGCTACGCCGCCGACCATGCCGCCTATCCCGACCGTGTGATATACGGCAGCGAGACGGGCGTAGGCTATGACCAATGGAGGGCCGTGAAAGACAACGACTTCATATTCGGGCAATTCCTCTGGACAGGCATCGACTATCTGGGCGAGTCAGGCAGATGGCCATCGCGCGGCCTGCACACAGGCCTGCTCGACTTCACCGGCCTCGCGAAGCCGAGGGGACAATTCCGCGCATCGCTTTGGCTCGACGAGCCTTTCACATACGTTGGCGCCTACCCCGTCAGGAACGGAGGCAAAGACCGCAAGGGACGCCCCATGCTATCGATCGACGCTCCCGCAGTGTGGAACTACGACGAGGGACAAGCCGTGAGAGTGGTCTGCTACACCAACGCCCCCTACGCCCGGCTCATGCTCGACGGCAAGCAGGTGGGAGAGACCAAGCCATACGACAACGCTACGGGCATGATATACTGGGATATGCCTTTCGCTCCCGGACGCCTTGCGGCCATAGGCTGCGACGCCGACGGCAATGAACTGTCGAGCGCCGCGATAGAGACATCGGGCAGGCCATACGCCATCAGAGCCAGAATCGACGGCGAGCAGAGCACAGAGCCCGGAGCCATCAACCACGTGCTGATAGAGGTGGTCGACGAAGACGGGCGCCTCGTGACCCTCGCCGACAACAAGATCACCTGCCGCATGGAGGCCGGCTCCCTGCTCGCCCTGGAGACAGCCGACAACGCTGATATGGGCCCCAACAAGACGGCAAGCCGCCGCGCCCACGGTGGCAGGCTGCTGGCCTACGTGCGCAATGACGACCAAGGCCGACTGGCCCTGAACCTTACATCGCCGCTGCTCTCAGGCTGCCGCCTCGAATAGGCGCCGCATTATGGTTATTTCCAAAAAAATCACTAATTTTGCAGGCACAAACATTCGATAGATGTCAACATTTGAGATATTCCTGATAATCTTCTCTCTGATAGCGATCGTCTGGGGCGCCATCGCCGGCCTCATAGCCCAGCTGGGATCTATAGCCGGCATAGTGCTGGGAGTGGTTGCCTGCCGCATATTCGGCCACCAGGCGGCTTACTGGCTGGGCTCGATGGCCGAGAGCGGGTCAAGCCGGGCCGTGCTCACGGTGCTCGCCTACGTGATGGTGTTCGTCACTGCCTATTTCGCGGCCTGGGCGTTGGCACGCCTCATCAGGGCTGCCGCCAAAAAGATGCAGATAGGATTTCTCGACCGCCTCTGCGGAGCGATTTTCAAGCTGTTTCTCTTCATCTTCTGCCTGAGCCTGGCCATGAACCTGTGGGGAGCCATGGCCCCCGACATGATGCCAAAGGGCGTATGGGCCGAGCGCGTGTGCAAGATGGCACCGAGGATCATGGGATCGCCAACTGTCAAAAACATATTCTCAGACAAGACCTGACCTGCCGGGGCGAACATACCGCCGTCCCGGCGCGTTGAAAACAAAGACACTATATCATCAAAACATCAGCATGCAGAATTGCGACAACGAAAATAAGAAAAATGCCGATATCCTTGGCGAAAGCGACGGCGAATACAAATACGGCTTCGTCACTGACATCGACACTGACATAATCCCCAAAGGATTGTCGGAAGACGTGGTGCGCCTTATCTCGAAAAAGAAGGGCGAGCCGCAGTGGCTTCTCGACTTCAGGCTCAAGGCCTTCCGCCAATGGCTCAATATGTCGATGCCCCGATGGGCACACCTCGACATCCCCGACATCAACTATCAGGAGATAAGCTACTACGCCGCCCCGCAGCAGAAAAAAGAAGGGCCCAAGAGCCTCGACGAGGTTGACCCGCAACTCGTGGACACTTTCAATAAGCTCGGCATCTCGCTCGAAGAGCAGAAAAAGCTGACCGGCGTGGCTGTCGACGCCGTGATGGACTCCGTTTCGGTGCACACCACCCACAAGGAAAAACTTGCCGAGCTCGGCATAATCTTCTGCTCATTCTCGGAGGCCGTGCGCGACTATCCCGACCTTGTGCGCAAATACCTGGGCAAGGTGGTGCCGGCGACCGACAACTTCTTCGCGGCACTGAATTCAGCCGTGTTCAGCGACGGATCGTTCGTCTATATCCCCAAGGGCGTGAGATGCCCGATGGAGCTCTCTACATATTTCCGCATCAACGCCGCCGGCACAGGCCAGTTTGAGCGCACCCTGATAGTGGCCGACGATGACTCATACGTGTCATACCTCGAAGGATGCACGGCTCCCATGCGCGACGAAAACCAACTCCACGCGGCCATCGTAGAAATAATAGTCGAAGACCGCGCCGAGGTGAAATACTCCACGGTGCAGAATTGGTACGCCGGCGACAAGGAGGGACGCGGCGGCGTATACAACTTCGTGACCAAGCGCGGACTATGCCGCGGCGAAGCGTCAAAAATATCGTGGACCCAGGTAGAGACCGGATCGGCCATCACCTGGAAATACCCCGGATGCATACTCAAGGGCGACAACTCGGTGGGAGAATTCTACTCCGTGGCCGTGACCAACAACCGCCAGCAGGCCGACACCGGCACAAAGATGATACACATAGGCCGAAACACGCGCTCTACGATCGTGTCAAAAGGCATCTCGGCCGGGCACAGCCAGAATTCCTACCGCGGACTGGTGCGCGTGGCGCCAGGAGCCGAAGGAGCGCGCAACTACACACAGTGCGACTCTCTGCTGCTGAGCCAGACCTGCGGTGCGCACACATTCCCCTACATCGACGTGCACAATGACTCGGCCATCGTGGAGCACGAAGCCACAACCTCAAAGATATCTGAAGACCAGATCTTCTACTGCAATCAGCGAGGCATATCCACCGAAGAGGCCATTGGCCTGATCGTGAACGGATACGCCAAAGAGGTGATGAACAAACTGCCCATGGAATTCGCCGTTGAGGCCCAGCGCCTGCTCTCTATCACCATCGAAGGGGGCGTGGGCTGACCCACTGGCTTAACCCAACCGAAAAAAAACGACTACAACATATGCAAAACGAAAATCTGCTTGAAGTGCGCGGCCTGAGGGCCGGCATCGGAGACAAAGAGATACTCAAAGGCATCGACCTCACCGTAAGGCCCGGAGAGGTGCACGCCATAATGGGCCCCAACGGATCGGGCAAAAGCACATTCGCCGGAGTGCTGTCGGGCGACCCGCGATTCACCGTCTACGGCGGCGAGGCAAAGCTCGGCGGCGTGGAGCTCCTGGGCATGCCCCCGGAGGATCGCTCACACGAGGGCCTGTTCCTTTCATTCCAATACCCCGTGGAGATTCCCGGCGTGTCGATGGTCAACTTCATGCGGGCAGCCGTCAACGCAAAGCGCAAATACCTTAACGAAGAGCCTCTTTCGGCCAGCGAATTCCTGAAGATGATGAGGCAGAAGCGCGCCATCGTGGAGCTTGACAACAAACTCGCGTCACGCTCTGTCAACGAAGGCTTTTCGGGTGGCGAGAAGAAGCGCAACGAGATCTTCCAGATGGCCGTGCTTGAGCCAAAGCTGTCGATTCTCGACGAGACTGACTCCGGACTCGACATCGATGCCCTGCGCATCGTGGCCGGAGGCGTCAACAAACTTAAGACCGACAAGAACGCAACCATAGTGATCACCCACTACCAACGACTGCTTGACTACATCAAGCCTGACTTCGTGCACATCCTCTACAAGGGCCGCATCGTGCACAGCGGAGGCCCTGAATTGGCCCTGGAGCTCGAAGAGAAAGGCTATGACTGGATCAAGGAGCAAAACCAATAGGAGGGAAGCCCCATGGATGCACTGCAACAATACATAACCCTATACCGCGACCACGCCGCCGAGGTGTGCGGTCACGCCCCCGAGGTGCTAAACCGGCCCAGGCCCGAGGCTTTCAAGGCCATCACGGGGCTTGACCTGCCCAAAATCGGCGCTGAAAGCTTCGATGTGACCTCCCTGCCCGACATGCTCGCTCCCGACTACGGAGTGAACATCAACCGCGTGCCTTTCGCGGCAGACGCCGCCGAAGCCTTCAAATGCGGCCTGCCCAATATCTCCACCTTGCTGGCATTGGTGGTCAATGACGCTTTCAGGCCCACATCGAGCCTGCTGCGCAACCTGCCCGCCGGCGTGACTGTGACTTCGCTCGCGAAAGCGGCCGAGGCCGATCCTGACCTGGTTGGGAGATACTACAACACACTGGCTGCAGCCCACCCCCACAACGCCGTAACGATGCTCAACACGCTGCTCGCGCAGGACGGCCTGTTTGTGCACATAGCCAAGGGAGTGGTTCTGGAGAAGCCTCTGCAGATCGTGAACCTGCTCAATCCCTCGGCACCGCTGCTAACGCCAAGAAGGGTGCTTATATGCCTCGAGGAGGGCGCGCGCGCCTCTGTGCTCTGCTGCGACCACACTGCCTCCGGCTCTGCCCCCTCGCTCTGCTGCCAAGTGACCGAGATATTCCTCGGCGCAGGCGCAAGGCTCGACTATTGCGAGCTCGAAGAGTCGAATTCCGACACAGGCCGCCTCTGCAACACATACGCCAGCCTATCTGACGACGCCGAGCTGGTGGCCGACGGCATCACCCTGATGTGCGGCCGCACACGCAACGAATACGACATCGACATCCCCGGGCAGCGGGCAAGATGCCGCATCGGCGGCATGGCCATAGCAGGCGGAAAGCAGACTGTAGACAACCGCACGACTGTGCGCCACCACTCGCCCAAATGCGAGAGCAACCAAGTGTTTAAATACATCCTCGACGACGAAGCCAAAGGCTCATTCTACGGATCTATCGTCGTGGACGAAGAGGCGAAATACACCAACGCCTACCAGAGCAACCGCAACATACTCGCAAGCAAGGAGGCGAAGATGTATACCCGCCCGCAGCTTGAGATATACTGCGACGAAGTGAAATGCAGCCACGGCGCCACTGTGGGCCAGCTCGACGCAACGGCCCTCTTCTACATGCGCTCGCGCGGCATTCCCGAGGCCGAGGCAAAGATGATGCTGATGCAGGCATTCATGGCCGACGTGATCGACTCCATTTCGATCCCCGCCCTCCAGAGCCGCCTGCGCCAGCTGGTGGAGCGCCGCCTCGCGGGCCACAATGACCTTTGCTCGGCCTGCCAGGACAGCTTATGCCAGGACAACCTATAAGGCCTGCGGAAACTTATGAGACTCACAGAATCATGGATATTGAAAAAATAAGGCGGGACTTCCCCATACTCGACCGTCAGATCAACGGAAGGCCTCTGATATACCTCGACAACACCGCCACGTCGCAGACGCCAAGGCAGGTGGTCGACGAGATAAGCCGCATGTACACCTCGGCCAAGGCCAATGTGCACCGTGGCGTGCACACCCTCTCGCAGGAGGCCACCGACGCACAGGAAGCCACGCGCAGGGCTGTGGCGCGCTACATCAACGCACCTGCGCCCGAGCAGGTGATCTTCACCCGCGGCACCACCGAGGCCATCAACCTTGTGGCTTCGTCCTACGGGCGTCTGCTCGAAAACGGCGATGAGATCATCCTCACCGTCATGGAGCATCACTCCAACATAGTGCCCTGGCAGCTGCTCGGCAGCCGCAAGCGCATCATGCTGAGGGTAGTGCCCGTAAATGCCCGTGGCGAGCTCGACCTCAACGTGTACGCATCGCTCTTCAACGAGCGCACGCGCCTTGTGGCGATGTGCCATGTGTCGAACGTGCTCGGCACGGTCAATCCGGTCAAGAGCATGATAGCCGAGGCTCACAGCCGCGGGGTGCCCGTGCTTATCGACGGCGCCCAGGCCTCGCCCCACATGCGCATCGACGTGCAAGACCTCGACGCTGACTTCTACGCATTCTCGGCCCACAAGATGTATGGCCCCACAGGCGTGGGAGTGCTCTACGGCAAAAAGCACCTGCTGAAGATGATGCCCCCATACCAGGGCGGCGGCGAGATGATAGCCCACGTGTCATTCGAGGGCACCACCTACGCCGAGCTCCCCTTCAAGTTCGAGGCCGGCACCCCCGACTTCGTGGGCATTGCCGCCCTGCGCAAAGCGCTTGAATACATCGACTCGATAGGCATCGAAGATATAGAGCGCCACGAGGTGGCCCTGATGAGGCACACGCAAGAGCGCATGCTCGCAGAGATTCCCGGCTTGAAGATCTACGGCAACGCCGCCGACAAATCGCCAGTGATATCATTCAACATCGAGGGCGAGCACCATTACGACGTGGGCCTGCTGCTCGACAAGCTCGGCGTGGCCGTGCGCACAGGCCACCACTGCGCGCAGCCCCTGATGAAGGCTCTCGGCATAGAGGGCTGCGTGAGGGCGTCATTCGGCGTCTACAACACGATGGCCGAGGCCGACGCGTTCGTCGACGCCCTGGTGCGCGTATCAACAATGCTGCGATAGATGAAACATTACCTGCATCCCGAGCCATTCGAGCTGGAAATGGGCGGATCGCTGCCCCGGCTCGAAATTGCCTACCACACCTTCGGCACTCTCAACGACGCCAAGGACAATGTGGTGTGGGTGTGCCATGCGCTCACGGCCAACAGCGACGTGGCCGACTGGTGGCCCGGCACAGTGGCCGAAGGCAGATTTCTCGACCCTGCGAGATACTTCATCGTCTGCGCCAACATCATAGGATCATGCTACGGCACCACCGGCCCGATGAGCGAGAATCCGGCCACCGGGAAGCCATACTACAGCAAATTCCCCAAATACACGATGCGCGACATCGTGAGGGCGCACATCATCCTCGCCGACGCTCTCGGCATAGGCCGCATCCACGCCCTCGTAGGCAGCTCGGTGGGCGGATTCCAGGCTGTGGAGTGGGCCGTGATGCAGCCCCAGCGCATAGAGCGCCTGGCGCTTATAGCCACTGACGCATACGCATCGCCATGGACCATAGCCATCGACGAGACCCAGCGCATGGCCATCCTGAGCGACCCCACATACGCCGAAGACCGCCCCGGAGGCGGCGCCAAAGGCCTTGCAGCCGCCAGAGCCATCGGGCTGCTCACCTACCGAGGCGGAAAGGGTTACAACATCACCCAGCAAGACCCGCAGGCCGAAGACTACCTCGCGCCCGACCACCGCGCCTGCACATATCAGCGCTATCAGGGCAAGAAACTCGTAGGCCGGTTTGACGCCTACAGCTATATGGCCATCCTGCAATCGTTTGACACTCACCACGCAGGCCGCGGCCGCGGAGGCCTCGAAGCCGCCCTTTCGGCCATAGCCTGCCCCACCCTGGTCATCGGCCTCACCACCGACATAATCTTCACCCCCGAAGAGATGCGCCGCCTCGCATCGATGATACCCGCCGCCCGATACGCCGAGATCGACTCGCCATTCGGCCACGACGGCTTCCTCGTAGAGGCCGACCAACTCAACGCCCTGCTCAAGCCCTTCATCGACGCGCAAGGGTGAGCCAGGAATGACAGATGATTATATTAGGAAATCCAAAATTATTTATTACCTTTGCGGTAGAGACATCCGAATCTATTGACCATGCATCGATTGTTGCTCATAGTGATTATCTTTTTGGCGTGCGCATCGGGGGCTGCGGCCCAATCGAAATACGACAACGCCAAAGTCAAGGCCGACCGCTTTTTCCAATACAAAGAATGGGGAAGCGCGGCTGCGATGTGCAATCTGATGATCTCGGAGCGGCCTGAGCTGGCCGAGCCTTACGGGCGCGGAATCGTGGCCTACGAGATGCTCGGAGACTCTGTGAGGCCCATGGAACTGCTGGAGAAGGCCATGCGCTACGGCGTGCCGCTCGATTCGGTGCTCACCGACGTGCAGAGGCAGTCATACGCCGTGGGCCGAGGCATGATGTATGAGCGCTTCATGCTGCAGGCGGCGCGCGAGAACAAATGGATGGAGCGCCCGCTCGACGCATACCTGCTGCGCTATTACGCATCGCGCCGCAACGGCCCGCAGATGGTGGCCTACGCGCAAAAGATGCTGAAAGGCGCGCCTCGCAACATCGGATTCATGCTCACCCTCGCCGACGGATACATGCTCACCGGCCAGACAGCCGCCGCCTGCGACTGCTGGCGCAGGATTCTCGACATAGATCCGCGATGCTTCGACGCCCTGCTCTGCCTTGCCAACATTGCCGACCTCGAAGGCAGGCGCCGTCAGGCCCTGGAATATTTCCGACGCGCCGACGAGGTGAAATCGACACCCTACATCTCAAGCAAAATCAAGGCTCTGGCCTCTGATGATTGACCCCGCTCCTTAAAACATAACGGCTCACAAAGCCACCAAAACCAATATTTTGAATATGAGCAATTTCGCAAAAAACGCATTCAGCGTATTCGCTCGCGCCACTGAGGACTACCACAAGACCGACCATGTCGACGCCCCGATCAACAATCCCTATGATCCGGCTCTGATCGACTACACCCTATACGCCAAAAACTGGATCGACGCCGTGCAATGGCACCTCGAAGACATCATACGCGATCCGCAGATCGACCCCGTGGAGGCACTCGGCATCAAGCGCCGCATCGACCGCTCGAATCAGGAGCGCACCGACATGGTGGAAGAGCTAGACACATATTTCCGCCGCCGATACGCCGACGTGACTCCCCTGCCCGACGCCACAATCAACACCGAAAGCCCGGCCTGGGCCCTTGACCGCCTGTCGATCCTGGCCCTGAAGATCTACCACATGCAGGCTGAGACAAGCCGCACCGACGCTGCCGCCGACCACATAGCCAAATGCCGCGCCAAGCTCGATGTGCTGCTTGAGCAGAAAGAAGACCTTATCTCGGCCATAGACCAGCTGCTGGCCGACATCGAGGCCGGAAGGAAATACATGAAGGTGTACAGGCAGATGAAGATGTACAACGACCCCGACACCAATCCTGTGCTCTATGGCGCGAAATAGCGCAGCCGATTGGGATGCGACGGCCATTGTGGTCAGATTCTCGGCCCTTGGCGACGTGGCCATGACCATCCCCGTGCTCTACAGCGCTTGCCTGTGCTATCCGCGCACGCGATTCGTGATGGTGACGCGCAAGCAGATCACGGAAATGTTTGTCAACGCCCCGGCCAATCTCGTGGTCGAAGGCGTAGACATCAAGACCGACTACACGGGCATAAAGGGCATGCACAGGCTCATAGGAGAGCTTGCCGACCGCTATAGTCCTACGGCGCTCATAGACCTGCACGATGTGCTGCGCACCAAGCTGATGCGCGTGTTCGGCCGCCTGCGGGGCATGAAGGTGTCTGTCATCAACAAGGGACGCAGCCATAAGCGCGCCCTCACGCGCCGAGAGAGCAAGGTGATGCTGCCGCTGACATCGTCAAGAGCCAGATACCGCGAGGCATTTTTCAAGGCCGGGTACCCCATAGACCTTAAATTCAACGGCCTCTACGGCGACGGCAAGGCTCCGGCCTCTGACTTCGCCGCCATAAGCGCACCGAAGCCCGAGGGCCAGAAATGGGTGGGATTCGCGCCTTTCGCGGCCCATCGCGGGAAGATATATCCGGTGGAGATGATGGAGACGGTGGTGGGCATGGTGGCCGACCGCGCCGACTGCCGCATATTCATCTTCGGCGCCGGCGCCGAAGAGCAGGCTGTGGCCGAGGCTTGGGCAGCGAAATATCCCTGCGTCACATCGCTCGCCGGCAAGCGCTATGGCTTCAAGGCCGAGCTGGCGCTGCTGAGCCACATCGACGTGATCGTGACCATGGACAGCGCCAACATGCACCTGGCAGCCCTGACGCGCACCCCCACGGTGAGCGTGTGGGGAGCCACACACTTCTACTGCGGATTCAAGGGATGGCACCAGAGCGAAAGCGACATGGTGCAGCTGCCGCTGCCATGCCGCCCATGCTCGGTCTTCGGCAACAAGAAATGCCACCGAGGCGACTGGCTGTGCCTCACGGGCATACGCCCCGAGGCCATCTACGAGAAGATTGCCGGCAAACTTAAGTAGATTTTTTCAATACTCCTGATGAGCGAAGAATTTGACATACGCAACACGGCTTCGGAACGCGAATACGAAAAAGCACTGCGCCCGAGCGCATTCGGCGCATTCAGCGGCCAGGACAAGATTGTGGAGAACCTGAGGATATTCGTCGAGGCTGCCCGCAAAAGGGGCGAGCCCCTTGACCATACATTGCTTTTCGGGCCTCCCGGCCTCGGAAAGACTACCCTATCAGGCATCATCGCCAATGAGCTCGGCGTGGGCATGAAGATCACTTCGGGGCCTGTGCTTGACAAGCCGGGAGACCTGGCCGGAATCCTCACTTCGCTTGAAGAAAACGACGTGCTGTTTATCGACGAGATCCACCGCCTGAGCCCCGTGGTGGAGGAATACCTCTACTCGGCCATGGAGGACTTCCGCATCGACATCATGATCGACAAGGGCCCCGGAGCGCGCTCGGTGCAGCTGAGCCTGAGCCCATTCACCCTTGTGGGCGCCACCACTCGCAGCGGCTTGCTGACATCGCCGTTGAGAGCGCGATTCGGCATCAACTGCCATCTTGAATACTACGACCACAAGGTGCTGCAGCGCATAGTGCTGCGGTCGGCGCGCCTGCTGGGCGTGCAGTGCACCGAGGAGGCAGCCATGGAGGTGTCGCTGCGCTCTCGCGGCACTCCGCGCATAGCCAACGCCCTGCTGCGACGCGTGCGCGATTTCGCGCAAGTCAAGGGCACAGGCGTCATCGAGCCCAAGATCACCAAATACGCCCTCGAAGCGCTCAACATAGACCGATATGGCCTCGATGAGATCGACAACAAGATCCTCACCACCATCATCAATAAATTTGGCGGAGGCCCGGTGGGGCTCACCACCATAGCCACAGCCCTTGGCGAGGATCCGGGCACGATAGAAGAGGTCTACGAGCCGTTCCTGATCAAGGAAGGATTCATAAAGCGCACACCGCGCGGCCGCGAAGTCACATCTTTGGCCTACAGCCACCTCAACATGGCGCGCGACCCGCAGAACTCCCTCTTCTGAAAGCCTGCCCACCGGCATTCCAAGGCCCGGTCTGACATTTTTGCCAAGCGGAGCTGAACATTTTGCCCACAGCCTTTGTTTCTTACATGAACGCGCCTGCAAAAGGCGCTCAACGTTTCAGTGTAAAACCAAACAAAAAATCAAAGCAAAATGAAGAAAATCTTTACCCTGCTCTTCGTCGCTATCATGGCGATAGGCGCTTACGCTCAAAGAGGCCAGATGGCAGCCGGCTTCACCCTGATGGCTGTCCCTTCGCTTGAAAGCCATTATTCATCGACCAATTTCGGCTTCGGCGGCAAATTCCAGTACACCCTCACCGACAAGATCCGTCTGGAAGGCGACATCGACTACATAACCAAGAATAAGGGCATGAGCCAGTTTGACCTGATCGCCAACGCCCACTACATGTTCAAGGTAGCGCCCCGATTCAATATGTATCCCATCGTAGGCCTCGGCTACGCGCACCTCAACTATGACGGCGGAGACATCGACATTGATATCGACGGAGTTGAATTTCACAGCGACAATTCAGAGGGCAGATTCCTCTTCAACGCAGGTCTTGGCTTTGAATACGAACTTACTCGCAATCTCGTAGGCAGCTTCGAGGTTAAGTACCAATACGTCGACGACTGGTCGAAGCTCCCCATCGCCTTCGGCATCGCATACCGCTTCTGACCCCCAACACCACAAATAACGGTCCAGGCGGCCTCAATGAGGCCGCCTGGACCGTTATTATGCGCATATAAAAAAAGGAGGGCCGTTGGGCTCTCCTTCGTAGCGGGACCGAGAATTGAACTCGGGACCTCCGGGTTATGAATCCGACGCTCTAACCAACTGAGCTATCCCGCCATTGCGAGTGCAAAGTTAGCGAGAATTGTCGAAACTTCCAAATTTTTTCAAAGAATTCTTTGTTTTCTTGCTTATTTTGCCTAATTTTGTGGTATTAGCCACATTAAATCGGATAATTATGCTCGTCAAGATCGAAGGTGCGGCCGTGCAGGGCATCGACGCTATCGTCATCACAATCGAGGTGTCGGTCGACATCGGCGCTTCCTTCACCATGGTGGGCCTGCCAGACACAGCCGTCAAGGAGAGCCTCGAGCGCGTGCGCTCGGCCATAAAGCAGAGCGGATACATATTTCCGCACCGCTCCACGATAGTCAATCTCGCCCCCGCCGATGTGCGCAAGGAGGGCGCGGCCTATGACCTGCCAATAGCCATCGGCATCCTCGCAGGCGCCGAGCTGCTGCGTCCTGTACCCGAGCAGGGCACCTACATGATCATGGGCGAGCTTTCGCTCGATGGCAGCCTTTTGCCCGTGAGGGGTGTGCTGCCCATGGCCATAAAGGCCCGCGAGATGGGATTCAAGGGAATGATATTGCCCAAGGCCAATGCGGTGGAGGCTGCCACCGTCAATAATCTTGAGGTCTACGGCGCCGACAATCTGCGCCAGGTGGTGGAGTTCCTTGCCGGAAATGAGGAGATAGAGCCCACCACGGTCAACACGCGCGAGGAGTTCGCGCGGGCAAGCACCCGGTTTGAAGACGATTTCAGCGATGTCTGCGGCCAGGAAAACGTGAAGAGGGCTTTTGAGGTGGCATGCGCCGGCGGCCACAACATACTGCTCGTGGGTCCTCCCGGGTCAGGCAAGTCGATGATGGCCAAGCGCCTTCCTTCGATAATGCCTCCGCTCACGCTGCGCGAGGCATTGGAGACCACAAAGATACACTCCGTGGCCGGAGCGCTGCGGCGAGGCACTTCGCTGATGGCGGCGCGTCCGTTCCGCTCGCCTCACCACACGATTTCGCCGGTGGCTCTCGTTGGCGGAGGCAACAACCCCAGGCCGGGCGAAATATCCCTGGCACACAACGGCATCCTCTTCCTCGACGAATTTCCGGAATTTTCGCGCGGTGTGCTCGAAGTGCTCCGTCAGCCGCTCGAAGACCGCACCATCACCATATCCAGAGCCAAATACAATGTTGACTATCCGGCGGGATTCATGCTTGTGGCCTCGATGAATCCCTGTCCGTGCGGATACTACAACCATCCCACAAAAGCCTGCACATGCTCTGCGGGCGCCGTGGCCAAATACCTCAACCGCATATCAGGGCCTTTGCTTGACCGCATCGACATACAGTGCGAGATACTGCCCGTGCCGTTTGAGAAGCTCTCTGAGCGGGGATCAGGCGAGCGGAGCGAGTCAATACGGCAGCGCGTGATCAAAGCCCGCGCCATACAGGAAAGCCGCTTCCGCGATGAGCCTGGCGTGCACTGCAACGCGCAGATGAGCAGCCGCCTGCTGAAAAAATGGGTGAAGCTCGACGATGAAAGCCGCAAGATACTCGAAACGCTGATGATAAAGCATGACATGAGCGCCCGCGCCTACGACCGCATCCTGAAGGTGGCGCGCACGATAGCCGATCTCGACGGCAGCCCGGAGGTGAAGCCGGCCCACGTGCGCGAGGCAGCCAGCTACCGCAATCTCGACCGCAGCAGCTGGGGCAAGGTGCATTAAATGCCTTCGCTGAAGCTTTGCCTTCACTGAAGCTCAGGCCACAGACAAAAAAAAGCGGCTGAAGCCTTCCTTCCCAATTTATCTATAATTATTTTTTGTTACAGAGCCGAGCTTCAGCGAGGCTTTTTCCTAAATCTTCACTTCCATGAGCAGTAACTACCGGGCCCGATGGCATGACTACCGCTCAAGGTGCATCTATCACATCACTCTGATGAAGAGCCCGGAGATGCCGCCTTTCGGAAGATTGGCGGGCAGCAGCGCTATCCGTCCGGGCCAGCCGGGAGCCCCATACATCGCTTGCACAGAGCTTGGAGAGGCTGTGAAGATTGCCTTGCGGCAAATAAGCGCCATACACCCGGCGCTGAGGCTTTACCAATACGCCATCATGCCCGACCACATACATCTGCTTCTGTGCGTGGAGCATGAGATGGATGAAATCCTGGGCCGGAAGATAGCCATTATAAAGAGCATAGTCAACAACCTGACCGGAATGACCGCCATCTTTGAGCACGGATTCAATGACCAGATACTGAAACCGGGGCGAAATTTAGACACAATCTACACATACATTAGGGAGAATCCTTACCGGTTGGCCGTGCGCCGCGACAATCCGTCTTTCTTTGAGCGCCGCAGCAATCTGACCATCGACGGCACGGCTTGCTCTGCCTACGGCAATATGCAGCTTCTCGACAATCCTTTCAAGGAGCAAGTGGTGGTGCACAGGGCTGACTCTGATACCGCTTTTGCAGCAAACAGGGATGCGTGGCTGCACACTGCCGCCAACGGGGGCGTGCTGGCATCTCCGTTCATAAGCAAGCGAGAAAAGCAGATAAGGCTTGAGGCCGAAGCCCTCGGCGGCCGCTTCATTCTTGTCACTGACAGGCCTTTTGCCGATAGGGAGAAGCCGGCAGGAAGGGATTTCGGGCTTTGCGCATGCGGCAGGATGCTGATCATAGCGCCGACAGAGGCTCTGCCTTTCGGGCGGAGCGCCTGCCTTAAGATGAATGCGATCGCAAGGGGGGTATGCCTTCGCTGACTTTGCCTTCGCTGACTTTACCTTCGCTGAAGCTCAGGGCACGGAC
>CANNVE010000002.1 GCA_947525975.1 uncultured Muribaculaceae bacterium | reverse complement strand
TGAATGCTGAATGCTGAATGCTGAATGCTGAATGCTGAATGCTGAATGCTGAATGAAACCATATATAGCGGGATGAATCAAGATTCATCCCGCTATATATATATCTACCAACAAAGGAATTCTGAATTCTGCATTCAGAATTCTGCATTAATAAAATTCTGCATTAATAAAAGGTATGCAAATACATTTCGCTCCGATACAAGGATACACCGACACCATCTACCTCGATACATTCGCCAGGCACTACGGCCCCGTCGACCGATGCTACACCCCCTTCATACGCATAGAGAAAGGGCGACCAAGGCATCAGGACATAGCCCGCTTGGCGTCAATCGCCACGCCGATCCCAAACCTTACGCCGCAGATCATATTTAGAGACGCCGACGAATTCCACATACTGTCAGATGCCGTCAAAAATCTTGGATACAAGGCCATAGACCTCAACCTCGGATGCCCCTACCCCATGCAGACCCGCAAGGGACGCGGCGCGGCCATGATAGTCAATGCCGACACCATGGCCCAAGTGTGCGCCTTGATTGCGGCTGACGCTGACGCATCCTATTCCGTGAAGATGCGGCTCGGCCTTGAATCGCCCGACCAATGGCGCAGCTTGATGCCCACGATAAACGCCACCCCGCTGAGCCATGTGACATTGCATCCGCGCACCGCCGCACAGATGTATGACGGCGAAATCCATGCCGACGAAGCGGCGGAATTCATCGCCGCATGCAGCCACCCCGTGGTGTACAACGGCGATCTGCGCTCGCCATCAGACATCGATGCCATCCTCAACCGGCACCCCCGCCTGCACGGAGCCATGATAGGCCGGGGGCTCCTTGCCCGCCCCTCGCTCGCCGAGGAGTGGAGGCAACAGGCGCAATGGCCCCGGGAAGAAAGGCTCAGGCGCCACATCGACTTCTACGCCTCGCTCCTGCACGCCTACAGCGAGCGCCTTTGCGGAGAAGCCCAGATACTACAGAAAATGAAGCCCCTCTGGCAATGCCTTGAGCCGGAAATAGGGCGCAAAGCCGCCAAGGCCATAGCCAAAGCCACCACTTTGGCGAAATACGAAAAAGCCGTCGGCGAAATATCCTTGCGTGGCGATGACATTTAGCCAAGGGCAAAGGCGTGGGAAAGAAATCACAAATGCGAAAATTTCGGAATCAGGCTATTTTTTTTGCTTAAAATGGTGAGCGGTGTGGAAAAAAATGGTTATCTTTGCATGTAGAAAACACTAACCTCAACATTTATATCTATAAAAGTTATGAAGATTGAAAAAATCATTGGCCGTCAGGTACTTGACTCTCGCGGCAACCCCACTGTAGAAGTAGACGTAATCCTCGAATCAGGCGCACGCGGCCGTGCTTCTGTTCCCTCGGGCGCGTCTACAGGCGTCAACGAGGCTCTCGAGCTCCGCGACGGTGACAAGACCCACTACATGGGCAAGGGCGTGCTCAAGGCTGTAGCCAACGTAAACGAGAAGATCGCTCCCGCCCTCATCGGCATGAGCGCCCTCGACCAGATCGCAATCGACGAGAAGATGCTCGCTCTCGACGGCACCGACACAAAGTCAAACCTCGGCGCCAACGCCATCCTCGGCGTTTCGCTCGCTGTGGCAAAGGCTGCTGCCGACTATCTTGACCTCCCCCTCTACAAATACATCGGTGGCTGCAACAGCTACGCTCTGCCCGTGCCCATGATGAACATCATCAACGGCGGCGCTCACTCTGACGCTCCCATCTGCTTCCAGGAATTCATGATCCGCCCCATCGGCGCCACCACATTCAGCGAAGGCATCCGCATGGGCACCGAGGTGTTCCACAACCTCAAGGCTGTGCTTAAGGGCCGCGGCCTGACCACCGCTGTTGGCGACGAAGGCGGCTTCGCTCCCGCCCTCAACGGCACCGAGGACGCTCTCAACGTGATCATGGACGCAATCAAGGAGGCCGGCTACGAGCCCGGAAAGGACGTGACCATCGGCCTCGACTGCGCTTCTTCTGAATTCTACGAAGACGGCAAGTACCACTACAGCCACCTCAACAACGGCGCCAAGAAGGAAGAGAACGGCGCTACATACACCTCTGAGGAGCAGGCTCACTACCTCAAGGGCCTCGTTGAGAAATACCCCATCGACTCAATCGAAGACGGCATGGCCGAGAACGACTGGGAAGGCTGGAAGATCCTCACCGACCTCATCGGCGACCGCTGCCAGCTCGTTGGCGACGACCTCTTCGTGACCAACGTGAAGTATCTGCAGCGCGGCATCAACGAGGGTTGCGCCAACTCTATCCTCGTGAAGGTTAACCAGATCGGTTCGCTCACCGAGACTCTCCGCGCAGTTGAGCTCGCTCAGCGCAACGGCTACACCGCTGTCATCTCTCACCGCTCTGGCGAGACCGAGGACGCTACAATCGCCGACATCGCCGTAGCCACCAACGCCGGCCAGATCAAGACCGGTTCGGCTTCTCGCTCTGACCGCATGGCCAAGTACAACCAGCTGCTCCGCATCGAGGAAGAACTCGGCGCTGCCGCTCAGTACGGCTGGGGCAAAAAGACAAAGCGCCCTGAATAATCACCGCGTCAGTCTGACCCAATCCACATAAAGGTGCCCGCCCTCGCGCGGGCACCTATTTTTTTTGCCTGACCGCTCTTCGGGCGGCAACACAATAAAATCTTCTCTATCTCGTTAGATATGCGTAGAACTATCGAGCCGTAGCCATTTTAAGTAAATATGTCAATGAAACATACCCTGCAGATAATCTTCTATGCTCCTTTTGGCAAGAACACTCCCGACAACAAGATAGGAGGAGCCGAAGCAGGCTGCCTGAAGACCCTTGACATATACCGCAAGGCCGGAATCAACGTATCTTGCATAGATAAGCCTGCCCGCAACGGAGGCTCGCTCAAATATGCGCTTGACATGGCCGGAGCCGTGCTGAAATTGTGCCGATGCATGATAACCCGCCCTAAAGCAATAGTGCACATAGTCGGATTCTACGATAAAATCATCGACATAGAACTGATGCTGATGAGGCTCACCCGCCTATTCGGCAGAAAATCAGTATACGAGATACGCAACGGCGGCATGGTTGAAATCTACAACAAAAGAGATGATTCATATCGGAAAAAACAAGAGCGGATATTCCGCTTGGCCTCCGGAATCCTATGCCAAGGCGAAATCTACGTCGACTTTATTAAGGAGAAACTCGGATTGCCGTCATTCTACTACCCCAACTATATCCTTGACGACTTTGTAAAGCCTCTGGAGCAAAGGCTGGCCGACAGCCTCAACCTCATTTTTTTCGGCCGGCTCGTGCCTGCCAAAAACATAGATGTGATCGTCAAGACGGCTGCCATCGCCTGGCGACAGCGCCCGGAGACGAGGCTGCACCTTATCGGTGGCATCTCAACAGAATATGAAGAAGAAATAAAAGCGCTCATCAAATCGCTCGGAATGCCCCCCGAGGTGGTGACACTGCATCATCGCCGCAATTTCGAATATATCTACGATTTGCTCTCGAAGTCGCATTTCTTCCTTTTCCCTTCGTCAGAGCCTTGTGAGGGGCACAGCAATTCGCTCACCGAGGCCATGGGATGCGGCGTGGTGCCGGTGGTGAGCACAGCCGGATTCAACCGCAGCATCTGCGGCGACGACTCGCTGGTGGTGGAATCGCTCGATCCCATGGCATACGCCAATATCATACTCAACATCGTCGACAACGGAAAATGGGAAGAACACTCTCGACGCGCATACGATAGGGTCATAGACAACTACACCGCCGGGATAGTTAGCAAGAAACTGATTGGATACCTTAAATCGCTCTGATATGGAGACCACCCGCATCCTCAATATTGACATCATCAATTTGTCTGAGACCGAATTGCTTGAGCGCCTATCAAAAGGCGTGGTCTATACGCCCAACCTTGACCATCTCGTCAAGCTACAGCGTGATAAAGAGTTTTATGAAGCGTATCAGTCAGCAGATTGGGTGGTCTGCGACAGCCGCATACTGCACAAAGTGTCGAAACTTACCTCATCACCCCTGCGTGAGGCTATACCAGGAAGTTCATTTTTCACGTCATTTTACCTCTTTCACAAGGACGATCCAAACTGCAAAATATTCCTCCTCGGTGCAAAGGAAGGCGTTGCGGTAAAGGCCATGAAGGAAATCAACGGCAAAGTGGGCCGCGAAATCGTGGTCGGAGCACATTCCCCTTCATTCGGCTTTGAGAAAAACGAAAAAGAATGCGGGGAAATAATAGACATCGTCAATGCAAGCGGTGCCAACGTAGTCCTTGTCGGCGTAGGCGCTCCCAAGCAGGAAAAGTGGATAGCCAAATACCGCAGCCGCATGCCGGGAGTCGACATCTTCCTCGCCTTGGGAGCCACAATCGACTTCGAGGCCAACGCCCTCAAGCGCGCTCCGCGCATCTGGCAGAGACTTTGCTTGGAATGGCTCTACCGCTTCATATGCGAGCCTCGCCGCCTGTTCCGAAGATATTTTATTGACGACACACGTTTTTTCTGGCTATACGCCAAACAATTGATGGGGCTATACCACGATCCTTTCTCCAAGGCTTGACCGTACCTACTTCTCGAGATGCCCCTCGTCGGCCAGCCGTTGGAATTCTTGCTCGAAGTTGGGGGTGAGTATGCCTTGGCCTATGGCGGCTTTTATCTCCGCGAGGGGCCAGAAGCGGCCTCCGTCGAGCTCGTCGGTGGGGCGTATTTCGCCGTCGTGCACTATTGAGTATACGTTGACGTATTCCTTCTCCCTGTCGCTTTCAAACACGTATGACAGCAGCTTTTTCGGCTTGATTCCGGTCAGGCCAAGTTCCTCGCGCGCCTCGCGCAGCAAAGCCTGATCTGCGGTCTCGCCCCAGTCAACGTGTCCGCCCACGGCTGTGTCCCACTTTCCCGGCTGTATGTCTTTCCAATCGGGTCTCTTCTGCAGGTAAAGGTCTCCCGCAGAGTTGAATACGTGGAGATGCACCACCGGGTGAAGCAACTTCGATCCGCTGTGGCACTCACCTCGCGTGGCCTTTCCGATCACCTCCCCCGAGGCGTCGACCAGGGGAAAAATCTCTTCGCTATTGTCTCTCATATTCTATTATAGTCACAATAAAGTTACAAATCGGCGCTAATATGCAAATTTACGAATTTCTTCACTAAATTTGTGTAAAAATTTTCAGTCTTTTACCAATATGAAATCTTTAGAAGCCTGCGCGGCCAATCTCGAAAGCGTCATCGCTGCCGCCGATGGCGGCGCCGACCGCATAGAGCTGTGCTCTGCCCTCGGCCTTGGCGGCCTCACCCCCTCGGCGGGCATGATAGCCAAGGCGCGCGATCTGTTTCTGCGACAGCTTTTCGTGCTGATCCGCGCCCGAGAAGGCAATTTCAACTATACCGACGCTGAAATCGAAAGCATGCTCACCGACATCTTCATGTGCAAAACCCTCGGCGCCGACGGCGTAGTGATCGGGGCACTGACTCCCGACAAGCAAGTAGACATGCGGGCCACCACTCTCATGGCGAAGGCTGCCCAAGACATGGGAGTGACTTTTCACAGAGCCTTTGACCGCTGCGCCGACCGCAAGAAGGCCCTCGAAGACATTATTTCGGCAGGATGCAGCCGCGTGCTGACCTCGGGTCAGATGCCCAATGCCGCAGCCGGCGCCGGCAATCTTGCCGAAATCCACGCCCAGGCAGCAGGCCGCATTCGCATCCAGGCCGGCGGAGGCGTCACGGTCCACAATGCAGAGGCCATACTCACCGAAAGCCACGCCGACGACCTCCACGGATCATTCTCTTACCTGATCGGAGACCAAAAGATCACCTCGGCCGACGACCTGCGCACAGTCAGGGACATAATGACACGCCTTATTTAAAATCTCGCCCCCACAACTTAAATGAACAAAATCTGCCTTCTGCTGCTACTCGCACTGACCTGCGCATGCTCAAAACACAGCGACATCACCGGGCCTTACGTCAAAGCTGATTTCAAGGAAAGATACCGCGACGGCATTCCCCCGTCGCTCGATTCAATATTCACCAAAACTACGATAACCGAAGACGAGAAAGACGCCATGATCTTTCTCTACGCATACATGCCCTTGGCTGATGTGCTCAACTATGACGCATCATTCCACCTCGCTAACGTAAGGTCTACGCTTAAGACCGCCGAGGAAATGCCGTGGGGCGAGAAGATACCCGACCGAGAATTCCGCCACTTCGTGCTCCCTGTGAGAGTCAACAATGAAGACCTCGACATGTCGCGACCCATCTTCTACGAAGAGCTCAAGGACCGGGTAAAAAACCTCTCGATGCAGCAGGCCATACTCGAGATCAACCACTGGTGTCACGAAAAAGCCACATACATGGCTTCTGACTCGCGCACCAACTCTCCGCTGGCCACCGTGTGCGCTGCCCGAGGGCGCTGCGGCGAGGAGTCGACCCTGCTGGTGGCCGCTCTACGCAGCGTAGGCATTCCTGCCCGACAGATCTACACCCCGAGATGGGCGCACACCGACGACAACCATGCCTGGGTGGAAGCCTGGGCCGACGGCAGATGGAGATTCCTCGGAGCCTGCGAGCCCGAGGCTGTGCTCGACCTCGGATGGTTCAACGACGCCGCCTCGCGCGGCATGATAATGTCTACGCGCGTATTCGGCAATTATGACGGACATGAAGAGGTGCTGGCCAAATCAAATCTCTACACCACCATTAACGTCACAGCCAACTACGCCGCCACATCGCCCGTGCGCGTATTGGTAACCGATGAGAACGGAACCCCGGTGGAAGGTGCCAACGTCAGCTTTTCGATATACAATTACGCCGAATTCTACCCGGCGATCACAATGCAGACTGACAAAGACGGCATGGCTGAAATTCACGCCGGCATAGGCGACATGATAGTATGGGTCAACAAAGGCGACAAATTTCAGGTAAAACTCGCCAACTCGCGCAAGCAATGCCATGTGAAGCTCGACATGGACGCTTCCACGGCCGACAGCCGCGATTTCGACATAGTGCCGCCGTTGGCCTACAACTCCCTTCCCAAGGTAGACGCCGCATCGCAGGACAACAACAACCGGCGCAAAGCAGCCGAAGACTCCATGCGCATAGCCTACGAAAACTCATTCTTCACAACCGACCAGGCAATCGACCTCGCCATTAAGCTTGACACATATCCGTCGAAGATAATACCCATCATGGCAAATGCCAGAGGCAACTGGCCCACTGTCGAGGCTTTCCTTCTGGAAAACAAGGGCAATGCCGACAAGGCGGTGACGCTTCTCGAGAACCTTCGCCCGAAGGATCTCAACGACATCACAAAAGAGTCGCTCGACGACCATTTCTCTACGCCCGACGCTGACAGCGACCTGTATGGCCCATACATCCTCAGCCCTCGCATCTCCAACGAGCGCATAACCCCCTACAAGCAATTCCTTTCAAAGAAATTGAGCCCCGTCTGCCCCACTCCCGACCGACTGATCAAGTGGATGCTCGACTCGCTCAAAATCGACTCGCTCTGGAACAGCCCCCGCATGCCCATCTCGCCTCGCGGCGTATGGAAGGCCAAGAAAGCCGACACCCACTCGCGCGACATATTTTTCGTGGCTGCTGCCCGCAGCCTCGGATTCGCCTCGCGCATCGATCCGGTCACTTCTTCTGTGCAGTATCACAACGGCGAGAATTGGATTAATGTCAACTTTTCGGATGGAGTGCCGCATCGTCCGGCCATGGGCAGGATACAGCTCTCTGCCGACGCTGACGATCTGCGCCCGCAGGTGAAGTATTACACGTATTTCACATTGAGCAAAATCGAAGACGGAGTGCCCCACCTGCTCGAATATCCAGAGGATTTCACCATCGACTCTTTCGCCTCTCCCCGAGAGATCGCCGCCGGCCAATACATGCTCGTCACCGGCCAGCGCCTCGCCAACGGCGGTGTCATGGCGCGTGCCTCATTCTTCACGATAGAGCCGGAAAAGACTGCGAAAGTGAAATTCGACATCAGGCACGATCCAAAAAAAATCAGCGTAATCGGCTCTTTCGACTCCAACAATGTGTTCCTCCCCCTCGGAGCCGACAATCCGGTCACCATCCTGTCAGAGACCGGACGCGGATACTTCATCGTCGGATTCATCGACCCTCGCAGCGAGCCATCGGTCCACGCCCTCAATGACATCTGTGCCGACGCAAAGCAGATAGACAACGCCGGCCGGAAAATCATACTGCTGATGTCGGAGGATGCCGCCAAGACATTTGACCCGTCGGCTTACCCCGGCTTGCCGAAGGCGGTCACATTCGGCATCGACACCGAAAACACCATATACAGCATCGAGTGCTCGGGCAACCTCACTCCCCGCTCAGACGCACTGCCGATATTCATAATAGCCGATACATTCAACCGCGCCCTTTGGGTGAGCCAAGGATACAATATCGGAATCGGCGAGCAGATACTCGGCATCTTGAAGTCGCTCAATTCCAATTGAGCCTCACAAGCTTTCGAAGCCTACTGACATGAAGATCGACTTTGACGTGACCGCAGCCATCAGGAGCCGCCACAGCGTGCGCACATACGACCCTGATCTCGCTCCCGACGAGGCCACATGCCGCAAGATCATGGCATTCGACTCTGATGTCGGAAACCCTTTCGGCGTCGAAGGCGTGAGCATATCATTGATACGCGGAGACCGGCTGTCGGACCTGAAATTAGGCACCTACGGCGTGATCCGCGGCGCATCGGCGTTTCTCGGCCTTACCGTGCCCGACAACGATGAAGCACTGATAGCAGGCGCATATCAGATGGAGGCCGCAATCCTCTATGCCACATCGCTCGGCCTCGGCACCGTATGGCTCGGCGGCACGCTCCGCCGCCAAGCATTCGCCAAAGCATTCGGATTGGCTGACGGCCTCATATTGCCGGCCATATCCCCTATCGGGTACCCGGCCCCAAGGCGCCTGCTGGAAAGGGTCATGAGGTCGGCGGCCCGCAGCGACTCAAGAAAGCCTTGGGAAAAGATGTTTTTTTCATGCTGCGCCGGAGTCCCCCTCACGCAATCAGACGCCGGCCCATTTGCGGAAGCACTCGGCAACACGAGGCTCGCGCCGTCATCGCTCAATGCCCAGCCATGGAGATTGATCAAAGATGGCGAGCGATTCCACTTCTATGCCCAATACAGCGACTCCCTCTCTGCTTTTGACCGCAAGCTAAAGCACATAGACATGGGCATAGCCCTCTGCCATTTCAGCCTCACGCTTGACCAGGCCGGGATCTACGGAGACTTCTGCAAATGCGATGCCCTGCCCCCAACTCCCGCCGGATACCACTACATCACATCGTGGCGCCTTGGCAGCCGGGGGCGCGACAACTCCCCGGCATAAAATAACGCCGAATATTTGTCATTGAGAGAAAAAAGTGCTAACTTTGCGAAGAATAACCTTTAGCGTGTGTTCATTTTTTTCGGGCACACGTAGTTTGACCTATATTATTTTTATCAGAAATGAGGATTTTCTCAGACCTTATCCATTGGTATTTTTCAAAGAAAGCACTCCCGCATTGGTGTATATTCATCATTGACTGCCTTATAGTATTTGTCTCGGCGTTTGTAGTATTCGCCGTGCAGAACGGCTTGATGTATACCGCCGCACACTTTTCGCATCTTATCGGCACTCTGCTCTTCTACTTGATTTTCTACGTGATCGGATTCCGCATTTTCCACACCTATTCGTCGATCATCAGGTTCTCGTCGTTTGTCGACCTGCAAAGAGTGGGCTACGCATGCGGCTTCGGCATGGTATTCTGCATGCTGGCCCGATTCATTTCTGAGGAGAGGGGGTCTGACATGCTGCTTTTCGTGCGCATACGCGAAATCGTGGTATGGACAGCCATCGCCGCATTCCTGATGTGGGCGGTGAGAGTGGCTGTGAAATACGCCTACGACACGCTCTACAAACAGCGCTCGGCAAAAAAAGCATTTATCTACGGCATCAGGCAGGGCGGCGTAGGCCTGGCCAAAAGCATGCGCAACCAGGATCCCGCCAAATACACCGTCGATGGCTTCATCTCTGACCTGCCCGAAGCCAAAGGCAGCCTACTGATGGGCGTGAAGGTATATTACATTGGCGATGACGTGGTCAACTTGATGGTGAGCCGAGGCGTAGAGGCCCTTTTCGTATCTCCCCTGCGCAGCGAAGCCCTGCGCAATAACGAGGAATTCGTGTCGAGCCTGATCGAGGCAGGCATAAAGATATTCATGGTGCCTTCAGAATACGAATGGGATGGCAAGAGCGACCTCAGCTCGCTCACCCTCCGCGAGGTGATGATCGAAGACCTCCTCCCACGCGAGAAAATCGAGGTGGACATGGAGCAGATAGGCAATCTACTTCGCGGCAAGCGCATCCTCATCACCGGAGCCGCCGGCAGCATCGGCAGCGAAATCGTGAGGCAGGCAGCCCTGTTCGACCCGGCTCTCATGGTGCTCATAGACCAGGCCGAGACTCCCCTGCATGACGTAAGGCTCATCATGGCCCGCGAATTTCCCGGCATAGACGCCCCCACTATCGTGAGCGACATCGCCAACCGCAAGCGCATGGCGGAAATATTCAAGGCCTACAAGCCCGAATACGTATTCCACGCCGCCGCCTACAAGCATGTGCCAATGATGGAGGACAACCCTGCGGAAAGCATACAGAACAACGTCGAAGGCACACGCATCATCGCCGACCTCGCGGTGAAGTACGGCGCAAAGAAGTTCGTCATGATCTCTACAGACAAGGCCGTAAACCCCACCAACGTGATGGGCTGCAGCAAGCGAATATGCGAGATATACGTGCAGAGCCTTGACGCTGCCATAAAGAAAGGGCAGATAGAAGGCTGCACACAATTCGTGACCACCCGATTCGGTAATGTGCTTGGCAGCAACGGCTCGGTGATTCCGCTCTTCAAGGAGCAGATACGCAAGGGAGGCCCCATCACAGTGACCCACCCCGATATCATACGCTATTTCATGCTCATCCCCGAGGCCTGCAAGCTGGTGCTTGAGGCGGGCACCATGGGGCACGGCGGCGAAATCTTCGTGTTCGACATGGGCAAGCCCGTCAAGATCGTTGATCTTGCCAAGCGCATGATCCTGTTGAGCGGCGCTCACATAGAAATACAGTTCACCGGACTGCGCGACGGCGAGAAACTCTACGAAGAAGTGCTCAACGACAAGGAAGTGACCTTGCCCACATTCCACCCCAAGATCAAGATCGCCAAGGTGCGCGAATATGACTACGACGAGGCCAACCGCTCACTCGACAATCTGTTTGACGCAAGCACACGCCTCGACGACATGGCCATCGTAAGCCTGATGAAGGAGATGGTGCCTGAATTCCGCAGCCAGCACTCGAAATACGAATCGCTCGACAAATAGAGTATCTTTTCCGCGAAACTTACACATAGCATAATAGGCTATCCAACAACCATGGTTGGACAGCCTATTATGTATAACGCTCGCTGCGGGCTTGCCTCGGGTTTACTAACTTTGACCCGTGCGTTTCGGAGAAACGCACCTCCACCCCCTTATGTTCAGTCGAGGAAGCGCTTTGTGAGGCCGGAATAGGCGTCGATGCGCCTGTCGCGGAGGAAAGGCCACCATCGGCGCACATTCTCGCACCTGCGCATGTCAATGTCAATCACCTCGGCGGCCTCGGCGTCGGAGGGCGCCTGGTACAGGAATTCACCCTGCGGGCCTGCCACGAACGAAGACCCCCAGAATTGTATGCCGCCTGTCTGCCCCGATGGATCAGACTCATGCCCCACCCTGTTGACCGAGACCACAGGCAGGCCGTTGGCTATGGCGTGGCCGCGCTGCACAGTGATCCACGCATCCCGCTGACGGCTCTTCTCCGCGTCGGTGTCGGTGCTCTCCCAGCCGATAGCCGTAGGGTAGATCAGCATTTCGGCGCCGCGAAGCGCCATCAGTCGAGCAGCCTCCGGATACCATTGATCCCAGCATACGAGCACGCCGAGCCTGCCCACAGATGTCTGCACAGGCTCAAAGCCGAGGTCGCCGGGAGTGAAATAAAATTTCTCGTAATAAGCCGGATCGTCGGGGATGTGCATCTTGCGGTATTTCCCCGCAATCGATCCGTCGGTTTCAAATACCACGGCTGTGTTGTGATATAGCCCCGGCGCGCGACGCTCGAATAGCGATGTCACGATCACCACTCCGAGCCGGCGAGCGAGAGAGGAATAAAAATCCGTGGCTTCGCCCGGTATTGGCTCTGCGAGCGAACAAAGGTCTACATCCTCTGTCTGGCAGAAATAGAGCGAATCATGCAATTCCTGATTCACTATCAGTCTAGCGCCTTTTGACGCAAGTTCCTCAATCTTCTGCGCGAGCCTCAGCCGGTTGGCCTTGACATCGGCAGTCTTCGATAGCTGTATGATGCCACATTTCATGTCGTATCAGTTTTTAAATTATAAATCAAGCAATTTGTATATGGACTTGGCGATGCCGTCATTGTCAATATGGTCAGTGACCATATCGGCCTCCCGCTTCACGCTGTCGGAGGCATTGCCCATGGCCACTCCCGTGCCGGCAGCCTTCAGCATGGGCACATCATTGCCGCCATCGCCGAAAGCTATGGCATCGGCGAGCGTCAGTCCGAAATGATCGCACACCACCTCCACACCGTGGGCTTTAGTGGCGCCATGGGCTGTGACATCGGCAAAAGCCGGGTGCCAACGCCCAAACTGGCATCCGGGCATGATGCCTCGAGCGAGCGGCTCCTGGTCCTCGCTGAGGAAAGGAGTCATCTGGAATAACTCCTTGCCAAGCGGAGACTCATAGTCAGAAACAGGAATCGGAGGAGCCTTAAGCTGACGGGCAAAGATGTCAACGGCCTCGAGGTCGGCACCGGCTATGGATATGTCATTTTCGCCCACGAAAATCAAAGGCACGCCCTCGCGGCGGCACAGGCCGGCGAGCGCCACGGCGTCGGCATGAGGTATGGGGCTCTTGCTGAGCACCTCGCTTCCGCAGAATACGTAGGCTCCATTCATCGTGATGTAGGCGTCGATCAAGCCCTTATCCTGCAATTGGGCGAGATTGTTGATGATGATTTTTGGCCTGCCGGTAGAGATCACTATCCTATGCCCCGCAGCCCGGGCCTTGGCGATGGCCTCAACCGCAGTGTCGGGGATGTGATGGGTGTCAAAACTCACCAGCGTGCCGTCTATGTCAAAAAAAAGAGCTTTCTTCATACCGCAAAGTTAACCATAATTCTTCATTCAAAGAAATTTTGAAGTCAAAACGCAGGCCTCCGCTGACCGAGCCGTGGCTGTCAGGGGAGGCCTTGATAATATTTTTACGGATGATTGCCGTGCGATAAGGTCATTGCGGACGGAACGACGAGCAGAACTTGCGCCATGACTGCTTGATGCCGCCGGCTGAAACCTCGCGGATGGCGTCTACGATCTTCAGCGTGTCGGCGTTGTCGAAATCAAAGACATCGCCCACATAGAATTTTCCGAGCGAATAGGTGTATATCTGTGGCTCATAGTCAGAGGCGCGGTTGATGCGCTTGGTGTGCTGGCAGAAATATCTCAGCTGCTCCACCACGCTCAGGTAGTGGTTCTGCACCATCTCATGCGCCTTTTCGTCGCATTCCTCAGCCGTGCCGAGGGCATCGCTCTTGGTGACGATGAAGTGGATAGCGTCAACCTTGTTCATTATCTCGCGGTTTTCAGGCAGACTGATGAGCACCGCGAATTTGTCGAGGATGTCGAGCTGCGATATGTAGCGTGAGCGCACATGCTTCGAGATCTCGCCGTCCTCGTCTATCTCATGGTCGAGATAGCTCACCTTCACCATCGGCTTTGAGGCGTCGACGAGGATGAAGAATACCTTGCGGTTGTCATTGCGCAGAAGGTTGGTCACTCCTGTGCCCATATTTGCCATCGATGTCTCCTTGGTCTCTGCGATGCGCAGGGCGAATTCCTCACCCGACATCTCCACAAGATTGATGGGATAACTCTTTACCTTGTCTGAATCGAAATCGCGGTTGATGCGCCCGCTTATAGTGGTGACAAACTTGCCGTTGGTGCGTCCTACCATTAGGCCTGACTGGGCAAATTGCCTCAAGGCCGCCGCGTATGGGCCTCCGTTGGTGCGCATGTCGATGGTGTATCCCTGGCCGTTGGCCGCAGCGATTCCCATCAGCAGTGAGGTTTTGCCTGAAGTAGGCATTCCGAAGAAATATATGTCGGTGCCTGCCGGCGGCTGTTGCAGTTCGGTCATGCCTTTCTGGAATTCAGGCAGATCAGGCAGGAAGTCGCGGTTGATTTGCATCCTCTTCCAGCTGTCTTCGGTGATGAGCCCGAATTTGAGCAATTCGTCGTAACTGAAAGCCCCGCATGACACGAGCGACTCAATGTGCGAGCGGCTGAATTTAGCCGGACTCGTGAGCATTCCCTGCAACTCCTCGTCTCTGAGGCGGCTGAAAAGTTCGTCAACTTCCTCCTTGGAGACTACATCAGGGCATTCAGCCCTGAACTTTGCCACTTCCACAAGATTCCTGTTCTGCTTCAGGGTTTTCCATTCTGCAATGGCGTTAGCCTCGATCTGTTCGGGCGTAAGTGTTTGTTTAGTCGTGTCGCACATAATAGTAGGCATGAAAAGGTGGTTGAAACGTTAATTGCGCGGAGTAATCGTCCGCATTCAGAATATCAACAATCACCTTTGGCCTAAAGTTTATGCAAGAGACTAAAAAATTTTGCCAAGATTAAGAAATATTATCCCTCCACCTTCTCTTCGAGCTCGAGCCAACGCATCTCTTTTTCGTCGATCTCTTCGTTGATCAGTGTGAACCGGGCAGATTTCTCCACGATATCGGGGATTTCCGCTCCGGAATTGAAAAGAGCCTCAAGCTCACGCTTTTCCGCGTTGAGGGCTTCAAGATCCTTCTCAATCTGCTCTTTCTCACGCTGCTCCTTGAATGTCAGCTTCGGCTTGCGCTCCCTCACCCTCTGCTGCTGAAGCTTTTCTGCAGGCTTGGCCTCGGCCTCGGGCTGTTTGCGGCTTTCGGCCCACTCGCGGTATTCGGTGTAGGTGCCGGGGAAATCCTTCACCACTCCGTCACCCTCCATCACAAACAGGTGATCGGCTATGTTGTCGAGAAAATATCGGTCGTGGCTCACCACCATCACGCATCCCTTGAAATTCGAGAGGTAATCTTCAAGCAAGCCGAGAGTGACGATGTCGAGGTCGTTGGTGGGCTCGTCGAGAATCAGGAAATTGGGATTGCGCATCAGCACCGTGGCAAGATGCAGGCGGCGCCGCTCGCCGCCGCTGAGCTTGTAGATGTATTTCTGCTGATCGGGCACCGAGAATAGGAAATGCTGCAGGAATTGCATCGGGGTGGCGTGGCTACCGTCGCCGAGGGTGATGTCCTCGGCAATCTCCCTGACAGCGTCTATCACCTTCTTGTTCTCGTCAAAGTCGATGCCCTCCTGGCTGTAATATCCGAATCTCACGGTCTCGCCCACGTTCCATTCGCCGCTGTCCTGTGGCACGATGCCCTGCAGCATCTTTATGAATGTGGATTTGCCGATGCCGTTGGGCCCTATTAGACCCACCTTCTCGCCTCGGGCGAAAGTATAGGTGAAATTGTCGAGAATCACCTTGTCGCCGAATCGCTTGCAGATGCCCTCGGCCTCGAAAATCTTATTGCCGATGTATGACGCCTTGCTCACGCCAAGATTGACGTTGCGCTCCGATAGATTCACCTTCGAGCGATCCTTGAGCTCATAGAACCGGTCAATGCGGTATTTGGCCTTGCCGGCCCTCGCCTGCGGCTGGCGGCTCATCCAATCCTGCTCCTTGCGCAGCACATTCTTCACTCGGGCCAACTCAGCCCCCATGGCCTCGATGCGCTCCTGGCGGCGGCGAAGGTAATAGTCGTAGTTGCCATCGTAAGCGTAGACGCTCTCGCGGTCGATCTCTATGATCTTGTTGCAGACGCGGTCGAGGAAATAACGGTCATGCGTCACCATCAGTATCGTGCATCGCGAGCGTTTCAGATAATTCTCAATCCACTCGATCACGCCTATGTCAAGGTGGTTGGTAGGCTCGTCGAGCAGCAGCACGTCCGGCTCTTTCATCAACGCGCAGGCTATGGCCATGCGCTTGAGCTGTCCGCCGCTGCAGGCCGACACCCGGGCGTCGAAATCGTCGATGCC
Organism: uncultured Muribaculaceae bacterium; assembly: GCA_947525975.1. Classification (GTDB taxonomy): domain Bacteria; phylum Bacteroidota; class Bacteroidia; order Bacteroidales; family Muribaculaceae; genus CAG-873. The sequence continues at coordinate 162,948 of CANNVE010000002.1, read as the reverse complement.
AAGCTGACCGAGCATCTGGCGCATGCGCTGCTCATATCCCCATCCCGAGGCATCGATCATCCTCTCCGACTCAGGAGCGGGAGCGACAGCCAGACAAGCCTCAATGACCGAGAGCTCGACGGGAAATCGACTGTCCTGGTCAAGCAAGACCACTCGCAGGCCATTGCGGAAGGTGATCTTCCCGCTGTCGTAGTCCTCAGTGCCGGCTATTATGCGGAGCATGGTGCTCTTTCCGGCGCCGTTTTTCGCGATTATGCCGATCTTGTCTCCCTCGTTGACCCCGAGGGTCATGTCAGCGAAAAGCATGCGGTCGCCCACGCTCTTCGTCAGATTCTCTATCTGTATGAATGAAGCCACTGTTTTTATGATTTAACGGCTGGATCTCAACATATTTCGTCCACGCCTGTATTATTTATTCTGATTCAGTTCATCGCGCAGGAATGAAGCCGTGGGCGAGTCTCCTTTGGCTATTTTCTCCGGAGTGCCCCGGGCTATGATCATGCCGCCGTCGCGTCCGCCTCCGGGCCCCATGTCCACGATATAGTCGGCGCATTTGAGCACATCGAGGTTATGCTCTATCACAAGCACGGTGTTTCCCTTGTCTACGAGGCGGTTGAGTATGCCGAGCAGGGTGTTTATGTCTTCAAAGTGAAGGCCGGTGGTAGGCTCGTCGAGTATGAAAAGCGTGCTTCCGGTGTCCTTCTTGGCGAGCTCGGTGGCCAGCTTCACGCGCTGGTTCTCTCCGCCGGAGAGGGTCGACGATGGCTGGCCGAGCTTGATGTATCCGAGGCCGATGTCCTGCAGCACCTGTATCTTTTTGAGTATCGACGGTATGCCCGCGAAGAACTCTACCGCCTGGTTGATGGTCATATCGAGCACATCGGCTATCGACTTGCCCTTGAACCTCACTTCGAGCGTCTCCCTGTTGTAGCGTTTTCCTCCGCATTCGGGGCAGGGCACAAGCACATCGGGCAGGAAATTCATCTCTATGGTGCGGTAACCGTTGCCGTTGCACACCGGGCAGCGGCCTCCGGCTATGTTGAACGAGAACCGCCCCGGCTTATAACCGCGTATCTTGGCTTCGGGCAGGTTTACGAATAGATTGCGTATGTCAGTGAACACACCGGTGTATGTGGCCGGATTAGACCTCGGCGAGCGGCCGAGCGGAGATTGGTCTACGGTGATCACCTTGTCGACATTGTCGAGGCCGATGGCTTCGGCGTATGGCAGCGGCTCCTGCGACGATCTGTAGAATTTCTGGCTCAATATGGGCTGGAGCGTAGAATTGATGAGCGACGACTTGCCGCTGCCCGAGACTCCGGCCACGCAGGTGAGCGTGCCGAGCGGGATGGCGAGATCCACATTCTTCAGGTTGTGGCCCGATGCCCCTTTTATGACTATTTCCTTGCCGTTGCCTTTGCGTCTGGCGGCAGGCACGGCTATAGATTTCTTGCCGTTGAGGTATTGGGCTGTGAGGGTGTCGGTCTTGAGCATCTGCGCAGGGGTGCCGGAGAATACCACTTCACCGCCCTTGCGCCCGGCTCCGGGGCCAATGTCGACCACGTAGTCGGCCTCAAGCATCACATCCTTGTCATGCTCAACCACGATGATGCTGTTTTGCGCGTCGCGCAGGCGCTTGAGCGAGTCTATCAGTCGCTTGTTGTCGCGCTGGTGAAGGCCGATGCTCGGCTCATCGAGTATGTAGAGCACGTTGACCAACTCGCTTCCGAGCTGGGTGGCGAGGCGTATGCGTTGGCTCTCGCCTCCGGAGAGAGTGGCCGAGGCGCGGTTGAGCTGTAGATATTCAAGCCCCACGTCGACAAGGAATGAAAGGCGGTGCACGATCTCCTTCATGATCTCGGTGGCTATGACCTTGTCCTTGGCTCCGAGTTTGCCGAGAAGCCCCTTCGACCATGTGAGCAGCTGGGCTATGTCCATGCGTGAGATCTGGGCTATGTTGTAGCCGTCGACAAAGAAATGCAGCGCCTCGCGGTTGAGCCGGTCGCCGTTGCATTGCGGGCACACCTTGCGCGAATAAAATTGGTCGCTCCATTTGTTGGCGGCGTGTCCGGCATCGTCTGACTGCTGCATCTCCACATATTTCACAATACCCTCATAGCTTGACATATATGATTTGGCCGAATACTGCGAATTCTTCAGCACCAGCCTCTCGGTGGTGCCATTGAGGATTTCATCAAGGCACTCTGCCGATAATTTCGCGATCGGGGTGCGCATGTTGAATCCGTGCTTGTCGAGAATGGCCTCTATCTGCCAGAATATCATGGTGTCTTTCTGCTTGCCGAGAGGCGCTATGCCGCCGGCGCCGACAGACAGCGACGCATCGGGAATCACCTTCTCGCGGTCTACGTCATCGACATAGCCGAGGCCCTTGCAGCAAGGGCATGCGCCTTGGGGCGAATTGAAGGAGAAATTGTGAGGCGCCGGCTCGCGGTATGACAGACCGGTGGTAGGGTCCATCAGCTGCAGGCTGTAGCGGTAGAGTTTGTCGCCATCGTCGGCGTCGAGGATGAAGAGCTCTTTGTCGCCCATCTCGAAAGCCTTGTGTATCGAATCGCGCAGGCGTTCCTGCCCTGCTCCGGAGGCCTTGAAGCGGTCGACCACGATCTCCACGTCATGATTCTTGTATCGGTCGAGCTTCATGCCCTGCTCGAGCGGGCGCAGCTTTCCATCAACGCGCACATGTAGAAAGCCCTTCTTAAGCAGATTTTCAAACAATTCTTTGTAATGGCCCTTGCGGTTCTTGACCAATGGAGCCATTATGTAGATTTTCCGGTCGGCGAATTTATCGTTGACAAGGTCGAAAATCTTGTCTTCGGAATATTTTATCATAGGCTCGCCGGAGACGTAGCTGACAGCCTTGCCGATGCGCGAATACAGCAATCGGAAGAAGTCGTAGATCTCGGTGGTGGTGCCTATGGTGCTTCGCGGATTGCGGTTTACGGTCTTTTGCTCAATCGCTATGACCGGGCTGAGGCCTGAGATCTTGTCTACGTCAGGCCGCTCAAGATTGCCGAGCATATTGCGGGCGTATGACGAGAAGGTCTCGATATAACGCCGTTGGCCTTCGGCAAAGATCGTGTCGAAGGCCAAAGATGATTTTCCGCTGCCGCTCAAGCCGGTGACTACCACCAGCTGATTGTGCGGCAGGGTTACATCGATATTTTTGAGATTATGCACTCTTGCGCCGGTGACGCAGAGCGCATCCTGTTGCAAATCGTCCATTGTATCAGGGATCAATATGCCGCGCTGACGCTTGGCTATTGACAAAAAAGCGTTTTAAGATTATCCGATTCATTGCTGTATCCAGGCCTGATTGTACACGCGCTGCTGCTGACGCTTGCGTGACAGCGATTCGGCCTTGGGCACAAGCACCTTGTAGGTCCTTCCGGCCTTGTTGGTGAGCGATTTGGCGCGTATCCAAGGGTTTTCCTCGCGGAGTTGGGCGTAGCTGATGCCGTGTTCGGCGGCCCATTCGGCCCAATCGCTGACAGGGCCACTCACCTCTACCGCCTCACAATCTACGGGCATATAGAGCTGGTCGGCGCGGAGATTGAATCCGTAGGCCGACGGATTCTCCATCACCTGCTTCATGGCCATGATGCGGAATACATATCGCGATGTCTCCTCATTGAGGTAAAGGTCAAATGATGAATCGCGGCTCTGCTTCTCGAGCTCGCGCGATATGCGCCCGGTGCCGCAGTTGTATGACGCCATCACCGACTCCCAGTTGCCGTATTTCCTGTGGGCATTCTTCAGGTATCGGCAAGCGGCGCGTGTCACCTTCTCCAGGTTGTAGCGCTCGTCGACCTCGTCGCTAACCTCAAGGCCGTATTCCTTGGCCGTTGAAGGGATAAACTGCCATATGCCGGCGGCCTTGGCCGGAGAGTAGGCGCGGGGGCTGAGATAGCTCTCCACGCAAGCCAGATAAAGCACGTCTTCGGGCACTCCGTGCTCTTTGAGGATTGGAGCCATGACCGGGAAATATTTGTTGGCGCGCTTGATGGTGAGCAGTGTGTTGCCGTGGGTGTATATCACCGACGAAAGCTCGCGGTCAAAGCGCTCATACATATCGGTGCGGTCAAGGCTGATTTCTTTGCCGCAGAGACTCACCGTTTCGGGCACATCGGGATTGATCACCGTGGCATGCGCGTAGTCGGTGCTTTCGCCGGCCGGCAGCGACGACTGCGAGGCGGGGGCTCCGCTTGTGCCCGATACGAGGATTGACGCGATGATGGTGGCAGCCGACAGGGTGATGGCGGCCGTGAGTATGTGATTCTTGAATTTCATCTTTGGTTTGATCTTGCAGATTGGTGATTGTGTGATTGATATGACTATAATCTGAAGCGTTGGTTTAATGCGGGTACGTGGTTTTGCGCAATTTAATCTTTTTCGATTCATTCGGCAGGCGACTCTCCCGAGGCCGAACCCGTGTATTTGCTGTGGAGGATATTGATGTCTCCGCTTAGATTATATTTGCGCCCGTCGCTGCCCACAGCCTTTATCACATAGTAGTAGGCACCGCTGGGCACGAGCTTGCCCTTGTATTTGCCGTCCCAGCCGATGGCGGGGTCGGTCGTGGAGAATAACTGTGTTCCCCAGCGGTTGAAGATGTGGCATTCAAATTTGATGATTGACTTGTAGCTTACCCGCCACTCGTCGTTGACGCCCTCTGAGGCTCCCGGCGAAAAAGCATTGGGGCACCTTAGCGAGGATTCGCCTATCTGCACTTCGTAGGTCTCGCCCACGTAGGCGCAGGTGCCGACATCGTTGTCGCAGACAAAGCGCACATAGGTGGTGCCGTTTTCGCGGAATGTATAGTCAAATTCAAGTTGGCGGTAACGGTCGTCAATGACCTCAAACTCCGGGTCGCGTGACAGTTGCCACTCTACAAACACGGCGGCATCCGTCACAGCCGCGCTGAACCTCACCGGGCAAGGCGCTGACCCTCCGAGGCCCTCTGTGCCGCTATCCTGCTCATTGTCGGCGCCGCCGTCCTCCTGCGTGGCCGATGTGTGAGCCTCCACGGCATTGGTGCGGTAGAAATCTGATTCCACCATAGCGGATTTGCCCCAATGCTCAAGAAAGCGGTCGCCGGAGAGCGTGAAGTGAGTGTCGCACAAGGGTGCTTGGATGTTGATATTGCCTTCCACCGACGCCAAAGTCGAAATTTCCTGCTTCTGCAAGTATGATTCGGAATTGGCGTCATATTCAAGGCTATTGTATTTAAGCTTCAGTTCGCGGCTGATGTCACGGCGCTGGCCATTGATGGTGTAATAATATATGGGCGCGGCAGAGCCTTCGAGCGTGAGATGCACGCGGTCGCATTCCTGCTCGGCAGCCAACTTCAGGCCATGCAGCGACAGGCGATGGTTGGAATAATTCACTACCCAGAAATAATACCTGCGGGTGCCGGCCTCGACCACATAGCCGCAATCGTCGGCGGTCAGCCTCAGCGAAGCCGCCTCCCCTATCTCTTCGGCATGAGCGGCGCCATAAACGCCAAACCGATACCATCTCACGGCCTCCTCCAAGCCTGAAACCGATGCCGTGACCCCGTCAGTGTCCTCAAGCACGTACACGCCGTTGAAGCCTGTGCTCATCTCCACGCTGACCGGAACAGGCGCGCTTGACGCCCCCTCAAACAAAAGTGATTGAGCCGACATCGCCCCGACGCCGACCACAAAAAAGGCAATCAATGCCGAAATATATCGCGAAAAACTCATCATCATACAAAAATACGAAAAAATCAGACACGCCTCCTCTTTTTTTAAATATCTTTGCAATAATAAACGACTAAAAGAAGATATAGGTGGAGGTTCACCTCTCAGAGGCGAACCTTCTGGCAAAGAATCGAGATTATTCCCTGAAATTTGAGATAATGCGTAATATCCGTGCTTTTTGGTGCATGTGGACGGAAATCGATGGAAGATAGCCCGTGCGTTTCGGAGAAACGCACCTCCACCTTCCTTTCCTCTTTCCTGATTAAGAAGCGAGATCAGTCTAAATTGCAGCAGATGGCACAGGTGCTACAGCACGAACTCTCCCCGTCGCATATTTCCAATAATGATGCATATCTCCAGTTGACATATTTATTACGACAGTTGCTTTAGAGTTCATTTCTGAAGAAGACCAGACAATGCCGTCCCCAAGGAATCCGTTTATCTTTATCATAACATCTTCTACTGCAGATTTATTCTCAAATATCAGAAACAACTGTCCTGACGCAGGCAAACACCATTTCAGTGCAGGTTCCAATCCACGGTATTCAACAGCAGCCTCAGCAGCCGGATACTTAATTAACATTTCATTACTAAATGATATGATTTTATTTGTATTACTACCTCCATTGTAATCAGAATTAAGATCAGGATAATCAACATTGACAAGATTTCCAATGTCTGTCACACAATCATCATATGATTCTTTATCCTCCCATTTTACTGTTTTCCCTTGGGCGGCATCAGTGGGCGCAATGATGAATTGTTGGCCATTGGAGGTCAATTGCACGCCTACAGGCTTAAGTTTGGCTTTCTGTTCAGGAGTGAAGCCATTCCAATCAGAAACAGTATAAGCGCGATATTTACCGTCGTCAGTGAATGCAGCCACCATAGCCGTTTCTGTTGATGCTGATGCCGCAGGAACTGAAACGATAGCAGCATGCTGCTGCGATAATGCCGGTTCGGTAGGCTCCAATGCTTCTTGGGCAGTAGGTGTCGGGGCTATTGATGGGACAGCTACCGCTTGCTCTATCATAATAGTGTCCGTATTGACGATGGTGTCTGTTCCAACCAAAGGTATAGTGCCTTGATCGACAGATGTTTTTGGTTTAACATTAACACGCCATGCTATTATTGCGGCAATGAATATGACAATTGCTGCAAGTCCGGTCCACAGATATCGGCGGCTACGTGGAGGCTTGGCGCTGACAATTTGAGTCTTGGTTGCAAAAGATGCAGGGCGAGTCTTCTCTCCGGAGTCTTTGGGAATAAGTGCAAGAAAAGCATCAACCGATGAGGGGCGATCTTTGACTTTAGATTGCATGGCGGCCTTAATGGCATTTCGGGTTGAAACTGATATCCCAGAAGGAAACTCCAGTATTGCTTCGTCATTAAGAAGGTCGCTCGCGTCAGGAGGAGTTTTTCCGGTAAGCAGAGCGTATAGCGTCGCTCCGAAAGCATAGATATCCGTGGCAGGTGTGAATGCCCTTACATTGCCCTTCAGTTGCTCCAAAGGAGCATAACCGGGAGTGCAGCCCATAAGCGTAGATGTGTTGCACCCGTCCTCTGCCGTGTATTGTTTAGATACACCGAAATCTATAAGAATCGGATGACCACCTGCGTCAAGCATTATGTTATCAGGCTTAAGGTCAAGATGGAGACAGCCTCGGTCATGTACTTTCTGCAAAGCGCGTCCGGCCTCTGATATAATGCGTAGTGCTTCTTCCTCTAGCATCGGCCCATGGTATTTAATTACATTTTGCAGGCTTTTGCCATCAATGAAGTCCATGACGAAATATGAGGTTGAGTTTTCTTCAAATACATCGGTCACCTTCACCACTCCATCAATATCCTTATAGTTGAATAGAGTTCGTGCTTCGTCTACAAATTTTTTCCGCAGCCTGCTCACAAATTCCACCCGGCTATCTGTGCCAACCGACATGCGTCCCGTTGCATCGCGATTACATAGTTCATGTGGAAAAAATTCTTTGATGGCCACTCTCACGCCAAGGAGTTCAAAAACTGCCTCGTAGGTGCAGCCAAAGCCTCCGGCTCCAATGAATTTAACTATGCGGTATTTTCCGCCTTGCAAAAGTGTTCCATCTGGAAGACTGTTCATATCTCCGTTTTGTTTTTCAATAAAAAATGAAAGTCAGACGGGCTGGATTTGTCCTGCTCGCCTGACCTTTCATACTATTATTTTATTAAAGCGTTAAAACTACAGGCCTTTGCCGTGGCAGTTTTTGTATTTCTTGCCTGAGCCGCAGGGGCAGAGGTCGTTGCGGCCTACGCGGGGAGCTGAAGAGACGAATGGTGTCTTGGCTGCGGGACGCTGCGGAGCGGATGCAGCGCGCCGCTGTGCTTCTTCCTCACTGGGAAGGGTGGCCTTGCTGGTCTGATACTCCTGCTTCGAGCGCGTCGGGGGCAGCGGACGCGAGATTACGTTGGCGCGCTGGCGGGCTTCCTCCTCGGCGCGGCGACGTGCGGCTTCCTCTTCCTCCGACGAGGGAGCGGGCTGTGCCGGACGCGGCGGCATGTAGAGCTCACCGTGCATCAGAGTGGCCACCACCTTGTCGCTGAGGTTGTTGAGCATGGTGCCGAAGAGGTTGAACGACTCGAGTTTATAGATCACAAGCGGATCTTTCTGCTCGTATGACGCATATTGCACAGCCTGCTTCAGCTCGTCGAGCTCGCGCAGGTGCTCTTTCCAAAGCGAGTCGATCTTGACGAGGATGGCCTTCTTCTGCCATTCCTTTACGATCGATGCGCCATTGGTGCGGGCAGCCTCCTCGACGTCGAACTGCACGGGATAGATGAGCCTCTTGTCAGTGATGGGTATCTGGCCATTTCCGCGCGCGCCATTCTCGATGGCCTGGTTGAGGAAGGGCATGAGGGTGTCCACGATCTTCTTGTTGCGCTCTTCAAGCGATTTGAGAGCGGCCTCCTTGATCTGCGAAATCTTCTCGGCGGCATCGAGCCTTGGATAATCGCTTTCCTCGAACGGAAGGCTTATGCCAAGCAGCTTGTATGCCTCCATATTGAGCTCGGTGTATGAGTCAGGGGCTGAGAATGAGTTGACGAGGTTTTCGATGGCAGACTGCAGCATATTGTCGATATCCATGCCGATGCGCTCGCCCATCAGGGCGTGCTGGCGCAGATTGTAGATGTAGTTGCGCTGCTTGTTCATCACGTCGTCATATTCGATCAGGCGCTTGCGGATGCCGTAGTTGTTTTCCTCCACTCGCATCTGCGCCTTCTCGATGGCGTTGGAGAGGACGCTGTGCTGAAGCATCTCGCCCTCTTCCCAGCCAAGGCGGCTGATGAGCTTCATGGCGCTGTCTGAAGCGAATCGGCGCATCAACGGATCTTCAAACGAAACGAAGAATACCGAAGAGCCCGGATCGCCCTGACGGCCCGCACGTCCGCGAAGCTGGCGGTCTACGCGGCGAGATTCGTGGCGCTCGGTGCCGATGATGGCCAGACCGCCCTTGCCCTTGTTTTCGGCGTCGACGATGTTCTTCACTTCCTGCGTGAGCTTGATGTCGGTGCCACGGCCTGCCATGTTGGTGGCGATGGTGACGGTGCCTGGCTTGCCGGCCTGAGCCACGATATCGGCCTCCTTCTGATGAAGCTTGGCGTTGAGCACGTTGTGGGCTATGTGCAGACGTGTGAGGTGGCGAGAGAGAGTCTCGGAAATGTCGACCGAGGTGGTGCCCACCAGCACGGGGCGGCCAAGCTCGTGGAGACGCTGTATCTCCTGGATCACGGCGGTGAACTTCTCTTTGGTGGTGCGGTATACGCGGTCGGGCTGGTCCTCGCGCTCCAGAGTGCGGTTGCTGTGGATGGTGACAACCTCAAGCTTATATACCTCCCAGAATTCGCTCGCCTGGGTGTAGGCCGTACCGGTCATGCCGGCGAGCTTATGGTACATGCGGAAATAATTCTGCAAGGTGATGGTGGCGAATGTCTGTGTTGCAGCCTCCACGTTCACGCCTTCCTTGGCTTCGATGGCCTGGTGCAGGCCGTCGCTGTATCGGCGGCCTTCCATGATGCGGCCTGTCTGCTCATCGACGATCTTGACCTTGCCGTCGATCACCACATATTCCTCCTCGAGTGAGAAAAGGGTGTAGGCCTTCAGGAGCTGAGTCACGGTGTGCACGCGCTCCGACTTCACGGCATAGTTCTGCATGATCTCGTCCTTTTTGCGGGCGCGCTCTTCGAGGTCTTCGATGTTTTCGAGTTCGGAGAGCTGTGAAGCCACGTCGGGGAGGACGAAGAATTGCGAGTCCTTCGAAGTGTCGGTCAGCACGTCGATGCCCTTGTCGGTGAGCTCGACTGTGCGGTTTTTCTCATCGTTGACGAAATAGAGCGGATCGGTCACCTCGGGCATTTCCTGCGCGTTGTTTTCGAGGTAGTGTCCCTCGGTCTTGAGCAGAAGCTCGCGCATGCCTGGCTGCGAGAGGAATTTGATGAGCTGCTTATTCTTGGGCATTGCCTTGTAGCAGCGGAAGAGGAGCATGGCGCCCTTCTTCTGCTCTTCCTTGTCGGCTGAATTGAGCTTCTCTTTGGCCTCGCTGAATGTCTGTATGAAAAGCCTCTGCTGGGCTGCGACCACCTTCTCTACGTTGGGCTTGAACTGCTGGAACATCTGGTCGTCGCCCTTCGGCACAGGACCGGAGATGATCAGAGGCGTGCGGGCGTCGTCGATGAGCACCGAGTCGACCTCATCGACTATGGCGTAATAGTGCTTGCGCTGCACCATGTCTTCGGCCGACATGGCCATGTTGTCGCGCAGGTAGTCGAAGCCGAATTCATTGTTTGTGCCGAAAGTGATGTCGCAGTGATATGCCTTGCGGCGGTCGGGGGTGTTGGGCTGATGCTTATCGATGCAGTCTACGGTCGAACCGAGGAACATATACAGCGGTCCCATCCACTCGGCATCGCGCTTGGCCAGATAGTCGTTGACAGTGACCACATGCACTCCGCGGCTCGAAAGCGAACGGAGGAACACCGGGAGCGTGGCCACGAGGGTCTTGCCCTCGCCGGTGGCCATCTCGGCGATCTTGCCTTCATGGAGCACCGTGCCGCCATATACCTGCACAGGATAGTGTATCATGTCCCAGGTCATTTCGTTGCCGGCTGCCACCCAATGGTTCTGCCATACGGCCATGCCGTCTTCGATGCGCACGAAGTCACGGCCTGCGGCTGCAAGGTCGCGGTCGAGCTGAGTGGCCGGAACGCGGAATTCGGCGTTGCCGGCAAATCGCTTCGCGGTCTCCCTGACAGCGGCGAACACGAGAGGCAGATGATAATCGAGCTTGCTGTCGAGAGTCTCAAGTATGGCCTTCTCATGCTTGTCAACATCGTCCCATGACGATTGACGGCTGTCGATAGGCATATCTTCGATGCTCTTCTTTATCTCGGCAATCGCCTTTTCGTCATCGCTTATCGATGCTGCAATGTCGGCGCGCACTTTGCTGATGAGCACACGCAGCTGGTGCAGATCATAATCCTTGAGGTATACGAGATCGGCGCCCTTGAGATTGGATGATATGGCATCTGCCACTACGGCAGCCTTTTCCTCGTCTGAGGCAGCCTTCTTCACATCCTCCACCACCTTGGCAAGGCTATTGCCAAGAGCCTTGACCACATTGGGGTCAAGATCGGGGGTGACGGCCGCGATTATTTCTTCAGTAGTGGCCTCGGGTGCCTGAGCCACGGCAGCTGAAATGACGGCGGCCTCGCGGGCGGGCAGCACATCCTGGATGAACTCCTTGAAGAGCTTCACGCCCTCGGCCTCACCCTTCTTGAGGGTGCGGGCGAATGACGAATTGGTTTCCGGGTCGAGCAGCTTGCCGTCATAGTCGGGCCAATTGACCTTGTCGTATGTGCATGAGCCGTTTTCGATGGTGAATACCTTGTAGACGGTGGGCCAGTACTGCTTGTCGTCGCGCTTTTGCTTATTGCCGAATATCTTTGTGAGTGTATCTACGAATGACATGATTTTTTAAGTATGGGATGGGGAGGATGCTCCCCTTTTTAGGTGATATGTGATAAAATAGACGTATTTGGCGGCCGACGGCTCATTTTTCGAGCTCGAGGGGCGGGACACCGGCCGCACTCGGCGAGCGTATGCGCAGAAGCCTGGCCACTGTCGGGGCAATGGCTCTGGCGTCGACTATGTTGTCGATCTTGCGAGCTTCCACGTTAGGCGCGAGAATCATGACCGGGGCTGTTGCGGCCACGGCTCTCTCCACCTTTTCGGAGCGTAAGGATTGATTGTTGTAATCGTCAAGTATCTGCCAGCCGGGCAGCACGAACACCCTGACGTCGCCGGCATGGGCAAATACGGTGTTCTGCCTCAGGGGGGCAGTATCGAATGTGTTGCCGTCGATTATCTCATCGACCGAATAGGCTTTGTTCACTCCGGCCATGCGCTCAAGGAATCTGGCGCAATCGAGGCGGATGGCCTCAATGTCTTTGCTGCGCTCCTCTATGAGCTTGTGGTTGAGGTAGAAATAGCCGTCGTGGTATGCGTTGACCCAGTCACCGTTGCCGTGCTGGGCTATCAGGAACAGATTGAGCAGGGATATGGCCTTGCGGGTGCTGAACTCGCCGTAGGGCAACTGCCACTTCTCGTCGTCGCGGCGGGTGCGCTGCGAGGGCGGCGTCGCGGCCAGGAAAATCAGCGTATTGTTGAGGCCTACGCTCTGGTCTATGGTGTTGAATAGCTCTGCGAGGTTGCGGTCGAGACGATAATATGAGTCAAGGAGCTCGTATCTGTTTTCCGATGTCTTTGAATAGTCAAACGGATCAAGCGTATAAGCCACGCTGATCATGTCCGGCGCTCCGGGATGTGAGCCGAGGCGCAGCTGCTTGATATTGTCGATGGCGAAAGCCGTAGTCTCTTCGTTGACCTTGGGGGTGTCCTTGAACACCCTCATCTTTTCGGGCGCGGAATATTGCCTGAAAGAGTATTTGAACGGATATTTTGTGACATGCTCGGGCAGCAGCACATAATTCTCCGCGCCGAGCAGCGGCTTCCAGTATGACGTGTCGATGCGCGTATGGAGGCTGCGGTTGCGGTTGCGCTGCGAAAGCGTGGTGGGCACGTCCTTGTAGAAAGTTGACGTTGCCCAGCTCTCGTTGGCGTCATTGAGCCACATGCCACAATTGCCTGCATGGCCGGCCATTATGATGGCTTGGTTTGGCTCAGGCGATATGGCGTAGGCATAGGTCACGCCGCCGCCGGCCACCTTCACCTCATCTGCGATCGTGGTCACGGCCAAGCCCTTGGGCGACAGCGTCTGTGTGGTGAAATTGCCCATCACGTCGGCATCGGTGAGCGTAGCCATGGGGCGCATGGTGGTGCGGTCGAAGACTTCAGCGCCTGAAATGCCGTTGACCGATGGCGAAGCGCCGGTGAATATGACCGCCGTTGCCGCAGCCGGATCGAGCGATGTGGCGTAATCGGCGTTGGCTATCACCACCCCGTCGTTGAGCAGGCGGTTGAAGCCGTCGGCGCCGAAATGCTCGCGAAGCAGGTTGAGGTATTCGCCGCGCAAGTCCTCGACCATGATGCCCACCACCAGCTTAGGCTGCGAGCTCTTCTGCCCGGCCGCCGTAGTGGCCGTGGTGGCCACGATCGAAGCCACCAGGCAAGTGATGATGCGCTGCCCGATCGAGCTGCGGTCAAGGTTTATTTTTCTTATTTTTGATTCTAAAATAGACATAAATGTAGTTTATCGCACGTAGGGCGTCAGCCAAAATTAGGGGATAAAACGCTATGTTGGCGCTCTGTCCTGACAACGGCAATGCCGCCAAAAGGCAAATCAATGATGCAAAATTAGCGATTTGATATGACAAAACCACAACATTGCAGCTTTTTTTCCAAATAAATATGGGCACAATCAGTGCCAGGGGGTTGAGCCACAGATACAGCCAGTTGGGCGATGTGGCCTCGTGAGTTGAAACGAATATCAGGAATGTGAGCACAAGACCCAGAATCCCGTACACTCCAAACAACAAAGCATCGAAGCATTTGTTCACTCCGCCCCTGCGGAAATCTCTCACTGTGAAGACAACGGCAAGGATGAGCACAAGCATTGCCACAGCCATAGGCGACGCCCACCACGGGGTCGGAGCCACAGCCGACGGCTCGCCGGGATAGATGTTGATCGCACCTCGGGTCAGCGGCTTTCCGCCCACAGTAGCGTGATCGATCTGCGTCTCGAGTATGGTGGGAGCGAATGCCTTTTCCCAGGGGCCGATGGGCTTGTCGATACCGCTGCCAAGGGCCAGGTCGATGCCGAATTGATACCATGGATAAGCTGCATGGTGATGGCGCATGGCTTTTCGGTACGTATCGAGCGGGGAATATTCGGGCGAAGGCTCGGGCATGACGATGCTGTCGGCCATGGCGGCCTGCAAAAGCCGCAAAGGGCGCAGCGAGCAATTGTCCTTCACGTAGTTGTAGCGGTAGGTGCGGTTCTCTGGCCGTAGATTCTCGATGGCCATCGAGCCAACGGCTATGGCTTGAAGCGAATCAAGCGCTATCGGATGCTCCGACACCCAGCGGCCTTCAGACACATAATATCCCACGAAATAATCCCAAGGAATCTGCGTGCACCAATAGTCGGTCTCGCCCTTGACGAAGCGATACACAAAATTTGGCGCGTCGAAGTCAAACGTGCCATAGCTCACGGCGATGTCTGGCCCCTGAGGCCATGTCACCCTGAGGGCCGAATGCCCCTCGAGCTGATATATGTCATCGCCCGGGCCGACATTGACGAAACTGACACGCGGCACAGCCTGACCAAATGCAAACTGGACCACTGCCGCCAACGCCACCACAAACAGACTGATACTCTTTTTCACGACCGCAAATTTACGATTTTGTCCAGGATCTCACCTAATCTTTGTTAATTGAATAGGCAAGCCATGCCTCTTCGGCAGGGATTGTCACAGGAAATCCGTCGGCATCAGTCACAACCACGGCTTCACCAAGTTTCATCTTTAACCGCAGCATCTTCTCGTAAGAATCTCTAAGGCCTCTGTCGAGCTTAGCACGCATATTGATTATTTCTTGTTCAGACATGAGCATTTGATTTTGTGAAATTTTTCATGATCCACTACACTATATGAATCTGCAATCAGCCTTGATTCACTATTATTGTCATACAACCACCAATAATCCACCAAAGGCATGAATAAGACGAAAAGATTATATAATCCTAACCAGTAACGACGTTCAATCACATTTGAAGGAATATTATGCCCGCCTTCACTGACACGCTTCGCCACTCTAAGTTTAGCCATCGCCGGAGACTCTAACCAAAAGAACAACAATCTCACTTGAAAACCTTGCTTCTTGGCTCTCTCTACTAATCTGAGATATGAACGGGTAGCCAAAGTAGTTTCAATTGCAAATGTTGTTTTAGATTCGACCAACGAGCCTATACGCTCCATCATCAGTCTACCTGCCTGTATGGCAACCTCCTCCGGATGAAACGGCGACAATCCTTTTGCTATTTCATCAGCATTAACAAACTCCTCACAGTCAAGCACATCAGGCAACACCGTGAAGGACGCGGTGGTCTTGCCCGCACCATTACAGCCTGCTATTATGTAAAGAATAGGAGAATCCATTTTTCATCTCAATGAATGAAATACTTGTTCATACTACGGAAACGACCAAGAATCATATATGAACCAATCTTTCACGACCGCAAATTTACGATTTTTTTTTTGCAATTCCGAAAAAAAGCGTTACCTTTGTAATAAATGTGACCATAAAGCGGAATCAAAACGGCTGAATACACCACAATCATGAAACGCATATTACTGACATTCAATATAATCATCATTTCAATCCTGTGCATCGGCGCAAAGCCCATCGACGACGCCAAGAAACTGTACAACGAAGAGAAATACGAAGAAGCCATCGAGAAGCTAAAGGCCATAGTGAAGGCATCCCCCCGCGACGGCACGGCCAACTACTACCTGGGCATGTCATACGCGGCCATTGGCGATCTCAAGGCCGCGAAAGCCCCATTGGCGAAAGCAAGCGAGCGCGGCGTGGCCGACGCCAACAGGCAACTCGCGCAGATAGCCCTGCGCCAATATGACATCGAGGCAGCATCTGAGCACATAGAGGCATGGGAGCGCCAACTGAAAAAAGACAAGAAGGAAGCCCCGGCTTCTATGGCCGAACTCAAATCAGAAATGATATTGATCAAGAATATGCTCGAGCGCGTGGAGAACATCGCCATCATCGACTCAATAGTGGTAGACGCCGACGACTTCTTCAAGCACTACAGGCTCACCCCTGATGCAGGGCGCCTATATGACGGGGCTGTACTCGACGCGATCTCGCCCGACGCTTACGCCAACGTTGTGTTCCGTCCGCAAAACTCAAAGGAGATGTTCTGGGCCAAGGAGGACTCCGCCGGCATGCTTTCGCTCGCCAGCGCGAAAGTGCTCGACGACGGGAAGGTGGCCGACGAGAAATTCCTCGGCGGAGATCTCGGACAGGGAGGCGACGCCGACTACCCCTTCTTCATGCCCGACGGACAGACATTCTATTTCGCCAACAACGGCGAAAACTCAATCGGCGGATACGACATATTCCTCAGCCGCCGCCAAAGCGACGGGGAGATACTCGATCCGCAGAACATAGGCATGCCCTACAACTCCCCCTACGACGACTATATGCTTGTGATCGACGAGACCGCAGGCCTGGGATGGTGGGCCACCGACCGCAATCAGATTCCCGGCAAAGTCACAATCTACGTATTCGTGCCAAACACCACGAGGGTAAACTACAGCGCCGATGACGAGAATCTCGTCAACTACGCCCTGATCACCGACATAGCATCGACCAGCTATGGCGTAGACGGCGACGCGCTGCTCTCGAATCCGGCTCTCACAGCGCCTGACGCAGCCGAAAGCGGCACGACAGACAAATCTCCGGAATTCAGCCTGAGGATCAATGGCATGACCTACACTGCCCTTTCAGACTTCCGCAACCCGCAGGCGCGACGCTCCATGGAGCAATACCTGCAGGCGCGCGCCGACCTGGAGATGACCGCCGCGCGCCTGGCCTCGCTGCGCAAGGCTTACGCCAATGGCGACAGAGGCGTGTCGCAAGAAATCCTCACCACCGAAAAGCGCATAGCCTCGGCCAGAGACAATCTCAAGCGCATGCTCAACCAAGCGATATCGTCAGAAAATTGAGACGCCGGAGGCCGATGACAGCAGGCCTTCGATCATTGGGGCGTCGTCAAGATTCGTCTCAATGACGAGACGGCACGTATTGTCAAATTCCTGTGAAAGCACCTTCACGCATGGCATCTTGGCTATGTGCATCACATCGTTCATGGCCAGATAGGGAAATGTGATTTCAATCCGCTTCTTCTCCCTGCACTCTACCACCTCCCCTGCCTCGATGGCCATGCGCGCAGCCTCGCGATAAGCGCTGATAAGCCCCGAAGTGCCCAATTTTATGCCTCCGAAATATCGCACCACCACTATGACCACGTCAGTCAGATTAAAAGAATTGATCTGGCCGAGGATCGGCTTGCCGGCTGTGCCCGACGGCTCGCCATTGTCGCTCGAAAGGAAATCAAGACGACGCGGACCCACCATGTAGGCCCAGCAAACATGGCGGGCATCATGGTATTCATTCTGCTTTGCGGCTATCTGCTCTTTTGCCTCGGACACACTGGCCACCGGGATGGCAAACGCGATGAATTTGCTCATTTTCTCCTTGAAAATGGCTTTTGACGGAGCTGAAAGCGTGTAGAAGACATCCATTACCTATGCCAGAAATTAGGGTTGAACAGAATCAGGACTGTGAAGACCTCAAGACGGCCTGTGAGCATCAGCGCGGCGAGCACCCAGCGCCCGCACGATGTGATGTCGGATATGCCCGAGCCTATGCCCATCGCATCGGCTGTCATGCCGAGGTTGGTCACCGCCGAAAATGCCGAATAGAAGGCGTCGACCATAGGCGAGCCAAGGCAAGATATCAATATGCCGCCTGTGCCTATGACTGCGCAATACAGGCTCAGGAACGCTATGGTCTTATCCACGGTCTCCGGAGCGAGCACTTTGCCGTCGATCTTGACAGTGGTGACATTATTGGGCTGGAGAGCTTTCTTTATGGTGTTGCGCAGATATTTCGCAAGCACTATAAGGCGGTCGATCTTCGCGCCGCCCGACGTGGAGCCGGCGCAGGCTCCGAAAAACGCCAACGGCACAAACAAGGCCGAAGCCCACGCCCCCCACAGATGCATGGTGGGAGCGCAATATCCGGTGGAAGTCATCACCCCCACTATCTGGAAAAGCGGATACACGCTGATGTCTTCCCACCCGTTGACTCCCGTCCTTAACGCAATGAAAATTATGAACACCAGCATCATGGAGACAATGATGCCCACATACGCACGCATGGTGACATTTTCCCTCGCTTTGAAAAACCTGCCTATCGAGCAGAAGAATATAAGGGAGAAATTGGCGCCGCCGAGAAACATGAAAGCCGTGATCACCAGATAGACATAAGTCGATCCCCAATAAGCCGGGCCGTCGGCCTTGGTGGTGAATCCGCCTGTAGACACTGTGCCCATGGCGTGGCAGATGCTGTCGAAAAGAGACATCGGGCCCATCCACAGCATCGCCGTGCAGGCTACGGTGAGAGCCACGTAGACCATCCAAAGGCTCTTGGCCGTCTGGCTGATGCGCGGGCGGATCTTGTCGTGGGTGATGCCTGTGACCTCGGCATTGAACATCTGCATGCCTCCAGAGTGGTCGAGCATCGGGAGCACAGCCAGCGTGAAAAGGATGATTCCCAAGCCACCTATCCACTGCATCATGCCGCGCCACAGATTCACGCCATGACTGAGGTCATCGGGATCAGGAAATATCGTGAAGCCTGTGGTGGTGAATCCGGCCATCGCCTCGAAAAAGGCGTCGGTGACGTCAAGACGCGACGAGCACACAAGGAATGGCAGCATGCCGAAAGCCGAAAACACCACCCACACGAGGGCCGTGAGCAGGAACCCCTCGCGCTTGCCCATGGAGGTGCGCTCTGGCCGTATGAAACGGTTGAACGAATACCCCACCCCCAGGGTGAGGAGAGATGACGCGCCGAAGGCTATCCAATCAGGCTCAGAATAAGCCAGGGACACTACAGCAGGAATCAGCATGAAGCCGCCCTCGATCAGCAGAAGCCAACCGATGACCTTGACGAGCATGGGCATGTTGATTGTGCGCCTCTCTATTATACGCGATGCCGACGACATGATCAATTGAATAATTTTTCAACCTTATGTATGGCGCCCGACAAGCAGAACACCACCACATGGTCTCCGGGCATTATCTGCGTCATACCGGTGACAAGCATCCCCTTGCCGTCGCGTATGAGTCCCGCAAGGGTCAGGTCATGCGACAGATTCAGGTCCTTTACGAGCGCGCGGGTTATCCTCGACCCCGGCTTCACCTCCATCTCAGCCACCTCGGCGTCGGTGAGGGCAAGGCATTTTGACGTCGAAGAGTCACTGTCGAGCAGCAGCTGGAATATGCGGCTCGAAGCCAGCAGCTTCTTGTTGACCACAGTGCCTATGTTAAGGCGCTCGGCCTGGTTGATGAGTTGGATGTCCTCCACCTCGGCCACAGTCTTCTTCATGCCTATCTCCTTGGCGGTCAGACAAGCGAGGATGTTGGTCTCCGAGCTGTCAGACAGGGCAATGAAAGCGTCATAATGCTCGATGCCGATATCAGAGAGCATATCCATGTCGCGGGCGTCGCCGCAATATATCTCATCAGCGTCGGGGCATTTCTGGGCGAGCATGTCGCATACGCCCCGATTCTTGTCGACGATGGTGAACTTGAAATCCCCGCCGGCCATGTCCACAACACGTATGGCTATCTTGCTGCCGCCCATTATAAGCACGCGGCGTATGTGGTGCTCGATCTTGCCCGTGATGCTGAGAAGGTCGTCAACATGGTCGCGCGTGGTGGTGATGTAGAGTATGTCGTTAGCCTCCATGTGGTCGTCGCCTCGCGGTATCAGAGTCTCATGGCCGCGCTTTATGGCCGACACGTGGAAATGGCGGTGGCGGAAAGCGAAATCCTTGAGCTGCATGCCGCACATCTTGGCCTGCTCGCCTATGCGCACGCCTATCACCATGATCTCGCCGTTGAGGATCTCAAACCATTGGCGCACCCACGTGCGCCTCAGGGCGGTCACGATCTGCTGGGCGGCAAGGTATTCGGGATAAATGAGATGGTCTACTCCGAGGCTGCGCACATTGTCGATGTTGGCCGGGGCCATGTAGTCATAGTTTTCAATGCGCGCCACCGTGCATTTGGCTCCCATCTGCTTGGCTATGGCGCAGGCCACGATATTGTTGGCCTCCGAGGGCATGACGGCTATGAACAGGTCGCTATGCGCGGCGTCAGCGTCGCGCAGGGCCCGGAATGAGGCCGGATGCCCGGCCACGGTGAGAAGATTATACTTCGAATCGAGTATCTGCAGCCTGCCATGGTCAGAATCGATGATGACTATGTCTTGCTCCTCATTTGACAGAAGCTTGGCCAGATGGGATCCCACCTCGCCTGCGCCGGCGATAACGATCCTCATTTCTTAGACGCTTTGACGATGGTTTGCCTTATAGATTCAGGGTCAAGGCCGCAGAGGGCCTTGAGCTGGGCCACACTTCCCTGAGTCACAAATTTGTCGGGGATGCCGATCACCGTGACCTGCGATTCATAGCCCTTCTTCGAGAAATACTCGAGCACGGCCGATCCAAGGCCTCCGTTGACGGTGCCGTCCTCGACGGTGACCACCGGGATGCCGCTCTTGCCCACCTTGTCGAGAATGGCGCTGTCCAAGGGCTTCAGGAATATCATGTCGTAGTGCGAGCATTCGATGCCGTCGTCCTTGGCCAGGGCAATTGCATCAGCGGTCTCGGAGGCTATTGTGCCTATGGTGAGCACTGCCACTTTAGCGCCCTCGGGGTCTGCCAGGCAGCGTCCTTTGCCTATCTCTATCGATGAGGCAGTGTCATCGCCGCCGCCGACTATCGCTTTTCCGCGAGGATAGCGGATGGCGAACGGGCCGTGCTGGCGGGCAATGGCCGTGCGCATCAGCAGCCTCAATGTTTCGGCGTCAGCCGGAGCGCTCACTGTCATGTTAGGCACTGTGCGCATATAGGCCAGGTCAAAGGCTCCGTGATGCGTGACTCCGTCTTCGCCGACAATGCCGGCGCGGTCAATGCAGAATACCACCGGCAGCGAGCGGATGGCCACATCGTGGATGATGCTGTCGTAGGCCCTCTGCAGGAAGCTTGAATATATGGCCACCACGGGCTTCAGCCCCTCCTTGGCGAGGCCTCCGGCGAATGTGACGCCGTGGCCTTCGGAAATGCCCACGTCAAACACCCTCGAAGGCAATTCCTTCTGCATCGTGGCCACCGACGTGCCTGAAAGCATGGCGGCGGTGATGGCCACCACTTTGTCGTCGCGCCGCGCTATTTCAAGAAGCTCGTCGCCGAAAACGTCCTGGAACTTCTTGGCCCCCGGCCCGTTGACCTCTTCTGCCCGGCGGCCGGTGGCGGGGTCGAACTTGCCCGGAGCGTGCCATTCAGCCGGATTCTTCTCCGCCGGCCCGAAGCCTTTGCCCTTGACTGTGCGCAGATGCAGCAGTTTGGGGCCTTCCATGTGCTTTATGTCGGTGAGCACGCGCACAATCTTGTGTATGTCATGGCCGTCGTAGGGCCCGAAATATCTGATGTTGAGCCCTTCGAAGATATTCTGCTCGTTGGTGATGAGCGATTTGAGGCTGTTGTTGAATCTCAGTATCCTCCCCTTTTGGGAGTCAGACACGAGCCTGAGTTTCTTCAGCACGTTGAATACCCGCAGGCGGAGGTTATTGTATGTGGGCGATGTGTTTATGTGTCCGAGATATGAATTCAGCGAACCTACATTCTCGTCGATGGCCATGTCATTGTCATTGAGTATGACGAGCATATTGTTAGGCATATTCGCGGCATTGTTGAGGCCCTCGAAGGCAAGGCCGCCGCTTATGGAGGCGTCGCCGATGACTGCGATCACGTTGCGCCTGGGGCTCTCGTGCTGCAGCTGCGTGGCCACAGCCATGCCCAGGGCCGCGGAGATGGAGTTGGAGGCATGCCCTGCGGTGAAAGTGTCGTAGGGGCTTTCGTCCGGGTTGGGAAATCCGCTCAGGCCGCCGAATGTGCGGTTGGTGGAGAATGCCTCGCGCCTGCCTGTGAGCAGCTTGTGGCCGTAGGCCTGATGGCCCACATCCCAGACTATGCGGTCATAAGGGGTGTCAAACACATAGTGCAGAGCCACTGTGAGCTCCACGGCCCCCATGCTTGAGGCGAAATGCCCGGGGTGGACGCTGAGCTCATCTATGAGAAAGCCTCGGATCTCGGCGCACAGCTGCGGCAGCTGCTCAAGTGAGAGCTTGCGCAGGTCGGCAGGCGAGTCGATGGCACACAACAAAGGATACTTATCTTCCGTCTTTCCCATTCTTTATATATTTCTTATACATCGGCACAAATACAATGATGCCCGAGGCCACGATGACGAATGCGGTGTAGAGGGTGAAAGGCTTTGACGCCATCACCACCCAAATCACGAGCATGAGCCATAACAGACCCAGCACTACGAATCTGAAAATAACCGATGATTTCATAACTTTGCAAAGTTACCATTATTTTTTCTTATAAACCCCATTTTGCCGATTAAATTATGTCACGATTCAACTTTTTAGGGCGCTGACGCGTTATGAAAGAAACAAAATTTTTCATAAAATTGATTAACGCACATATTAATGTCTGAATATTATGTTTAAAATGACAATGATCGCCGGCATTGGCGGATTCGCCGGCACATGCCTGAGATTTTTATCCGAGAAACTCGGGGCAATCATCTGCCACCTTTCGTCGTTTCCATTGGGCACGTTCATGGCCAACATGCTAGGATGCTTGATTATCGGATGCCTATATGGATACCTCAACAAGACCGGACGCTTGAGCAAGGCGCAGAACGCGCTATGGATCACAGGCTTCTGCGGCGGTTTCACCACATTCTCGTCGTTCAGCGACGAAATGATGGGCATGATAGAATCCGGCCAATGCGCAATGTTCTGGTTCTATCTTTTAGTGAGCATTTTCTTTGGCATATCGATGGTGGCCCTCGGCGCATCGATCAACTATAAAACAGCGGCAAAGTCATGATAGGATTGATGTTAATGGCAGGGCTGGGCGGTTTTGCCGGCACCTGCTGCAGATACCTGGCCGGAGTGGCCGGAAAGAAATTATTCGGCGACAAGTACCCGGCCGGCACATTTTTCGTAAACATTGTGGGCTGCTTCATCATCGGCATCCTCGTGGGCCTATGAGGCAGGCACGTGATCTACGGCGACATGCACGCCCTTCTCATCACGGGATTCTGCGGCGGCCTCACCACATTCTCATCATTCAGCCACGACGCCTTCGCCATGGTGCAGAAAGGCCAGTGGGTGAAGTTCGTGCTCTACGTAGTGCCGTCTGTGGCTCTGGGCCTGCTCTTCGTGTGGCTCGGAATGCTGATCGCCAAGTAAAAGCATAAAAGTTTCAACTATTTAATTCACACTACTATGGACGCAGACAAAAAGAAAAACAAAGTCAGCAAATGGCTGATAGCGGGCGTGCTCGTGCTCATCGGGCTTCTGCTCATCTGGCTCACCGTGGCCGACCTCGTCGGAGACACCGATGTGGCGGCATTCATAGCCTCCCCCATGGCCTGAAAGGGCGGCCCAATAGCCACCGCCCGATTTCGGCACATGAATTTATGATATTTTAAGGCGCAATATTTGGATTGCGCCTTATTTGTTATTAATTTTGCAGAATATTTGCAGTCAATACATTTTGGCTGACGTTTTTTTACTTCTTAGCATGACAAAACGCAAATCTGGGAAGATATCTACTCTCGGGTCGCAGGTTACATCGATAATCAGCGTAGCCCTTGTTTTGCTTATTGTCGGTGTGCTCGCAGCGATTTCGATCACCACCGGCAAGCTCAATGACTCTCTGATGAGCAACGTATCGGTGATAGTCAAGCTCTCGCCCCAGGCCACTGCCGAAGATGAGCAGCGGGCATCCGAGGCCATCAAGGCCATGCCTTTCGCCGCCGGAGTCGAGTTCACCGCAGCCGACGAAGTGCTCGCGCAGGAGATGGAGCACAACGCCGAAGTGCTCGAGATCATCGGAGAGAATCCATATTCATCTGAATTCGAAGTCAAGCTCGCTCCACGCTACGTGCATCCTGACAGCATCGCCGTGGTCTCAAACAGGCTGATGTTTATCGACGGCATCGACGAGGTGGTGTCTCAGGCCGATATGGTCAAAGCCATGTCCACTCTCTCCACAAAAGGCACCCTGGTGCTTTCATGCATAGCGCTGGTGCTTTTGGTGATTTCGATAGTGCTGATCTACAACACTGTGAGCATCGCTGTCTATGCGCGGCGATTCGTGATACGCACCATGCAGCTTGTGGGAGCCACAGCCGCCTTCATCCGCAAGCCGTTTCTTGTGGCCGGAGCCTGGTGGGGAGTGTGCGCCGGCGCCATTGCCTCGGCTCTGCTCTGGACCCTCGCATGGTATGTGGGAAGCCTCGGCATAGACCTGCAGCTGGCCCTCGGCCCTGCCGACCTCGCCATAGTGAGCGCCGGCATGACACTGGCCGGAGTGGTAATCTGCGTGGCCGCCACCTACTGCGCCACCACGCGCTACCTGAGGGCCACCTACGACTCGCTCTACGCCTCCTGACATCACGAAACAAGAATTACGAACAATCAGTTTCAACATATCTGAAATGCAATATCAAAAAACCGACCCTTCAACCCGCATGAGAATGACCGATGCGAAGCAGACTGAAGCCAACTCAGCCAACGAACTCCCACTCTCGATCAATAATTTCATCTTGATGGGCGTTTCGCTCCTGCTCATCATCATCGGATTTGCCCTCAGCGGCGGTTCGCCCTCGGGCCTTGAAGAATACAACCCCGACATATTCAGCACCCGACGCATAGTGGTAGGCCCGGGCATGTGCTTTGTAGGCTTCGTGCTAATGGCAATAGCCATCATCGTCAAACCCAAAAGAAAATAAAACCACCTACCTGAAATGGATTCATTGCAAGCGTTTATCCTGGGATTGGTGCAGGGCCTGTCAGAATATCTGCCCATAAGCTCATCAGGCCATCTCGAAATATTCAAGCAGCTGCTCGGCCTCGACCTTGAGGCCGGCACAAGCCTCGAATTCAGCGTGATGCTGCACGTGGCCACAGTGCTCAGCACCATTGTGGTGCTCTGGCGCGAATTCGCCCCCTTGTGCAAATCATTCTTCACACTGAAAAATGACGACAACACCCGCTACGTGCTCAAAATACTCCTCTCTTGCATCCCGGTGGGCATCGTGGGCGTGGCATTCAAGAAAGACATCGAGGGATTTTTCGGCGGCGACCTCACTGTGGTGGGAGTGTGCCTGATGGTG
Organism: uncultured Muribaculaceae bacterium; assembly: GCA_947525975.1. Classification (GTDB taxonomy): domain Bacteria; phylum Bacteroidota; class Bacteroidia; order Bacteroidales; family Muribaculaceae; genus CAG-873. The sequence goes on along the minus strand of CANNVE010000002.1, from coordinate 137,650 downwards.
ACGGCCGCCCTGCTTTCGTTCAGCTATTTCTTCCGCACAAGCCCTCTCACAGCCAAGTCATACACTCCGCGCGACATCACCTGGCTCGACGCCCTTGTGATAGGCATCTCGCAGGCCATAGCCGTGCTCCCCGGCCTAAGCCGCTCGGGCACCACCATCGCCACCGGCGTGCTCATAGGCGACAAGCGCGAGAAAGTGGCCCAGTTCTCATTCTTCATGGTCATAATTCCAATCCTTGGCGAAGCGCTTCTTGATGTCAAAGACATGGTCTCAAACATCTCCGGCGGCGGCGAGGCCATGGACTCGATAGGCCTTATGCCAATGCTTGTTGGCTTTCTCGCAGCGTTCGTGTCGGGCTGCCTGGCCTGCAAATGGATGCTCAACATTGTGAAGAAGGGCAAGCTCGTGTGGTTTGCCGTTTACTGCGTGATCGTGGGCGCGCTCTGCCTGATATTCAACTGACACGCCTGGACCTCAGCCTCCCGCCAATGGCCTCAACTATTTATACTGACAATCATTCAAGACTAATTTTCACCAAGTGAATTTCATAGAAGGCGAAATATTATACATCGACAAGCCCCTGGGCTGGACATCGTTTGACGCGGTGAAGCGCCTGCGCGGATCACTCACAAGGCGCACCGGCATAAAGAAGATCAAGGTGGGCCATGCAGGCACCCTCGACCCTCTGGCCACCGGGGTGATGCTCGTGTGCACAGGCCGCGCCACCAAGCGCATCGAAGAGCTGCAGGCCGGCGTGAAGGAATACGTGGCCACAGTGGCTCTCGGAGCCACTACGCCGTCGTTTGACCTCGAGACGGAGATCGACGCCACATACCCCACTGAGCATATCACACGCGATATGGTGGATGAGGCGCTGTCGAAATTCCTCGGCACCATAGAGCAGGTGCCTCCGTCATACAGCGCCTGCAAGATCGACGGCCAAAGGGCATATCACGCCGCCCGCAAGGGGAAAGAAGTTGAGCTAAAGCCCAAAACACTCGTGATCGACGAGATCGAGCTGCTCGAATATTCACAGCAAAGCATCACCATCAGGGTAGTGTGCAGCAAAGGCACATACATCAGAGCATTGGCACGCGACATCGGCGCCGCCCTTGGCTCAGGCGGCCACCTCACGGCCCTGCGCCGCACGCGCGTGGGCGCCGTAGGCATCGCCGACTGCCTGAGCATACCCCAGGCCGAAGAGCTGATAGCGAAAGTCGACATCGAATATCCCGCCGACTTCGTATTTCCGGAAAACTGATAATAGCAAACTCACAAAACATAAAATATACGCATGAAGCTGTCACAATTTAAATTCCGTCTGCCAGAAGAACTGATTGCCCAATATCCTTCGCCCGAACGCGATGAATGCCGCCTGATGGTGGTGCACCGCAAGACCGGCGACATCGAGCACATGATCTTCAAGAATCTGCTCGGATACTTCGGCGACGGCGACGTGATGGTGTTCAACGACACCAAGGTATTTCCCGCCCGCCTCTACGGCAACAAGGAGAAGACCGGCGCCCGCATAGAGGTGTTCCTGCTGCGGGAGCTCAACGAGGCCAACAAACTTTGGGACGTGCTGGTGGAGCCTGCCCGCAAGATCCGCATCGGAAACAAACTCTATTTCGGCGAAGACGAGTCGATGGTGGCCGAGGTGATCGACAACACCACATCGCGAGGCCGCACCCTGAGGTTCCTCTATGACGGCCCCCACGACGAATTCAAAGCCGCGCTCTACGACCTGGGCATGACCCCCCTGCCCGAATACATCAAGCGCGAGGCAGAGCCTTCCGACGCCGAAAGATACCAATGCATATTCGGCGACAAGGAAGGCGCCGTGATGGCTCCGGCAGCCGGCATGCACTTCACGCGCGAATTGCTCAAGCGCCTTGAGATACGCGGCGTCAAGCAGTCATTCCTCACCATGCACTGCGGCCTGGGCAACTTCCGCGAGATCGACGTCGAAGACCTCACTAAGCACCGCATGGATTCAGAGCAGGTGATCGTGTCGCAGGAACTCGTAGACACAGTGAACGCAGCCAAGGACGAAGACCATCAGGTTTGCGCCGTAGGCGCATCCACGCTCCGCGGCATAGAAAGCGCCGTGAGCATGGGCGGCCACATGAAGACATTCGACGGCTGGACCAACAAATTCATCTTCCCGCCCTACGACTTCACCGTGGCCACATCTCTGATCAGCAATTTCCACCTCCCCTACTCAACGATGCTGATGATCGTGTCGGCTTTCGGCGGATACGAGCTCATATCAGAGGCATACAACATCGCCGTCAAGGAGGGATACAAATTCGGCGCCTACGGCGACGCTATGCTCATCATCTGACGCCACTACCCGGACTTTCGCTCCCTAATAATCAAAACATATAATCAATCCTCATGCGGAGAGAGTGAATTTTCCGCTTGGGATCAGTTAATAATTTTAATATTTCCATATCATGGATAATGAAATTGACTGGGGCGGTTTATCGTTTGGATATCTTCCCACCGACTACAATGTCCGCTGCCACTATGCCGACGGCAAATGGGGCGAGATAGAAGTCAGCGATTCGCCATTCATCAACGTCCACATCGCCGCTACCGGCCTGCACTACGGACAGGAAATCTTCGAGGGCCTCAAAGCCTTCAGAGGCAAAGACGGAAAAATCCGCATCTTCCGCCTCGAGGAGAATGCCAAGCGCCTGCGCGAGTCAGCCAAGGGATTGCTGATGGCTCAAGTGCCCATAGAGCTCTTCTGCGAGATGGTCATAAAGGCCGTCAAGCTCAATGAGCGCTTCGTGCCTCCCTACGGATCGGGCGCATCGCTCTACATCCGCCCGATCGAATTCGGCACCAGCGCGCAAGTGGGCGTGAAACCCGGCTCTGAATACACATTGGTTATATTCGTGACTCCGGTAGGCCCCTACTTCAAGAGCGGATTCAAGCCTACGAAGATCTGCATCATGCGCCAATATGACCGCGTGGCACCCCGCGGCACAGGACGCTGGAAGGTGGGCGGCAACTACGCCGCTTCGCTCGAAGCAGGCGAGAAGGCTCATGAGATGGGATATTCAGCAGTGCTCTACCTCGATCCCAAAGAGAAGAAATACCTCGACGAATGCGGACCGGCCAACTTCTTCGCCATTAAGGACGGAGCATACATCACCCCCGCCAGCGACTCTATACTGCCTTCGATCACCAACAAGAGCCTCATGCAGCTCGCACGCGACATGGGCCTTGAAGTGCAGCAGCGTCACATAGCTGTCGAAGAGCTCAACGATATAGAGGAAGCCGCCGCATGCGGCACAGCAGCTGTGGCTTCGCCTATCGGAGAGATTGACGACATCGACACCGGCGACAAGTACGTGCTCTCTAAAGACGGCAATCCCGGCCCTGTGACCACCGCCCTCTACAATAAGCTCCGCGCCATACAGCTTGGCGAGGAGGAGGACGTACACGGCTGGAACACGATCCTCTGATCGAAATATCCTACATAGCAAGAGGCTGTCTAAAAGTGTTTAGGCAGCCTTTTTCCGTGAAGGGCAGTGCTCTTTCATAGACACGTGCGTTTCGGAGAAACGCACCTCCACCAACCATTCATTTTTTTTACCCAATGTTTGACTACAGAAAGATAATCGACAAATACTACACAGCCTCAAATCCCGAATTGAGGGACATATTCCTGCGGCATTCATCGCAAGTGGCGGGACTCGCTTGCGAAATAGCCCGCAATCACGGCATAGACACAGAGCAGGTGACTGCCGCCGCCATGCTCCACGACATAGGCATCTGCTTGACCGACGCTCCCGGCATCCATTGCCACGGCTCAGAGCCATACATACGCCACGGCGTGATTGGCGCCGACATACTCCGCAGCGAGGGAGCGCCCGAGTGGGCGGCGAGAGTGGCTGAAAGGCATACGGGAGCCGGCCTCGATGCGCAGGAGATAGCCGAGCAGGGGCTGCCTCTCGAACAGCGCGACTATCTGCCGGAGACACAGATAGAACGCTTGATATGCTATGCCGACAAATTCTACTCGAAGAGCGGCGACATGAAGCGCAAGCCCTTCGACAAAGTGCGAGCCTCGATGGAGAAGTACGGTGAGCGAAGCCTCGCGCGTTTTGACGCTCTCGCCGATGAATTCGGGCGCCCTGCATGAAAGTAAAAAGGCCGTGTCTCACGACACAGCCTCTCTAACAGGGGTTAATATAGATGTATTGGGAATGATGATTCCTAACGCGAAAAGGCAAGCCGACAGCTTGCCTTTGTATTGTCACTTCATTATTCGGCCACCACAGTGAAAGGAACTTCCACGGTGATTTCCTTGTGAAGGTTGATCTTAGCGGTGTAGTCGCCAACTTCCTTGACAGCGTCGACAACGATGATCTTGCGGTCGATGTTGTGGCCGAGCTTCTCGAGAGCCTCAGCGATCTGGAGAGCGTTGACAGAGCCGAAGATTGTGCCGGTGGCACTGGTCTTGGCGCCGATGGTGAGCTTAACATCAGCCAATGCATCGGCCACAGCCTGTGCGTCAGCCTTGATCTTCTCCAGCTTGTGAGCGCGCTGGCGCTGGTTCTCGGCAAGCACTTTCAGAGCCGAGGGAGTAGCGATAACGGCCTTGCCAAAGGGGATGAGGTAGTTGCGGCCGTAGCCGTCGCGTACTTCTACGACGTCGTCCTTGTATCCAAGGCGCACGACATCTTCTTTAAGAATGACTTTCATATATCTTTACCTTTAGCTGGGGGTTATTATTTCATCAAGTCGGTTACGAAGGGCAGCAGGGCGAGGTGACGGGCACGCTTCACGGCCTGAGCCACGCGACGCTGAAATTTGAGAGAAGTGCCGGTGATGCGGCGGGGAAGAATCTTACCCTGCTCGTTGAGGAACTTCTTGAGGAATTCGGGATCCTTGTAATCGATGTATTTGATGCCGCTGCGCTTGAAACGGCAGTATTTCTTTTTCTTCACGTCCACCGACATGGGGGTGAGATAACGTATTTCTGAAGGGTTCTGTGCCATGGCTTAGTTCTCCTTTACTGCTTCTGCGGGTTGGTTGTTTGCTTTGTTTGCTTTCAGGCTGCGACGCTTCTCGGCGTATTCGGCAGCGTACTTGTCGAGGCGGAAAGTGAGGAAGCGGATCACGCGCTCGTCGCGGCGATAGGCTGTCTCAAGCTTCCTGATCACTTGGGGATCGGCGTTGAACTCAATCAGGGTGTAGAAGCCGGTCGACTTCTTCTCGATGGGATACGCGAGCTTGCGCAGTCCCCATTCCTCGGTGTTGACAATGTCAGCGCCATTGTCGGTGAGCACCTTCTGGAACTTAGCTACCGCTTCCTTCATCTGGTCATCAGACAAAACGGGAGTCAAAATGAAAACGGTTTCGTAATTCATCGTTAAATGAGGTGAAATTAATTATGTTTATTATATCGGAAATACGGGGCAATCCCTTTTCCGACCGCAAAGTTAGCGATTTTTTCACAATCCACAAAATTTCCGCCGCCTTTTTCTTTCGCAAACCGCACGAATGCTTTTCTGACGCCTTTCCTATTCCACTCAATCAAATCAAAAAAAGAGACGCCGATGCGGCCTGTAACCGCATCGGCGTCTCTATAGGAAGGCGGGGACTATCATTCGCCCCGCGGGCGTCATTTGATGATTATGCGTCTGGTGATTGTGCCGGCATCATGGCTGATGCGGAGCACATACACTCCGGCGCTTACCTCAGGCAGCAACAGCGCAGAGTGGCCTTCCAGATTGTCGCGGCTCATGACGATGCGGCCTTGCGCATCATACAGGCCTATGCTGTATCCGACGAGGCCGGTAGATATGTTGAGCACATCGTGAGCCGGCACCGGATACACCTTGACGACTTCCGCCATGGCGTCAGCCACGCCGCTTGTGAAATCAAGCCTGACAGGTATGCGCAGATATGATGAGCGTCCCTGCTGCGTAGCCTTTGCCATAAGCACGAATGTATCATCAGCGTCGTCTCCGTCAGGAGCTACAATTTCCGCGATGCCTGCGTTATCTCCGTCAAGAATCACGACGCCGTCAGGCGATTCAATAGAATATTCCACCGACGCAAGGGCCGGATTCAAACCGAACAGCTCGTTGAGGTCAAGCCTGCCATTCGCGCCGTCGACGATGGCCACAACCTGCTCTTCGACATCTTCCCACGGGCAAGCGTCGCCAACATTGTCGATGCAGAAGTATGTGGGCGTGGTGATTCCAAAGTCATTTTTCTTTGAGCTTTCAACCTGGAACCAAAGCTTGTCGACCTCGCCCAGCGAGGAAAGGTCAACCCATTGCCAAGAGTCGAGGGCATACCTGTCTTGCTCGCGCTCAGCCCTGTAGTCGGCAAGGTAAAATTCCACGCTGCCAACAACCGAGGCGTTCTTCAGTCCGGAAATCCTGACTTTATAGTAGTCATCCTTTCCGAAGCCTCCGGGCACAGTGCTCAACCCGTCGCCATTCTCTATGCAGTCCATCACCCATGCCGTGTTTGCGAGCCACAGGCCATCGACTTTGTCGCCGCCGGCCTTGTTGGTGACTGTGATGTATGTGGCGCCGACATAGCTGTTGACGTATGCCACGCCAAAGGTCTTGCTTCCGCATGCGCCTTCGCCCACCGCGCTCTTATACTGATCGGCATAGTCATTGTAGTCGGTGGAAGTGAGGTTGGCGTAAGAAAAATTGCCCCAGAAGTCGCTGCCTCCGTAAGAGTCATGGTAATAATCAAACGCGAACGAGCCGGAGAAGAAAGGAGCGTTTGTGTCATTGCCGCCCCAATAAGATTCCTCACTGAGCGCCAGGTCTTCAAATGTAGCCACGTATTGGCTGCCTGTGACATTAATGCTGATTTCATCGAAGGCCTCTTTGCCGCGATTGTCAGTGACGGTAAACCTGTAGGTCATCGAATGCGTGAGATCGATGTCAACACTCTCTGATGCGCCCAGGAGATTGCCTTGCTGATCAGTCCATTTGTAGGTAAGCGGCTCCATGCCTCCCGAGCCATTGCCCGAAAGCGTCATGCGCTCGCCTTCATGGCCTGAAGTCACGTCTTTTGTGGTGATGACGGCCACAGGATTGGAATATGAAGGCGCAGAGGAAAGCGTGCGGAAGGGAATGTCACGCACTTCGCCGGCATCAACGCCAATATATGACGTCAGCTTCAGGTACACGGTGTAGTCTGTCTCTTCGGCAAGATCGGCGAGCATGACAGCCACGGGTTTGCCGGTGTGGAGCGAAGCGCTCCGGGCGCCTTCAAATTCCGACTCAGCAGGAGGTGTCAATGATGACTCCCTCACTATGTAGCTGACAGCGGATGCCTTATCAGAGCACAGATTGAGGCTCGCCGAGTTTGTGGTTATCCCGGTCACCGACGGATACCCGTCGGTCCACATGGGCTTGCCGCTCTGGTCTTTAAATTCGTAAGCGCCGATTGTGGGGGCGGATTCATGCCTTGGATTCCCGAGCAAGTCGGAGGTGACATACCCTACAGGCTTTGCCGAAACGAGGCGGCCGGCAGCCCTGAGCTCATGCATATCGTCGGCCAGGAAAGCAGCCTCTTCAGCGATTCCGACGGGCTGGCCTATGGCTGCGGCAGCGCTTTCAAACGTCGGGCAATCGCTTGGCGTCATAGCCCACACTTGTCCGGTGGTAAAGAGAGCGTTGTCAGAAATGGTCAATTCCGATAGCTTAGCCTTGGCTGTGCCTCGCAGCAGCGGGCCTCCGGCTTTATTCTGCATGATGTTGTTGATGATCGAAGAGCCGGTCATCGGGTCGCTCATCATGAATGCCGAAGAATATGGATTGGCGGCGCCGGATACAACAATCGTATTGTAGACAATTTGAGCGCTCTGGATCGACGCATCATTGTCATAGACGAATATGCCGTGGAGCGTATGGTTGGTGTCTTCAGCACCGTGCAGACGGATATCGTTGTTGTATATGAGCTTCTCTGAAGGCTTGGCCGACGAAATGTCACGGAGATAAATGGCGTCGGCGCTGCTTTCGCCGGTAAGGGTGCCGTAATTTGACATCAGACCGGCATTTATGTCAATGAGGTTGTCTGCGACAATTACCTTTCCGGTGCAGCGGTAAAGGTCTATGTTGTGGTAGGAGGTAGTCATCACCGACCCGTCATTATAGAACTGGTTGTCGCGGATGACAAGACCGTCAGACACGCCCATGGCCTGGAGAGCCTTGCTTGACTGATTGACGAAAGTATTGCCGGTGACCGTGACATCGTGAATCATCATCGGGTAATTGAGATTGGTGATTCCGGTGGCCGACAGTCCGTAATATCCGCCCTGAAGGAGACTGTTGCTGAGGGTGAAATAGTTGCAGTTCTTGTCGGCCTGCTCAAGGTAGAAGGTGTAGACAAGATTGACACGCTCCTCGTAAGTGGCGGCTGCATGGCCTATTATGACGCAATCGTCGACCGTGTCATAATAACATCCTCCCTGCAGCGATATTATGCCATCGCATTTATATGCAGGCGTGGTCACAGTCAGGCCTTTGAGCGTGATGTAGCTGGCGCCGTCGTTGAAGTTGATGACACCCGTGCTCAAGGTCTTCTCTTCTTCGCCGTAGCTGATCACCACTTTGGCGCGATTGCCGCTTTGGCTCCTGAAGGTTACGCGGTTGAGGTTTGATGCGCCGGGGATGCGCTGGAGTGAAAATGACTCCTCGTAATCGCCATCTTCCACAAGCATGTCTACGGGCCCGTCGACGCCGTTGGCGCAAAGATCGCGGATAGCCGAGGCGAATGTCTTGTAGTCGGCGTTGTCAGATATTCCGATTATATATTCACCGTGCATTCCTGCCCTCACTGCCGCAGAGGCGACAGCGCTTTCGGCGACAGGCGTGTTCACGCCGCTTATGGTCATGCTTTCGAGGGCGGCTTTCACCAAAGTTCCAGCCTCCAGGCCGCCGGCAACATCGTATGTGAGCCAAATATGGTAAGTGCCTGCATGCGGGAAAGCATATTCGCCTGAAAAATCGAGAATGCCGTCATGCTCTGACGGTACGACCGTTTCGCCAAATTGCCGGGCACCGATGAAAGAAGATTCCGTGCCGGTGGTCCATGCCTTGGCCGCACGCACATTGGCAGCCTGCGAGCCGGCAAGGCCAAAGCGAAGATCCGTGAGTTTGAAATCGCCTCGTTCGCCGTTCACCACCACTGCAGCGTGGAGCATGATGTTATCTTCCGACCCTGAATATACCTGCACGGGAGCCACGGCGCTCACGCCTACCTCACCGAGAGAAAGCGGAGCGGGAGCGAACGCTTCTACGACGATCTCCCAGCCATCAGACAATAGGCCGTAGCTACCTGTGCGGAAATACGCCGTCAGGGCGCCGTCAGACGCAGAGCTGGCGAGATCTCTCGGTTCAGCCTTGTCACCGAATAGCTTTATGAGCTGGTTGGCGACATCAGTGCCGCTGCCGTTATACACATAAAGCTCGTCATTGTATCCGGTATCGAAGCTGTTGAATCGCATGCGGATAGCCTTATTCGGATCAAGCGGCTTGAAGATCACTGCTCCTGAGTGTTCGCGGGTGTAATATGCGTTAGGGCCTCCGTTGTCATAGAATAGCAGAGGCTCGTCGACATATACTACGTCATCGCCATGGAATTTATAAATGTATTTGGCCATGCGCTCGCCCTCGGGGTCGGCATTGGCAACGTCAACATCTTTTCCGCCGACCTTCATGGATATGATCTTCGCGTCAACTTTCCGGTCGTTTTCCACCTTGTCTTTCATGTCGAAAGCGATCCAATAGTAGTTGGCGCCTTCTGAAATAAGGCCTGAATCTTCAGTCGGACGAAGAGTGACCGCAGGAGCAGCCTTGGCGGTTGCCATCAAAGTCACCGGCTGTACATATTGATCATTTGCCCCGGAGGAGATGAGTTTTACATTTTCCACCAAGTCTTCGCAGCCTTTCAGATCTATCGTGATTTCGTCGAGCGACAATGGGTCGAGGGCGCCTTCCGTAGAGATGTTGAGCAAGAGAATCTCTTCCTCGATGTCTCCGGAATATATGTCGCGGGTAGCGGCTTGGCTGACCTCGGCCGACTTAACGGCCATTTTCTGCTGCTTGTATGGCACAGCCGTGGCTTCAAAACCGTTGGAGGTAGATGTGCCTGTGTTTCCGTTGGTGTTGAAGAGGATCGTGAGAGCACCTGATTCGTCTGACGAATCGAATGCCTGCCCTATGATTTCGCTCTGGTTGCTGCTTGTGGCCTCAAACAGCACCTTGCCTGATGTGCCGGCGCCGTCAATCACTTTGAACACCGGCTTCGTGCCATAATAGCTGGGGAAACGCAGGCTCAGCTTTGAGAACGTCAGGCGCATGCGCGTACCCTCCGGGCCTGGACGCAGTATGAGCACCTGGTCGCCGCTTATGTCGTCATATCCGTAATAAGAGTATTCTGACGGCTTGTTGGCCACCTCCCAGCTTTCGAAAATCGTGACGTCCTGCACTCCGGCATCTGCGGTGAGCTTGTTGTGGATTGTGCGGCTCACAGTCACGTCGGGGCCTTTATGCTCAGTGCCGCTGAGATTCACAGATGCCACCGATAGGCTCAGCGCCTGGTCATTGAGCGCCTTGTCGCTTACGTCTACAAGAAGCATCAATATGTTGTCGTTTTCTTTGAGGGCCAAAGGCTGGTCAAGATCAAGCGTGATCGTTCCGTTGACCTCTTTAGCCTGAGCCAGCACCCGGGGCGATGCAGAGGCAGTGGCGAGCCATGCATTGGCCACAAGGCCGGGCGCGCCTGACACAGCGACCTTAAGTTGGTTAAGCTTGAGCGCCGGCTCGGTGTTGGCTGTCAGCAGATTGATAATCGCAAAGGGCTGCGATGTGGCCCCGGCCCTCATGGTTTCGTCAGAGACGCCGGTAACAGCCATTGACTCAAGCGTCATCGGCTGAGGCTCAAACAGGCTGACTTCAGCCTCAAAACCCTCATTGGTCTGCGATGTGCCGTTGTCTCCGAGTTCAACCGTCAGGGCTCCGTCGGCCGAAGTAGAGTGAATCAGGGGCGTCTCGCCATTCATCACCCTCATTATCAGATTTTCAGGCTTGGCTTCCGCTCCGTTGTAGACGTTGAGGTATTGATAGTACATATATCCGTTGGCGAGAAGCACCTTTTTGAAGTCAATCTGCACCTTTTTCCCTTCGACCGATGGCAGGAAGGTGGTGGTGCCGCTGAATTTGGAGGTTACGTTTCCGTCCAGGCCTCCGTCATCATAGAATGAGAGCGGCACGGATCCTACATAAATGGTCTGCGCTCCCTGAGCCATATTGACAAGAGCCGGATTGACAATCTCTACCGGATCAGAGGCGACAAAAGGCTCAACCCCTCCGGGGATTGAGGCCGTGGACACTGACACTACGCTGACCATGAGCCGGCTCCCTATTTCGGCTGAGCTGAGTATGTCGGCGGCTATCGTAAAGACATTTCTTCCCAAAGCCAAAGGCTTGTCGAGAGAGATGCGGTAAAAGTCGCCGTTGGCCGTTACGGTAGCGTCGATCGGCGTCTTGCCGGCCTCTCCGTCATAGAGCTTTACAGAGAGAGGATCGATCATGCCTTCATTGACAGGCACCTTAAAGTCGATTCCCGTCAGGCGATCAGGGTTCATAACGCCTTCGGCATCGACATATACGCCGGCGACAGGCACATCTACCTTGCTCTTCGGAGAGTCAGAAACACCTGCGTAGGCAGATCCGGCCCCGGTGACTGACATGTCTGTCAGCTTTATGCACCTCACCTTGGCTGTCCAACCATCACATCGCTTTGCATAGCGCCAGAGGACGCCAACGCCGAGCGATCCGTCAGGAGCCGAGGAGTAGTACGACAAATCGCTGTAGGTGCCGTCAAGAGTCGCCATCACGTCTCCCTCGGGCATCAACGTGCTGCCGGTGACATCCGAATACGTGCTCGCCCACGCGAAAGCATCTCCGCTGTCAGGGTCGCCCGAATACACCAGCACTTTTCCCGGATAGGAAGATCCATCGTTCTTGATGTCAATGTTTTCAAATGTGATTTGCACCGACATTCCCTCGACTTCCGGCTCGAAGACAGTGAGGGAATGCTGATTGTTGGTGCTCACTGAGTTGATCGATTCTGTTCCTTTGAAATCATAGAAGATCAACTCCCCATCGGCAGGCACCGTAACGGTCTGCTTGCCGAACTGCAACTGCGTGACGACTCGTGCGCCATCATCCTGGGCCCATATGGGCACCGAATGGCACAATAAGAGCATCAGCAGTGAAAAAAAGTAAACTTTTTTCATTGCGTAATGATAACTAATATATGTAATAACTGTTGGTTCCTTTCATGCCTTTCCTCGAGACTAAAATGGATATGTTTCGCAAGGCAGGTCTTCTGACTCGTTGTCTGGCGGCAGACGCCTTCCCGGCTTTTCAGCCAGTGGCGCAGTGTCTGCCTCTCTTAGCGACAACTTACAGCAGCGGGACTGTCCGGGATTTTCACCCGATTCCCTTTTAATCTCCGGGACGCCTGAAAATGCGCTGGAGAACCATTGCTCGGCAAAATTATGAAATTTATTTGTTTTATAAAAAAAAATCTGTGACAAATCTCTCATCGCGACAGAAAAGTGTGGATATTTACGTGGGTTTAGATTGTGTTTTTAGTAAATAATCGCTAACTTTGCGCTGAAATCCTAAAGGATAATTATGATTGAACGAATAGTTATAATCGACAAAGTAGACCCAATCACTTTCTATGGCGTGAACAACGCCAATATGCATCTGATACGCAATCTATTCCCTAAATTGCGCATCGCGGCCCGCGGCTCTGTCATAAAAGTGATAGGCGAAGACGCCGAGACTGCCGACTTCGAGACAAAGATAAAGGCGATCGAGGCTTACGCTGAGAAATACAACCGCCTCACCGACGAGGCCATACTCGACATCATCCACGGCGGCGAGCCGAAGGATGAGATGAAGAAGGACGACGTGATCATCTACGGCGTGAACGGAAAGCCCATAAGCGGGCGCACCGCCAATCAGCAGAAGCTGGTAGAGACCATCAACAAATACGACCTCACTTTCGCCCTCGGCCCCGCAGGCACGGGCAAGACCTACGTGGCGATAGCCATGGCCGTGCGCATGCTCAAGAACAGGGAAATTCGCAAAATCATACTTTCGCGCCCCGCCGTAGAGGCCGGCGAAAAGCTCGGATTCCTCCCCGGCGACATGAAGGACAAGATTGACCCCTACCTGCAGCCCCTGTATGACGCGCTCGAAGACATGATCCCCGGCATGAAGCTCAAGGAGTACATGGACTCCAAGACCATACAGATAGCTCCCCTGGCATTCATGCGCGGACGCACCCTCAACGACGCCGTCATAATCCTCGATGAGGCCCAGAACACCACTACCCATCAGATAAAGATGTTTCTGACCCGCATGGGCATGAACGCCAAGATGATAATTACCGGCGACGTCACGCAGATCGACCTGCCCCGCTCCATGGGCTCAGGCCTGGTGCAGGCCCTGAAGGTGCTCAACGGCATAGACGGCATTGGCAAGGTGGAATTCACGAAGAAGGACATCATACGCCATCATCTGGTGCAGCGCATCGTAGAGGCCTACGAGGCCTACGACAAGGAGAAGCAAGAAGAGCATCAGCCCGAGAATCAATAATCAGGATTTATCACATCAGGCGCGCCACACCGCGCCACAAAAACACTCAAATACAATGGACACCCTCACATTCACCGACTTCAAATTTCCGAAGCAGACAAGCGTATACCACGGCAAAGTGCGTGACGTATATGACATCAATGATGACATCCTCGTGATGGTCGCCACTGACCGCATATCGGCCTTTGACGTGATCCTGCCCAAGGGCATTCCCTTCAAGGGACAGGTGCTCAACCAGATCGCGGCAAAATTCCTCGACGCTACGGCCCACGCCGTGCCCAACTGGAAGATCGCCACACCCGACCCCATGGTCACCGTAGGATACAAATGCGAGGGATTCAAGGTGGAAATGATCATACGAGGATACCTCACAGGCAGCGCCTGGCGCGAATATGAGGCCGGATGCCGCGAGATATGCGGCGTGAAGATCCCCGACGGCATGAAGGAGAATCAGAAATTCGCCGAGCCCATCATCACCCCCACCACCAAGGCCGACGCCGGACATGACGAGAACATCTCAAAGGAAGAGATCATAGCGCGCGGCATCGTGTCGAAGGAAGACTACGAGCAGATGGAGGCCTACACACGCACCCTGTTTGAGATCGGCACAAAGATGGCCGCCGACAAGGGCCTGATACTCGTGGACACGAAATACGAATTCGGCAAGCGTGACGGAAAAGTGATCCTCATTGACGAGATTCATACCCCCGACTCTTCACGCTACTTCTACGCCGACACCTACGCCGAGCTTTTCGCTGCCGGGAAGCCACAGCGCCAGCTTTCTAAGGAATTCGTGCGCCAGTGGCTCATCGAGCATGGATTCATGGGCAAGACCGGCCAGCAAGTGCCCGAAATGACCGACGCATTCTGCGAAAGCGTGTCAGACCGCTACATCGAGCTTTACGAGCACATCACCGGCGAGAAGTTTGTGAAGGCTCCCGAGGCCGACATCGCAGCCCGCATCGAAAAGAACGTGCTCGACTGCCTCAACCGACTCTAAACCACCGACCAACACCAACTGCAATGGAAATAGACGCGGAAAAAGTGAATCCCTATGGCGACGACCGCCACAAAGGGGAGCAGGTCAGGGAAATGTTTGACAACATAGCCCCGGCCTATGACTTCATGAACCGCGCCATGACCATGGGCATCGACAAGCTATGGAGGCGCAAGGCCGTCGGCATGATACGCCGGCGCCTGCGCTCCATCCCTTCGCCTCAGATACTTGACGTGGCCACAGGCACCGGCGACCTCGCCATACTCCTGGCCCGAAAAGTGCAGGGAGCGCGGGTCACCGGCATCGACCTGTCGGAGGGCATGGTGGAGATAGGCCGCGGGAAAGTGGCGAAAGCCGCTCTCGCCGACCGCGTGAGCCTCAACATTGCCGACTGCCTGAGCCTCCCCTTCCCCGACAACGCATTCGACTGCATCACCGTGGCCTACGGAGTGAGGAACTTCGAGCGGCTCCTCGACGGATACCGCGAGATGGCCCGGGTGGCCAAACCCGGCGGCATGCTCTGCGTCATCGAGCTCTCCACGCCGGCATCGGCAGCCGTAAAGCCTCTTTACAACCTCTACACCAGGCATATCATCCCCATGGTCGGACGCATGGCCTCGCATGACACGCGTGCATATTCATATCTGCCAGAGAGCATCGCCGCTGTGCCGCAGGGAGCCGCCATGTGCAGCCTCATAGAGCAGGCCGGATTCGCTGATCCGCATTGGATGCCCCTGACATTCGGCGCTTGCACCATCTACACGGCCACCAAGCCGTGACCAATCACCTTTACAGACCACCTTTCAACTATCCGACATTTATGTTGCGCACATTGCTCACATCAGCCATAATCTTGGCCTCGTCCGTGACCGGCTTGGGCCAAGCCATGTTTTTCGACTCGGCGAAAGTCAATGACGGCCAAGACGAATCTCAATCATTAGGAGCCAAACTCAACAACATCATTTCCGGAAACTACACGCCGGCAGGCGAAGTGGCCGACACAGCCTCATACACAACCGTGGCCGACTCCCTTTTGGCCAATTTCTACGCGCCGGAGCAGCTCAAGAGCCTCGCTCCGCTGCCTTCGATCATGTATCTGCCGGCAATTTTCAGCCATTACGAAGCCCCTGACACCACATCAGTGTTCGCTCCCGACTATTCGGGCGTGGAGTCGCTGAGATGGATCGAAGACCTTCAGGCGTCATATGCCCGCTACAACCGCTCTTTGCGCGACATGGCCTCATACCGCCCCTGGGCCATGCGCTACAACCGCCGCCTGCTGCCCGATCCTCCTAAAGACTTCGTTGTCTCTGAGGCAAAGCCCGAAGACTTCAAGCTCAATGTGAGCGGAGAGCCCACAAAGGTCGACAACAGCACCACGCTCATAGCCGAAGAAGTCAACAAGAAGCATTGGATCAAGGATTTCAGGGCATCGCTGCAATTCTCGCAGGCCTACGTATCGCCCAACTGGTATCAGGGCGGCAACAATAACCTCAACGCTCTTATCAACGTATACTACAACGTAAAGCTCAATCCGGCTTTCCACCCCAATCTGCTTTTCGAGACCACCTTCCAATACAAGCTGGGCCTCAACAGCGCGCCGGATGATTCGCTGCACAACTACAACATATCTGACGATCTGCTGCAGATCAACACATTGCTCGGCATAAAAGCCATCGAAAAGTGGTATTATTCAGTCACCGGTCAATTCAAGACCCAGCTCTTCAACGCCTACCGCACCAACAGCCACGCCCTCAGGTCGGCATTCATGTCGCCTGCCGAGCTCAACCTCGCGCTTGGTATGACCTACAGCACCACCAACCGCAAGAAGACATTCGCGTTTGACGCCAACATCTCGCCGCTGTCATACAACATGACCATTTGCACCAACCGCAGGATGGACGAGACGGCCTACGGAATAGATCCCGGACACAAGACTCTGCATAAATTCGGTTCCAAACTCGAATTCACGCTCAATTGGAAGATCTGCTACAACATATCGCTGCGCTCGCGCCTATTCGGTTTCACCGACTATGACCGCACCTACTGCGACTGGGAAAATACCCTGATGTTTGAGGTGAACAAATACATCACCACACAGGTCTTCACCCACTTGCGCTACGACACCGACACCCCGAAGGTGGAGAACGAAAATTGGCACAAACTGCAGTTCAAGGAAATCCTCTCGCTCGGATTCGCCTACCGGTTCAGCTCACTCTAATAATACCGACCGCTTTGAGACGGTACCTGACCATATTGATGCTGTCGCTGCTTCCCGCGCTCGCCATAGCCGCGCCGTGGGACAGCGACAGCATCGCGTCTATTTTCGCGGGCAGGCATCCTGACGCCATCGAAGGCGTATGGCAATTCCCGGCTGACGGAGCCACGCTGCTGATAGAGAAAAAGACTGCCACTACCTACCAGATACTGATGCTCGAATCGCCAAGCCTCGACGTCAGGCCCGGCACGCCGATAGGCTCTGCTGTGACTACCCCCACAGCCAACACCTACGATGCCCATCTCGACTCAAAGCGGCTGGGCAACAAGCGCCTGAAAAAGGCCGACGCCGCGCTGACCATCGTAGACGGACACCTATGCTTCAAGCCCTACTCTACAGGCAAGCGGGTGGCATTCTGGCGCTGGGTACCTTATTTCTTCAGGGTCGGGGTATTCAACGAAAACACGAGGCCCTCCAATCTCGACGGCGCCGACAAGATATATCCGGTGGATGACACCAATATGCGCCCTTGCCTGTGACAACTCCGCCCCCCCTAAACCTGACACACATGAGACCGCGCACCACGCTTATCATCATCATTCTTTCGCTATGCGCCTCCTTCGCCCAGCGCACCACGCGCCCCGGCCTCAAGCTTCAGCCGATGCCGGAGGCAGAGACGCCTGCCGACACAGCCACGGCAGCGAGCATCGCGTTGAGCGGGTATGAAAAGACGCTAAAATCAGCCAAAGAATCACTGCTCGCCACAAATCGAGGCACCGACACCATCTCCGAGATAGGAATCACCATTGACTACCTCGACTCGAAAGGACGACAACTCCACCGCCGGGCCTTGAAACTGACGCCGGCTGACGCTTTGGAACCGGGTCAGACACGCCAGTTTGAATTCAAGAGCTGGGATTCCCAGCGCGTATGGTACTATCGGCTCTCCGAGCCTCCCCGCGCCAAAGGGCAGGCCACTCCCTACGACGTAGCCGTGAAAGTGGACTATGCCATCAAAATCTCCGCATCAGCCAAAAAGTAGAGCCGCCGAAACAAACTACGGTGCACAAAAATTGGTGTTCTCGCAAATAATTGGTATTTTTGCACGATAATATAATTTTATTGTGCATACTATGATAGCTATCGCCATAGCGGCCATCCTGATGGTGGCCATCACCTCCGCTTTACAGATAAAGCGCCAGCTGATGATGTTTCAGCAAAACTCCTATCGCCCCGACCGATACGCCCTATGGCGCAAATCGGGTGGAGAATCGACCAAGGCCGACCGTCTGATATCGCTGATACTGCTATTCGTGTGCCTCGCGCCCATGATACCCGGCATTGTGGCAGTGGCGGCTGCAATCGCTTTCGCTCTTTGGGAGGGATACAACCTCATTTCGGCCAAATACAAGAAGCCGCTGGTATTCACCAAGCGCGCCATCCGCATTTATGCCCTTTCAGTGGTCATAGAGGCAGCCATCATAATCCTGCCGCTTTTCTTCCACGGCGACGGACGCTGGTGCGGCCTGCCGGGCAGCCTGGCTCTCTCGCTTGCCTGCTACGCTGTGGCCGACCTGATCATGCTCGCGGCCAACGCGCTGCTTAAGCCCGTGGAGAACCATATCACAAAAAAGTATTATGATGAGGCGGCCTCGATACTCAGGCAAATGCCTGACCTGAAGATCATCGGTGTCACCGGCAGCTATGGAAAGACAAGCACCAAACACTATCTCCACCGCATCCTGTCGGAGCAATTCGATGTGGCCATGACTCCCGGCAATTTCAACACCACCCTCGGAGTAGTGCGCACCATACGCGAAAATCTCAAGCCATACAATCAAGTGTTCATCGTGGAGATGGGCGCCAAGCAAGTGGGCGACATCAAAGAGATCTGCGACCTCGTGCACCCGTCGATAGGCATCGTCACAGCCGTTGGCCCGATGCACCTCGAATCATTCGGCAGCATCGAGAATGTGCAGCGCACAAAATTCGAGCTGGTCGATGCCTTGCCCTCCAACGGACTCGCTGTGATAAACAACGACTTCGAGATGATAGCCAACCGCCGCGTGGACAACGCCGAATGCATGCGCTACACGGCTGACGATGCAGAGGCTTCAGACTTCCGCGCCACCGACATCAAATACAGCCACAGCGGCACCACATTCACCATCTGCGACAAATCAGGCCCCGTGATCTCCCTCTCCACCCCGCTTGTGGGCCGGTGCAACGTGTCAAACCTGATCGCGGCTGTCATCGTGGCCTTGAGGCTGGGCGTCCCTGCTGAAAAGGTAAGATACGCGGTGAGCAAGATACAGCAGGTGGAGCACCGGCTCAGCATCAAGCGCCTGCCCAACGGCATCACCATCATCGACGACGCATACAACAGCAATCCCCAGGGATCGGCCATGGCGCTCGAAGTGCTCTCCGGCTTCGCCCCCGGCAAACGCATCGTCATCACCCCCGGCATGATCGAGCTTGGCGACAAGCAGCATGAGCTCAACGCCAATTTCGGAGAGCTGATAGCGCGCAATGCCGACATTGCCATAGTGGTGGGCGAATACAACCGCGAGGCGATCATCGAGGGCATAAACCGCGCAGGGATGCCGAAGGAAAACGTATGCGAAGCCTCCACTTTCGCCCAGGCCAACGACATGATGCTGAAAATGGCCGCGCCGGGAGATGCCGTGCTGATCGAGAATGACCTTCCCGACACTTTCAAGTAATCAAAGAATCATATTTTAATCATACAAAAGCAATGAAGACAAGAATTGGTGTATTCTTCGGCGGAAGGTCCACCGAACACGAAATATCAGTGATCTCGGCATCGCAGGCCATGCATGCCGCCAACCGTGACAAATACGAGATTGTGCCCGTATACATCACGAAGCAAGGCAAATGGTACACCGGCGACGCACTCTTTGAGGTAGCCAACTACCGCGACATCCCCTCTCTGCTGGCAAAATGCACCGAGGTGTACATGGAGCCAATCTACGGCGACTACAATCTCTACACCAAGAAGAAATCCCTTTTCAAATCGCCCGTGCTCACCACCCTTGACGTGGCTCTTCCGGTGCTGCACGGCATGAACGGCGAGGACGGGACATTCGAGGGCATACTCGTCTCTACCGGCATCCCATACGCCGGATGCGACACACTTGCTTCGGCCAATGGCATGGACAAGATCACAATGAAGATGATACTGCAGGCCTGCGACGTGCCCGTGGTAGACTACGTCTGGTTCACCGACAAGGAATGGTTCCGCCGTCAGGCAGAGCTCATCGCCAAGATTGAGGACAAGCTCGGATACCCCGTGATCGTCAAGCCCGCAAACCTGGGCAGCAGCGTGGGCATAGGCGCCGCATATGACGCTGAGCAGCTCAAAGAGCGGGTGGCCGACGCCGAAAAATACTCCACACGCATCATCGTGGAGCATATGGTGGAACATCTGCAGGAAATCAACTGCTCAGTGCTCGGAGACTGCGACGACTATCGCATGTCGGTGCTCGAAGAGCCCATAAAGAGCGGCGAAATCCTGTCATACCAAGATAAATACATGGGAGGCACCAAGGGCACGAAAGGCATGCAGGCATCGCAGAAGCGCATCCCCGCAGATCTGCCCAAAGAAGAGACCGAGCGCATACAATATCTCGCCGGAGAGACATTCAGGGCCCTGTCATGCCACGGCGTCAGCCGCGTAGACGTGATCGTGGACCGAGACGACCGCAAGGTATACGTCAACGAAATCAACACCATCCCCGGCTCGCTCTCATTCTACCTTTGGGAAGCCACCGGCCTGAGCTTCGACAAACTGATCGACGAACTCGTGATGCTCGCTCTGAAGCGCCACCGCGAGCAGGGGCAAAAGACTGTAAGCTACGACCAGAACATCTTCTCGCTGGGCGGCGGAGTGAAGGGCGGCATTAAGAAATGATCAATATGGACGGATTTTTTAGAGTTGCGGCATGCGCCCCATCGGTGGCAGTGGCCGACACAAAGGCTAACGCCGATAATATCGCGGCGCTTTACCGGAAGCTGATAGCCGATTACGGCATCAGCCTCGCTGTATTCCCGGAAATGAGCGTCACGGCCTACACATGCGCTGACCTATTCCACAACTCAGTGCTGCTGAACAGCGCCGAATTGGCAGTCAACGAATTGGCCAAAGCCACATCAGGCCAACCGGCAATGGCGGTCGTAGGCGCCCCCATCGTGGTTGACGGACAACTCTACAACTGCGCGGTGGCCCTCGCCGACGGCAGGGTCGCAGCCGTCATCCCTAAGACATATCTGCCCAATTACAATGAATTTTACGAAAAGCGCTGGTGGCAGCCCGCTCAGCCCAAGCCCGTGAAATACATCTCCGCCTGCGGTTTTGAAGAGGTCCCGTTCGGCACATCACAGTTGCTTGACGTCAACGGCGTGAAGATCGGCGTTGAGATCTGCGAGGATCTATGGACCCCAATCCCGCCGAGCAGCCACGCAGCATTGGCCGGAGCGCAGGTGATTGTGAACCTGTCGGCAAGCGACGACCTGATAGGCAAATACGCATATCTCACCTCCCTTATCAAGCAACAGTCAGCACGCTGCATCGCGGGCTATGTCTACGCTTCCGCCGGATATGGAGAGTCATCGACCGACCTCGTCTTTGACGGGAAGGCCATTGTGGCGGAAAACGGCACCATCATCTCCAGCAATCTGCGTTGGCGGCCTGATTCTCAATTCACAGTCGCCGACATCGACATAATGGCTATCAACCGCGACAGAATGCACCTCACTTCATTCGCCGACTGCGCCAACCGCGACTGCCATGAATACGCCGTGCGGAAAATCAATCTGCCCGGGGCTGAAGGTCCGGGACTGATGCGCAGAGTCGATGCCCACCCCTTTGTGCCCCCGACTGACGAGACCATGGCCGAAAGATGCGAAGAGATCACCAACATACAGGCTGCCGCCCTGGCAAAGCGCCTTGAAGCCATCCACTGCTCAAAGCTGGTGATCGGCATCTCGGGCGGCCTCGACTCCACCCTGGCTCTGCTCGTGGCCGCAAAAGCATTCAACAGGCTAAACCTTGACAAGAAAGGAATCATCGGAATCACAATGCCGGGCCTGGGCACAAGCGACCGCACCAAAAACAACGCCTGGAAACTGATGGAGCAGCTTGGCATCACAGCCATGGAGATTCCTATCGGAAAGGCTGTGGCGCAGCACTTCGCCGACATCGGCCAAGACCCCTCGGTGCATGATGTGACATACGAAAACTCACAAGCCCGCGAGCGAACGCAAATCCTTATGGATATGTCTAACAAGGTTAACGGCATAGTGCTCGGCACAGGCGACCTCTCTGAGCTGGCGCTCGGCTGGGCCACATACAACGGCGACCACATGTCGATGTACGCCGTGAACTGCGGCGTGCCCAAGACTCTCGTAAAATATCTGGTGCGATATTTCGCGTATGACGAAGATTACGCCGAATGCCGCGACACCCTGCTCGACATCATCGACACCCCCATCAGTCCGGAATTGACGCCCACAGATTCTGAAGGAAAGATAGCGCAAAAGACCGAAGATCTCGTAGGCCCCTACGAGCTACACGATTTCTTCCTCTATTATACCCTGCGCTACGGCTTCAGCCCGAAGCGGATCTGGAGCCTGGCTCTGGCAGCGTTTGAAGATGAATATGAGCCAAGGGTGATCCACAAATGGATGCGCGAATTTTTCCGCCGCTTCTTCCAGCAGCAGTTCAAGCGCTCATGCCTTCCCGATGGCCCAAAGGTGGGGTCAGTGTGCCTCTCGCCCCGAGGCGACTGGCGCATGCCGAGCGACGCGAGCGCAGCGCTGTGGCTCGCCGAGGTGGATGCCATCAAGTATTAATCGTCAATTATTTACGTCAGAAAAAAAAATGCCCATCACCAACAACGACCGCAAGACATTGGCCTCGCTCTCTACGCCGAAAGGCCGCAAAGCCACCGGGTGGTTCATGGCCCAAGGCGATAAGTGCGTGCGAGACACTCTCGGCCACTTCAGGCTGGTCAGGCTGCTCCATACGCCCGAGTGGGAGCGCCCCGATGCCTACGCCGATGTGGCTGAAGAGGCGAAGCCATCAGACCTTAAGGCAATCTCCACCTTGGCTACAACGCCTTCTGTCATAGCCGTGTATGAGATACCCCGGGACGAAGAGAGCATTGACCTTAGGGATGGCGAATTGGCGCTTGCCCTTGACTGCGTGCAGGATCCGGGCAACCTCGGCACAATCATGCGCGTGGCCGACTGGATGGGCGTGGAACGAATCTTCGCCTCGCATGACACCGCCGATGTGTGGAATCCCAAAGTGGTGCAGGCCACCATGGGAGCAATCTCACGGGTGACAGTGACATACTGCGACCTCCCTAAAATGCTTGATACCAACTGGGGCGCACCTGTATACGGCACTTTTCTTGACGGCTCTGACATCTACAAGACCAGATTGGAAAATTGGGGCATCATAGTCATGGGCAATGAAGGAAATGGCATAAGCCCGGAGGTAGCGAATCACGTGACTCGCCGAATCACCATTCCCTCCTACCCCAAGGACCGCCCCACATCAGAATCCCTCAACGTGGCCATCGCCACGGCCATAACTCTCGCCGAATTCAGAAGAAACAATGGCTAAGTCAAAAGAAAAAACCGTGTGGATGTGCACTTCCTGCGGCAACGAATCGCCCAAATGGGAAGGCAAATGCCCCGCCTGCGGAGCATGGAACACCCTTGTCGAAGAGCGCGTGCCCGCCAAGACCCGGTCAGCTTCGCCCATATCCGGGCGCGGCAAGAGCCGCCCGCAGGCTGTGTCGGAAATCGAGGCCATGTCAGAGCCTCGCATACACATGCCCTCGGAGGAGCTCAACCGAGTGCTCGGCGGAGGCCTTGTGCAGGGATCGATCATACTCATCGGCGGAGAGCCTGGCATCGGCAAGTCGACTCTCGTGCTGCAGAATCTGCTGGCCATCAAGACAAAGACCATACTCTACGTCTCCGGCGAGGAAAGCCCCACCCAGCTCAAACTCAGGGCCGACCGCATAGGCCGAGGCAGCAGCAACTGCTTCATAGTGAGCGAGACATCGCTCGAAAACATATTTGAGCACATCGACGACGTGCAGCCCGGCATACTCGTGGTGGACTCTATACAGACCATCGCGAGCGATGCTCTGGAATCATCGGCGGGCAGCGTGAGCCAGGTGCGCGAATGCGCGGCCCAATTGCTGAAATACGCCAAAGAGTCAGGCGTGCCCGTGATCCTCATAGGCCACATCAACAAAGAGGGCAGCCTCGCCGGCCCCAAAGTGCTTGAGCACATCGTAGACGCTGTGCTGCAATTCGACGGCGACAGCCAATACATGTACCGCATACTGCGTCCGATCAAAAACCGATTTGGAAGCACCTCTGAGCTCGGTATCTACGAAATGAGCCACCGGGGGCTGCGCGAGGTGAAGAATCCGTCAGAGATGCTTATGCCCCACAACGGCGAGCACCTGTCGGGAATGGCCGTGGGCGTGACGGTAGAGGGCGCCCGCTCATTTCTGATAGAGACGCAGGCGCTTGTGAGCACGGCGGCCTACGGCACTCCCCAGCGGTCAGTGACCGGATTTGACGGCAAACGCATGAATATGCTGCTTGCCGTGCTCGAAAAGCGCGTCGGCTTCAAACTCGGACAGAAAGACGTATTCCTAAACATAGCCGGGGGCATGAAGGTCAACGACCCGGCTCTCGACCTGGCCGTGGTGTGCGCCATCTTGTCGAGCAATGTCGACATGCCCATCGACCGCGACACATGCTTTGCCGGAGAGGTGGGCCTTTCGGGCGAAATACGCCCGGTGACCCGCATCGAGCAGCGCATATCCGAGGCCGAGAAACTCGGCATGAAGACAATGCTCGTGCCCAAGAACAATCTTAAGGGCGTCGACGTTTCAAAATTAGGCATAAAAATCACCGAGGTGGCCAAAGTGGAGGAAGCATTCCGCTCGCTCTTCGGCTGACACCGCGTTTTCAACATCAACCCCTTCAGCACCATAGACAATAAATGAACGTCAAAGACAGACTCAACCACATCATCGACAGCGCAAAGGCCAAATGGGCCTATTGCTCTGAAGGCGTATGGGCCGACACGCGCCCCCTGTTCTGGGTGAATCTCATCAAGACGCTCAACATATCGGTGCGGTCGTTTCTCAACACCGACATACAGACGCAGGCCTGCGCCATGACCTACCGCACCCTGCTGGCCATAGTGCCGGCTCTGGCATTGCTATTCGCCATTGGCCGTGGATTCGGGCTTCAGGACTATCTTCAGGCCGAGCTGCTGCACATATTTCCGAGCCAGCGCGAAAGTATCATCCACGCTCTGACGTTTGTAGATTCCTACCTCAATCAAGCATCGGAGGGGCTATTCGTGGGCGTAGGCATAGTGTTTCTGCTCTATACGTTGATATCGCTGATGATGAATGTGGAGGATTCGTTCAATCTGATCTGGAATGTGCGCGAAGGCCGCAGCATCTGGCGCAAGATCACCGACTATACAGCGATGATGCTGATACTTCCCGTGCTGATGATATGCGGCGGAGGCCTCTACGCCTTCATGAGCTCATCGATACAGGATCTCTTCGGGCTTACGTTCATGACACCCGTGATATCCGCCCTCTTCGAGTTCGGCTCATTCCTCTTCACCTGCATCTTCTTCTCGGCCCTCTTCGCCCTGCTGCCCAACACCAAGGTGAAATTCGCTAACGCCCTGCTTCCCGGCCTCTTCGCCGGCATCGGCTTCATGCTGCTGCAGTGGCTGTTTGTCAGCGGCCAGGTCTATGTGGCCAAGTACAACGCCATCTACGGCAGTTTCTCGTTCCTGCCCTTGCTGTTGCTGTGGATGCAGCTCGTGTGGGTGATATGCCTGACCGGATGCCTGCTGACCTACGCTTCGCAGAATATCTTCCAATTCACTTTTTCAGACCAGATCAATGACATATCCAAAGACTATGACGAGAAGGTGACGATAGCGATAGCCGCAGCCATAGTGCAGCGGTTCGTGAAGATGGAGCCCCCGCTCACCGCTCATGAAATAACCGGCAAATACGGCATCCCGTCAAAGCTCGTGACCTCGGTGACCGACAAGCTCACTGACAGCGGCATCATCTCGCGCGTAGTGATCGACGCGCGCCAGCAGACCTACGGATTCCAGCCTGCAGCCGACCCCGCCGCCATCACTCTGGGGTTTGTGAGGAAGAGGCTCAACACCTACGGATACCACGATTTCATACCTAACTTCGGAGAAAATTTCAAAGGCGTGGTAGAGACCCTCGACAGGCAAAACCGCTCATCGCTGCAGGCAGAGGATGACATTCCACTGTCAGGAATCAAGATCAACATCGACGCCGACGAGAAGAAAGAAGGCGAAGACAAAGCGGCGACCTTCATCAAAAGCATGGTAGGCCTTAAAAGAAAGGCCCGGCAGCATTAAAATTATTTCACGTTTCCAACAGCATACAATGTCAAACCAAAAACCTGCATCAGCCCAGACCCTCGGCACCGAAAGCATAGGCAAGCTGCTTGTGCAATATTCCGTGCCCGCCATAATAGCCAGCGTGGCCACGTCTGTTTACAACATCGTCGACAGCATCTTCATAGGCCAGGGCGTAGGCCCGATGGCCATCTCGGGCCTGGCC
Source organism: uncultured Muribaculaceae bacterium (assembly GCA_947525975.1). Classification (GTDB taxonomy): domain Bacteria; phylum Bacteroidota; class Bacteroidia; order Bacteroidales; family Muribaculaceae; genus CAG-873. Next base: position 111,079 of record CANNVE010000002.1, on the reverse strand, counting down.
ATCACCTTCCCTCTGATGAATCTCGTGATCGGATTCTGCACTCTGGTGGCCGTGGGCGGCGCCACAATCAGCTCGATCTTCCTCGGGCAGAAAAATCTCAACCGCGCCATGGAGACCGTCAACACGGTGCTCATGCTGTGCGTGATACACTCGGTGGTGTTCGGAGGCCTGTCATACATATTCATGGACCCGATATTGCGGCTTTTCGGCGCCACAGACGAGACTCTGCCTTTCGCGCGCGAATTCATAAAGGTTATCCTCATCGGCACTCCCATATCATACATCTTCATAGGCCTCAACAATGTGATGCGCGCCACCGGCTATCCGCGCAAGGCCATGTATTCGGCGCTGATATCTGTGGCTGTCAACATAGTGCTCGCCCCCATATTCATATTCAAGCTCGGATGGGGCATCTCCGGAGCCGCCTGGGCCACCATCGGGGCGCAAAGCGTGGCTCTGGTGTGGGTGCTCCACCACTTTATCTCGAAAAAGAGCTTCGTGCATTTCAATTTCAGGTGCGGATTCTTCAATACGCTCGTCATCAAGCGCATATACGCCATAGGCCTGTCTCCGTTCCTGATGAACTGCTGCGCCTGCCTTGTGGTGATATTCATCAACAAATCACTGCTGGCCACAGCCGGCGCCGACGGCAACATAGCCGTGGGAGCATTCGGCATACTCAACCGCACGTCTATGTTTTTCGTGATGATAGTCTTCGGCGTGACCCAGGGCATGCAGCCGATACTCGGATACAACATGGGCGCAGGCAAGATACAGCGCGTGAAAGACACCCTCGGCAAAGGCCTTTGGTGCGGATTCGCCATCACTGCGGTGGGATGCCTGCTCACCGAGACGATGCCGGATGTTCTCTCGCGCATGTTCACCACCGACGCCACCATGATCGATATGGCTCGCCGGGCCTACCGCATCTATTTCATAATCTACCCGGTGGTCGGGATACAGGTGGTGATTCAAAACTACTTCCAGAGCATAGGCAAGCCCAAGCTGTCGATAGCCCTGTCGCTCACCCGCCAGCTCATATTCCTGCTTCCGCTGCTATGGCTGCTGCCCCGCTATTGGGGAGTCGACGGCGTGTGGGCAGGCATGGTGGGAAGCGACGGACTCGCTTTCCTGCTTGCCGTAACCGTCCTTATCATTTACAACAAGAAATTCATCAAGAAATATGACAAAACCCTTACAGCTCCGTCTGAAGCCTGAACAGGCCTACGACGAGCTCAGACTTAAGATAGAAATATCGACAGCGCTCGACGTCGACGTCAACCGCATCAAGAAAGTAGACATCAACCGCCGGTCGATCGACGCCCGTCAGCGACAAGTGATGGTCAACCTCAGCGTCACAGCCCACATCGACGGGATTGACGACGCCGCTTCGATGGCCGCCCCTGTGGAGTACAAGCATCTTGCCGCCGACGCTCCCCTCGCGATCGTGGTAGGCGCTGGCCCGGCAGGCCTATTCGCCGCATTGAGGCTCATCGAGCTCGGGGTGAAGCCCGTGGTGCTCGAGCGCGGCAAAGACGTCGACAGCCGCCGCACCGACCTGGCCGCGATAAGCCGCGAAGGGAAGGTGGACCCCGACAGCAACTATTGCTTTGGCGAGGGCGGCGCGGGAGCCTATTCTGACGGCAAGCTGTACACCCGCAGCAAGAAGCGCGGATCAGTAGAGAAAGTGCTCAACATATTCGTGCAGCACGGGGCCGACCCCGACATTCTGGTCGACGCGCATCCCCACATAGGCAGCGACAAATTGCCGGCGGTGATCAAGGCAATGCGCCACACCATCATCGAATGCGGCGGAGAGGTGCATTTCGGCGAGCACGTGGATTCCCTAATCATGGCCGATGGCCGGTGCGCAGGCGTGATGGCCACTGATTCTGACGGAAAGGCCATCGAGTATTCCGGACCGGTGATCCTGGCCACGGGACATTCGGCCCGCGACGTCTACCGCATGCTTCAGGCCAAAGGCGTGGGGCTTGAGCCAAAGGGAATAGCAGTGGGCGTGCGCGTGGAGCACCCGCAGGCACTGATCGACAGCATATTCTACCACTCTCCCAAGGGCCGGGGCAAATATCTCCCGCCGGCCGAATACAGCCTGCTCACAAGAGTCGATGACAGGGCTGTGTATTCATTCTGCATGTGCCCGGGCGGATACATCATCCCCGCCACCAACGAGCCGGGGCTGATGGTGGTCAACGGCATGTCGCCCAGCAACCGTGGCACGCAGTGGGCCAATTCCGGCATCGTCGTAGAGGTGCTTCCCGAGGACATTCCCGGCGACGACCCTCTGAAGATGATGAAATTCCAGCAAGGAATAGAAAAAAGCTTCTACAACCACTCCGGCACCGACACCCAGAATGCCCCGGCACAGCGCCTGACCGACTTCATAGCCGGAAAGGAGTCGGAGTCACTGCCACGCTCATCCTACACCGCCGGCGTGCATCCGGGGCGGCTCGAAAGGATTCTGCCCGTGATGGTGGCCAAGCGCCTGCAGGGCGCTTTCGCCGATTTCGGCAAGAAATACAAGGGATACGTCAGCCCGGAGGCCATTGTCATTGGCAATGAGACGCGCACGTCATCGCCCGTGCGCATAGTCAGGGACAGCGCCTCGATGCAGCACATCAGCGTCCCCGGCCTCTACCCATGCGGCGAAGGAGCCGGATACGCCGGCGGCATAGCCAGCGCCGCAATCGACGGCGACCGCTGCGCCACGGCCCTTGCCGAGGCTATCGGCATCAAATGACACAATTTACCAATCTCGCATACACAAACTTAAAAATCAACACAATGAAACAGTCAGTCACATCGACCCAGGCGCCGGCAGCAATCGGCCCCTACAGCCAGGCCATCGACGCCGGCGCATTCGTATTCGTATCAGGCCAACTCCCCATCGACCCCGCCACAGGCGATATGCCCGATGACGTCACCGCCCAATCGGCTCAATCGCTCGCCAACGTAAAGGCAGTGCTGGCCGCAGCAGGCCTTTCGCTCGACAACGTGGTCAAAACCACCGTTTTCCTCGCCGACATGGCCGATTTCGCAGCTATGAACGCTGTCTATGAGGCCAACTTCTCCAGCCCCTACCCCGCCCGCTCGGCAGTGGCCGTAAAGGCTCTCCCCAAAAGCGCGAAAGTGGAAATCGAAGTGATCGCCGCCCGCTGATCCTAAAAACAGCCCGATATGATATTTAAGAAACTTTTTTCCGCCGCAATAGCGTCAGCCATGGCCCTCTCGTCCATGGCTTGGTCACAGAAAGGCCATGACGTGACAGCCTATATAGCCGAAAACCACCTGACCGAAACCACGCGCCACGCCGTGGACTCGATACTCCAAGGCAAATCCATGGTCTATTGGGCTAATTGGCTCGACAACGCGAGCCATACCCCGGAATACAGCTACACGTCGACATGGCATTATAAGAATACCAACGACGGCGTTTCATACGACGACATGGCACGCCACCCCAAGGGCGACATCGAGCTCGCAGCGATTGAGCAGACCGAAAAACTCAAAAGCGGCGACCTAACGCCTGAGGAGTCGGCCCTGGCCCTCAAGATACTCATACATCTGCTGGGCGATATGCACCAGCCAATGCACATGGGACGCCAGACCGACCTCGGCGGAAACAAGATCAAGGTCAATTATTTTGGCCGCGACAACAACCTGCACAGCGTATGGGACAACCAAGTGGTGAAGAGCGCGCATGACTGGACCTACACCGAATGGCAGCAGCAAGTGGACCGCGCCACTCCCGTAGAGCAAGAAGCCATTATCGCCGGCAGCATCAGCGACTGGTGCAGGGAGACTTACAGGCTGAGCCGGGACGTGTACAAGGGATCGCCCTCGGGCGAGAAGATGTCATATGACTACGTGGCCAAGTTCACGCCCGTCATCGAGACCCAATTCCTTCGCGGCGGACTGCGCCTCGCCCACCTGCTCAACCAGATCTTCGATCCGCACTACCAGTAGCGACCCGCCTATGCCTCCGGCATTGACGAACATTGGCCATATCAGATTTGTTAATAAGATATAATAGAGAAAGAGATTATGATCATCAAAGAAGCAAAATTCGCAGGCAGCGCGCCGGGGGTGGACAAGACCCCCGACACACGCATGCATGAATACGCATTTATCGGACGAAGCAACGTAGGCAAATCATCGCTGATCAATATGCTCACCAAGCGCAAGGGATTGGCCATGACTTCGGCCACCCCCGGCAAAACCATGCTCATAAATCATTTTTTGATCAATGACTCATGGTACATAGTAGACCTTCCGGGCTATGGATACGCGGCCCGCAGCAAAAAAGACCTCGCCAAGCTCGACGCGATGATACGCGACTACATACTGCAGCGCCGACAGATGACCAATCTTTTCCTCCTGATCGATTCTCGCTTGGAGCCGCAGAAGATCGACCTGAAATTCATGGAATTTCTCGCTGAGAACGAAGTGCCTTTCAGCATAGTCTTCACCAAGACCGACAAACTGGGCAAGCAGAAAGCCAGCGGAAATGTGGCCCGATACTGCGAGCGCCTGCTCGAGCAGTGGGAGGAGCTTCCGCCTATCTTCGTGACGTCGTCAGAAAACGGCACCGGACGCGACGAGCTCCTCGGATACATCGAAGAGATGAACGCGCTGCCTCTGCTCGAGGATGAACCGGCTCAGAAATTCATATCTAAAACAAACACTGATATTATGGAAAAGAACGCAAAAGAAAAGTCAAAATGCCAGACTATCGCTGAAAAGAAGTATCCGGGCGCGGCTGAAGACAAGGCCGACAATGGAAAGGTCACAGAGCGCGAAGTGAAGCAACGAACCGAAACCCTCGACTTCAACCCGCACAGCGAGGGCATCTGACGCATTTCCCGAGAAAACGCTCGGATCGCGGCATAGGCAGGAGCGCATCAGGCATCCCGGGAAAGCCCCGGATTCTGATGCGCCCCTGCTTTTAATGCCCGTCAGCGCGCCCCTATAACCTATGTTTTTGGCTTTGGGACAGCGCACTTTTTGGTAGATTCAGAAAAAATCGCTAACTTTGCGCTGAAAAAAGAAATCTATCACCGATATATGGATAATTCACCTTTAGAGTTTGACTTATTGATAGAGACCAGCTGGGAGGTCTGCAACAAAGTGGGCGGAATCTACACTGTGCTCTCTACAAAAGCCAAAACCCTACAGAAATCCTTCAAGGACAAGGTCATTTTCATTGGCCCGGATGTCTGGACAGAGACCACTCCTTCACCTTTCTTTCTCGAATCAAAAACACTCCTTAAAGAATGGCGCAAAAACCTCTCGCTGCCCAATGACGTGAAGGTGCGCGTAGGCCGCTGGGACATCCCCGGCAAGCCCATAGCCATCCTCGTTGACTTCAAGGGCATGTACGCTGCCAACAATGACTTCTACGGACGCATGTGGCAGCTCTACGGCGTAGACTCGCTCCACGCATACGGCGACTATGGCGAGGCGTGCGCGTTCTCTCACGCTGCCGGAGTGGTCATCGAGAGCCTTGCATCAGCCTACGGTGCCCGCCAGGGCAAGCGCGTCATAGCTCACTTCGACGAGTGGACCACCGGCATGGCGCTCCTATACGTCAAAAACGCAATTCCCGAGGTGGCAACCGTATTCACCACGCATGCTACCTGCATAGGCCGGAGCATCTGCGGCAACGGCAAGCCCCTATACGACTACCTACCCGGATACAACGGAGACCAGATGGCCGCCGAGCTCAACATGGAAGCCAAGCACTCGCTTGAGAAGACCGCCGCATGGCAGGCCGACTGCTTCACCACCGTGAGCGAGGTGACGGCCCGCGAATGCCATCAGCTGCTCGGACGCAAGCCGGATGTGGTCACTCCCAACGGATTTGAAGAGAACTTCGTGCCTGCCAAGACCAAATACGCCAAGGCTCGCAAAGACTCGCGCAGCGCGCTGATCGGAGCCGTATCAGCCCTCACCGGAAATAAATATCCCGAGGACACTTTCATCATCGCCACTTCAGGCCGATGCGAATACCGCAACAAGGGCATTGATCTATACCTCGATGCCATAGCCCGCCTTGGCGACCTCGACCCTGACCGCAAGATCATAGCGTTCGTCATGGTGCCGGCATGGGTCAAAGGCCCCCGCGCCGATCTCTCGGCGGCAATAGCCGCGGGCGAGCGCAATGCCCTGCCAGAGCCCATCATCTCACATGAGATCAACAACCCGCAGAGCGACGACGTGATATGCCGCATACGCCAGATAGGCTTCGCAAACTGTGAGGAAAGCCGCGTGACCATGGTCTACGTGCCCTGCTACCTCAACGGCGACGACGGCATATTCGGCAAGACATACTACGACCTGCTGCCCGGGCTTGACGCCACCGTATTCCCCTCATACTATGAACCTTGGGGATACACACCGCTCGAGAGCGTGGCATTCGGCGTGCCCACAATCACCACCTCGCTCTCGGGATTCGGACAGTGGGTGCTCGACACATTCGACAACTCGTTCAAGGATTGCGGCGTGAAAGTAGAGCATCGTGGAGACTTCAACTACGACGAAGTGAAAGAGGCCATAGCAATCGACCTTAAGACACTCGTTGACTCTCATGAATCAGAGATCGAAGAGATACGCAAGGCCGCTATGCGCACCGCGAAGAAAGCATCATGGTCATACTTCATTGAATATTACGACAAAGCCTACGCCATAGCCCTCGAAAACGAGATGCACCGCAATCAATTCTGAAAGCAGGCATGTGCATGGCCGCAAAGGCATAAGACAATAGAAAACAAACAACAAAACATTAATAAACTATTATGAAACTCCCCGTAAGCAACACTAATGCACCCATCTGGCGTGACATTACTGTAAAGGCCGAACTCCCCACAGAGCTCAAGCCTCTTGAGGAAATGGCCCGCAACCTTTGGTGGGTTTGGAACAGCGAGGCAAAGGCCCTCTTCCGCGACCTCAACCCCGACCTGTGGCGTTCGACAGGCGAAAACCCCGTGATGCTGCTGCAGCAGCTCACCTCTGAGCGCCTGAAGGAAATCATGGCCGACAAGAACCTCAACGCACAGATGCAGAAGGTCTACGCTGATTTCAAGGAATACATGGCACAGCCCATGCGCGACGACATCCCCTCGGTATCGTATTTCTCAATGGAATATGGTCTCTGCAACTGCCTGAAGATATATTCTGGCGGTCTGGGCGTGCTCGCCGGCGACTATATCAAGCAGGCATCTGACAGCCGCGTCGACATGACTGCCGTAGGCTTCCTCTACCGCTACGGCTACTTCACACAGAGCCTCAGCGTAGACGGCCAGCAGATAGCCAACTACGAACCCCAGAACTTCAATCAGCTGCCCCTGGAGCAAGTGCTCGACAAGAACGGCACTCCCATGGTGCTTGAAGTGCCCTACCCCGGCCGCGTGGTATACAGCCACATCTGGCGCGTGAACGTGGGCCGCATGAAGCTCTACCTGCTCGACACCGATTTCGACATGAACAGCGAGTGGGACCGCTCAATCACCCACCAGCTCTACGGCGGAGACTGGGAAAACCGCATCAAGCAGGAATACCTGCTCGGCATCGGCGGCATCCTCATGCTCAAGAAGCTCGGCATCAAGACCCAACTCTATCACGCCAACGAAGGCCACGCCGCCCTGCTCAACCTGCAGCGCCTCGTAGACTACGTGCAGGAAGGCATGTCGTTCAACGTCGCTCTTGAACTCGTGCGCGCTTCTTCGCTCTACACCGTGCACACCCCTGTGCCCGCAGGCCACGACTACTTCGACGAAGGCCTCTTCGGCAAATACATGGGCGAATATCCCGCAAAGCTCGGCATCAGCTGGAACGACCTGATGAACATGGGTCGCGAGAACCCCAACACCAACGACCGCTTCTCGATGAGCGTCTTCGCTCTCAACACATGCCAGGAAGCCAACGGCGTGAGCTGGCTCCACGGCGAGGTGTCGAAGAAGATGTTCGCCGGCATCTGGAAGGGCTATACATGGGAGGAAAGCCATGTAGGCTATGTCACCAACGGCGTGCACATGCCCACCTGGGCCGCTTCGGATTGGAAAGAATTCTATACCAAGCACCTCGGCAAGCAGGTATTCACCCACCAGAGCGACACCAAGGCATGGGAAGGCATCTTCAAATGCACCGACGAGCAGATCTGGAATATGCGCGTGACGATGAAGAATAAGTTCATCAACTTCGTGCGCCGCGACTTCAAGGCCAAGTGGCTCGCAAACCAGGGCGATCCCTCGGCTGTGATGAACATCCTCGACAAGATCAACCCCAACGCTCTTATCATCGGCTTTGCCCGCCGCTTCGCCACATACAAGCGCGCTCACCTTCTCTTCACCGACCTGGAGCGCCTCGACAAGATCGTCAACAACCCGCAATTCCCCGTGCAGTTCGTCTTCTCGGGCAAGGCTCACCCCGCCGACGGCGCAGGCCAGGGCCTGATCAAGCGCATCATGGAGATTTCGCGCATGCCCCAGTTCCTCGGCAAGATCATCTTCCTTGAGGACTACAACATGATCGTGGCCAAGCGCCTTGTCACCGGCGTTGACATCTGGCTCAACACCCCCACCCGTCCGCTCGAGGCATCAGGCACATCAGGCGAGAAGGCCGAAATGAACGGCGTGCTCAACTTCTCTGTGCTCGACGGCTGGTGGTATGAAGGCTACCGCTTCAACGAGAAGGCCGGCTGGGCTCTCACCGACAAGCGCACATTCACCGACCAGGCCCAGCAGGACCGCCTCGATGCAGCCACCATCTACTCGATGCTCGAAAACGAGATCATCCCCCTCTATTTCGCAAAGAACTCGAAGGGATATTCTCCCGAGTGGATACAATACATCAAGCGCTCTATCGGCGACATCGCTCCCCACTTCACCATGCAGCGCATGATCGAAGACTACATCGAGCGCTTCTACGAGCCTGAGGCTAAGCGCAGCGCCAAGCTCATGGCCAACGACTGCAAACTCGCAAAGGAGATTGTGGCATGGAAGGAAGACGTGGCCGCCAAATGGGACGGCATCAAGGTGTTTGACCTTCAGAGCCAGGATAATGTCAACAAGAATTCAAGCGTCACCGGAGACACCAACACCATCACCGCCATCATCGACACCAATGGCATTGGCAAGGATCTCGGCCTCGAAATGATAAGCTACAAGCAGGAGAACGGCGGCGAGACTCTTTGGAAGAAGCGTGAATTCAAGGTAGTCAAGGAGGAAGGCAATGTGCTCACCTACGAGCTCAAGGCCCAGACCGTTGACCCCGGCGTATTCCGCTATGGCTTCCGCCTCTATCCCAAGAACCCGAACCTGCCCCACCGCATGGACTTCGCGTTCACACGCTGGATCTGATTCCAATCACAGACATAACGAAGAAAGCGTGGCGCTCGGCGTCACGCTTTCTTATTTCTTTTATATTTAACTTTTGCAAAACACAACAATTAACATCTCATTTACGTTAAAAATATGGAAACACATAAAGCATAAGCATCCATATTATCAAAAAAACGCAAAAGTTATGAAGAAAATCATACTCATCCTCTCGGCCATCATGGCATTAACCTTCGTATCATGCTCTAACAACGAAAACTACGACGACATGCCCCAAAAGGTGCAGAATTTCCTGTCGCAGTATTATCCCAACTCAGAGGTGAGCGCCTTTTCATCGACTATGACAACATACACCCTGACAGTGAAGAACGGCCCCACAATAGTATTTAACAGCGACAGCAATTGGACCCAAATCAACGGCAACGGCATGCCTCTGCCAAAGGAATTGCTTTTCAACGATTTTCCACCCGTCCTTTACAATTATCTGCAGGAAACGGAGAATACGGGAAATGTCTTCACCGTCATACGCGACTCAAAAGAATACATAGTGGAATTGCTTGACTACACACTATACTACAACATAGCCACCGCGGAAATCACCGGCAACAACGTGAAGCCGTAAAACAATATAACTTGCTTCTTTCGGCCCCTCAGAGGGCCAGAAATTATGACAGGATGCCCCCATGTGATATGGGAGCATCCTGCTTTCGTATGCCGAGGCGTCAATCGCCGATATGCGAATAGTCATCGTCATTGACCGGCTCGAGCCATTCGGTCGAGGCGTTTTCGCCATCGATCTCAAACGCCAGATGAGAGAACCAACTGTCTTCGGCGGCTCCATGCCAGTGCTTCACATTGGCCGGAATATGGATCACCGTGCCGGGGAGTATCTCTTGGGCTGGCTTGCCTTCTTCCTGGTACCATCCGCGTCCGGCCACGCCTATGAGCATCTGGCCTCCACCTTTGGTGGCGTGATGTATGTGCCAATTGTTGCGGCATGCAGGCTCGAATGTCACATTGGCAATCTTTACCTGCTCTGACGATATGGGGGCGAGATAGCTGTTGCCGATGAAATATCGGGCGTATGCGGTGTTGGGCTCGCCGATAGGAAAGATAATCTGCTGCTGAAACTTCTCCTTCGCGTCAGATGCGGCTGTATCGTCCTTCCAGATTTCAGTGGCGAGGCGGAAAGCCGCCCAAGCCTTGGGCCAGCCGGCATAAAAAGCCACCTGAGTGATTATTTCAGATATTTCAGAACGTGTTATGCCGTTTTTCCTGGCGTTTTGTAGGTGAGCCTCGAGAGAAGAGTCAGTGATGCCCTGGCTGATGAGAGATGTTATCGTGATCAGACTGCGGTCGCGGAGCGAAAGCTTGTCAGTGCGGCTCCATACCTCTCCGAACAGCACATCATCGTTTAGTTCGGCGAATTTAGGCGCGAATTCGCCAAGCACGGCCCTTCCGGCCGTCTGCTTGATCTGCGACGGGCCGGATGTGAGCCTTGTGGGGTTATCTGGTTGATTTGTCATAGAGTAGAGTGCGGTGTGGCCACAAAATGCAGCCAATAAAATGATCAGATTTCTGTTAAAACCAAATATTGGCATAGACTATCATGCTTTAGTTTTGCGACCGAGGATGTCAATCACATCAGATGATATCTGAGCCGGGGTGAGACGGCATGCCTGGGCAAGCTCGGCGTAGCTGTAGCGGTCAGCGAATTCCTTCTTAAGGCCGTAGCATTTCACTGCCATGCCGCTTGTACCATAGAATCTCGCGATCTTCTCGCCAAAACCGCCGTCGAGCACTCCGTCTTCGATGGTGACCACAAGCCTATGGTCAGCCTCCAGCTCAGTGAGCAGCGCCTCGTCGAGGCCGCTCAGATAGCAGGGATTTATCAGGGTGGCGTCAATGCCGTTAGCCGCGAGAGCATCGGCGGCGGCCTCACCGGTCTGATACATAGATCCGGCTGCTATGATGGCCACATCCTTTCCGCGGCGCTCCACGCTGTATTTGTCAAGAGCGGAATAGTCTGATGCATAGTTGCGGCCTGTGACCACCACCTTCATCGGCAGCCTTATCGCCACAGGGTGAGATGTCTGCGCCATGGCCCAATCGAGCATAGCGAGGTATTCCTCCTTGCAGGTGGGGGCGAGGTATACCCAGCCCGGGATATTGCTTATCAGGGCTATGTCAAACCATCCGAGATGAGTCACATCGTTCATGCCGAACATCGAGCCGTAGAAAACGCCTACCACTATGGGGGTGTTGTTGATGGCAACATCCTGCGACAGTTGGTCGTACGCGCGCTGGATGAATGAGCTCACCACGCCGAAGAAAGGCTTGGCTCCGCCTTTTGCGAGGCCGGAGGCAAGGGCCACTGCCTGCTGCTCGGCAATGCCCACGTCGATGAACTGCGCCCCCATGGCCTTCCTGCGGTCGGGAGTGAAGCCTATCACGCCGGGGGTGCCTGCTGTGATCACAGCCACATCCTTGTCGTTGCGCGCCATCTCGAGCAGGCGCTCAGCCGTGATGTCAGCGTAGTCGGGAGTCTCGTCGATATTGAGAGGATTGCCGGTGGAGATGTCAAATGGCGCTCCGAAGTGATATTGCTCGCGATGCGCCTCGGCCGGCGCGAATCCCTTGCCCTTCTGGGTGGCTATGTGCACCACCACGGGATGATCAATGCCTTTTACAGTCTCAAAGGCGTCGACAAGCGACTTCACATCGTTGCCGTAAGGCACATAGCGATATTCAAACCCGAGAGATTTGAAATAGTTGGTCTCAGACTTGCCGTCAGTCTCGCGCAGGCGTCGGAGGTCATCATAGAGGCCGCCGTGATTCTCCGCTATCGACATATCGTTGTCATTGACCACCACTATGAAGTTAGAGCCGAGCTCAGCCGCATAATCGAGGCCCTCGAAGGCCTCGCCGCCGCTGAGGGATCCATCGCCTATCACCGCAATCACGTTTTCGTTTCCGCCCTTCAGATCGCGGGCCTTGGCAAGGCCGCCGGCGAGGCTCACAGATGTGGATGTGTGCCCGATTTCAAATAAATCGTAGGGGCTTTCGGCAGGGCACGTATACCCGGTGACGTCATCGTAATGCGCGGGATCGATAAATGCCTCGATGCGACCGGTGAGCATCTTGTGCACATAGCTCTGATGCGATACGTCAAAGACAATCTTGTCTTCAGGCGCATCAAACACATAGTGCAGGGCCACTGTAGCCTCGACCATGCCGAGGTTAGGGCCTATGTGGCCTCCATGCGCGCTGAGCTTGCGCAGCAACGCGCCTCTAAGCTTTTCGGCCAGATCAGCCAATTCAGGGATCGCCAGTCCCTTGATGTCTTTTGGCGAGTGGATGTCTGTCAATTCCATATCAGTCAATAATTATTATTTGCCATTATTGCGGTGCGACTAAAGAAAAGTCCGGCTTAAGGCACAGCGATTGTTTGGGATGTGCAAATTTAAGGCATTCCTGTCAAACAGTCTATACCAATACCTATGATATAATTACCAAAATAGAGGAATTGTTTGCCGACGCATGCGCGCAGGCATACAATAAAGCGGGCGCTGATCGATGAAAAGCATCGGTCAGCGCCCGCAATTGAATTTAAATCACAAGCAGATGAATAAGATGGGAGCCAAAAGGCCGGCGATCACAAGGATCGCTCCACGGCGTCTGATGCCGTTTTTCCCTTTCAGTATGAACAGGCCGGTGATGGTGATGAGGATAAGGGAGACAGCGAAAATGTCGGAAAAGACACCCCACCAACGACCGGGATTATAGTGGAGCCTGACCATGGGACCCAGCACCGCGCGGGGCGTGATCTTCTCATACGAAGCTTCACGCGCAAGCAAATCTACGGTGATCGACGAGCCGCCCTTGATCAGAATCTTAAGCCGGCCTCCCGCATCACGGAAATGCTTGGTGTATTGATTGCGCGGGCACGCGGCAGCCGAGAATATGGCATCTATGTCGGCGGCATCGACTTCGTCGTATGCATCGGCCACGTCAGGGGGAAGGGCGAAGGTGACATTCTCGACCGAATAATTAGGATTGAAGCTGTTTCGATGGTTCATGGCTATGCCGGAAATGGCATAAATCAGCACAATCCCCGCGAAGAAATATCCGAGATCGCGGTGCAGAGCCGTGCATGCCCACCTCAGTCCCCGCTTGCGACGCTTATGCTCGCTGACGCCGACCGAATTGTTAGCATCCATGCGTCACTCGGCTATTTCATAGGCCTGCGCCAACACATAATAGCGTGAAAGATAGGGCTTGCCCTCCTTGGCCGTGCGGTCAGCTATCTGCGAGCGCATCTCCTCTATCTGAGCCATCGGTGTCGAGGCCTTTACTTTGTTGGCTGCATTGTCGTGGCTGCAACCGGCCTCGGTCTCGCCATGCTGCTGGGCCGCATTGGCCTTTATCTGCTCCTCGAGGCGCGAGAGATATGCCTCGTCGATGCGATCCTCGCATACTTTTCCCTTGACATTGACCAGATTGTTGATCACTTTCGTATCGAATGCCCCAAGCTCGCCAGCCTCGACGCGCAAGGTGGCAGAGTCCCCGATAAGGAACATTTTTGTGGCGCCGTGCTTGCAGGTGTGCGAGCATACGCCCTCGATGTCGATCACAGAGTCAACCAACTCAGGGGCAGAGGCCACAACGGCGTCGACAGTGAACACTGCAGGCTCGTCAGCCACTTCGTACGTAGCCTTGCCACCGCCGCATGATGCCACAGCGAGGGCGAATACGGCTAAAATGGGATAGAAGATTGAAGTAAGTTTCATACTTTCAAAAGTTTTATGATGAAAAAATAGATTCCGAAAACCAGAGTGCAGACTGCAATGGCCGCGCATTGAGAAGCATCGCGCCTGCGGCGCACTCCCCACACAAGCATGATGGCGGCAAGGATTGAGCCAAGAGCCAAGGCCTTGAATGAGACATTGGTGATGCGCGGACACGCGTAGCTGTCGTCAACGTCAGTGAAAGTGAGGCGGAAAGGGAAAATCCATTCAGCCGCTCTCGAGGCAGCTGATTCGGGATAATCGTATCTGTAATGCCCCAGCGGGCTGTAGGTGTCGGCATCAACCGCCCACCAATCTGCGCCGTCATTGTCGCGGCTGCGCACAACGATGTTGAATATATTTGCCATCACGGCCATGCGCTGCTTGCCGGGGTCGATGGCAATGCCCAAAGGCACTGCGCGGTATCCGTCACGCTCAAGCGCGTATAGGTTATTGTCTTTGTCAAACACAAGGCCCAGAAGACGCCTGTCGACATTCTCCAGGATAAAAGCGCACTTTGCCTCGGGCATGTCAATCTTGGCCACATAAGGCGTGCCTGCGCGCATCTTCACATGAAACAGCGCGCCTGCGTCATCGACAATAAGATAACCTTCGTCATAAGGCTTGCGGGCAGTGATGTTGGCGCTGAAGTGACGTGGCGGATACGCGAATCCCTTTTCGCTGAAAGCCTTCGAGAAGCGCTGGCTCCGCTTTTCATCGACGCGGTTGCCGGCCATCTCCACAAAACGCACCTCGCCGTCCGAAAGCGAGAAGGCCTCATCCGGATCCTCGAGTTCGTAACGCTTGGGCATAGACTCCATCATCAGATGCCATTGCGGCTGCACCTTGTTGATATCCATAGGCAGGGATGAAAACACCCACTGCGAATGCTTGAATATGGGTAGGCTCACTTCTTTACCGGCGATTGAGTCGGGCAATTTCTCCCGGGCCGCCAACTGAGTGAAATATATCTGCGGCAGCAGGCTGTCGCGCTCTTCCTTTGAGTAGACTCTGTCTGAGCCGGCGATGCGTATGCTCGGAACTTCGCCGTTTTCTGAAATAACGAATGCGTCAGCCACCGGCGAATACGCCACAAAGGGATCGGATGCGGCTGAAGGGAAGGCTAAAGAATAGAGCCATGGCAAAAACCAGGCCAAAGCACACACGCCAAACGCGTAAATAAATATCCTGTAACTCTTTTTCATGATCATTGGCGCCCCTCCTTAAAGCGCAGCACTGAGCCCAGCGGAAGCAGGGCGAGCAAGAAAACGAATGCGACAATCATCCACAACATGCCGTTGTAGGCCTCGGGCGCAGGCTGCAGATAGCATATCATCACAGCGCAGACGCCAAGCAGAGCGAGCACCACACGGCGCATCCATGTGCCCTCGAGGCACACAGCCGACGTAAAGAGATATGCGATCAGGCCGGCCAGATACCATGGCAGCGAGGTAAGCACTACGCGCCACACCAGCGATGCCGGAATCAAGGTTGAGTAGAAAACGGCTATCGAGGCGCACTGAAGCGCGAAGATGGCAATCAGCTCGGCGAGCCCCACCGAAAGCATTAGGCCCACCATGCGCATCTGCGGATAAGGCAGATGCAGGGTCAGCTTCAGCCTTTTCTGCGTCATCTCCGGAGCCATCTGCGCTATTCCAACGATGATGGCAGATATGACGGTGGTGTATTGTATGGCGTCGATAAACGTATTGTCTTTCAGCAGCATTATCATCCATAGATGATCTGCTCCTTTCAGGGCCACAAGCCGGTTGATCTTCAAGATGGCGTATGCGGCCATGGCCAGGCACAGCACCATAGACGCGGCAGCGGCAAGCCTCGTCTTGAGCCATTCCTTTACAATTATTGCTTTCTCCATTTAGATTCAGTATTTTCCGGTAAGACTAATGAATGCGTCCTCAAGCGTGAGAAGCGACGGCTCACGCTCTCGTATGTACGGATCCGGATTCTCGGGCGCGCTTTTCCGGAATTCGCTCATGATCTCTGACACAGGCTTGTGGACGAGAATCTTACCGTAATCGAGTATTATGCAGTCGTCGATAAGCCTCTCAAGATCCTGGATTATGTGCGATGTCATGAACACAGTCTTATTCTCAGCCTTGGCATACTGGTGCAGATAATCTACAAAGAGCCTGCGATAGCCCGGATCGAGACCGAGCGAGAAATCGTCGAGCACGAGCAGATCGGCGTTCTGGGCCAATATCAATCCCAGCGCAACCTGCGACCGCTGACCGCATGACATGGTAGAGATCTTTTGGTCAGGCGACACTTTAAGCTTAGACATGAGCTCGTAGTATGCGGCCCTGTTCCATTTGGGATAGAAGCGTGAATAGAACCTTTCGATCTGGCTGATGGTCATAAATGAGTACTGCACATGGCCTTCGATCAGGAGCGCGATGCGACTGCGCGTGGCCGGAGACAAACGGCGTATGTCTTCGCCGAAAATGCGGCATTCGCCGCCCCGGGGACGCAGATATCCCATCAGTATGTTGATGGTGGTGGTCTTGCCTGTGCCGTTTTTGCCGAGGAGGCCGAGAATGCGTCCTTGGGGCACGTCAAACGACAGACCATCATATATCTGCCTGCCTCCGTCGTATCTCATCGACAGATCCTTTACATGGATCACCGGCTCGCCGGAGAGCCTCGAAACGTTGTTGTCCATATTTATCCAAACATAAAAAATAATCCCGCGCCGGCGGAGTGGCGCGCCACATGTGCAGGCGGGCTAAGAAATGCGTTTGCAAAAGTAGGCATCCTCGCCCAAAACCGAAATACCCAAATTTAGGTATAGGCCCTTTCGCCCCAAGCCCGCGAACATTATTGATAAGAGAATTTTTGTGGGGATAAAATGATGATGCCTATAAAAAAAATCGCTACCTTTGCGCTAAATTTCAATTAGTGTACATTCAATTGGTAAAATGGATTGGATTAAAGATTTGTTTTGTCCCGGCAGCACGTCGATAGCCAGCACTCTGGTGCTATACTCGGCAGTGATCGCCTCCGGCATTTTTCTTGGAAAGATGAAGGTGCTCGGGGTGTCGCTCGGCGTCACATTCGTGTTGTTCATGGGCATCCTGCTCGGCCATTTCGGCTACGTTGTCGATGAGTCGATACTCAAGTTTGTGAGAGAATTCGGCCTCATTCTCTTCATCTTCGCCATTGGCCTTCAGGTTGGCCCCGGCTTCTTCTCATCGTTCAAGCAGGGGGGCATGAGGCTCAACGGCCTCGCTGTGCTGATGGTGGCTCTCAACGTAGTGATTGTGACCCTGATCTACTATTTCGGCAACATCAACGACATCAGCCCTCTGGTGGGCGTCATGAGCGGAGCCGTCACCAACACTCCCGGCCTCGCCGCCGCGCAGCAGACCATATCGACCATGGCCGACGGCGCCCAGCAGGCCAACCAGATGGCCCAGGGATACGCCGCAGCCTACCCTCTCGGCGTAGTCGGCATCATCGCCGCCATGTTTGTGATCAAGGCAGTGTTCAAGATCAAGGTCAATGACGAGATCTCTGACATAGAGCGCGAGCAGGAGGAATCGCACCTCAAGCCTTTCCTCATATCCCTGCAGGTCACCAACAAGCTCGTGGAGGGACGCACCCTGCGCCAGCTTCACGATGTGATTCCCTGCAACTTTGTGGTGTCGAGGATGATGGTGGCCGACGGCTCCATCGTGATCCCCATGAGCACGACAGAAATCCACATAGGCGACAAGCTGCTGATCGTGGCTTCGACCCACGACGCAGACAAATTCCTGACCGTACTCGGCCCCAAGACAGATGTCAACTGGGACGAAGCCCCCACCCCCGTCTATTCGCGCCGCATCCTCGTGACCAAAAGCGAATACAACGGTGTGAAGCTGGGATCGCTGCGCCTGCACAACGGATACCGCGTGAACTGCACACGCGTGAACCGCGCCGGCGTTGACCTGCTGGCCGCCCCCAACCTGCGCCTGCAGATAGGCGACCGCATCACCGTGGTAGGCGATCTGCAGGATATCGACCGCCTATCGAATCTCCTCGGCGACTCAATGAAGCGCCTGCACCAGCCCAACCTGATCACCATATTCGTGGGCATAGTGCTCGGCATAGTGCTCGGATCGATCAACGTAGGCTTCGGCATGAAGCTCGGCCTCGCCGGCGGCCCGCTCGTGGTGGCCATCCTCCTGAGCCGATTCGGATACAAGTTCAAGCTTGTCACCTACACCTCGAGCTCGGCATCGATGATGCTGCGTGAGCTCGGCATCTGCCTCTTCCTCGCATCGGTGGGCATATCGGCAGGCCACGGATTTGCCGACGCGGTCTTCAACACCACAGGCATGTGGTGGGTGATATGGGGCTTTGTCATCACCTTCGTGCCCCTCGTGATCGTGGGTTGCATAGCGCGCGGAAAGTACAAGATCAACTATCTCACCATCATGGGCCTTTTCTCGGGCAGCTACACTGACCCGCCAGCCCTGGCTTTCGCCAACAACAGCACAGCCAATGACGCTCCCGCCGTGAGCTACTCTACGGTCTACCCGCTGACGATGTTCCTGCGCGTGGTGGCGGCCCAGACCCTGATACTGCTGCTGGCATGAAACTGAAACTCTCAATCTCTACTATACGCGGAAGCCTGCGCACAATCATGTGCGCAGGCTTCGCCGCAGCTATGCAGGGATGCTTCACCGGCGTGGAAAGCACCCCGAAAATCTCATATTCCGACGTCAGGAAGGAAAACATCGTGCAGACGGCCGAACAGTCATTTCTATCTGACGTCAGGCCCGAAGCGCCCAAAGACTGGCAGCCCGGAAAGAAATTTTATGTGTCGGACAAAAAAATCGGCATTATGTTCATGCCATCGTCTGACGCCACATCAGAAGACCTCGCCGGCAAGGAAATAGCATACCACGACATGCGCCCGTTTGTCAACGTCACGGGCGACGAAATCACCGAGATCGAATTCGTGTCTCCGCTGGGCAAGCGCCTGATATACCGCGACAACACTCCATGGAAAGACGTGATGTCAAAAGCCCAGCTCGAGGTGCCATTCACCATCGAAATGTCGGTGGTCGACAGCGTGAGGAATCAAATCGCCGGAAAGACCTACTATGCCAACACCCCGCTGTGGTACACCCCCGACGGCACCCAGGCCGTCAACGGCCTGCGCCACGTGCCGATCGAGGTGGTCGATGTCAGACCGGGCAATGAGTTTTACCCGCTGAGCGTGGTGTTCCGCCCTGCTGATTCCGAACGCCTCTTCTCGATGTTCATGACAATCGGCAACAAGCCCACCTCGACTCGCAATTTCTGCACACTCTTCTCGTTTGACAACCCAAGGGAGAAATACTCATACATATCCAACGAAGTGTGGAATCTCATCATGCACTCAAGAGTGCGCAAGGGCATGACACGCGAGGAATGCCGCCTGGCCCTCGGCGCGCCCACCACCATCGGACAGCGCCCGTCGCAGGGAGGCATGGTGGAGTATTGGCAATACAGCGACGGCATATTCCTGCTTTTCGAGGATGGAGGATACCTCGATTATTTCCGCAGATAAGATTATGGGACAGATCAGGCTGCTATTTCTCGGCACAGGCACATCTACCGGAGTGCCTCAGATAGGCTGCCGATGCCACACGTGCACCTCTCACGATCCGCGCGACAAGCGCTTGCGAGCCTCGGCCATAGCAAAGGTCGGAGACCAAAACCTGCTGATCGACTGCGGGCCTGATTTCAGGCAGCAGATACTTCGCGCCGGGGCACCGCCGCTGTCGGCATTGCTGGTGACGCACATACACTATGACCATGTCGGCGGCATCGACGACCTGCGCCCATACTGCGCCGACGGGCCATTCCCGGTGTATTGCACCGAAGATGTGGCCCGGGGGCTTCGCCACAACTTCCCATATTGCTTCGCCAAGGATCCATACCCAGGAGTGCCTACTTTCGATCTGCGCATCATCGACCCTGACAGGAAATTTGAGCACGAAGGCATCGAAATCACGCCTCTGCCGGTGATGCACTACAAACTCCCTATAGTGGGATATCGCATCGGATCTCTGGCCTACATCACCGACTGCAAGACAATGCCTGACTCCACCATCGAACTTATCAAAGGCTGCGACACGCTCGTGATCAACGCTTTGCGCCATCAGGAGCATCTATCGCACCTCAATCTTGAGCAGGCAATCGAAATCGTGAGGAAAGCAGAGCCGAAGGTGACCTATTTCACCCACATAAGCCATCAGATGGGCCGAGCCGCCGAGCTCATGCTGCCCGAAGGCATGCACCTGGCCAATGACATGGCCGAAATAATAAGTCCGCAATCCTCTGACCCGAATGATACTCATAGCGCCTGACAAATTCAAAGGCACCCTCTCGGCGAGAGAGGCGGCCTCGGTCATGGCCGACGGCTTTGGCGGCTATCAATGCCTGATGGCCCCTATGGCCGACGGAGGCGAGGGCACAGCCCTCGCTCTCGCATCGCGCAATCCGGAGGACTGGGAAGAGCGTGACGGATACTTCGTGCACAAGCCTTCGCGCATGGCCGCGATAGACAGCAGCGCGTGGATCGGCTTAAGGCAAGCCGCCGAGATGGGCGGCGTGATGCATGCGTCGTCAGCGCCTCTCGGGCTGAAAGTGCGCGAGATACTTGAGGGGGGATGCGGAAAAGTCATAATAGGCATAGGAGGCACCGGCATATGCGATGCCGGCGTGGGATTTCTGAATGCGCTTGGCGCCGACCGCCTCAATTCATACGCTGACCGACTCATAGGGCTAAGCGACGTATGCGCGCCTTTGCTCTCGACCGACGGCGGCCTCGACGCGCTGACATTCGCTCCTCAAAAAGGCGCCACAGAGGCTGACCTGCCCGTGCTCAGGCGAAGGCTGATTGAGGCCATGCGCCAATGGGGCGGAGGCCGCACATCGCCATTTGACGGAGCTGGGGGCGGATTGGGATTTGCCTTGGCTTCAGCCATAGGCGCGCGATGCTTTAAGGGCGCGGAATACGTGCTTGGCAATTATGGCATAGACTGGAGCCGAATAGAGGTCGCAATCACCGGAGAAGGCTGCATCGACGAGCAGACGCTCGCCGGGAAAGCCGCGCACGCCGTGTGCGAGGCCGCAATCTCAAGGGGGATTCCCGCCATAGCGATAGGCGGATGCGTCAGAGACGGCGTGGAAGCGACCTCCCGCCCCGGGCTGACCATAATATCAGCCGAGCAATACAAAAGCTCTGATACACTCACGCCCGACGAGGCCGCCTCGCGCTTGCGGGCAGCCGTGTCAGGCGCAAGGAAAATCATAGAATCGGGGGCTACTTCGCGAACGGATAGGCCTCTTTAAGATAGTCGGCCAATCTGCGGGAGAATTCTTCGTTGGCGGTGCGGGTATATCTGACATCGGTGAATACCTAGGCCAGTGTCTTTTTGCCGTTCTCCTCCACAAAACCCTTGCTGTCGGCGCGGCCTTCCTTTTCGGCGTATATGCGGCGGATGTCTTCAGGCGAATAGTCGCCGTAGGTCTCGTTGTGGATGATGGCTTCCACGGGCAGACGCCCCGGATCGGCGCATTTGCTCACAGGATACCCCAGAGACAGAGTCACCACCGGCACTACGCGCTTCGGCAACTTGAGCGTGCGGGCTATGTCGGGCGCATTGTAGGTGGTGGTGCCGAGATAGCAGCATCCGAGGCCGTTGGCCTCGGCCACCGTGCAGAATTGCTGGGCGAAAATCACTACATCGATGAAGGCTGTGACGAGCGATTGGAGATTATCGTATCCGGGCTCGGCGTCGCTTGCCTCACACCATTTCACAAACCGGTTGAAATCAGCGCAGAACGTAAGCAGCACCGAGCATCCCTCTACCTGAGGCTGGCCGAAATGGGCAGGCGAAAGCGCGCGCTTCATTGCGGGGTCACGCGTGACGATGAGGCTGTAGAGCTGCATATTGCCCGTGGTCGGGGCGTTGGCCGCCTGCTCGACGAGATCCCTGAGGGTGTCGTCGGTCACGGGCCGGTCGGTGTATTGGCGCACAGTGCGCCTCTCTCTGAAGAAGTTGTCAGTCACAATTTAAGGTGTTTTAAACTAATTATGTGCAAATATACGATTTTTTTTTCGTACATTTGCATTGTCGGCGCATACGCGCCAATTTATATGTTTAATCATCAATAACAGACACAGAAAATGTTCATACCCGAGAAGGAATTTATCAGCAGAGATTTTCCAATCAACAAAGATTATGGCGATGATGAGACTTTTTTCAGAATCATTACCCCCCAGGGCGAATTCAGGCTCAACAAATTGACATTCCAGAAAGGCCAGCCATTGCCCGATACCCTCAACTGCAGAATCAAGGGATACAACGGCCCCGACATGGTGCTGGCTCACAATATGCCTCGCTATGTCAGCGACTTTTACGCCGACGGTTTCTCAAAAGGCCAGGAATTTGAATTCAAGGTGATCACCAAGCCTAACGACGATGTGAAGTTTTATCGCCTTAGCGACGAGCACGGCCTGATATTCAAGCTGTATGACAACAGCGGAAAACTCACCATAGGGCAGACCATCAGATGCCGTTTCGATGCGCTCGAACATACCCACTACACTCTGCGCCGCAGCAGCGCCGACTCTCAGCTGCGCATGCAGCGCATGTTTGAGCTCACCTCGATCATTGGCGTGAAGGGATATATGGCTCCCAAAATAGAGGCTGAGATCAGGCAGATACCCGAATTGGCCGAAGCCATCAGCGAACTCGACAGGGGGCTGCCTTCGTGGGTGGTGACCGCCTCGCGCGCCATTAAGACGCTGCTGCCACGGTGGTTTAGCGACGCCGTGGGCGAGAAGAAGAATTTCGATCTCACGGGACGCATACTTGATGGATACAAGCGCTTGCTGCTGCACTTGCTCCAGGGCAGCGACTTTCTGCGCAACGTCAAGGGCGATGAGCGCACACAGCTGCAGAGCGAGCTCACCGGAGCCATAGAGCAGATCGACGTATACATCGAGACGCTCTCCGTGATCAGAGAGCACAAGCAAAAGGAATTCATCGGCAATCTGCTGAAATGCCTCAAGGTGTCGGGCTACATCTTCCACCCCGAGAAGCAATTCGCCATACTGATGATCTTGTTCCGCACCACTCCCGAGCTGGTCAATTCAAGTCTCGGAAGCATATTTGACACTCTGATGGGATGGTCGCCCGACACATGGATGGCCGAGCCTTTCAGGAGGGCATTTGTAGACCAGCTCGAAATATACATCTCCGACACGCGAGAGCAGATAGACCATTTCCTCACGCCCGAGACATCGTCAGACAACGAGATGATCGAGCGCATGCTGACGGCCATAGCCATACAGCAGTCGCTCGCCATGCCCGACGACCATATCGACATGAGGCTCAACCTGTCATTCTTCTTCCGCTGCCTGTCGCTTCTGCGCCGCGCCAAAGCCGACACTCTGCTGACCAAATCGCTGCTGTCGCTGATGGACGTGAAGCTTCCCAATGATTTCACCTGGGAGGAGATAAAAGAGCCGATGATGATGATGACCCGAGCCACGGTGGACCCACCCAAGAACGCTGTGCTGCCCACCAACCCGAGATTTTTTGAGTCGGGGCAGGTGGAGTTTATGGTGAGCGACAACGGCCTCCTGCTCAGGCGCACAGACATCGAAGGCGACCTGCAGATACCCAACGGCATGATGCCCTGGATCAACCCGCAGATAGAACTGGACATGGCGCATCCGCTCAACCGACAGAAAATGAAATCGCTCGACGGACACGCTGATTTCTGGAGCGAGGTGGAGGATACCCTCTTCGAGACCCTGCCGAAGACCACAGCGCTCGGATCGGCAAAGCGAAGCGCTGACATCGACGATGTGGTGCGCATAGAGATCGACAGGGTAATACCGTCTTCGACCGACCCCTCGCGCAGCGAGGCCTTCCACTGCCGCGTGGTAGACGATCACTTCCTCGACACCGAAGGCATAATCCGAGCCGAGGAGATCGTAGGATACACGCTGCACAACGTCACCACCGGAGCCTTCCGCAACAATCAGGGCGAGCCCCTGCAGTTCAATGCCCGGGTGATCGATTTCGACCTCAACGACATCCCTGAATTCTCTCTGCTTGAGGCCACGCGCGGAATCACCCGCGACATCACCTCTACCGGCGCGAAATGCTACTGCGTCATCACCAAGGACAACGGCCACAGCTACAGCGCCATATCGGAACACGGCTTCGGGCTTTTCGTCAAAAAATACCCTGACGACGAACTTCCTTTCCGACCTGGCACCATACTGTCGGTGAGCATCACCGACTTCAACAACGACACGGTGCACGCCGTGGTGGAGGAAGGCCCCATCGACGGCGTAGCCATCAACAACGCCAACGCCTTGCACAATTTGCTGCTGCACGTGGCCGAAAACGTGATCCCCGACGAAAGCGACTCGGAGATAGATGACGAAGAGATGCTCTCGAGATCTGACATACGCGAAATAGTGGAGATATTGAGGTATAAGGCCGTATCGACCAACGACAGCATACTCCAGGCCTATGACTACCTGAGCTACGCAGGCCTGCTGGCCCGCGCCATCGGCGACCAGCAGCTGGCCAATGCCCTGAAGGCGCACAAGAGCGTGCTGATGCTGCAGCAGCAATACGCCAAGAATAAGCAGATATTCCGCGACGACATTGAGCGCGTCAAAGCACTCGCCCCCGGCAACGCGCTTGTGGAGCGCATGGCGGCCAAGCTTGACATCGTATCGTGCCTGGGCCACAGCGAAGACAACGATTGGCTGTGGCAGATCACTTCCGACCCCAGAGCTTCGGCGTCAGACAAGGAGCTGGCGCAGATGACCCTGTCGCACAATCTGCTGCACGACATCAACTTCGACAACCCGGCTGCCTCGTCGATCAAAGAATCGATAGCGAAGGCCCTCAACGTATACAGCGAGACACGCAACCTGAAATATTACGGCTCAGAATCGCAATACCTCGAATTCAAGAGCAGCCTCGTATATCCGGCCCAGAAAGGCAAGAGCGGCATATCGATGGCAGACCCCGACAAGCAGGAGCATGAGATACTCCACATCATCGCAAGCTTCATGAACACCACCGGTGGCACCCTCTACATAGGCGTGAGCGACGACCGCTACGAGCGCGGCCTGGATGAGGACTTCAAATTCTACAAGCTTGACCAATCGGAACGCAACAATATGTACCGCCGGTCGATCAAGACAGCCGACAACATGGCCAATTATCTGCAAAATCTCATAGACAAGGCCTTCAGCCTCGGCTCGCTCGCCGGCGAATATGCCACAGCCGGTGTCGACGACGAAGCCACCAAGTCGGTGATATACGTGAAAGTGAAGCCTTGCAAGAAGGTTGTCACGCTCGACGGCGTGATCTATGTGCGACATGGAAACAACACCAAGCCCATACTGTCACAGCGCGAGATCGAGCAGTTCTACGCTGATCGTGAAGCCACATACAACCGCCAGGCAGAGACCGCACGCGAACAGGCGCGCATTTCATCCCCGGCATCAACGCCCAAAGAGATTCAGAAACCAGGGCCCCAAGCCAAGCCTGCCGACGAAAAGCCGGCAGAAACCCTGGCTGACGGCAATCTCCTCCTCAACCCCGGCGACAGCCGGGTGGCCACATCGCGCCTGCGCAAGAACGTGCTGCATGACTATGGCACAGAGCATTACGTCACGCCAAACTTCTACATACGCTTCGTTGGAGACAACGAATACATAATCACTGACGACGAATGGAGCATCGACGACGATGCCGACCGCCTGGCCCTGACAGTGACCGACGATGAAGCAGACCAAATGCTGCTTATGGTATATGAAGACGAATGCGCGGTGAAGGTGCCGATGCGCGAGATAGCGCAGAAGAAGCGCAATGTGAAGCACTCACACAACGCCGAGCGCCGACTCGTGTTCGCCTGCCCCGTGCACGAGGGCGATGGCCTCTACAGCCTGCACTCCAACTCGAAAAATTCGATATTCGAGAGGATGACACCGGTCGACATGATTCTTTCGGGATCGATGGGGTCGACGCCTGCCCGACTGCTTGAGGCTGAATGCGAAACATGCCTCTATGAGGTGATACCGGCAGCGCGCGCCAACGACTTCGCCGACATAAAGTGCACCACGCTTCGCCGCTCGCAAGTAGGACAGATGGCCAAAAGCGGCATATCAGGAAAGGTGACAGCAGAGACCGCCGCCAACGACCTTTACCTCAAATTCAAAGGCTGATGGCTCCGCTGTTCTCAATCATCACCGTCACCTTCAACGCCGAGCACACCATACGCCGCACCGTGGAGAGCGTGGCTTCGCAGACGTGCGGACTCTACGAGCACATCATCATGGACGGCGCATCGACTGACGACACCTTGAAAGTCGCCGCTGAAGCCGGCAACGACAAGATGAGGATCGAATCGAAGAAGGACGACGGCGTATACTACGGCATGAACAACGCTCTGGACATAGCCAAGGGCGATTATGTGATCTTTCTTAACGCCGGCGACAAATTCCACTCGACCGACACCCTGCAGCAGATAGCCGACGCAATAATGGCAAACGACTATCCGGGCATCGTCTACGGGCAGACCAACGTGGTTGACGACAACGGCGCATACCTCGGGCCCCGCCACCTGCGGGCGCCTGAAACGCTGACTCTCGACAGCTTCAAAAACGGCATGGTTGTCTGCCACCAGGCATGCGCCGTGCTCAGGCGCATCACCCGATACTTCAACACCGCCTACAGATTCTCGGCCGACTACGAGTGGATGATCATTTGCCTGCAGCATTCGCGCCGCAACGTATGCATCGACAAGCCTCTGGCCGACTACCTCTGCGAAGGCGTCACCACCCGCAATCACCGCCGGTCGCTGATCGAGCGCTTCAAGATCATGTGCACATACTACGGCCCGGCCACCGCCATAATGCGCCATCTGCTCTTCCTGCCAAGATACATCATGCGCAGGAAATCAGCCCCAAACCTGCAATAGACCAAATCAAAACACTACCGCGATGATAATAATAAATACGACATTCGTCCTCGACCCCTCGATAGCGGCCGAAGCCCTGGATTGGGTGAAAAACACTTACGCCGCGAGCGCCCCCGCCATAGGCATGCTCGCGCGAATAATAGCAAACGAAGACGCAGGCGGATACGCCCTGCATCTGTCATTCGACAGCATGGCCGACGCCCTCGAATGGGACAGGAAGTCAGGCGCCCCCCTCAGGCAGGAGCTCACGCGATTCTGGGGCGAAAAAGCATTGTCGTTCTGCACGTTTCTCGAGACCGTAGAATGACCGCTCTATCACCCGCCGACTGGGACAAGGTGATAATTGGCATAGACCCGGGCACAAACGTCATGGGCTATGGCATACTCGGCGTCAAGGCGAAAAAGCCAGCCATGATAGCCATGGGCGTGATAAAGCTCGACAAATTCGAAAGCCACTACCTGCGCCTCGCCCGCATTTATGAGCGCGTGCTTTCGCTTGTGGAGCAATACCTACCCGACGAAATGGCGATAGAAGCCCCTTTCTTCGGGAAGAACGTGCAATCGATGCTCAAGCTCGGACGCGCTCAAGGCGTGGCCATGGCAGCTGCCCTCGCCAGGCAAGTGCCGATCACCGAATACGAACCCCGCAAAATCAAGCAAGCCATAACGGGCGTGGGGTCGGCTTCAAAAGAGCAAGTGCAGGAAATGCTCAGACGCATACTGTCTATCCCACGCGAGAACCTCCTGCCCGAGCTCGACGCCACCGATGCCCTCGGAGCCGCCCTATGCCATTTCTACGAGCAGCAGAGGCCGGCAGCGCAGAAAGGATACAAATCATGGAAGGATTTCATCTCCAAAAATCCCGGCAAGCTGATCTGAGTCTCCATACAGCCAATCAATCTCACATCCACACAACATGGCACGACGAAAAAGCAAAAACAGAAACGTAAAGCGCAATCTCGCATACATATTCTTCATCTCGCTCATAATAATAGGCCTATGGAGCGCATGCGAGACCCAGAAGAACGCCGCAGATGAAGAATATCCGGCGTCAGCGATCTCCGAAGCCGAAAAACTGATGGCTGTGGAGATTCCCGACGACTTGAAATCAATCTACAAGCGATACGAAGGATTCGACCTGTCGTTCAACCCCGACCACAAAGTGCCCAACTACGTGGCCTGGGAACTTACGCGAGCCGAAGCGCGCGCCCAAGAGGCATCGCGCAAAGACGGCGCGTTCAATCCCGACGTCACGGTGGACTCATCGCCCACACTCGACGACTACCGCAACTCCGGCTTCGACCGGGGCCACATGTGCCCAGCCGGAGACATGAAATGGGACGTGCAGGCCATGCGCGACTGCTTCTTGCTCACAAACATGTGCCCACAAGCACACTCGCTCAACAGCGGCGCCTGGAAATCGCTCGAAGAGACATGCCGCGATTGGGCCGTGCGCGACAGCGCAATAATCATAATATGCGGGCCGGTGCTCACCGACAAGATCACACGCACAATAGGACAAGGAAAGGTGACTGTGCCGGAACGATTCTTCAAAGTAGTGCTTGCCCCATACGCTAATCCACCGAGAGCCATCGGATTCGTGATGCCCAACTCAGCTGTAAGAGGCGGATACCAGAACACCGCCACCACCGTAGACGACATAGAGGCCATCACCGGATACGACTTCTTCGCAGCCCTCCCCGATGACCTCGAAAACAAGATTGAGGCCACAGCCGACACACGCACATGGTTTAAACGCTGACACAACAAATGACAAACACCGACACGATAGCCGCAATCTCTACCCCTGCGGGGACAGGAGGCATAGCCGTAGCCCGAATATCAGGCCCCGCTGCCATAGCAATAGCCGACGCCATCTGGCAAGGGTTGCCATTGAGCCACGCCAAAAGCCATACGGCCCACTACGGATCAGTAATGGACTCGGACGGCGGAGAACTCGACCAGGCCGTGGCCACAGTATTCAGAGCGCCGGCATCATTCACCGGCGAAGACACCGTGGAGATATCGACCCACGGCTCGGCCTACGTGCAAAGAGAAATACTCAACTCACTGATAAAAGCCGGAGCCCGCATGGCCGAAGCCGGCGAATTCACACGCCGCGCATTCGCCAACGGCAAGCTCGACCTCGCGCAGGCCGAGGCTGTGGCCGACGTGATAGCGAGCCAAAGCCGCGAGGCCAACCGCATTGCCATCAGCCAGATGAGAGGCCAATTCTCATCTCGCCTGCAGCAACTGCGCGACCAACTGCTGCAACTCGCCTCACTACTTGAGCTCGAACTCGACTTCTCGGAGGAAGACGTGGAGTTCGCCTCACGCGAAGCATTGCTGCAGATAGCCCGTCAGGTAAAGGCCGAAGTAGAGCGCCTGTCAGAATCATTCCGCACAGGCTCAGCCATAAAAAACGGCATCCCGGTGGCAATAATCGGAGCCACAAACGCCGGGAAATCATCGCTCCTCAACGCCCTGCTCGGCGACGACCGCGCAATAGTCTCTGACATCCACGGCACCACCCGCGACATTGTAGAAGACACCATCACGATCGGAGGATACACGTTCCGGCTCATGGACACGGCAGGACTGCGCCAGACCTCAGACACAATAGAAAACCTCGGCATACAGCGCAGCGTCAGCGCCGCATCCAACGCCCACATAATCATAGCCCTCATCGATGGCTCCAACCCCACCCTCCCGCAAACCCCCCCCACAACAGCCAGCGTAATATGGGCATGGAACAAAACCGACCAATTCCCCCCTACAGCCGCATCCACTGACACAATCGACTGCGCCATATCGGCAAAGACCGGATCAGGGATAGAGCGCCTGAAAGCACTGCTCGCCGACACAGCCGCCCGAGAAGCCGCATCGCACGCCGGAGAAATCCTAATCACAAACGCCCGCCACCATCAAGCCCTGCTCCAGTCCTCCCAATCAATCACCCGGGTGATCCAAGCCCTCGAAGCAAACATCAGCGGCGACCTCATCTCAATCGATCTCCGCCTCACCATCGACCACCTCTCCTCAATCCTCGGCCAAATAACCACCCCCGAAATCCTCCAATCAATCTTCACTCGCTTCTGCATCGGTAAATGAAGCGGGGATGGGGATGGGAAATGGATGGAAAGGAAACGCAAGTATGTGGAATTATATCGCTTGTGGTCAAAGGGATAGTAGGTCTTGAGACTGGGCACGTTTTCTATGCGTTTTGTTTTGTTTTCTCGATTTTTTGTTGTTATTTTGTTGCTCGAATAGACATCAGCAACAAACAGCAACAAAAATGGAAAAATCAAAGGAGCCGATACGCCTCCGGCAGCGCAGGATGGCAAGCGGCAACACTTCGCTCTATCTCGACATCTACATCAATGGCAAGCGCAGCTATGAGTACCTCAGCCTCTATCTCATTCCGGAGAGGACGAGAGCCGACAAGGAGAAGAACAAGGAGACCCTCAAGCTCGCGGATGCGATCCGGGCCAAGAGGGTGGTAGAATTTCAGAACGGGCGCTTCGGCTTCGATGGCGGATACAGGCTCGACGCGAACTTCCTGGACTACTACCGCACGCTTTGCGAGAAGCGCCACCAAAACCCGGAGAGCCTCGGCAATTGGGGGAATTAGTACAGCGCGCTCAAGCACCTCGAAAGATACTGCCGCCCGGAGATGACGTTCAGGGACGTGACGCCGGAATTCGTGCAGGGATTCAAGGACTATCTCGACCGCACGGCTCGGGTGCGGGACAAGCGGAAGAAGGCGGCCACGACCGAAGACCGCAAGCCGCTGTCGAGCGCGAGCAAGGTCTCATACTTCAACAAGCTCCGGGCTTGCATCAACCAGGCCTTTGAGGACGGAATGATGCCGCGAAATCCGCTGCGCGGGATCGAGGGCTTCAAGGTGGACGAGCGAGAGCGTGTGTACCTCACGCTCGACGAGGTGAAGGCGATGGCGGCGGCAGAGTGCAAGTACCCGATACTGAAGAGGGCGTTCATGTTTTCGTGCCTGACGGGACTCCGCAAGAGCGACATCGAGAAGATGAAGTGGAAAGAGGTGAGGCAGCAGGGGGAGTTTACGAGAATCGTCTTCAAGCAGAAGAAGACGGGCGGACAGGAATACATCGACATCAATCCCCAGGCGGTAGCCTACATGGGGGAGCGGCGGGGAGAGGAGGACCACGTGTTCCCGAACTTCTCCTATTCGTCATATTACCTCATGGAGCTGAAGCGATGGGCGGTGCGCGCAGGGATCACGAAAGACATAACTTTCCACAGCGGGCGGCACACATTCGCCGTGCTGATGATCGACCTCGGGGCTGACATCTACACGGTGCAGAAGCTTCTCGGGCACAAGGAAATCCACACTACCCTGATCTACGCGCACATGATGGACAAGAAGAAGCAGGAGGCGGCAATGCTGATCCCCCCAATCCTGCCGAACGACACAGACAAGGACTGAGGGGAACAAATGCGATGCGAGAGCGGAGGCCGGCGAATGGCTTCCGCTCTTTTGTTATGCCTCACGATTGCCCGGCTTTCGGGGGCGGCGGCATGGCGTGAATGCACTTTACGCGAGAATGGGCCTGCCGGCCTTTGCTTTGCGCCGTGTCGCGCTGTTTCGCCTCGAGTGGCACAAGTGTCCACGGAAGACCGCAAACGCGGCGTGTGGCGATTATTTGGGCGATCTAACCTTAATCGTCAGACAGGGGATAGACACGGTCATAGATGTCGCGAAGATTCTCGCCCTTGAACTCCCAATAAGGTGTCGGCTGCACAAGCATAGCGCGACCGAGCAACTTTGCGGTCAACGGAGAAAGGGATGTCTCGACACCTTCATGCGAGACCTTCTTTGCGGAGACAACGGTAACGGCAATTTTCGGGTCTCTCACAAATGAGAGGACGGCGCCCGGCAATATGCCCATCTCCTCAAAATTCAGCGGAGGGCGGCGGCTTTTTGATTTGGCAATTGCAGTCTTGTCCTCCGCTTTCAAATCGCTCTCTATTTCAGCGGCCACCTCTGCGGTTGCATCGCCCTCGTTAAGATGAGTGAGAAGACGGAGCAAGGGCTGAACCTTTCCGATCGAGTGTGGAGGTACGCTACCGCATTCAAGCGAGAGATAGAACTGGGGCTTGATTTGGGAATCCGCACCGGCGAGAGCGCGGCGAAGATGACGCGCAGTCTCCGGCAATACCTGCAGCACCCTGACAAACTCTTCCGGCGCGTCCGGGACAAGCACGGCAACCTCAAACTCTCCAAAGCAGCCGCAGCATTCCACCCGGGGCGCGGAGTGTACCGAAGCAGCTACAAAAATGCCCGGAGACTCGCCGCCACGGAGACCAACATCGCCTACCGCACGAGCGACCATTTGCGATGGCAGCAGATGGACTTTGTCGTGGGCATAGAAATCAAACTGAGCAACAACCACACGCTGAACGGAGCTCCGCTGACCGACATCTGCGACACCCTCGCGGGACGCTATCCCAAGGATTTCAAATTTGTAGGGTGGCATCCCCATTGCCGCTGCAAGGCGATAACCGTGCTTAAGACCGAGGACGAGATGGCGGAAGACACCCGTCGAATACTGAACGGAGAACAGCAAACAAAGGGCAGCGTGAACACCGTGCGCGACGTTCCTGCAGCTTTCAAGTACTGGGTGGAGGATAATGCCGACCGCATCGAAGCCGGAGAGAAACACGGCACACTTCCTTATTTCATCAGGGATAACCAAAAGAAGGTAACTGAGATATTGAGGAATCCTGTTTCTTCCGATGATAAAGCTTCCAAATCAACAGAAGCGGAGGCTCGTATCGAAGCCAACCGGAGGGAGTATGAGCGCCTGAAATCTGATCCACAATACAAGGATGTGGAGTTTAACCCTAAGAATGGAGGGGTGAAGGCGATTCACATCGAGCACGAGAATCATAGTTCTGAAAGTGAACGGAAATTCTTTTTACATGATTTACAATATCCTGACGGGCTATCCTCAACGGATTTAGAATTGATATGTCAAGATATACTATTCCATAATGGATATTCTTGCATTTTAGAGAGTGAACATATATACAATCCCTTCACTGGAAAACAACTTACTTCATTAGATACAACAACCAATAGGATGAGGATTGATATAAGGTCGATAACGGAGAATAACACCAATACGATAAAAAATGGAATAAAAGCAAAGAAAAAACAACTTAGAAAATTCAATGAGTTGAATGGCACAAGTTGTGACAGCCTAATTTTATACTTTCATAATCCTTCATTTTACAATGAAAACGCAATAAGATCAAACATAGGAGAAACCATCAAGAGAATCATTGTAGTATTTCGGGATGGCAAGATCAAAGAAATAACAGAGCCTTTGAAATAACAAAGACTCTGCATGAGATTAATCAGGCGACGGCAACGCCCTCGCCAATTCTTATTATTTAGATCTTATCTCACCGCAAAGATACGAAATAATCTTTAAACTACAAAATAAACAAACAGCAATCATAAAATTAGAAGTTAATGGCTTTTCAGAGGAGGAACATCCACAGCCAAATCAGCAAGAGGTTCTGTTCGACAAAGGCGGTCAGTTCATCTTTGAGAGCGTGGAACAGGACGCTAACGGTCTGTGGATGTTTCATCTGACGGAGCGGTAGGCTCATAGTCTGTCAGATCTTCCCAAGAGCGGAAACCTCTTGTGCGTTCCTTGATTTGGTCTCGCTCCTGTTTAGACATGGCGAGCCACTTTTCGCGTTCCTGACGGTCGCGTTCCTTGCATTTGCGCCACATCTCTTCAAATTCTTGGTCAGTCATATCTGTATAAGTCATTTAGTTGGAATTTCACGTATTATGCCACAAAAGTACGCAAAAATTTTGATGTTTTTCACACCCGGGCATCAAAATATTCGGCCATTATCATTTCATAAAAAAAATACTCACGTTAATATATGTAATCAAAAAAAAGCAATAGCAGTCAAGTCATAGTGTACGAAGAGTGACAAAAGTTGGGGATAAATTCATTGATAATGAGATTTTTGAAATGCCCAAACTGCCCGAAACGGCCTTGCCTAACGCCTTTCATGAATCCCCAAAGGCATGCAGAGCGACTACATGAACAACAGCAAGCATCAGAGACAACAAAACATACAAATATCATTTATCATCGCGATGAAAAAAGTAATTTTAGAAGCCCTTACAACCAAGTATCCGGGGGTATCGACTTCAATCCTCGACAGGATAGCGACCAAGCTCGCGAAGACTGCCACAACCGCAGAACAGGTCAAGACCGCAGTAGAGGGAGTGACCATTCAGCAGGTCATCGAAAGCTACGGAGACAG
Organism: uncultured Muribaculaceae bacterium; assembly: GCA_947525975.1. Lineage (GTDB taxonomy): Bacteria > Bacteroidota > Bacteroidia > Bacteroidales > Muribaculaceae > CAG-873. The sequence continues at coordinate 76,593 of CANNVE010000002.1, read as the reverse complement.
CCGTGCGACCGAAGCGTCAAACACAGCGCGTGAGAACGCTGTCAAGGACTACGAGACTCGCTATGGGCTGAAAGACGGAGTGAAGACCAACACAGCCGGGGGCGAGCCGACAGGCGGCGCAACCAATCAAACCACCGGGGAAGCGGACGAAATCCCTGCGTGGGCGCAGAAACTATTCGATCGCCTCGACGCGCAGGACGCAGCCCGAACCACCGAAACCCGAAAGCAGAAGCTTAACGCAGTCATCGAGAAACTGCCCGAAACCATGCGAAAGGCATATGGGCGAATCTCTCTCGACAAATACACCGACGAGGAATTCACAACCATGCTGGGCGAGGTTACGACCGAGGTCGAAGGCATAGCCAACGAGACTGCCGCAAAAGGGGCTGTATTCGGGAAGCCCTCCGCTTCAACAGGCGGACTAACAACAACGGAGCTGTCAGAAGCGCAGATAGCCGCCATCTCGAAGCGAGACGGCGCTTTCGCGGATGGACAGCAGCCTTTTTAAGTTCAATCCTAAAAACGCAGACAAATGGCAAGAATGACCGTCAAAAAAAGACGCGACGACCTGACGCCCAGGTACGTCATCCACAAGGTGGCCGACGTGCGCGGTGGCGTATCTGTGGCCACATCGGAGCTCGGCGGCAATTACCTCCGGGAAGGCGCGGTACTGGGCGCCCCCATCGAGGGAGTCACTCACGTCGTCAAGACCGGCGAGGTGGTCGCAGAGGCAGCCGCAGCCGACACGACCATCAAGGTCTCCAAGTTCCACAACTTCAAGGTGGGCGACATAGTCATGACCTCGCTTAACGGAGCGGCTCATGCAATCACAGCAATCGACGAGAGCAACAAGAAGTTTGACGCAATCACGGTAAAGACCGCGCTCGGGGCAATCCCCGTCGGCGGCTTCATCGTTGAAGCCAAAGCCGAAGCCACCGCAGACTCCGCGCTCAAATACGAGCCTCAGTCAATCAACGGCACAGGACAGCCCTTCGACTCCAAATCAAACATCCAGACAGACGCATGGGTGGTCGGCGTGACTCGCAACAACCCCGTCCCCGGCTTCATTGTCGACAAGCTGAAAGGAATCATCAACCTCTAATCCCCACAAGCAGCAATGGCAACAGTAGTCAATACACTTATCCACGGGCTTAATCAGCAGATGGTGTCAGCGCGCCTCAACAGCCTCGACATGAAGCCCTTCCTTTTCGGCAGATACTTCCCTGTAAAGAAGCGAACCGGGTTCAATTGGGAGATGCTGACCAATCAGCTCGCCAAGAGGAACGTAGCCGCCGACCTCCACGCAGACAACGGCACGATCATCCGCAAGCGCCGCCCCATCTTCCAAAGCGCGAAAGGCGACCTGCCTTACATCGCCATCTCGCGTGAGATGACGTGCGCCGACATGAAGCGCTACCAGACAGAGCGCGCCCTCGCCAAAGACGATGACGCAACAGCGCTGGTCGAGTTTTGGGGCGAAGACATCGACTTTTGCGCAGTCGGCGTGCAGTCTGAGCTTGAATACATCGTGTGGGCATTAGCCTCCAACGCAGGAAAATTGGCTTTCACGACCACGACAAACGCCACCTTCGCCAACGAATTCGACCTCGACTACGACGTGGACGATGAGCAGAAAGTGACAGCCCTGACCGATTGGGGCGATCACGCGTCTGCCGACATCATCGGCGATCTCGTAAAAATCCGCGAGGAAGCGAAGAAGCTCGGACGCAATCCCCGGTTTGCTTTCGTCAACCTCAACGAGGTCTACCGCATTGCGTCGGCAGACCAAATCGTCAAGGCTTGCGCCTCGTTCGCGTCGAATGCCCTCAACATCTCGCAGACCCCGAACCTTGCCCAAATCAACTCCATGCTCAAGGAACAGGCGTGGCTGGGCGGTCTTCAGCTGCGAGTTATCGACCAAGACATCACACGCGAATTCGATGACAAGCCGGACATCACAGGCAACCCCTTCGCCGACCACCGCATTATCCTTTCCGAGACTGAGAGACTGGGCTCAACCCAATACGACATCCTCGAAGACGATGACGCAAGCCACAGCATCATCCGCGCTGTCCGCGCCCACACCGTCATCAAGAAATACGGAACGATCGAACCGAAAGGCGAGGTCACTATCGGCGAAGCAGACGCAATCCCCGTTCTCGATACCGCATACCGCAACATCTACGTCCGCACCGACAAGACGGAGTGGACGTAACAACCATCTGACGCGAAGCACCAATGGCAAACACCAATCTCGACGCACTCAAGAGCGTAAACGCTTATCCGATACCGCTGCGTACACTCGTGGAGACAGCGGAACGGCGCAATCTTTCGCTTACCGCTGATGCCTCGCAGGAGAGTCTGAATAGCAAGGAACACCGCCTTGCCAAAGCAGACCTCCTGCTTTGGCTATCGCTTGCCCCCAACATCACGCAGGGCGGTCAGTCCTACTCGTTCACGGACGAGCAGCGCAAGCAGTTCAGAAGGGACGCACAAGCGATATATGATGAACTTGAGCCGGGTGCGAATGCCGTCGGCGCGACCTTCGGATACAAAGGAGACCGTCTATGATTATCGAAAACGGCACAATCGAATTCAAGCAGAAGACCACTGCGAAGATTGACCCGGAGACAGGCTACCCCGAAAAGCCGACCTCGGTCGGTTGGGGCAAGCCTATCCCTTGTCAGTTCCTGCCAATCAACCGCAACCTCTTGGCGAAGACACTGGGCGAACCGACAACGAAAGCCACCTACACGGTGCTAATAGAGGAACAGCCCCTGCCCGAAGCCGAGCAGCTGCGACTGAATGACAAAACCGGGAAAACCATCGGAGAATTCTCGCTGATCGCGCCGCCGGAAGCATTGGAAGCCGTGGCCGAAATCAAAATTTTAATATAGCACGGTAAATATGGGCATCGTTCAGAAGACACCAATGTCGGAAATCGACGAATACATTGCGCAGCAGATGGAGCGGATAATCAATGCGCTCATCTACAATTTGCAGTACGTCGGGGAGCGATGCCTAAACGCTGCAAGGGAGACCAACTCCTACAAAGACCAGACAGGCAACCTCCGCAGTTCGATCGGATACGTCATCGCAAGCGATGGCAAGATAGTTTATCAGAGCAACTTCGAGGTGGTCAAGAAAGGCGGCGACGGAGCGAAAACCGGAATCCAATTCGCGAAGCAGATAGTCCGGCAATTCCCGGAGGGCATAGTCCTCGTGGTGGTGGCCGGAATGAACTACGCAGCCCACGTCTCGGCGACCGGGCGAGATGTCATAGACAGCGCGGAACTCCTCGCTGACAGGCTTGTGCCTCGGATGCTGAAACAACTCGGATTTATGTGAAACGACAATGGCAAAGACAGGAAAGCAGATACAAGGCGACATTCGCCGCCTCTTGAAAGACTCCACCCTTTACGCGGAGATATCGGGAGAGGTGTACCGAAACGGCTACCGCCCACGCGACAGCCGCAAGGAGGACGCTGTCGTAACCTTTACTGCCGGACTGCCCGACCAAATCCAAACGGGTGTCGTGACAGTAAACATCTACGTCCCGGACATTGACCCATTCAGAAACGGAACATGGGTCGAGGACGGACGCAGAACCGAGGAAATGGAGAAACTCGCGCAGGCATGGGCAGACAGCCTCACGGCAGAGGTCTCCTGCTACAAGTTCAAGCTGCAGCAGACCATCTACACGGAGGAAGCGGCGGAGATAAATCAGCACTTCGTGGTCGTCAAGCTGAAATACGAGTATTTCGGACACGACAACGCTCCGATAAAGACACCGCAGGACGCAATGATCGACGCGACAGACACAGACGATGATGACGGCTACTTCCCTTTGCTTGAGACAGAGGATGGAGCGGATGTCATCGTTACGCCGATAGTGCAAAAAAAATAAGTAACTAACAATTTAACACGAAAGACTATGTCACAACTCTCATGGGGCAAATGCGCGATTGAAACCACTGCTTCAGTGGACGGCGCACCCACCGACGCAGGGTGGAAAGAAATCGACGTGCCCAAAGACACAACCACAAAGCTGACCCCGACTGCCGGCACAGAGACCGAAGCCCTCGAAGAAGGCGGCGGCCTCGTAGATGTCCGCACAGGAAAGAACAAGTATCAGTTCGAGTTCGACCATTTCGTAAAGAAAGGCAAGAAGCGAGCATGGGATGACGACGACGACACCATGAAAGACTTTGGTCACGCCTATGAAATCCGTATGATGCTACGCGACGAAGCGACGACCCGCGCCATCTTCCATGACCGGTTGGAACGGCAGCTCGACTCAATCCCGACAGCCATTGAAGCAACTCTTTCCGATGATGACCGTAAGCGACTCGATGACAACTTCAAGAGTTGGACCGATGTGTTCCGACTGCACCTTCCCACCTTCGGAATTGTAGGCTTAGTTGTCGGCATATGTATAATGGGCAGCATCCTCGTGTCACGCTCCGCTTCGGATACAAGGCGCGATTATGAAAACCGCATAGAGCACCTCGACCACTGGTATGAGGACAACGCCGAAGCCGTCGCCTTCGGACAATTCTACCGCGAAAACTTCCCCAAGCAATACCGCGACTGGCAGACCGGCCGCTGGCAACAGGACATCGCCTACCGCGACTCCCTCCGCCACGCCCACTCCCTCACCCGCCTGAAATGCATCTATACTCCGGAGGAATAATCCTCACATGGTAGCTCCACACCCGCCAAATCCTATGTTTGCCCAGTGTAGAGCTACTTTTTTCTCTCTCAACGCCTTGTCTCCCTCAAATAAAATGTGTAATTTTGTAAAAGGAATAGTAACGTCTATCTGAAAATGACCAATTAATAGAAAATACAACTGGCGCGAGCCGAAAAACCTTTGAAAACTCCAGTGTAGTCGTTACAGGCATTCTTTGCGGTTGCAAAGCGAGCATAGCTCGATAAGGTCAGCCTTCAGATGCTACGTGGGAGTTTTCGTTTTTAACTATGGCAGAGGAGCTGAAACAATTTGAGGATAGACTGTGGGAAGCAGCAGACAAGTTGCGTTCAGAGAGCGGTCTTAAATCGACACAATATTCAACCCCATTATTGGGGCTAATATTCCTACGTTTTGCATCAAACAAATACGATAAGTTCAAAGATGAGATTGAAGCCGAATATTCCGCTTCACAGAATACCCGTAACCCGAAAACACGTGAGGAAATCGCTTTGAGCAAATGCGGATATTATCTGCCGGAGAAATCTCATTTTGACTATTTACTTAGTTTGAGCGAGCAAGAGGATATTCCCCTTGCTATCAAACAGGCAATGGAGGGTATAGAGCAACACAAGCCCGAACTCGTAGGCTCACTCCCCAAAGATGAATATTTCAATCTTGAACCTAAGGAAGACGGCGAAAACATACGCGACTATTCGCTCACTGCCTCGCTTCTGAAAATCATCAATTCAATTCCTCGTGATTTGGAGGGTGACGTATTCGGTAAGGTTTACGAGTATTTCCTCGGCAAATTCGCAAGCAGTGAGGGCAAAGGTGGCGGTGAATATTACACCCCGACCTCCGTTGTCCGTCTCATGGTTGAAATGATAGAGCCATATCAAGGACGCATCCTTGACCCTGCCTGTGGTTCGGGCGGTATGTTCGTGCAAAGTGCCGACTTCGTTCAGCGCAGCAACGACCGCCCCGACCGTATCAGCGTTTATGGTATCGAGAAAGAAAACGAAACCGTAAAGCTCGCCCGAATGAATATGTTCCTCCACGGCTTGAACGGGAACATAGTTCAAGCCAACAGCTATTACAGCGACCCTCACAATTCATTTGGCACGTTTGATTTTGTAATGGCAAATCCTCCTTTTAATGTTGATGATGTAAGCTACGACAAAGTAAAGGATGACCCTCGATTCAATACATTTGGCATACCAAAAAACAAGACCAAATCCAAGAGCAAGGATGGAGAAACCGTGCCTAATGCAAATTATCTTTGGATAAATCAATTCGCCACGGCACTTAATGACACCGGGCGAGCAGCTCTCGTTATGGCTTCGATTGCCACAGATGCCGGCAAGTCGGAGGCCGAGATACGCGCCCGTTTGGTTGAGGACGGCATTGTGAGCGCGATGCTTTCACTGCCGAGCAATATGTTCTTCTCTGTCACGCTGCCTGCCACTATTTGGTTCTTTGACAAAGCACGACGCGAGGATAAGCGTGTGCTTTTCATCAACGCCCGCAATTTCTATAAACAGGTTGACCGCGCACATCGAGAGTTTACCGATGAGCATGTCGCCAACCTCGCTTGCATCCGTCACATTTACCAAGGTGATGAAGCCTATTGGCACTTGCTAATGTCGCATTACGACAACCGCATCCACGATTTGACCACCAAATATGAGAGTTGCGTTGAAGAAAAAAAAGCAGCAACCCTCGAAGCTAAAACATCCCTGTCGGAAAATCCCGGCAAAAATCTTAAAAACGACATCAAACGCCGTATTGATGCAGCCGAAACCGCTTTGGCCGAGGCCAAAAAAGAGTTAAACCATTTAACTTCTATGCGCCAATGGCTTATAGACAACTTCCCCGACGGCAAGTATCGCGATGTTATCGGCCTTTGCAAAGCAGCCTCCATTGAAGAAATTCGCGAACAGGACTACTCGCTCAACCCCGGTCGCTATGTCGGTGTCATCTTCGACGTTGAAGACCTCAACGATTTCCGCGAAAGTATGACCTCTCTCAAATCTGAACTCTGCGCTTTGAACGATAGAAGCAATGAGCTAATGGAGAACATTATTGAAAACCTTAATAAGTTTGGTATATAATGTGGCATCACTGCAAATTCGGAGATGTAATTTCCATTAAGAAAGGGAAAGCAATCACTCGTAAAGATGCTACTGTAGGCCCATATCCTGTAATTCTTGGTGGCAAAGCTCCTGCGTATTACATTAATCAATATAACAGAGATGGGAAAACTATTGTTATTTCTCGAAGTGGAGCATCTGCTGGATATGTTTCATTTTGGAAAGAACCCATATTCGTAACCGATGGTTTTATCATAGACCCCACAAAAAATATAGATCATGACTTTCTTTATTACTTGTTGAAAAGCAAGCAATCTGAATTAAGTCATTCTCAAAGAGGGTCGGCAATTCCTCATGTAACACCCTCTTTGATTAGAAACATTGCAATAGAGATACCTTCATTAGTCTCTCAACAAAAAATTGTTTCAATTTTAACAAACTATGATGATAGTATTGAATTAAACAATAAGCGCATAGCAATTTTGGAAGAAATGGCTATGCGTACATATCGTGAGTGGTTTGTGTTTTTCCGCTTCCCCGGCCACGAAACCACCGAGTTTGTCGATGGCTTACCCAAAGGTTGGGAATACAAGCAACTGGAAGAATTTATTAAATTTGACAGAGGTTGCTCTTATACTTCCGAAGAAATAGATGTTACTGAGGGTGTAAAACTAATCAATCTAAAAAACATCAAATCATACGGTGGCTACAACTATGATGGTTTGAAACTATTTGCAGGCAATTACAAACCTCAGCATATAGTAAAAAAAGGTGATTTGGTTATGGGTGTAACTGATATGACGCAAGACCGCCGCACGGTTGGAGCTGTCACGCTTATTCCAGAATACTCTGAAACGGCTATAATTTCCACCGATTTAGCAAGAGTCAAGTCTAAACTTCCTAATATCTTTTTATATACGATGTTTAGATTTGGTGGATATAGTAAGTTTATTTCCGAGTTTGCTAATGGTTCCAATGTACTGCATTTAAAGCCATCTGCAATAAGGAAACAGCTTCTTCTGATTCCTTCTCTAAAGATAATACAGCAATTCGACGATATAATTTCCCCTATTGTCGATGAAATGGAAATTCTAACCTCTAAAAATTCCCAACTTCAGCAGATGCGCGACCGTTTGTTGCCTCAACTTATGAGCGGTCAGCTTGAAGTGACACCTTAAATCGTTTGCCGCAATGAGATACTTTATTAAGGAAGATGATATAGAGAGAGAACTGATTAATGTATGCCTCAATGAATTGGGCTACGACAATCATTTCAATTGCTATGCTACCGACCACTTGCATCGCAGCTCGGAGCGCGGTGTGCTTAACCTCGACGTACTCCGCCGCGAGGTCAAGCGCATAAATGCTTCGGCCACCGACCGACAGCAAGGCTTCGATGACGCAGATGTGAATACAGCCGTGGCCGCACTTAATGACATTGACCTGCACTCCGACCCGGCTACGCTCAACGCCACAATCCTTTCGCGGATTATCAACGGCTATAAGATGCCGGTGCTTCAAGCCAACGGCAAACGTGAGCCACGCACCGTGCAATTCATAGATTGGGAGAAACCGACAAGTAACCAATTCGATGTTGTCAACCAACTTTGGATCCAAGGCTATGTTTACCGTCTGCGCCCTGATGTCATTGTATATGTCAATGGACTGCCGCTCATAACCATTGAGTTAAAAGATAGCAACATTCCTGTCAAGGAGGCTTTCTCCAACAACTTGACAAGATACAAAGATGCCATTCCTCAACTTATGGCCTATAACGCCGTGCTCGTTGCGAGCAATGGCTTGCATACCCGCATAGGTGCGACTTATGCCGACTGGGCTTTTTTCGCCCCTTGGTTCAGAGCTTCCGAGGAGGATAAAATCAACAAAGATGAAATCGAAAGCGAGAAAATCAGTCTTGATGTAATGGCTCACTCGTTACTGGAAAAGGAAAATTTGCTTGACTACATCCACAATTATATCCTTTTCTACAACGGCACCAAAAAGATATGTGCCAAAAATCATCAATTCCTTGGAGTGAGCAGAGCCGTCGAACGTTATAAATATCTTTGCGGCTCTCCTCGCGAAGAAGACCGCGGAAAGATGGGCGTGTTCTGGCACACACAGGGAAGCGGCAAAAGTTTCTCAATGGTGTACCTCGCCCGCTTGCTTAAAAACCGCTTCCCGGGTAATTTCACGTTCCTTATCATTACCGACCGTGAAGACCTCGACAGTCAGATTTACCGCAACTTTTTGCATAGCGGCTTTATGAGTGCGGACGAAGACTGCCAGCCTAAAACAAGCGACCGTCTCCGTACTATGCTTGAAAAAGAAGATCACCGCATACTCTTTACGCTTATTCAGAAATTCCGCTACGATAAACGCAAAAAATATCCCATTCTCTCAGAACGAGATGATATCATTGTTTTTATCGATGAGGCTCATCGCACACAATATAAATCGCTTGCTGAAAATCTCAGGGCAGGGTTGCCTAACGCCAAGTATATGGCGTTTACCGGCACGCCGCTTTTCGGAAGTAAAAAACTCACCAACAAATGGTTTGGCGAAACGGTCAGCGAATATAATTTCAGTCAGGCTGTGCAGGATGATGCCACCGTGCGCCTCACTTATCGCAACCACCTGCCTGAGGTGCAGAATGAAAATCCGACGTTCAATGCCGACTTCATCAATATTCTTCAAGATGAAGAACTTGATGATGACAGCCGTCAACGCCTCGAACGCGAGTATGCCAAGGAGCTTGAAATACTCCGCCGTCCGGCGCGTCTTGCCAAGATTGCTGATGATATAGTGGAGCATATCATAAACCGTGGCTATCTCGGCAAGGCAATGGTGGTAAGCGTTGACCGCTTTACCGCTGTCAGAATGTATGACCTTGTCACCGCTAAATGGCAGCAAAAGATTGCCGACATCAACCACGAACTGATGTCGCTCAATCCTACATCGGCAGAGTATCAGGACAAGTTGAAAATCCGTGAGTGGATGCGCTCTACCGATATGGCCGTAGTAATCAGCGAAAGCCAAGGCGATGATGAACGCTTTGCTGCCGAAGGTCTAAACCTTCGTCCTCATCGCGAGCGTATGATCGATGTTAACGAAGAAGGACAGGAATTGCAAGACCAATTTCGAGTTGAAAACAACCCTCTGCGGATTGTTTTTGTATGCTCTATGTGGCTCACTGGCTTCGACTCTCCAATGGTGTCAACTCTTTATATGGATAAGCCTCTTGCAGGGCAAAATCTTATGCAGACTATCGCGCGTGCCAATCGTCGATGCTCAACTCTTGACGCGCTTGGACGAGAAAAATCGTGCGGTCAGATTATCTCTTACTGCAACATCTTCGGCAGTCTGAAAAAAGCTTTTGCCACCTATGGAGATACGCAAGGAGACGGTGACGAGGAGGAGTCCGATAGTCCCGGCGCAGACACCCCCGGAGGCAATACCCCTGCGGCTATGACACTTGATGAACTATATGCTCATCTTCGTTCTGCCATTTCTCAGTGCGTGGAATGGTGCCGTGGGCTTGATGTCGATTTACATAAGATTCTCAACCTCAATAAAGCTTTTAATCAAATCTCACTCTTTGACCAATACGCAAACATTCTCATAAATCCTGTTGAACGCAAGGCTCAATTCGCGGTGTTCGACAACACCATTTCACTGATTTATGATGAATGTTTGCCCGACATTATAAGCATCAAAGAAGATTTTGTGATGGCTGAGGTTATCCATTACCTCCGACAAGTTATAGATAACTCAGTTGACCGTGGCAATCTTGATTCTGCTCGTCGCCGCATCAAAGATTTGCTCAATCAGAGTATTGTGCCGAAAGGTGACGGCCCGGCTGAGAATAGAGAGTACACTATCAAGGAGTTTGGAGAATTTGACCTTAGCCGTCTTGATATAGACAAACTCCGTGAACAATACGGCGAATCAAAGTGCAAAGCACTTGAAATCGCTGATCTTGAAGATTTCATCTCGCAAAAACTCGATGCAATGCTCAATCAAAACAGCGAGCGTCGCACTTTTGCAGAGGAATTTCAACGCATTATCGACCGTTATAATGCCGGCAGCACAGAATCTGAGCAAGCATTCCGAGAACTGATGGAGCTGCTCACACGTATGTCGGCTGAACAACGCCGCGCATCCGAAGAGGGTCTTACGGAAGAAGAACTTGAAGTGTTTGATATACTCCGCAAGGAAAATCTCTCAAAAGAAGATGTCGTTAAAGTGAAAGCTGCCGCCCGTGATTTGCTTTCAAAATTGAAGTCAAATCAAGACCAGCTGTTTACCACTGATTGGTATAAAGATAGTTCTAAGAAAAGCTCCTTCATCTTGTTCGTTAGAGATACTCTTGACATGACGTTGCCGGACTGCTACGACCGTACAACATTCAGAGAGAAAAATGAACTTCTATGTAATCAATTCATTATCCGTGCATCTCAAAATGGCGGATACCTTTTCGCAAGTTAGTACAAAAACTTTAACTTCTCGAGAAAAATACGAATTCATTAACTTATAAATACTACAACAATTATGAACAAAGAAACCATTAAAGGTATAATTTTCGGTGTAATTAGTAGCTTAATTGCATCAGGAATCCTATATTCCATCACAGAAAAATGGCTGTGGAATTACAATATCCCCGTATGGCTTTGGCTCTCGGTAATAGTCGTAGTGTACCTGACTTATAAATTAAGCAAGTATTTGATTTTTAAAAGGAGATTGAATAACATCCTATCAGAATTCAAAGAAGGAGGTATGGGTGATTCCTTCCCATATACTTGGGAGTACAAAAAGAGTAATGGCCCTTATAGCATCTATGGATATGAGCCTTACAATATCAAGATTAAAGATGAAACAAAAGAAAAACTTTCTAAACCAAATACCTATGTAAGCGGACACGATGTTCCGGAAGAAGCATTAAAACGATACATCCAACTATCCGTAATATATATGATGAATAAAAGGCTTCAAGCATTTATTCTACCAACGTTAGAGTATCTCAACTATACTCAAGATTCTCAAAAGCATCAAATTATATATTAAGGTGTAGTTTTATTACAAAAACGAATATGAATCAATTCAATTATAATCAACCAGATGGTAGAGATGATTTTTCTCGTTTCATTGAAGTATTTTCGCCAATGATGAAGCCTGAAGATGAATCTGTATTGCGCTCAATTTCAGCCAACTCTTATAGTTCAGATTTCAGGGCTCTGATAAATGTCCTGAATGGCAAGGCGGCGATTTCAGCCATACCTTCAAAAACGATTGATAATGCTGTTGAATATTATAAACAAGTCAATAAAGCACTATTAATTTTTCGTGATTTGAAAGAGCCGGAGAAACTTCGTGAATCAAATGAAATTGACCATGAAGCAAACAGACTAAAAAACGATTGGTATAATAAACTATATCAAATGCGAATCCCTATAATATAAATAACTATGTCAACGCTGAGCGAACTGTATATAACAATGGAGAATCTGCGGAAACTTAATCTCCCCATTGATGAACGGCTGAAACAGGAAGCCGCCAAACTTGAAGAGGATCTTATCCGCACTGAGATTCTCCCAACGCTTACTGAGAAGATTGAACCAGCATTGGCTCAGGTTCAGCGAGAGCTTGTCTTAGTAGTTGACTATGGGCCTGGCGTCCCTCTTAAAGTAAGCCTATCTCGAAAACGAAATATAACCGAAGTTCTACCAGACGCGGTGGAAATCAAACCTGATCCAGTTGTTGAACACACTGAGAAGAAAAAGGGTGGCAAAAAGGTTGTAACAAACCCACGCACTCGACTAAGAATAACTATGCCAGACGGCTCAATCATCGAAGAGCGTACAGCATGGGAATCATTGCATAAATTTGTACTTAAGGTCGGAGTTGACAAAGTGCGAGCCGTTGGTATAATCGCCAACAAAATCCCCCTTGTCAGCAATACAGTAGATAAGAAATACCAAACTGCTCAAAAGCCACTCGGCAACGGATATCTACTGATGACCTGCTCCGATACCGCCACCAAACGCAAACAAATCCTCACCATTGCCGAGGCATTTCATATACAAGTTAAGGTAGAAATCATCTAACGCGCCATAATTTTTAAACTGTCTTTCATTCGTCAATCAATAAAGGTCAATGAATTAGAATAACAATTATATAATTGATAAACTTGTTGTCATTTTATGAAGTTAGAACCATCAGGAAAGAAAAGTAGAGCAATAAACCCTACCGTTTTAAGGGCTCTGTTTGCCAGGTCTGGTAATTGTTGTGCATTTACAGGATGTCATGTCCCGATATTTGAAGATGATAACCAACTTACTGGTGAGTGTTGTCATATTGAAGCATTTTCTCCTGGTGGTCCACGCTTCAATAATACATTATCGGATAGCGAATGCAATGGTTATGATAATCTGATACTGCTCTGTAGCCGTCATCACAAAATAATTGATGGGAACCCTTTGGAATATACTGTTGAGATCTTAAAAGAAATGAAACGCTCACATGAAGAAAAGTTTTCGGGAATAATTTTGGAGTTATCACGTATTATGCTTGAGCAACTGCAACACTCAATGAAACAATTTTGGTATTCAATAGATAGTATTCATTTGAACGACACATCTAACTTACATAGAGAATATGATACAAATTTACAATTTCATGAATTAATCAACATTTTTGATGATAAGCTAAACGAAATTGAAAATTTTATGGAGTATTTTGAATATTCGGATCATTGCTTAATGGGTAATTTAAAAAGGTTATGCAACCGACTTAATTGGGATTTTAGTCGAATTGATGAAATTCCATATTATGAGAATCCATTTTATGAACCTAATTGGGAAATACATAATTTAGGCAGAAATAATTTAATGAGAGAGGTGAGAATGTATTTTTACGCGTTAGTGGTAAGAGTTTTGGAAAAGATTGCGTTGTATGATCCTTCAGATACAGTTCTTTTAGAGAAATGGCGTTCAAAGTTTTATTCATTCCAAGAAAACAATTATTATTTTGATTAAAATAATATAGTCATGGCATACGAAGATAAATATCAAGAGTTTGAGCAGTATTTGCGTTCCTCTGAGCCGGATAAGGTGCAGAGGGCGAAGAACTGGTCTATTGCCATCGGCTTGCAGCAGGTTGATGGGTTGACTCCATCGGATTTTCTTGTGTCGCAGGCTAAAGAAAATATCGAAGGTAAGATAAGCGCAGAGGAAGTACGCCGTCGACTTGAAGAGTATTATCAGCAGAAGGATGTGCGGGAAAAGGCGGAGGCGGACCGTACTCTTGAGGCGGACGGTGTATCGGAGCGCATCAATGCTCTGTTGGCACAGAAGGCTTTTACCTTCTCCCCTATGGAGTTGGCACATATTCATGGCTATCTTTTCAAGGGTATTCTGCCTCACGCCGGATTGTTCCGCACATATAACATCACCAAGAACCAATGGATCCTTGACGGTGATACTATCGAATATGGCAATGCCGGAAATTTGATGGAACTGTTGACCTTTGATTTTTCAGAGGAAAAAAAGTTTGATTATAGTAGCCATTCCGCGCAAGAAGCGATTAACCATATTTCCCGGTTTATATCAAGTGTTTGGCAAAGTCATGCTTTTGGCGAGGGCAATACTCGCACAACCGCTGTGTTCCTGATAAAGTATATCCGTAGCTTCTGCTTTGAGGTCAACAATGAGAGTTTTGCCAAACATTCATGGTTCTTTCGCAATGCCTTGGTTAGGTCTCAATATGAGAACATCCCCAATGGGATTCACCGCACATTTAAGCCTCTTGAACGCTTCATGAACTTCGCGGTGTTTGGTATACCTGCCGACTTGCGAAATCACACACTTCACATCCGATGGAGCGATGATAAACGTCAGGCTGACGTTTTAAAGGACGCTAAACGCCAAAATGACGTTTTGGAAACGCCATCGCCTTTAACCGCACACCTTTCCCTGAAGGAGATGGCAGTAATAAATAATAAAGACGATTCAAGAGAATCCTCAAATCTCAATCGCAGCCATTGCAACCAAAACCGGACTGAGCAAGCGAACAGTTGACCGCGTCATCGCCTCCCTCAAAGAAAAAGCAATCCTCTCACGTATCGGAGCAAAGAATAATGCCACTTGGATCATAAACAAATCTGAATCATGAACGACAAAATATCAATACGATTTTTCAATGACCGCGAAGTGCGTGCAGCATGGGACAGCGTTAACTCTCAGTGGCTTTTCTCGGTAGTAGATGTTATTGCAATTCTCACTGAAAGCAAGAATCCACGCAATTACTGGAAAGTGATGAAGCACCGTCTGGCAAAAGATGGAAACGAGTTGGTTACAAAATGTAACCAACTGAAGATGCTACTGCTGACGGGAAACGTTATCTTACAGATTGCCTCTCGCAAGCAGACATACTTTCTCTCATTGATGCCACCCCAAGCCGAAATGCAATGGCGTTTGCGAAATGGCTAATCACGGGAGAAGACCAGCTTGACAATAAAAGTCGTGATAAGGCATACGAGTTGTGGGATAGTTCGTTGATGTCGACCATTGAGGTAGGAACAGTAATGGATCTGCAAATTCATTCATATCTCTTCGGTGGATTATATGACTTTGCCGGTAAGATACGTACTAAGAATATTGCCAAGGGTGGTTTTCAGTTTGCTATGGTGCAGTATCTACCTACTTCGCTGTCCACTATTGAGAGGATGCCGGAAACTACATTCGATGAGATTATGGACAAGTATGTGGAGATGAACGTGGCTCATCCATTTATGGAGGGCAATGGTCGTAGCACACGTATCTGGCTCGATATGATGCTGAAAAGGTCATTAAAACTTTGTGTCGACTGGAGTAAGGTAGGTAAATCGGAATATATGGATGCTATGGTTGCAAGCGTGGTAGATTCCGCTTCAATCAAGAATCTTATCAGACCGGCTCTCACCGATCGTATTGCTGACCGCGAGATGTTCATGAAAGGCATCGACTACTCATATTACTACGAAGAGGAATAACTGTCAAATTTTATTACCTCCGTAATTATTACTGTGGTAATAAAAGTCAAAAACTCTCTAAGTTGCTAGATCAAATTTGGTTATTTGTCTGACAATCGCTAACTTTGCAATTGAAATAAGCAACTGATATGGTTGCACATAATGGAACTGAGACAGCCTCGGATATGTTGAAATTGCTACTGCGTTCACTTTCTGCCACTTTCTGCGAGTTGGCTTGAACCGGTTAAACCGCAAACGCTTGACACTTAAACCCCTTCCCAAACTGCATCGGCAGTCACCTTTTGGTGATAAATGGCATAAACTATTGAAAAGTCGCTCATTATCGGGCGACTTTTTTCGTGCTTACTGCTCAATAAAACCACTTTTCACCCCTTTTCACCTGCTTTTTTGTGCCCGATTTGTAGCAAATAGCCATGAGCCGCAATCGGACAACGAAAGGTTATGGACGATGTTTACGTAGATTTACGTCGGTTTACGCCCATATACACTTTCGGCGAAATAACTGGCGAAATAACCACCAAAACGCTATATGAATGAGCAGTAATATTGAAATCAAAAAGAAGTGCCGATGGTGTGGCAATGAGTTCATCGCTCGCTAGACATCAACAAAGTACTGTAGCCACCGGTGTTCGGGGCTGGCATACAAAGAGCTAAAACGTCAATCTCGGCTTGAATCCTATCAGCAGGAATACGAGCATCAGCAGTCGGGTCGAGCAGAAGTGGCAAGACAAGAGTTCTTGACACCGACCCAAGCAGCAAAACTTCTTGGAGTTTGTCACATGACAATCTACAACTATATCAATCAAGGTGCAGTGAAAGTTTGGAAACTGAAAAGGAAGACTCTCATCAGGCGGGCAGACATTGATGCTTTGTTTGACATTCTCAGAGTTGAGCAAGTGACAGAGACAAAAGTACCCACACCTATCACCGAGTTTTACACATCGAAGGAGGTGCAGGAAAAGTATGGCATATCCAATTCGAGGCTCTATGAGATAGCCAAGAGGGAGAAGTGGCCGAAGACTCAGCAACGTGGCAAGACCCTTTGGAGCCGGAAGCATGTTCACGCTTACTTCGCAAAACAACAGTCCACTGATGAAATATCTGAGTGGTACACTGCGGCTGAGATTCAGGCGCGATATGGGATGACATTACCGGCAATATACTGCCTGGTATCAAAGGAGGCCATCCCCAAGAAGAAAGTCGGTGCAGCTACATTCTATTCCAAATATCATTTCGATTTAGCCAAAGGCATAGCCGAGCCGAAAGAACCGGAGTATTATACATACCCGGAAGCGATGGAGAAATATGGGCTGACACGCGACCAGCTGCACCACTATCTGAAGTATCATAACATCACCCGTGTTAAGAAGGGCAAGTACACTCATATTCTCCGGAGTGAATTGGATAATCTCTTGAAATCACCGGAGATATAGCAGCTGGAGACGGTTTGGAGATACATTGGAGAGCATTCGGACTCTATTGTTCTCCCTCGATATCCGTTGCATCCGATACCAGAGTCTGATAAATGAACAGTTTGGTTTTCTCGACAAGACAAAGCAGAAGCAAGATTTTATTGCCTACTTTGAGAAGAAAGCCAAGAGCAAGTATGACAAATGGATGAGTGTATATCTCCATTTCAAGAACTTCACCGGAGGTCAATGCACTTTCGGAGATGTCACCGTGAGCCTGTGCGAGGACTTCCTTGACTATCTTCTCATAGCCCATTCACTACGCTATCCGGAAAAGAAGATACCACTGTCGGCTAACTCTGCCGCCGGGTATTGGTCAACATTCCGTTGCCTTTTGAAGATGGCATACAAGGAGAAGCTTCTGCTTGAAAATGTCAACGATTTTCTTGATGGACTCAAATAGCAGGAGGTCAAGAAGGAGTATATCACATTGGAGGAGATGAAGATTCTCGCAAACTCTCAATGCGACATTCCAGTGTTGAAGCGAGCCTCTATGTTCGGACTATTCACCGGCTTGCGCCTCAGTGACCTTCTTCAACTCAAATGGGAGAATATCGAGCGAAGTCCCGACGGAGGTCACTGCATCAGACTCTGTACTGAGAAAACAGAAACCGAGGCCACACTCCCAATCAGTGAAGAAGCACTGCAATATTGTAGTGAACGAGGTAACAGTCTTGTTTTCAATGGCTTCAAACGTTCAATGGCTCAACATGCTTTCAAGAATTGGGTGAAGTCAGCGGGGATAACAAAAAAGTTGTCGTTCCACTGCTTACGCCACTCATTCGCCACCATCCTTATCTCATTGGGTATTGATGTATATGTCGTATCGAAGACGCTTACTCACCGCAGCGTCAGAACGACACAGATCTACGCAGAAGTCGTAAACCAAAAGAAACGCGACACCGCCAACAGCATCACACTGAAATAGTTTTTACTAAAAAGTGCACTGAGTAATAACCGTTCTGAAAACTACTTCAATACCCTCAATATATCATATAATAACTATTTTTATTATCTTTACACCATTAAAAGATAGATTGAGTATGGCAAAGAGTACTATAGGCACAAAATTGCCCCGAAAGTTGGAGCAAAAAATGGCGATTATGGGAGAGCAGATAATGCTTGCCCGGCTTCGCCGCAACCTGTCAATAACTCAGGTAGCAGAGCGGGCAGCGTGCTCACCCCTGACGATTAACCGCATTGAAAAAGGGTCTCCAACTGTTTCAATCGGAATCTATGCCCGTGTACTCTATGCTCTCCAACTCGACGATGATCTTCTGCTGATAGCTAAAGAAGATCCACTCGGTCGTACCTTGCAAGACTTAAACTTAAAGCACAGGCAAAGAGCCTCAAAAAAAGAATAAACGATGAAGAAGTTATTTGTTTATGCCGATTTTGATTGGCTTGATGCTCCTCGGTTGATTGGAAAATTGTCGTATGACTCGGTAAGAGGTAGCGAGACTTATGGCTTTGCTTTTGATAAAGAATGGCTTACCAAGTATCGTGATATTTTTCTGTCAGATGATTTGCAGAATTATTCGGGGCTTCAATATTCTCGTCCCGGAAACGATATTTTCTCATGCTTTTCAGATGCACTGCCCGACCGTTGGGGGCGCACGCTGTTGAATCGCAGGGAACAAATCGCCGCGACAGATGAAAAACGGCCTGTTAGTCAGTTGACTTCGTTCGACTATCTTGTTGGCATTGATGATGCTTCACGAATTGGAGGTTTCCGTTTTGCGGAAAATCGAGATGGGAAATTCATAAATTGTGAGGAATCTTTGCGAGCGCCCCCATTGGCAAATGTAAGGGAGTTAATGCACGCCGCACATGAAATTGAAGCCAGTGAAGAGAAGCATATTTTACCGGAGAAGAAATGGATAATACAGCTTCTCCACCCCGGCACGTCTTTAGGCGGCGCTCTTCCCAAGGCTTCCGTAATTGATGAAGACGGCAGGTTGACCATAGCAAAATTTCCTTCAAGGAAAGATGATTACGATGTAGCTTTGTGGGAACAATTCTGTCACGTCATGGCCAAGAAAGCGGGTATAAATGTGGCGGAGACACGGACTATTATGGGCGAAGAATACCACATTCTTCTTTCCATACGGTTCGACCGCGACGGGAGTGGGAAGAGGAGAGTATATGTTGCAGGATTAGAGAACGAAGTCAATCATAAATGAAGTCAAAACCGCAATGAATCCATGGCGCTCTGTCGCCGGTAAAATCGGCATACCCCAACGCGACATCGAGATGTTTGCGCCAAGGATAGATAAATGGCTGGAATAAATCACATTAAACAAATCTATTGAGACGACCTTATTTGTGTTTTTCATTTATTAACATAACAATGTAAGAATTTGGTACCATCGCAGACTAATTTTACATTATTAATTCAATTGAGCAATGAAAACTCACGGGCATATCGAGATGCTAAATGAAGCGGGCGAGCGTGTCAGGGCACTCGCTCCGATGATTGTGTCCGCGAGTCGGGCCACCGACTTACCGGCCTTCTTCTCTCGGTGGTTCTTCGATAGGCTTGACAAGGGGTATTGTGTATGGAGAAATCCATACAATGGCAAAGATTCGTATGTGAGTTTTGCCAATACCCGTTTCATTGTCTTCTGGTCAAAGAATCCGGCACCGATGTTACCCTTGTTGCCACGGCTCAAAGATAAAGGTATCGGATTCTACATCCAATATACTCTCAATGATTACGAGCATGAAGGACTCGAGGTAAATGTTCCCAAACTTGATGCACGCATTGATATTTTCAAACGAATTGTTGATACCTACGGACTCGGGAGTGCCGTGTGGAGATTCGACCCTTTGATTTTGACGGATAAAATCGGCATCGATGAACTACTCGGAAAGATTCAACGAATTGCATCCGAGTTGAATGGCTACACTGAGAAACTTGTGTTCAGCTTCGCCGATATTGCCGGATATAAGAAAGTCGGTGCCAACCTACGCAATGCCGGCATCAATTACCGGGAGTGGACTGAATCTAAAATGTTAGGATTTGCTGGAACGCTTCACGACTTGCATCTTCCGATGCAGTTGGCAACATGCGCCGAGAAGATTGATCTATCACTATACGGCATAGGGCACAATCACTGCATTGACCCCGATTTAATCTCTCGACTCGCACCGGATGACCCTGCGCTTCAAATGTGGCTTTTCGGAGCCAATAAAGATAAGGGGCAACGCCAAGCCTGCGGTTGCATCCTCAGTAAAGACATCGGCCAATACAACACCTGCACTCACGGATGCCTATATTGCTATGCAACAAACACACCTACATCAGCACAGAAACAAAGATACAATAACGGAAAGGAGGCTCGGCCATGAATGCCTCTGCGGATATGCCAAGCCTCATGTCTCTGTTCAGGGACGGGTATGGCGATGAGATCGTAAGGGCGCTGCTTGACGCCTTGGAGGCCTATGGGAACAAAGTCGGCAAGGGCGAAGCCTTCAACGGCACGGACGGCGAAAATGTCTATTTACTCGTGGCTCTGGTGCGCGCGATACTATGCGATACTAAAGGACAGCCACGGCATGGCCCTGTAGCCGCGACACATTAAGGCAAAAGCGAGGCGGATGGGCGCTCATGGACGCCCTCCAGCCTCGCCTTTCATTTAATGCTTCAAAAAATCAGCGATTATTGCCAGGAATTGAAAAATAAGCGTTATCTTTGTGGTGAGGATTAAGTGATGCTTCTCACATGTCGGTCCGAAAGGATGCAGGCTACGGGCGGTGGACTTAATCCTTAATCTTTTATAATCCTCATTATATGGAGAATTAAGCCCTCGGTCTCCTTTGCCTTAAATCTGATTTTGGCACCATTATATTCGATTTCATAGACCCTAAATGAATAAGCGTGGTGCCGACCGACCTCATGCGGATCTACACATACTGCCTTAGGAAGCCATTCATGAACCTTTGTGGCTAATTCCATTGTGTCTGCGGCTCGTCTTTTACCAATGCATTTTGAGAATGACTCAGTAATAAACTTTTGGCTTACTATGATCTCATCGCCACAAGAATCAATGGTTACTGTGTCCCGAAATGCAATATCGCCATTTGGTTGCTATACTTTGGGCAAATGTTTCCGCGCCCATTCCAGAGCCTTGTCTTTTGCTTCGGTCTGTTCTATGCGCTCCAATCTGGACTCCGTCTCTTTTTCAGCCAATTCATGCAGTCTTACGCAGGCCTGGCAGAGCTGGCTGTCGGGAGGAGTGAGCCTTGCAAGGGTTCCTTTTCCCTTGGCGACATCACAATTCTTGCACTTTCGGATCGTATAGGGGTTGTAGTCCGGGACGGACTTTCCCTCCTTGCCGGGGTTGAAGCGGAACATGCCCTTGGCGTCGCGCCGGAGGGCCTCGCTGCCCAGGCGCATCGCCTCATCGTAGTCGGTGGCCTCGAACTTGGTCTTGCGCACCTGCGCGACGGTGCAGCCAACTGTTTTTGAGCAATGATCACGAACTGAAGTTTAACTCATGAGTGGCTCTCACAGGCTCTGATTTGTTGTCAGTTATGTCAAACTTTTTTTACCACCGGAATTATTTCCGTGGCGATGGAGTTAAAAAAACGCCATGGGCCGGCTGATCAGATTTGGTTATTTGTATGACAATCGCTAACTTTGTATTCTAACCATAACATTGAGGAAGCTGTATGTCGAAACTTACCGTTGATCAAAAGAATGTAAAGGGACTCTTTCAGGAGTCAAAGACAAGTTTTCTTATCCCGGATTATCAGCGTCCGTACGCCTGGGGCGAAGTTGAATGCAAGACACTGTGGGAAGATTTATTCACGTTCTCCTTCCCAAATGACAACTGCGATCAGTTCAATGAAGAGGATGAATATTTCCTTGGCCCCATTGTGACCTTTAAAAACGGAGACAAGAAACTCGAAATCATAGATGGTCAGCAACGCTTGACCACTCTGATGCTGCTTTTGCGGGCCTTTTACAATAAATTGTCCCACATGAAAGACCAGAACTCTCAGGCCATGAAACAAGATATTGAAAAATGCCTGTGGAGAGCAAATAATTTTGGAGCTTATCAAAAAGATGATTTGAAAATAGCCTCGGAGGTTGCCACTGACAATGACAAAGAGGAATTCATAGCGATTCTGCGCGATGGCAATGCAGACAAGATGAAAAGCCGATATGCCCAAAATTTCAGATACTTCGAAAATCAAATTTTCGACTTTCTAAATAACTACCCTTCATATTTCCCGTATTTGCCGGCCAGGATATTGAACAACTGTGTGCTTCTGCCAATTGAGGCAGAGTCTCAAGATTCGGCTTTGCGCATTTTCTCCACACTTAACGACAGGGGAAAACCTCTTTCGGACGCGGACATATTCAAGGCTCAGTTTTATAAATTTTACAAGGGACAAGGCAAGAAGGCTGAATTTATTGAGCTTTGGAAGGAACTTGACACTATCGCCTCGGATGTGTTTCATCCCATATCGGGCACTCCGCTTGACGAGTTGTTTACCCGTTACATGTACTACGAAAGAGCGAAACTGGGAATTAAAAGTTCCACCACCGAAGCTTTGAAAAAATTTTATGAGCGTGACACCTATGCTATTTTCAAGAGAGAAGAGACCCTCCAAAATCTCATGACTCTCGCTAAATTTTGGCAAGATGTCAATCTTCAGGATTCTGAAAGATTTTCCCAGGACAGCCTAAAAAAGCTCTTTGTCCTTAACTATGCCCCCAATGGAATGTGGACGTATCTTGTGTCAGTCTATTTCATGCAGAACAAAGACGCGGAGGGGAATCTTGATGATAAGAAATTCAATGAATTTCTCGACAGAATAACGGCTTTCATCTGGGGGTACGCCCTTACTAATCCCGGCGTGAATTCGTTGAGGACACCTGTCTTCGCCGCAATGATAAATATTGTCAACAATCAGGATGTCACATTCTCTGAAAACCTTTTTGACAAGCAGCGTTTCCGCTCGATTTTCGCCAACTACATCTTCTCTAATCAGCGAAGCGTAACTAAGGCTTACATAGCCTGGTGGGCCTATACCTTCAACGACCAGGATCTCCTGAGCCTTGAGAGCAATTTCGACATAGAGCATATCTACCCAAAATCTCGACAGCAAAAGGAAGGCACGCTCAAAGATGACCGAACCATTGAACTGCTCGGCAACAAGTCACTGCTCGAAAAGCGAATAAATATCAGGGCGTCAGATTATCGCTTTGCCGACAAAAAGAAGTATTACACAGGCTTTTCGACATCCAAAGGCGATAAAAAGCCTACCGATGTAGCCGAACTCGTTCAACTCGCGAATACGCTGACCGACTTTTCAGAAGATAATATCATCAAACGAAATGAAATGATTCTTAATCGTTTCGTGGAATTCTTATCTTCCAATAATTTGTTAACGCGACAATAGCAGGATATGACTTCTTGTTGCGGGATGCCGCCTGCGCACGCTATTTGCGCTATGGGTCTATCCGGTAGAGAACGTGGCGGAGCAGTGGCGAATCCGCGGGCAGACTCGGATGGTCAAATTCCCCGATCTTCTCCATCCCGATTTTCTGCATCACCCGCTCTGACGGTTTGTTGGTCTTGGCCGTAAACGAGTAAAGCCTTTCAATCCCATGCGATTTGGCGAGCTCGATGACGGCTTTGGCCGCCTCTGTCGCATAGCCCTGATTGTGGTAGTCGGCGGCAAGCCTCCAGCCAATCTCGACGCCGGGGGCGAAGGCTGCCTCAAACCCTATCTCATGCAGGCCTACATATCCTATGAAGCGCCCCGAAGCCTTTAGTTCCACTGCGTAGAGTCCCCACCCTTTTCGACTGAATTCGTCTTGGATGCGACTGTAGAAGGCCTCGGTCTCCGCCTGTGTCAACGGTGAGGGAAAATGCTTCATCACATTCGCGTCGCTGTTCATGGCTATGAACGGGATCAAATCCTCATGCCTCCACGGCCTGAGGATCAACCGCCCGGTTTGGGCGTATGCAGGTGGATTACTTATCATGACACAAAGTTAATGCATTTCACGCATCCGCACAAGCCCTCGCCATTATCATTTCATTTTGGGGTGCCGAAGCGGGATGTGTCGATGTCGGGGTCGGCCTTGGGCTTGAAGCCGTTGAACCGGTATGCGAATGTCATTTTCAGGCTATGGTTCATGTCATGCGATTGCATGCGGTAGTCCTGCCCGGAGAAATTGATTTTGAGAGTGGGATTGCAGAGATTGAAGATATCATTGACCTTTAGGTCGAGTTCGCAGCAGCGCTTTTTGCCGAACTGCCATTTCACTCCGGCATCGATTTTCCAAAGGGGCAGCATGCGGCCGTGGCCTTGAATCATGCCTGCCATATAAGCGACATCGACCGAAAGCGACACGGGGCTTGCGGGAGAAAGGCGCAGGGCGCTGTTCAATGCTATGAGGCAGCCCCAGCGCTTGTTATCGAAGCGAAGGTCATGGAAATGGCTCGCTTTCTGACGCGCGTGGTACAGGTTGAATGTGGCTGTCGCATTCCAGATGCTTCCCACATCAAACGGTATGTGAAGCTGCACCCCCGCGGTGCGTGAAAAATCAAGATTGCGGGTCTGGAATATCAAGTGGAGGTCGGATGTAGATTGGTATGGCAATTGCACTGAATAGTCGTCGGCATACAGCACATACAGGGTTGCGGCGTATTTCTGACGGAAGATGTAGCTCAGCTGGCCAGAATAACTCATATATGGCTGCAGGGCGGGATTGCCCGATATCATTGAATAGTCATTGATATAAGAGGTGCCTCCATGCAATTCCCAATATGATGGGTACACGCGCTCCCCGCTGAAATTAAGCTGGAATATGCTCTTGGGAGTCTTGTAGAATGTAGCGCCTAATTGCGGTACTAAGTTCCAGTTGCGCAGATAATCGTTATGGAAATATTCGCCGCTGACAGAGGCGTTGAATGACAGTCCCCACGGAAAAGACGCTTGCGCTGAGACATAGGCGCTTGCCACGTCCTCGCGCAGCGTATTGTCGAATCCGGGCTTTTCCGGAAACCTGTAGGATTGACTGCTCTTGTCGGCTGCATGCTGATAATCCGCGCCATATCCAAGCGTCCATACGCCGAGCGCGTGCTCCCGGTCGATATATACGTGCCAGCGATTGACGTTCTGCCTGTTTTCTGAATTGATTTGCCCGACGTCGTCTTTATATAGACTTTGGCATCGGGCCTCGTCAAAGTAAGTGAAATCTCCGCCTACAGTCAGCCCGAATGGAGATTCGTAGCGCATGGCCACATTGTGGCAACTCGTAGGCGACAGGCCTTTGTAGTGATTGCGGAAATCACCGAAAGAGCCTGACGAAAGACTCTCGTTGCGTATGCCTGAAGCAATCTGCCCGTTGTAGGCCAGTTTCAGCTTCTTGTAGGAGACCGCCACATGAATCATGTTGCTCCAGCTCCGTCCTATCTGACGCATATCATCATCTATAGGATACCGTATGCCGCCGAGAAGGTGACTTGAAAAGGTCTCTTGCCGGTTGTAGGTCTTGTTGCGGCTGAACGACCAATTCATGTCGAACGTCCAGTCACCAACAGCGTATGTGGCATTCACTCCGCCGGAATACGACGCATAATGTGCTTGATTGCAGCCCAATGTGGCTTGTCCCATCAGTCCGTCAAGCGGGCGAGGCGTATTCAGCACCACATTGATCACGGCTCCGCTCACATGATATTTCGCGGGAGCGGAATACATGATCTCCACGCTCTTCAGTCGGTCGACCGGAGTGGCGTAAAGCAGTTGATACAGATTCTGCAATGGCATGGCTGTCGGCTGGCCGTTTATGATTATAGTGACAGATGATGCTCCGCTCAGTCCGATGGCCCCGTTGTTGTCGACTACGCCGGGGAGATACCCCAATGCCTCAAGGATGTTGGCCACAGGCTTGTCGCTGACTATTGAAGGCAGGTCAACCACCATGATGCCGTCGTGCCCATTGATCTGCGGCTTTTCGCCCTTAACGATGACTTCATTGAGATGCTGCCCCTCGATGCTGTCAGTGCTCTCGCTTTGCGCCGTAATGAGATTGATGGCGGACAGCGCGATGAGAATCATTAATGCTCGCTTCATAACTGTTTTTTTTTGAGCAAAGTTATCGTTTAATCAGCCGACAATCGCCTTCATCAACCTTATTTAGTCTTAACCCATCCCTTATTTAGTCTTAAATCCGCGTTAATAATTGTGTCAATGCTAAATTTTTTTTCTATCTTCGCATATGAAAATGTTCCGGGTCAACTCCATAATCTTCATATCTGTCATTGCGGTGATATTTGGCTGCAATGTATTTTGCCTTGTGCGGCTATATGAGTCGATAAGAAAGAATGTGGAGCGGGAGGTGATGACGGCCATGACAGATGCGGACATTGACGACCTCATGTATCGCGCAGGCAAGGCGCAGCAACTCACCACAAACGCGACGATGCAAGAAGAAGCATCTGATTCAGTGGGGGAAAAGGCTCCAAGAAAGGCCGAGGCATCGACTTTCAGGGATGAAAACGGACAACTAATCTCGGTCAGGACAGAGGCCGACGGCACTGTGGTTGAAGAAAAAGCGTTGTTGGCCGAAGGAATTCCTTATTCCAACCAAATGATTGATGCCATGAGCAAGCAATTCCACACCCTCATGGACAAATACATTGGCTTTGATATGGCGGTAATGGACAGCGTATTGAATGACCATCTCTCCCGCAGGTACATTTTTCCTGATTTCATAGCGGTCGAGGTCGTTAACGGCAGCGACTCCGTGATCGTGAGCAATCCCAAAATCAAAAACCGCACGGGATTTGACTCATTCAAGATCAACATCAACCCAAATGAAGGCATATACTATAAGGCCTACATCACTCCCCTCACCCGCCATATCCTCTCACAGATGATGGGAGTGATCGTGACAACGTTTCTTCTTATGCTTGCTTTTGCCACAGCATTCCGGTATCTGTTCCGAACGGTGTCCCGATTGCGCACCATTGAGGAGATGAAGGATGATTTCGTGAGCAACATGACCCATGAACTGAAGACGCCCATCGCGATAGCATATTCGGCCAACGACGCTCTGCTCAACTACGACACCGCCAACGACCCGGAGAAAAAAGAGGCTTATCTCACAATAGCCATGAAGCAACTCAAACGCCTTGGCGAACTCGTAGAGAACATCCTCGCCGTGAGCATGGAGCGCCGAAGCACAATGCCCCTTAAGCCGGAAAAGATCTGTCTGCCGGCCTTTGTGGAGGAAATAGCCGAGGCCCAGCGCATGCGAGCCGACAAGGATATCTCCATTGAGGTGCGATCGGAAGGCGATATATATGCAACTGCCGACAAGTCGCATCTGTCCAACGCGCTTAACAATCTCATCGACAACGCCATCAAATATTCAGCCGACACGGTGACGATAAAGGTCACAATAGATAGGGACAGCATCGAGATCTCGGACAACGGCATAGGCATTCCGTCAAAGAACCTGCCTTACATCTTCGACAAATTCTATCGCGTGCCCCACGGCAACCGGCAGGATGTGCGCGGCTATGGAATAGGGCTCTACTATGTGAAGCATATACTCGAAAAGATGGGTTGGAGCATTTCAGTCAAGAGCCATGCGGGACAAGGCTCAACATTCACCCTAAAATTTGACAGAAATGAAGGCTAAGATACTACTCGTAGAGGACGAGCGCGACCTTTCTATGATAATATGCGACACCCTGCGGCAGCAAGGCTATGAGGCGGTGCCGGCATTCGACGGCGTGGACGGGCTCGACAAATACCGGGCCGAAGAGGCCGATGTGATCATAGCCGATGTGATGATGCCCGGGCTCGACGGGTTCGCCATGGCCCGGGAGATACGGCGCATCTCTGACAGCGTGCCCATAATCTTCCTGACCGCAAAAAGCACTATCGACGACGTGGAGAAAGGCTTCGACATCGGAGCCAATGACTATCTGAAAAAGCCGTTTGAGCTCAGGGAATTGCTCGCAAGGGTCAAGGGCCTCCTGCGCAACAAGGCTCAACGGCCCTGCAATGAGAATGCGGTGCATCAGATTGGAAAGTACACATTCGACGCCACCAACCAACTGCTGATATTAAACGGCAAAGAAGCCGCCATCTCAAACATCGAGGCGCGGATCCTGGAAAAACTGGCGGCCAACACGGGCAAGACCGTAGACGCATCGGAAATGATGATAGCCGTATGGGGACGCGATGAAATCAGCAACCGCAATTCGCTGCATGGCTACATCCACAAGCTGCGCCGCGCCCTGCGCCACGACCCAAACATAAGCATCATCAATCAACGCGGTTTCGGCTATACGCTGGCCATAAAACACCAACAACTATGAATCACCCTCCTATGAACCGCCGGCACATCATCGCCATGCTTATCGCCATAATTCCGGCGCTTTGCTTTTCGCAAATCGAAAAGAACGATTCGGCATCAATCGGGATAAACGCCGCCGACAGCATCAGGGCGGCTGCCATCGCAAAGCCTGACAGCATATCTGACGCCATGACCGTGCCCGAGTATCGCTGGGCCTACTACTCAGCGATAGACGTGCCATTCCCCTACAGATCCGTCCATCCGCTCGATCTGCATATTCCCGACCTGCACTTCACTCCCGGCCAGGCAAGGCTGCTGCATTGGAGCGGAGGAGAGATCATAGCCTCCGGTGGCACAACGCCACTCCCGGGAATGATGCTGATCGACAACGGCGCCGCAGGCATATACCAGTCAGCCGGAAATTTCGCTTTCTATGCCGGGGGCATAGCCAACAGATATGGATACTTCCGCGGCGCGCACACCCAGTACGGCCTCAACGGCAGCATCTCATATCAATTCTCACCGAGGTTGTCAGCCACCGTGTTCGGAGATTATTATTTCGGACGTGCGCCGCTGATGGCCAATGGCATGCCTATGCCGCCGTCGATGATAGGCTATTACGGGCGCTCAAAATACGGAGGATACGTCGACTTCCGCATCAGTGAGCGCTGGGGCGTGGAGGCCGGCGCGCAGACCGTGCAGCAGGTGGGCACCAACCGCTATCAAGCCGAGCCAATATTGACTCCCTACTATAAAATCAGCAAGAAAGTGGCCATAGGCCTGCCCGTGGGCCAGATACTCTACCACATACTGAAGAAATAGCCCCCCAACATCTCAAACACCACAATCAAAAAGCAACGAAATGGATATAAAAGACATGTTCAAGCCAGCTCCGCGCACACAGGGAGTCACCGACACACCGCTCAACCAACCTTACACGCCCGACCGCATCACAAATCTTGGCCGCAATGACATCTTCGTATTCGGAAGCAACCTGCATGGCCACCACACAGGAGGCGCGGCCCGCATAGCCATGGCGCGGTTTGGAGCGGTGTTCGGTCAAGGCACAGGCCTGCAGGGCAACTCCTACGCCATCCCCACGATGCAGGGCGGAGTAGACACAATAAAGCCTTATGCCGACGAATTCATCTCCTTCGCCAAGGCACACCCCGAACTCACCTTCTATGTCACCAAGATCGGCTGCGGCATAGCCGGATTCACATTCGAGGAGATCGCCCCACTCTTCCGCGACGCCATCGAAGCCGGCAACATACGCCTCCCCCGGGAATTCGAGGAAATACTATCACAGTGACCCGATGTAGGCGTCGGCCTCGAGCCTTGACTTGAAGCGAATTATTTCGCCGCTGAAGCCTGACAGATGCTTTTCTATTTCAGGAGTGATGTCGCGGCGGAAGTCGATGATCCATTGCAGGAAACCGGGGTCGATCTCATCGTCGGTCCAAGGCATGTCGGGTCTGTCTTTCCCCAATCGCGACATAGCCCCTTCGATGCAATCGCCCACCGGTAGGTCGAAGTAAAACACCGTGTCGCACCTTTTAAGCCTCACCGGAAGGGTGCGGGCATAATTCCCGTCGAGAATCCATCTGTCGGCGGCCATGATTTCGGCGAGGCGCGAGTCAAACTCGTCACTGCCTATCACAGTGCGGTCGGGTCGATGCCAAATCATGTCGAGATAGTGCAGCGGCAAGCCCGTCTTATCCGAAAGTTTGCGGCTGAATGTGCTCTTGCCTGCTCCGGGGCATCCAATCACGATCACTCTGTCCATATCAGTCAGTGCCTCCTTTCACAATATCTTGATGGCTATGGCGGCGCAGGCCTCGGCATCTGCCAGAGCGTGGTGGTGGTCAAGCAGGTCGTATCCGCAGGCAGCCGCCACAACGTGGAGCTGATGGCAGGGGAGCGACAGCGTCCGGCGCGACGCCGCCAGGGTGCAGCGGAATTCATATCCGGGATATCGCATGCCGTATTCGGCGAAGACGGCTTTCAGGCACGATTCGTCGAATGGCCGGTTGTGGGCCACGAGCGGCAGCCCGGCTATCATCGGCTCTATCCGGCCCCATACTTCCGGAAATGTGGGCGCGTCAGCCGTAGCGGCCTTTGTCAAGCCATGGATTTCGGTGGTCCAGCAGGTATAATAATTGGGCGTAGGCTTTATCAGGCTGTAGAATCTGTCTACTATCTCACCGCCGCGCACCACCACAATGCCCACGCTGCACACACTGCTGCGCTTGCCATTGGCGGTCTCAAAATCTATCGCGACAAAATCTTGCATATCAATATCTCGGCTATAAACTCAAATCGCATCAACCGGGCCTGTCGGGCCGGCGATCATTACATTATCTAACGCGCAAGCCCTAAAAAAATTACACACACGAGCCTTTATTTTCATCAATCTGATTTTTTGTAAAGAAAAGGGCAGATGTTTCAACTATTATTTGTATATTTGCAATTAGGTAGCGCGCATGCGCGGCCCGGAGCGTGGCAAGCCTCTGAAACCTACAGACCGGGGCAGAGCAGTAACGCCGCCGGGCTTTGAAACTCTAAAGATACAACCGGAATTTCATACCATGTTTTTTATCTTTGTGTAACCAGAAAACAAAATAACACATATCACCACCATGGCAATCAACCTACAAAAGGGCCAGCGCATAGAGATCGGACTCAAGAAGGTGGGAGTCGGCCTCGGCTGGGACCCTAATACAAGCACCGGATACGACTTCGACCTCGACGCATCGGCATTCATGCTCGGAGCCGACAAGAAGCTGCCCGAAGACGAATTCTTTGTGTTCTACAACAATCAGATTTCTCCCGACCGCGCCGTAGAATCATCGGGCGACGACCTCACCGGTGGCAACAGCGACGGCGGTGATGACGAGACCCTGACCGTGGATCTCGCCAAAGTTGATCCCCGCATCCAGGAAATCATCTTCACCGTGACCATACATGAAGCCGTGGAGCGCAAGCAGAATTTCGGCCAGGTGCACAACTCATACATCCGCATCTACAACGCCATCACCAACGAGGAGATAGCGAAATATGACCTCGACGAGGACTTCTCGATCGAGACAGCCGTGGAATTCGGGCGCCTATACCGCCGCAACGGCGAGTGGAAATTCGAGGCCATGGGCACCGGATACCGGGGCGGCCTTCAATTCTTCGTAGACAAATACGTGGGCTGACAAGCGCCCGCCATCGACACAGACACAACATATTAATCATAACGACATGATCAACCTGGAAAAAGGACAGCGAGTGGCTGTCGAGCTCCCCAAATTCACAATCGGACTCGGATGGGACACCAATCAGTCGAGCACCGGCACAGACTTCGACCTCGACGCATCGGCGTTCATACTCGGAGAAAACGGGAAGATTCTCGCTGACGAGTATTTCGTATTCTACAACAACCTCATCTCGCCCGACGGAGCCGTAGAGCACACAGGCGACAATCTCACCGGCGAAGGCGAAGGCGACGACGAGAGCATCAAGATTGACCTCTCGAAGATCGACCCCCGCGCCACAGAGATAACCCTCGTGGTCACGATACACAAGGCCGACGAGCGCAGGCAGAATTTCGGCCAGGTGCGCAACGCGTTCATACGCATCTACAACGCCGCCAACGGCGAGGAAATACTCCGCTACGACCTCGACGAAGACTTTTCGGTGGAGACTGCCGTGGAATTCGGACGCCTCTACAAGCGCGGCGGCCAGTGGAAATTCGAGGCCATCGGCACCGGACAGAAAGCAGGCCTCGCCGAATATCTCAACAAGTATAACTAAAAAAAACATCATTCCATCATGGCAATCAATCTTCAGAAAGGCCAGCGCATCAATCTTGAAAAAAGCAACGGCTCAAAACTCACCAACTTTTGCGTTGGCTGCAACTGGGGCGCTATCGTGAAGAAAGGCGGATTTCTCGGCCTTGGGAAAACTGTGCAGGATGTAGACCTCGACCTCAGCTGCATAATGTTCGACGCCAACGGCCAGCTCATCGACCACATCTATTCGCCCCTCTACAAGCGCGAGTTCCTCGCCAGCTACGGCATGCCTCTTGGCAAGGTTGACTCTAACGATTACTCCCTCCACCACAGCGGCGACGACCTCAAAGGTGATCAGAGCGGCGACGACGGCCTCGACAACGAGATCATCACCGTAGACCTTTCGCGCACGAGCCCCAACGTGGACCAAATTTTCTTCTTCCTCAACAACTGCGGCCGCGAAGACTTCTCTCAGATTCCTTACGCTTCGATACGCATGTACGAAGGCACGCCCGACAGGGTGAAGGAAGTGTTCGCGTCATACAACGTAGCAGCCGAGCCCCAATTCAAGGGCATGACCGCCCTGATCATGGGCAAGCTCTACCGCCGCAACGGAGAGTGGAAATTCTCGGCTATCGGCGACGCATACCCCGACGCCAACCTTTGCCAGACAATCAGACGCATAGCCACAAATTACACTAAATAACATGAGAAGACTACCCGTATATCTCCTCCTTGACTGCTCCGGCTCAATGTACGGCGAGCCAATAGAGGCAGTGAAAAACGGAGTGCAGGTGCTGATTTCCACCCTACGCCAGGATCCCTACGCCCTTGAGACCGCATACCTGAGCATCATCACCTTCGACAGCAGCGCGCAGCAAGTCACTCCCCTCACCGAGCTCGCCGCATTCCAGCAGCCCAACATCCAGGCCAGCGGATGCACAGCCCTCGGAGAGGCTCTGTCACTGCTTGCCCAGCGCGCCGACCAGGAAGTGACCAAAACCACCGCCGAGCAGAAAGGCGACTGGAAACCCCTTGTCTTCATCATGACCGACGGCGAGCCGACCGACGACCTCAATAAAGGCCTGGCCGAATTCAAGAAGCGCAAATGGGGCATGGTGGTGGCTTGCGCGGCCGGCTCAGGAGCCAACACCGACACGCTGAAGAAGATCACCGAATGCGTGGTGTCGCTCGACACCGCCGACAGCGCCACAATCAAAGCATTCTTCAAATGGGTGTCGGCATCTGTGAGCTCAGGCAGCATGAAGGTGGAAGAGACCGGCGCTGAGGCCACTACTCTCAGCGAGCTCCCGCCCCCACCCCCAGAAGTTAACATTGTAGTATAACCGATATTTACAACTCATCATAAATGACCACACTTGACCAACTCAAAAAAGACCTTCTCGCCGACGGCGTAATCGACGCCGCTGAAGTGGGCCGCCTCAAGGAAATACTTTACGCCGACGGCGTGATCGATCGGGAGGAAGCCGACTTCCTCTTTGATATCAACGACGCTGTGAGCGGAAAAGACAACGCTCCTGAATGGAATGAATTCTTCACCCGGGCTATCTGCGATTTCCTGCTTAAGGACGAGACTTCGCCCGGCGAGATCGATGCCGACGAGGAAGCATGGCTCATCGCCAAGGTCAATAACGACGGGCAAGTCGACGATGCCGAGAAAGCCCTGCTCAAAGCCATCAAGGCTGAGGCCAAATCTTTCCCCGCCGCGCTTGAGGCCATGATCTGATCCTACGACATCCTGTGTGCCCGCCTGCCCAAAGGAGGTGGCACACAGGATGCTTCAAACCCCAAAAAGGCGCCGCACGCCGGCGCACACACATGAAAACATCCCGTCCAGCCAACCACACACAGAAATGAGACGCCTGCCCGTATACCTCCTGATCGACACATCCGGCTCAATGCGCGGAGAGCCGATCGAATCAGTGAAAGTAGGGCTTGAAGCAATGATTTCAAGCCTCAGACAAGATCCATTCGCATTGGAGTCTGTCAACATCAGCATCATCACTTACGACCGCGAAGTGAAGCAGATACTGCCTTTGACGCCATTAGACGAACTGCAGCTGCCCGAGATCACGACTCCGGAAAGCGGCCCCACGCACACAGGCCAGGCCCTTAGGCTCCTTTGCGAGAACATAGACCGCGAAGTGCGCCTCAGCACCCCCGACCAGAAAGGCGACTGGATGCCCCTGCTATTCATAATGACCGACGGAAAGCCCTCAGACATACAGCTCTACAACGAGATGATACCTGAAGTGAAGAAGCGGCATTTCGCAAGCATCATAGCCTGCGCCGCAGGCATGAGCGCCAAGACCGAGCCGCTGAAGGCTCTCACAAACGAGGTGTATTCGCTCGACACGGTCGACAGCACAGCATTCAAGAAATTCTTCAAATGGGTGTCAGACTCAATCGGCGTCGGCAACCGCAGCATCGGCGCTACAGACGACCTCGTGCTTCCTCCCCCGCCCCCTGAAGTAAACGTGGAATTTTAACCCCCCGACGCGATGAACTGCAAACTCGTAGGCCAATTCATACAATACCTTGAAGTGACCTTATCGCCCGGCGAAGACTTCTTCGCCGAAAAAGGATCTGTCATCTATCTTGAAGCCGGCATAGAGAAAGAGCTGAGTTTCAACGGGTCGGGCATCGGACGCTTGATCGGAGCCAAACTATCGGGCGAATCGCTATTCATACTGCGCCTCTACAACGTCACCAACATGCCGCGGAAGGTGGTCATCGGCAGCCGGTTCGGGCTGCAGCCCGTGAAGATCAACGGCGAGACCATGATATGCCACCGAGGCGTATACGTAGCGTCAAACAACAAAGTGGATGTCACCACAAAGTTTTCGATCGCCGGCCT
Organism: uncultured Muribaculaceae bacterium; assembly: GCA_947525975.1. GTDB lineage: Bacteria > Bacteroidota > Bacteroidia > Bacteroidales > Muribaculaceae > CAG-873. Next base: position 41,324 of record CANNVE010000002.1, on the reverse strand, counting down.
CACAGGCGGCATGGGGCTGCTGCTTCAGAAAATACAGGGCAGTTCCACAGTGTTTCTTGACACCAAGGGACAGCCCATCATCATCAATCTGCAATACGGCGAGACCATTGAAGTGGACGAAGACCACATCATCGCGCTTCTCAACATATCTGACAGCCAGATGCACTCAAATTGGTCGCTCGGCAACCTCCTCGGAGGCGAAGGCCTAAGCATGATGCGCGTCACAGGCCCGGGCACAGTTTATCTCTCTCCAAGCAAATTCTACGCACCGGTTGAGTGATTGATTCCGACCATGAGTTTTTTCGACAACATATCCGGGGCGCACTCACCGATTAGAAACCCGCGATGCGATGATTTCATCAACTTTGTGAAACTGCACGAACGCAACAAAGCCACGAAATCATACATTTGCGAAACGCTCATAGAGTACAAGGCGCATTTCGCCAGCGAAAACGCCCATTACGCCTTGCGGGCATTGACCATGGTCATTGACAAGGTTTGCGACGCATATGTCACAGACCGCTATGACAGCATCTTACAGCGCCTGCGCGCCATGAGCCCGACAATGAGCGATTGCAAATTCGGGCTCAACGCCATCTTTGAAATATACACCGATGTGGTCAGCCGGCCACGCTGACATAAATCATCGGGCAATAATAATTGTGAAAACCAAACATCAAACATATGCGTAGACTCCCCATATATTTCCTTATCGATGTATCTGAATCGATGGTGGGCACCCCCATCGGGCAGGTGCAGGAGGGCATGCGCGCGATCATACAGCAACTTCGCGTTGACCCTTACGCCCTTGAGACTGTATTTGTGTCGATCATAGTCTTTGCGGGAAAGGCAAAGGTGCTGTCGCCACTCACAGAACTCTATAAATTCTATCCGCCCGTTTTCCCCGTCGGCGGAGGCACATCGCTCGGGGCAGGGCTTGAGGCCCTGATGCGCGACATTGACGCATCGGTGCAGAAGACAACCCTTGAGACGAAAGGCGACTGGAAGCCGATCATATTCCTGTTCACCGATGGCAATCCCAACGACTCATATCAGGCGGCATTCAAGCGCTGGAACGAAAAATACCGCCGTCATTGCAGCTTGATCGCCGTCTCGCTCGGCGACAATGTGAATACGCGCATCCTTTCGCAGATCACCGAGGACATTCTGCTCCTTAAGCAGACTGACGCGGAGTCATTCAGCAAATTCTTCAAATGGGTCACAGCCTCGATCAAGACCACCAGCGTGTCGGTGTGCGAACAGAACGCCGACACCATAAAGCTGGCTCCCACCACCGGCATCAATCTTGAGAAAATCGATCCGAACCAACACGCCGGCACCACCGACGAAAACTTCGTGGTGCTCCACGGGAGATGCCAGACTACCCGAAATGAATATCTCGTGAAATACGCCAAGCACAGCGAGCCGCTTAAGGGGCTCGAGATGTTCAGCGCCACCGACTTCAAACTCGTCGGAGCATACCCGATCGACAGGGAGGCATACGCGGCTCTATCTGACGGAAAAGGCGTAAAAATCAACACCCTCGAGCTGGTGGGCGTGCCTACATGCCCGTGCTGCGGCAATCAGCACGGCGTGGTGGCCTGCGACTGCGGCGGCATATTCTGTGTCGGCGAGCAGAGCAGCAACGAATGCCCCTGGTGCGGCATGAGAGGAGAACTGTCAAACTGCGGGCCGGAAGGCATGAACATAGCACGCGGATTGGGATAAAATCACACTGCCATGGAACGCAAACAACGCATAGCGCGAAGAAACGCCCTCCCGACAACGCGCCTCAACGCAGCCGCACGAGCCATTGAGAAAGCAATCGCCCGGGCAGGCGTGTCCGAGACCCACAAGGAAAAATTTATCGATTGGGCGATATCCCAATTATGGAATCAATACATTGACGAAAGGATGAATCAGAAAATCATAATTGAAAACGAAATAAAGAATCTCGGCATACGCCTGCCCAACGGCACTGTCAAGAAAGAATACTGCGCCCACTTCCGCCTGCCGGCCGACAAGATTTCAAACGTCGAACTCGTCGGAGCCGAAGAGTTAGGCCTGATTTTCGTGCAGAGCGAAGACGGCGAATGCACCGTCAGCGGAAAGCCCGCCAAGGCCGGAGATTTCACCCTCACCCTCCGATACGCCACGGCCGAGGGCGAAGAACCGTCAGAGCTTAGGATTCCGATAGCTTTCAATCCCAATCCGCGCAGCCTTTGGCGCAACATAGCTACCGACAAAGACATCCCCTACTATAAGCCTGATTCGGCAACAGAATACGTCAAAGTAGAGGCAGGCACCGACGGCTCGCCGAAGAAAGACATAGTGGCTGCGAGCCAGCGCGGACGCAGCCACGCCCAGGAAGGCAAAGCCCGCGATGACCATTTCACTGCATTTCACTGCGATGATTCAGACTGGTATGTGATAGCAGTGGCCGATGGAGCCGGATCGGCGATCTACTCGCGCAAAGGCTCGGAGGCAGCCTGCAACGCTGTGCTAAACCACTGCAAAGCCCTCCTCACCGACAATCAGCCTTTCGAATCGACACTGCGCCAATACGAAAGCGACCGCGACGATGCTGCCAAACGCACCGCGCTCACCAAGCACGTGATCGACATCGTATACAACGGCGCACTCAAGGCTCACGAAGCCGTGAAGAAGGTGGCCGAGGCCAATGAGTCGGCAAAGCTTAAGGACTTCGCCACAACCCTGATGTTCGCGATATGCAAAAAATTTGATTTCGGCTGGTTCATCGCTTCATTCTGGGTTGGAGACGGAGCCATGTGCCTGTTTGACGCCGAAAAAAAGACAGTGAAGCTGCTCGGCACCCCTGACGAAGGCGAATTTTCGGGCCAGACCAGATTCCTCACGATGCCCGAGATATTCCGCGACAGAGACGTGATCTCAAAGCGCCTGCGCATGACCATCGTGCCTGACTTCACGGCCCTGTTTCTGATGAGCGACGGCGTGTCAGACCCAATGTTTGAGACTGACAGCAATCTCAATGACTACGCCAAGTGGGAGGAATTCTACGGAAAGCTGAAAACAGGATTTCCCGAGGACGAGATCGGCGGCGTAGACCTTAGCGACGACAACGATGCCGCCGCCGGGCAATTGCTCTCATGGCTCGACTTCTGGAGCCCCGGCAACCACGATGACCGCACCATCGCTATATTATATTAATACTGACCGATATGGCTAAAACTATAAAATTGACCGCCACTGACGGCTCTCCCGTAGAGTTTGTAGATGAAGTGATCGGCAGCGGTGCCATGAAGGACGTATATTTCAGTCCTGACAAAAAATACGTGGTGGGCTTCTTCCGTCAGCCTCAGGATGCCAACGCCAAAGACCGTCTGCAAAACATCGTGGGAAAATACAGAGAGAAGATTTTCGGCCAGATCGGAGGCGATTACTGGGAAAACCTCTTCTGCTGGCCCACAAAGATGGTAGAGTGGAACGGCAAGCTTGGCATCGTGTGCCCTGCCTATCAGAAACATTTCTTCTTCAAAGACGGGATGTTCAAAGGCAAGGAAAAGGAGGGCAAATGGTTCGCCTCGGCCAAGCTCAGGAATAAATTTCTGTCTCCGGCGCAGAAAGGCACCTGGCTTACCCACTACCACATGTGCCTGCAGATAGCCCGCGCGGTGCGCCGTCTCCACGCCGCAGGCCTGGCGCATTCCGACCTTTCATACAAGAATGTGCTTGTCGACCCGGAGACCGGAAAGGCTGCGGTCATCGACTGCGACGGCCTCGTGGTGCCCGGCAAGTATCCGCCGGATGTGGTCGGCACCCCCGATTTCATAGCGCCGGAAGTGCTGCAGACACGCGCTCTGAAACTCGGAGACCCCAACAAAAAATTGCCCAGCATACAGACCGACCGCCATGCACTCGCTGTGCTTATCTACATGTATCTGCTCAACCGCCACCCTCTGCGTGGCGGAAAAGTCAACGACCTCGACGCCGCCAAGGACGAGGAGCTGTCGATGGGGCAGAAAGCCCTCTTCATTGAGCATCCCACCGACAAAAGCAACCGCCCCAAGATCAAGAATCTCGCGCCGGCCGAGCTGCCCCAGGGCGATGTGACCAAACGCCCCTACACCATCTGCGGCCCCTACCTCACCGACCTCTTCAACCGCGCTTTCATCGACGGGCTTCACGACCCCTCAAAGCGCCCAACAGCCGACGAGTGGGAGACCGCCCTGGTGAAGACCACCGACCTGATACAACCTTGCCAAAATCCCGGATGCGAGGCGCATTGGTTCGTGTTTGACAATACCACCAAGCCCAGATGCCCCTTCTGCGGCACGGAGTATCACGGCCAGCTGCCGGTGCTTAACCTGTACTATTCGCCCTCGAAAGGCAAATTCCTGCCCGAGAACTATCGCCTGATGGTCTACGACAAGCAATCGCTGTATATGTGGCACGTCAACCGCTTCATCACCCCAAACGAGCGCACAAAGCCCGAAGACAAAAAGCCTGTGGGCGATTTCCACTTCCACAACGGTAAGTGGATACTGATCAACCGCAAGCTGCCCGATATGTGGGATGTCAGCGAGCAACCAAAGCGCCAGATCAAGACTGGCGAATTTGTGGAACTGACCGACGGCAAGAAGATACTTCTATCGGGAGAAGACGGAGGCCGCCTCATAGTGGTGCAGCTGGTATCTAACTGAAGCCTGTTATCCATATACTAAAAAATGCCATTTCACTGAAATATTGTAAATATTTATGGTAAAATGGCATTTTTGGAATATCTTTGCGCATCAATTATTGTTTAGATACAAGCACCACCCAAATCTCACGGGAATAACATTTATTTTTTCAACTATATGTCACAAAAAAACAATTACACCGGCCTCACCGACGCTGAAGTCTTGAAGAGCCGCGAAGAGCACGGCGTGAATATCCTGACGCCTCCCGAAAAAGACCCGCTGTGGAAGCGGTTTCTCGAGAAGTTCAGTGATCCGCTGATCATCATCCTGCTGGTGGCAGGCGCCCTATCTATCGGAATCGCATGCTATGAATTCTGGGGACTCGGCCAGGGTCCCAGCGTATTCTTCGAGCCTATCGGCATATTCATCGCCATCCTTCTGGCCACAGGCCTCGCATTCTTCTTCGAGCTCAAGGCCGACAAGGAGTTCGCCCTGCTAAATCAGGTGAATGACGACGAAGCCGTGCAGGTGATACGCAACGGCAACGCCATGCAGATACCCAAGAAAGACGTGGTGGTAGGCGACATCGTAATCCTCAACACCGGCGAGGAAGTGCCAGCCGACGGCGAGATCCTTGAAGCAGTGTCGCTCAACATCGACGAGTCTACCCTCACGGGCGAGCCCATCTGCCACAAGACCACCGTAGAGGCCGAATTTGACAAGGACGCCACATTCCCCTCCAACCATGCCATGCGCGGCACCAAGATCATGGAAGGCCACGGCGTGATGAAGGCATTCGCCGTGGGCGACAAGACGGAGAACGGAAAAGTCTTCGAGGCCGCCCAGATCGACGACAGCGTGAAGACACCGCTCAACGAGCAGCTCGACGGGCTCGGCGACCTGATCACAAAGATTTCCTACGGATTCGCCGCCGCCATCATCATTGGCCGCATAGCCATGTACTTCATCAATGTCCCTGACTTTGATTGGGTGGGATTCCTCGCCTTCTTCCTCCAGACGCTCATGGTGGCAGTGACCCTTGTGGTGGTGGCTGTGCCTGAAGGCCTGCCTATGGCGGTGACTCTCTCTCTTGCGTATTCGATGCGCCGCATGCTCAAGACCAACAATCTCGTGCGCAAGATGCACGCCTGCGAGACTATGGGCGCAACCACAGTGATATGCACCGACAAGACCGGCACTCTGACACAGAACCAGATGCAGGTCTACAAGACCAACTTCTTCGGCAAGCCGTCAGACGATGTGCTCTACGAAGGCATCGCCGTCAACTCCACCGCCCAACTCGACCTTTCAGGCGAAAAGCCCCAGGTGCTCGGCAACCCCACCGAAGGCGCCCTGCTGCTGTGGCTGAAAGAGCGCGGAGCCGACTACAAGACGCTGCGCGATAACGCCGCGCGCATCGAAGAACTCCCCTTCACCACCGAGCGCAAATACATGGCCACTGTGGTGAAGTCGGCCACCGGAAAGAAGATACTCTATGTCAAGGGCGCTCCCGAGATCGTATTCGGCATGTGCCGCAACACATGCGGCGTGACCAAGCAGGAAGTGGACGCTCAGCTCCTCGAATACCAGAACCAGGCAATGCGCACCCTCGGATTCGCATACCAGGAACTCGCCGATGGAGACAAGACTATCGAAAACAACAAGGTGGTGGCCGAGAATCTTACATTCCTCGGCATCGTGGCCATTTCCGACCCCGTGCGCTCTGACGTGCCCGACGCCGTGGGCGAAGTGCTTGACGCAGGCATCAAGGTGAAGATCGTGACCGGCGACACTCCCGGCACCGCAAAGGAAATCGGGCGTCAGATTGGCCTATGGAATGACAAAGCCGACGGCGACCGCAATATCATCACCGGCGATGAATTCGCGAAGCTTGACGACAAGCAGCTCCGCGACCGCGTGGGCGACCTGAAGATAATAGCCCGCGCCCGCCCGCTCGACAAGAAGCGCCTCGTGGAAGCTCTGCAGGCCAACAACGAAGTGGTGGCCGTGACCGGCGACGGCACAAACGACGCCCCGGCCCTGAAGACGGCCCACGTAGGCCTCTCGATGGGCGACGGCACATCGGTGGCCAAGGAAGCATCAGACATCACCATCGTCGACAATTCGTTCTCTTCTATCGGACGCGCCGTGATGTGGGGACGCTCGCTCTACCAGAACATACAGCGATTCATCCTCTTCCAGATGACAGTCAATGTAGCTGCCTGCCTGATTGTGCTCTTTGGCGCGTTCATGGGCATGCAGTCTCCGCTTACCGTGACCCAGATGCTCTGGGTCAACCTGATCATGGACACATTCGCGGCCATGGCCCTGGCTTCGCTGCCGCCATCGCACTCTGTGATGAAGGAAAAGCCTCGTTCGCGCACCGCGTTCATCATCAACAGCCCGATGTGGAAATCGATCATCGGCGTCGGCGGCATTTTCTTCCTGCTCCTTCTCGGCCTGCTCTACTACTTCGAGCACACTGACATCACCTGCCTCACCGAGGTTGGCACCGCGCAGATCGGAGCAAGCAATGGTCTCACGCCCTATGAGCTCTCGCTCTTCTTCACGATCTTCGTTTTCCTGCAATTCTGGAACATGTTCAACGCCCGCGCATTCGAAACCGGACGCTCGGCATTCCATTTCAAGGGCTGCAGCGGCTTTGGCCTGATCGCCCTCGCCATCCTTGTTGGCCAGATCGTCATTGTCACCATCGGCGGCGAGTTCTTCAGCGTTGTCCCCCTCAAGATCATTGACTGGATCATCATCATCGGCGGCACATCGCTTGTGCTGTGGATAGGCGAGATACTCCGCCTCTTCAAGAAGTGACCACATACCATTAGTGCCGACGGAGTGTCACCAATTTGGTCCGGCACTCCGTCGGCTTATTAAACAAGGCCTCGCCTCACATTTTTGTCACAAAAATCTATTATATTCTATGAACCGAATACTTAAAACCGCGCTTATGTCAGCAATCACAGGATTAGTGGCGGCTGGATGCTCCGGGAAGGCCAAGACGGAATATCCTGCGGCGCCATCTGACGACACTGTTTCCGACAACTATTTCGGAACTGAAGTGAAAGACCCGTATCGACCGCTCGAAAACGACACCGCTCCGGCCACGCTCGAATGGGTGAAAGCCGAAAACGCCGTGACGGATTCCTACCTATCAAAGATACCATACCGCGATAATCTGCGCGCCCGCCTCACCGAACTCAACAATTACAAGAAGACCGGCATCCCGTCGAAACACAAAGACGGCAAATACTATTTTTACGAAAACGACGGACTGCAGAATCAGAGCGTCCTTTTCCGCGCCGACTCGCTTGGAGCCGATCCGGAGATATTCCTCGACCCCAATGTCCTTTCAGACGACGGCACAGTAGCCCTCCAGGGCGTGAGCTTCTCGAACAACGGCAAATACGCCGCTTTCATCATCTCGCGCAGCGGCTCTGACTGGAACGAGATTTTCGTGATGGACGCGAAAACCAAATCGCTGCTCCCCGACCACATCGAATGGGCGAAATTCACCGATGCCTCATGGGACGGCGACGGCTTCTACTACAGCGCTTATCCGCGTCCGGAAAAAGGCAAAGAATTCTCCAACGCCAACGAAAACCATCAGATCTATTATCACGCCATCGGCACACCGCAGAGCCAGGACAGATTGGCATACGAAGACAAAGCCAACCCGCTTCATTTCCACACGGCCTTCGTGCCCGAATCTGAAGATATGCTCTTTGTTGTCGCATCCGGCGAAGGACTCGGCAATTCGATCATGGTGAAGAGCCTTAAGAATGACAACGGCTGGACTGTGATGGAGCCATCGCAGGACTACGAAATGAATATCATGGACGTGGCCGACGGAAAAATCTACATCCTCACCAACTGGAAGGCCCCCAAAAACCGCCTTATGGTGGCAGACGCGAAAAATCCTCAGCGTGAGAACTGGAAAGAACTCGTGGCCGAAGCAGACGGCGTGATGACCGGCGCCCAACTCGCCGGCGATAAGCTGATTGTGACGTTCGAAAAGGACGCATCAGATCATGCTTACGTATACAGCCGCGACGGCAAGTTCATACGCGAAATGGAATTCCCGACATTCGGCTCCGTAGGCATATCCTCTGACAAAGACCACAATGAAGTGTACTACGCCCTGACTTCATTCGCATATCCTTCCGCCCGCTTCTCATACGACATCGAGACGGGAGAGAGCACTTTCATCGGCGCTCCGGAAATAGCAGGCGTAAACCTCGATGACTATGTCACCGAGCAGGTGTTCTACCCCTCTGCCGACGGCACAAAGATCCCGATGTTCATCACATATAAGAAGGGGCTGGAGAAGAACGGCAAAAATCCGGTGTATCTCTATGGTTACGGCGGATTCAACGTATCTCTCACTCCCGGATTCTCGGCCAACCGAATGCTTTGGCTCGAAAACGGCGGCATATACGCCCAGGCAAATCTGCGCGGCGGATCAGAATACGGCGAAGAGTGGCATCTGGCCGGCACAAAGACCAATAAGATGAATGTATTCAACGACTTCATCGCCGCAGCCGAATACATGATCGGCGAAGGCTGGACTTCGCCCGAAAACATCGCCATTGTTGGCGGCAGCAACGGTGGCCTGCTCGTTGGCGCATGCGCCAACCTCCGCCCTGACCTCTTCAAGGTGGCGATTCCGCAAGTGGGCGTGATGGACATGATGCGCTACCATCTCTTCACCATAGGCTGGAACTGGGCGCCGGACTACGGCACCAGCGCCGACTCAAAAGAGATGGCCGACTATCTGCTGTCATACTCCCCCATCCACAATATCAAGAACGACGGCACCCCCTACCCCGCCATCCTCGTCACTACGGCCGACCATGACGACCGTGTGGTACCGGCGCATTCATTCAAGTACGCCGCCACGCTGCAGGCCTCTGACACCGGCGACGCCCCCAAACTCATCCGCATCGACAGCAAGGCCGGACACGGCGGCGGCAAACCCATGTCGAAGGTCATCGACGAATACACTGACATCTATTCGTTCATATTCGACAATATCGGCATCACTCCGGTGGAAAAATAACCCCGGAGCGCCTTGACTGTCAAGTCATGCCCACAAAAAAATTGCGGCCCGCACCTCTGCGAGCCGCAATTTTTTTGTAGTCTATGACAAGTCTCACTTTTTTCCCCAGAGCTTCGACATATCTTCAAGAGTCTTGCCCTTGGTCTCAGGCACAAGCTTCCAGACGAATATGGCTGCCACGATGCAGATGATGCCATAGAGGGCATAGGCGAAGAAATGGCCGAACTTGTCGCCCATCTCTCCCAGCTGCATATTGTACATCGGCACGAACGTAGACGATACGATGAAGTTGAAAATCCACTGGAATGCCACGGCGATGGCCACAGCCTGCGAGCGGATGGTATTGGGGAAAATCTCGGCGATGAGCACCCAGCAGATCGGGCCCCATGAGAACATGAACGATGCCGAATATACCATGATGCTGATCACGGGCATAAGCGGATGCACTGCCACCACATTGCTCATGGCCACTCCGATGGCGCCGATGGCCATGCCTATTGAGCCCCAGATTAGCAGAGGCTTGCGGCCAAGCTTCTCTACAGTGAATACGGCCACCAGAGTGAAGGCGATGTTGACTATGCCCATTATCACGGTCTGCACCATAGGATTACCCATGTTCATCGACTCGAAGATGCGTGGGGCATAATAGAGCACTGCGTTGATGCCCACAGCCTGCTGAAACACCGAAAGCATCACGCCCACGAAAATCACCATCACGCCGAATGAGAACAGACGCTCGCTCTTGACGTCGACAGTGGCCTTGATCTGCTGGAGCACCCTTTCGCCGGCCTTCTGCCCGTTGATCCTGACCAATATGGCCAGGGCCTTGGCGTCCTTGCCGATGAGCGTGAGATAGCGCGGAGACTCGGGCACGAAGCAGACGAGGATGGTGAAAAGCCCGGCCACGAATGCCTCAGACCCGAACATATAGCGCCAGCCTGTCTGTATGGTCCAGGGGTCGGATGATGCGCTCACTTCGTAAAGAGCCTCTCCCATCTTGTTGATTATAGGCTGGGTATGCTCGCCGAGGATGATGAAGTTGACGAAATATACCACAAGCTGGCCGAAGATGATGGCGAATTGGTTCCATGACACGAGCGTGCCGCGCAGATTGCTGGGAGCCACCTCGGCTATGTACATCGGGCAGATGGCCGAGGCGAGGCCTACGCCCACGCCGCCTATCACGCGATAGACATTAAAGGCGATGAGCAGGCTGAAAGTGGGCTGGCCATAGTCATAAAACATGAATTCAGGATAATACGATCCCAAGGCCGAAAGGAAAAAGAATACGCCGGCCACCACAAGCGTCTTTTTGCGCCCGAGAGCCGAGGCGAACCATCCCGACAATGCCGACCCGATGATGCAGCCGATCAGGGCGCTCGATGAGGTGATGCCATGGATCGTATCGGAATACACAAAATCGGTGGCGCCGAGGAAGAAGGCCTGCAGGCCCTTCTCCGCCCCGGAGATGACAGCAGTGTCGTAGCCGAAGAGCAAACCTCCGAGAACGGCCACGAGCACAATGGAAAATAGGTAGGCTCGGCTACCGTTCTCATTGTTTTTCATGTAAATTATTTAATTGAGTTAGAAAATATACTTTTTTATGGTCACAATCTTTTAACGCGCATTATGCGCATTTATTACCTTATAGGAGTGTCAAGCCGCTTTCTCATCTCATATTGTCTGCAGCTGAGGCTGAAACCGGAGGTGAGTAGAAACTCTTTCATGCCCACGCACGAAGATTCCACATTAAGAGCCTTCACTGATTGCAAGAGGCTCGCCCCTGCCAATTCGAGCAGAAGACGCGAGCCTATGCCATGCCTGCGGCGAGCCTTATCTACGGCAAGGAGCGTGATGTCGCCATAGGCAGTCTCCGAAACGCCTATGCCGGCCACTTCTCCGTCCACGCTCGCCATAAAGCATACAAATGCCTCAGGATTCCGGCGCACAGACTGCAGGGTATTCTGCCAAGACGGACTGAAATCAAAAAAGTCCGGAGCATATCTGCAGATATCATCCACCGTCGCCTCCGAAATGCGGATGTCGGCATTCGCTTTACGCGAAAGCCTATCCACGACATCCTGTCGGGAAGCGGAAAAGCAGTCAAATTCCCTCTCAATGCCGAATCCTTGCCGCGTGTAAATTTTCACCGCGGGAGCATTGTCAGTCAGCACCTCGAGAAGATAGCACCCTACGCCGGCGTCTGCGAGGCGCGTCTGCGCATTTGCGAATATGCGGTCAGTGAGCCCCTGCCTGCGGTATTCCTTGATGGTGCCTGTGCCCGTGTCGTAAGCCATCATGACACCATCATACATCCCTACACCATTGATTATGAACGACACAATCCTCCCGCCGCTGAATGCCGCGAACGAAAGATCCATCCTCGCTCCGCGCCGCTTAAGCATAGCGGCCAGCGATACTTTGTCGAGCGTCAGCCCATAGTCGGCGAATGCCTCCAAAAAAGCATTGGCCACATCATCAAACGGCGTCTCGGCCAATGAGCGTATTTCAATTTCCATCATTTTCAACTTCATTTATTTAAGTTAGAGTCCGCGAGAAACTTCTCTACGGCGGGCAGATGGCGCATGCCGGCCTCGCGTCCGATGCGGTAGACATCTCGCATGCGGTCCGGGTCAGTGTCCACGCGGCCTATGGGCAGCGGCTCGGCGGGGGCAATGACAAGGGTGTCGCCCTCGGCTTCCCGCTCGTTGAGATAGTCGAGTTGGGAGTTGTACATCTCATGCCTGCGCCCCATGGCCTCGGCTATCTTCGGGGCATAGGGCATCAGCATCCTGAAGAGCCATCCTTTGGCAGGCTTCTTGCGATAGTCACGTGGCTGGGTCAGCACCACCACGTTGCGGTCAAATCCTCGTGAGCGGAAATATTCCAGAGGTATAGAGTCGCTTATGCCACCATCGAGCATGCGCCTCCCGTCATCCACCTTCACCGGGCGCGTCACCACGGGCATCGATGCCGAAGCCCTGAGCCATTCAAGCGACTGGCGATCTACCTTGTCCATGCGATAATACACGGGCAAGCCCGTGTCGACATCGGTGCACACCACGTGAAACTCCATCGGATTCCGCTCAAACTCGGCTATGTCAAAGACATCAAGCTCAAGCGGCAACGTATGGTATGCGAATTCCGCGCCGACAAGATTGCCCGTGGTGAGAAGCGACTTAAGCCCCATGTATCTGGGATCCTTGCCATAGCGCAGATTGTAACGCAGCACTCGACCGGGCTGCTTCGACTTATAGTTACAGCCGAAACTCGACCCCGCCGACACGCCCACAAGCCCGTCGAATCTCACGCCATGCTCCATCATTACGTCGATCACGCCGGCTGTGAAGAGCCCACGCATGGCCCCTCCTTCAAGCACAAGTCCTGTCTTCATCTGCGATCTGTATTGTTAACCTATCACAAAGTTACGAAAAAAGCCTTTATTCCGACACATCTCGGCCATAGAAATGCGATAAGCCTCCAAAATGTTGCGCCTGACGCGACAACCAAAGCATCAAGCCCGACGTTATAGATAAAAATCAGTAAACTTATGAACGAATACGCAAAATCAAGCCGCGGCGGCGCCTCCAAACTCAAGATATGGTGCTGGGTGCTCGGCATAATCGCGGTGGCGGTGCTGTCGGTGATAGCATTCTGCCATCTTGTCTATTGGCTGATATGGATCGGCGCATTCACCGTGATAGCGCTGGTGATAGTGATAGCCGTGCTTGCGGCGCGTGCCGTGCGGAAGATAAAAGATGATGACGACTGAAGCAGCCTTGCCGCGATCAGATCGAAACGTGACACACTCGCATTCCATCAGACAACAGCGCTTATTGATAAAAAACGTCTATCTTGTGTGAATTATACACATATCATTTGGCGGCATCGTGATTTGTCGCTAACTTTGCAGTGCAAATATCACACAAGACAAAGTTAGCATGGGTGATCGCTGCCCGAAAATTCACGCTGAAGCAACTGCAGTCATTCTATGAGGACGTGCTGGGCATCAATTTCGACCGACGCAACTTCGCCCAAAAGCGGATTTCGCCTTGAATTTTAAACCATTAAACACAGATATCAATGTTAGGAGCAATTATAGGCGACATCGCAGGAAGCCGCTATGAGTTCGATCCGACCAACAATTATGATTTTGAGATGTTTGCCGAGGGCAGTGACTTCACCGACGACACCGTATGCACCATTGCCGTGGCCGATGCAACCCTTAAAAGTCGCGACTATGGCGAGAGCATCCATGAATGGTGCCGCAAATATCCCAACCCCAAAGGCGGTTACGGATGCAGCTTCTGCCGATGGGTGATGAGCGGCGATCCCAAGCCTTACGGCAGCTACGGAAACGGCAGCGCGATGAGAGTAAGCCCGATCGGCTGGTGGTGTGACGACATCCACGAACTCACCGCCGAGGCTCGGAAGTCGGCTGAATGCACCCACAATCACCCTGAAGGAATAAAAGGAGCCTGCACGGTGGCATTGGCCATAATGCTTGCCAACGAAATGAAAAAAACAGGAGGCAAAGTCGACGTAAAGGCATTGTTGGATAAGTGCGTGGCGTTTTCCGGCTACAATATCAATATCAGCGAGTCCGAGGTGAAAAACCGCTTTGACGAGACCTGCCAAGGCACAGTCCCCGTGGCTCTATGGATCATTGGCCGAAGCAATTCGTTTGAAGACGCGATCCGCAAAGCCGTCAGCCTTGGAGCGGATGCTGACACCCTTGGGGCGATAGTTGGCAGCATAGCCGAAGCCATCTGGGACATACCCGAATGGATGAAACAAAAGGCCAAATCATACCTTCCCCTCGAAATGAGAAATGTGCTTTTTGATTTCCGCAACGAAATAAAGAATCGACGCCAAGTTAAAGCACGAAATTGAAATGGAATAAATGCCAATATCTCAAGAAAGCGAAACTGACGGGCACCTGCTTATCGTCAAGTGAATCAATGACCTCGAGGAATCCTTTGACCATCGTGCCATTGATACATTTTTATCGTTTGGACACCAGTTGTTGATATACGTCATAGAACATTACCGAAATACCAAAGGCATATGCTCGTTCGTCAACAACTCCACGTCCATAATAATAGTCCTTATCACCGATGCATGTACCTTCACAAATATTATCCATCTTAAGATATTTCCCGACATCCTTGAGACTATATTCTTTTAACCCGTCATAAGCGCGTTCAATTTGCTTTATGTATTGATTGCGGGGGAGCAATCCGAGTTTCACCGCCTTGGCAGCGGCATAAGCAAACATTGCCGTGCTCGAACTCTCGATATAATTGCCTTTTTCACCCGGATAAACCGGCAGCTGATACCAATGTCCGGTCTTCTCATCCTGCAGTGGCATCAGTGTGTCCAGTTTCTTTCGTAAAGATGCCATAAGGACAGGACGGTGCTCATCCTCTTGTGGCATGACTTCAAGCAGATCAACAAGAGTCATAACAATCCAACCGTTGCCTCGTCCCCAGAACTCATTGTTACGACGATCGGGATTCTCAGCCCAACCCGGTTGGCAGCAAGGATCTTGTGATGGAATTGTATCGTTGTCCCAACCATGATACCACAATCCGGTCACAGGGTCTTCAAGTTTCTCGCCATGCAACAATAATTGAGATATGGCTTCCTGAAGATATTTGTCGTCGCCTGTCAATTTATACATCTGAATAAGAAATTCGCTTACCATATAGACAGTGTCATCCCACAATTCGATGACTTCTTCACGATGTGATACGCCCCCATTTGATGCCCTTGGTATACCAAGATACTCTTCATATACTTCAAGACTTTTATCTTTATAGACATCCAGCCCCGTTGCTTGAGCGAGAAACGCTGTCGCAAGTCCTGAAACAACTGCGTTGGGATGCTTGCCGTTGGCCTCATTTATAGTCGCATCCACACAACCCTGAATATAAGGCATGAGATATTCCCGGTCTGTCCCCTGCTCACAACGCGCAACAGCAGCTTTAAGGAATACGGCTTCATTCCAATTCCAGACGTAATCTTCTGCCGGCATATAAGCCTCAACTACATAATGCACCAATTCGTCACCCCAATTTTCATGGGATGAATGTTGTACGCGGCACGAACATAGAGATACCATCGCCACACAGGTCAACCATAGACGTGTATAATTTATAACCTTGCTCATTTCTTCCGTTTTTTTGCGTATTTTGGATTTTATTTATATTATTGAAAATTCACCTTGAAGTCTTATATCTGTCGATGATGCCCCGACATTCACTTTAAACTTTCCAGGTTCGACAACAAATTTATTATCGCGATTCCATAATCCCAAATCATGCGGAGACAACTCGAAATCAACAATTTTACTTTCGCCTGGAGCCAAAGTGATCCTTTCAAATCCACGAAGCACCTGCATATAAGTGGTGACACTGCTAACCTCGTCGCGCAGATAAAGTTGCACGACTTCATCACCGGTCCTATCACCCGTATTAGTCACCTCACAACTCACCTTGACAGATCCATCAGCGCTCAACGCTTCAGGACTAATCGTGAGATTACTGTAATCGAATCTTGTATAGCTCAACCCATGCCCGAAGGGATACAGCGCTCCATATACAGAAGTCTCGCATGACTCGTCGGATCCGGGCTTAAAAGGGAAAGCAAAAGGAATCTGACCGACCGACTTCGGAAATGTGACAGCCAAGCGTCCTGCCGGGTTGTAGTCGCCGAATAGGACTTCCGCCACCGCTGCGCCGGCATACTCCCCGGGAAACCAAGCGTGGATAATTCCATCAATATAACGGTCAGCATAATTGATTGTCGAAGCCCTGCCGTCAAGAAGCACTAATACAACCGGTTTGCCAAGAGATTTGATGGCTTGCATCAGTTCATTTTGATATCCGGGCAGATCGAGGCTGGTCCTTGAGCGATCCTCACGGACTGTAAGTTCCGATCCCCCCATGACGAGAATGACTGTTTCGGCGTCACGAGCAACCTCGATTGCATCATCAAACATTTTCTTCTCTTCCGGGTCCTTGTCAAACGGAAGAATCTCACTTTCCGGGAAATGGCGGTCTATTATCTCACAGCCTTTGCTGTAAGTCACCTCACAGTCAGGGAGCATCTCCCTGATGCCCTCAAGAATGGTTTTGACCGGAGCATTGGATGGGCCATATCGACATATCAACTGTTTATGTTCATTTGCATTTGGACCGATAACTGCGACTTTTTTCAATTTTTTCGACAACGGGAGGATATTCCCTTCATTTTTAAGCAAAACGATTGATTGTCTGGCGGCATCAAGAGCCACCTGGCGATGAGCGTCACAATGCACAATTTTCTCGGCAAGCGCTCCATCTCCCCTATATGGATTGTCAAAAAGCCCAAGCATGAATTTAACACGCAATATATCAGTGACTCGGTTATCAAGAGTTTCGACCGAGACTTTCCCTTCCGCCAATGCTTTCCGCAATGGCATTACGAAATCTTTCGGGTGTGTGAAATGAGTCCTGACATTGAGGCCTGCATTTACAGCTTGCGCTACTCCGTCAACATCATCAACAGCTACGCGGTGTTTAGTCGTTATAAATTCCACAGCTTCGCTATCAGAGACAACATAGCCATTAAATCCATATTCGTCGCGAAGTATTTCCGTCAGGAAACGATGACTGCCTGTCACCGGCTCTCCGTCATAGTCATTATAAGAGCTCATAACTCCCAAAGCACCGGCTTCCTGAAAAGCGACACGGAATGGCTCAAGATAAAGAGTCCGCATTTCACGAGGTGCGACATGTGGATCTGTACGTGTCTTGCCATCGCGGCCGCCAACAGGGATGCTATAAACCGCAAAATGTTTTACTGTCGATACCAGATTGTGCTTCTGCAAACTTTCAATCATCCGTTTGCCAAGTTGACCGACAAGGTACGGGTCTTCTCCATAACATTCCACCGCACGTCCCCAACGTGGATCCTGACAAATGTCAAGTATGGGAGAATAAATATTGGTATAGCCAAGCAAATCGGCTTCAATCGCCTCTATTTCACCTATGCGTGAAATCAACTCCTTATTCCAAGTGGCCCCTTGTCCGCTTTGGGAAGGAAAGAAGGTGGCTCGGTCATGGCACAGGCCACGAATTCCTTCATTTGTGAAATCAACAGGAATGCCGAGGCGGGTCTCTTCAACAAACCATCTTTGCACAGCATGCTTTGCATCGACGTGTTTTGCATAAGGGAAAGAATATAGAGAGCCAAAAGTGCCGAGCCCGTTATGTTGTTCATCTATGTTTCCGATTCCATCTTTCCACAGCTCATGTTTCCAGCCGGCTGTCGGCATAGCATCTTCCAACACTCGGCCTGAGCCATAAAGGGTTGCCATCTGGCACGTCTTTTCATCAATGGTCATTTGGGACAGCAAATCGGCAACCCTATCCTCAATGTTGGCTTCAGGATTTTCAAATATGTCCATCAGCCCATTTTTATTGAAATCTATCCAATTGCCATGATAGATATTCGATGCCGCTGAATACAAGGTGATGCCAAATCCGCACAGCATTATTGTTATAATCCGCTTCATTATCTTTGCTTATAACTTTTCAATGTGATTAAAAGATGATTTTAACAGGAGTTGAGATCCGTTTCATTTCAGAATCAATATAATTAATGAAATGTTGACGTGAGGCAAAGATTGTGTCGCTCAATTCCCAGGCTGCATAGGCTCTGAACTTGCATTCTCCATTGCTATCCTGGCGCAGACGCGCGCACCATGTCTTTCTGATGTCGCCTATGCTGTCAGGCGCATTGAAGTTGCCGCCATAACACTCATCCGGGACAATGATCGCCAAGCCTAAATATGTTTCACAATTTACAGTCTGTTGGTCATGTGTCATTATCGCATGGTATCCGTTTCTATCCGCCTCTATTCCAGGAAGAGTGTTTAGATTGGCCACGATCCCCGTAACAAGGCTCGTATGAGCAGGCAGAGGAGAGTGAATCACTTTTTTCTCATATCCATGTATGCTCGGCAACACTGTGATTTCCTCTGTCACATCGATTTCGCCGCATCCTGTGCGCCAGCCCTTATAGGCAAGACGAAAAATAGATCTGACAGGACCTTCCGCTACAAGCCTGTATTGCGTCACATCAATGACATCAACAGTATCTTTGGCCGTAACCCCCAACCGGCAAAGGCTGTCAGGAGTTTCTAATGCAAGGCCGCCAAGGCCAAACGAGTTCGCCACACTCAATATGTCAAGCCCCCAACGGCGCATCTCCTGATAGGTGTTGTGAGGGAATCCTTCAGGTGTTATGCCTACAGTGTCAAGAACCATTTCCGCTGTTAGCTTTCCGAATACATCGCAGCAGTTGCGTCCATCAAAATAGTGTCGGAATCCCACCTTGTCATTCTCCCATGCCGGGCCATCCATCTGATATGGGTACATATGGCTGCCCCTTGGCAATCCATGTCTGCCATGGCTGTCGCTCTTAAGCTCCTCAACATGGTTTGGTCGGGTCATTTTTCCGTAACGGACATTCGTCAGAGGCGCAAACATCGGCATGTCGATTGAATCTACCCAATTAATCTGAAGAGATATACGTTCGAGAGGCTTCAACGATATGGCCATTACCGCTTCATCCCACATACCGTCACCATCCATGTCATCGCATTGACATGGGATGGTGTCACCTGCATCAGAGGTTACTATTGGAATACACTCAAAGTCAGACGGCACATGCAACTGATCACGCGTAAAAACGATCAACTCATTTTCACGTTCAATATCGATTGTGTTTTCTATGTCAAAATGTGTCAATGGAGAGCCACATGATGACAGCAACAGCAATAACAATGGCAAAATCCACCTCATCATTCAGAGATTAAAGCATACGCGCACCATAATACGGGAGCCTGGCCATGAAGATCGCCGGTCAGAGCAAGGCGGTTACGATAATGCTCGCTATTATCACCAAGCATAGTGCCTTCACATACGCCTTCGACATCACCTGCAGCATTAACCTTGCCACTCAGTGCAATCCACGCTTTGCGTGCCACAGGGCCATACTCATCCGCCGGAAGCCAACCGTGCTTGACTCCTGTGATCATGGCATAAGTGAACATTGCCGAACCGCTTGTCTCATCCCACATGCTGATGTCATCAACTACCTGTTTCCACATTCCGCTTTCGCTTTGCGTATCTTTAAGTTTCTCCATCATCTTGAGATAACCGTTCATAATAGAGGTTCGGCTCTTATCGTTGTCCGGGAGCATGCGCAGCAGTTCTGACATTCCGACAGCCATCCATCCGTTGCCCCTGCCCCAACAAAATGGAGCAGAAGGAGCATGGAAAAACAGACCCGATGGCTGCTGTATTGAGTCAAGATACAGCACCATTTCACGGGCAGCCCTGCTGATGTATTCGTCATTGCCGGTTGCTCTAAAAGCCTGGGCCTGAATTGTAGTTATCATATACATATCATCAAGCCAAAATCTTGTCTGCCAGGAATATCCGTTATCAGACCATTCTTTCTGTTCGGGTTGGCATATGTCTGCATCAATCAAATCGCCATACATGGAGCTTTTTCGTGTTTCTCCAGGTTTAATCTTCCAACCATCAGGAAGTTGCCACTGCGAATCGGCGTATTTGAGTCCAAGCTCCAGATAACGCTCCTCACCGGTCTGAATGAAAAGTTCCAATGGTATTGCTCCAAACACATTGTTGTCAACATGATTAGGCTTTGGCTGGAGATGCGATTCATGACCAAACAGCGGCTCAAACCGGGCCTGAAGACCTTTGGTCAACTCTATATTATTCGTTTCCTTCGCAAACCAAAGTCCACCAAGCCATGTGCATACATCGGGATAGGTGATTTGAGTGCGCGGTTCATTGACCCTCAACGGACTTCCGTATTGTGAATGTCCCTGTGAAAGAAATCTCTTGGTAATGAGGGTGCCGATCTCTACAGGATCGGCCTCCTTTGGCATGTCATCAAAATAACTTAAGTTATTTTCCTTAGAGCTCACACACGCCATGCAGAGTGAGCCAAGAACGATTGAGCGAAAAATGTCAGAAAGTTTCATATTCCTATTTTATTTTTATTGTCTATAATTGAGATCAATCCATTCAATTCGGGTAATATTTTTCCGGGACTTCAGATTCCGGCACATACGGAGGCATCCAGAATGCGGAGTTGCGCTTAAATTTTAAATCAGTGTCAGGATACCAATTTAACCATGAAGCCGGATTTGTGTCTGCGATAGAGGATGGTTGGCTCTCGCCATATCCGTTCACGGCAGTGATCCGATACTCATAGATGGCGCAGTCCTGATTTGCTGTCTGCCTGTTGTCCAATTCTCCCGGCATTTTGCAGGGAGGAATTGTTCCGGTTGCTTCCGTATCGACATATTCATTCTTGTCTCCTTCGTATATCATCACAAAATCAGACATTCCCGCCGTCCTGCGATATACTCGGTAAGTGCGCACTCCAAGCACTTTACCCCACGACATAGCTACTGTATCAGCAGATAATCTCAGTTTCAGCCCGTCAGGAGTGTGTGGGGCGCCTTGTTGATTATATATTGGATATTCCTGTGCGAAATCAGCCCGTTTATTTCCATTCAACCCCACAGCCCGCACATGTATTTTGCCATGTCCGGTTTTGGGCAGCTTATAGATTGCCTTGTCAGTCGTTCCAACCTTCTCCCATGTCACACTATTATCAGCCGACATTTCTATAATCGCTTTTGAGGTGGATGGCGGGAAATCAAGATAAATCATTGTCCCGGAAGGATTGTACTCTGCATCAACGATGTTGACAGGCATAGGAGTAGCCTTATTGGAGTACTCGATGGCATGTTCGCCTGCCGGAAGCGCTACGTTGTCAGTGGTTTTTTGACGTATTCCATCGATGAAAAGATTTCCGCCTTTCACTCCCTTTATGGTAAGAGATGCCAAGCCATCGCTCTTGAATCGCCCTTTGCAATTGGCTTCATCATACCGGGTAAAAGCGATAGCTGTGCCCGGGGCTGAAAGTTCCAGCGAAAATCCATCGGCCTCGATTTTCCGACCCCTCATCAAGGCGAGAATAAGCTCCCCGTCGTTCATGCGACGTATCACACCAGCCGTGCCATTGAATGCCTCTGCGCCGGTGGCATATGCGATATTATCGCCATCGCGGAAAACGATATCGGCACTATGAGGCGTACGTATATGAAGGACATTGGCCGGGTACTTTTTGTCATCGGGAACAAATTCATATATAGGCTCACCTTTCATCAGAGATGGAACCAACGTCTTGCCATTGTTTACATCAACATCGTCTCCCTTATGCGTCACAAGAGTGAGAAGCGAGCCGTCTGCATCACGATAGAACCCATGTGCATGATTTGTCTCTCCTTTTGACCAATGGTCAGGACGGGCTTTCTTGCCGAAGAATACTATTTTGGGATAATCATCCTCCTTGTTTTTGAACCATGAGAATCTTGCTCCGGCTCTCCAGTTTGTTCCGGTCTCATCATATATAAGGAAGTAATCAGTGCCGACAAGCATGACGCTGCGCGATAAATATTCAGGCCAGGCAAAACTTTCTTTGCCTTCCACCGACCGCAATTCAGCCAATTGGACAGCACCAAGGTCGTAGAGAGGAGCCACCAGTTCATTCATGCCAATATTGTGGAAAGCACCGTTTTTCATTACTCCGAAATTTGTGACTCCATCAAGATTATTCTGCATGTGGTCACCGACCGCTTCATTTTCATGTCCGGTATATATTTTGCCTTTGGCATAAAAATATAGTCCACCGGCATTTCCCTGACCTTGATGTCCCCAACGGTAATTGGGGCCTTTATCAACTTGGTTAAGATGAATTGACAGCTCTTCATCCGTATCGACACCGGCTCGCAAAACTATCCCATGACCGGTGTATTTCGTACTTTTTAGATGAGGATTGGTGCCTTTATTTTCATCGGCGAATTGGGCGCGATGGGGATATAGCCAATCTGTGTTTCCGGGCTTTGATTCCACGCCGGGGCCCATTTCACCTGTCCAATAAAGTTGTTCCGCAAGAATCGGATCATAATTTTTCATCCAATCCGCAAGCTGTCTTACAGAACAATAACGGGGCACGATACGTCCACCTCCATGTGCTCCATGAGGAGGATAAGAACGGCTGATTGACACATTCCCATCTTTATCTTTTACTGATACAGGGGCAGTCATCATGTCAAGCATCCATCGTCCGCGCTTTGCCATTGAGCTGTCAGCGAACCGATTCTTCCCGTCATAGGCGATAAGGGCTGTATTGGTATGTGATGTAGGGCGCAGAAATGCCCAGTTATAGATGCCGAGGCTCTCTACCCATCTGCCGGCATTGGATTCATAGGCCTTCACCTGAGGACGAGTATAGAAAATGCCATATATTTCTATTGTCTTTTCAAAGAAATCAGCCCACTCCTTGGCCATGGGATGATCAGGAAACAGAAATGACATTTGCCCAGGCACCGCCCATCCGTCAGCAGCCATGTTGGCTGTGCCTGCCAACGAAGTGCGTATGGCGTTCATCGACTCAAGAGTATTGACATAAGCCGAAATCAGAAACAGGCCATTGACAGTGCGCAGCTGATCAGGCGTAAGCGCGCCATATAATTCAATATAGTCCTGCACCCAATTTCCAAATAAAGGCCTGTGCGATATGGAGTGGATGCCGGGGAAACTATTGAGCCCTGTCATGTAGTAGGCCATGGGCGAACTCGTTATCTGCTTGTAAAAATTCTCAGCCGAGACTGCTCCGGGTCGTTTAGCGAAAGGAGAAGCAGGATGCGTTCCGTCGGATGGATACTCCAAAACCCAATCCTTGACAATGTCAAGATTCAGGAGACCATACTGTCTGTGCAGCATCATAGTGTGACGGAATCCCATTTCATCAGGCGAATCAGCGCCACCACGGGCTGCAACATCTCCGATGGCGGCATTATAGGCGTCAAGTTCGTCATGCGATTTATTGATGTCGCTAAGCACTATTGCCGTAGAGCGCGTCCCGCCGATAAGCGGATAAGTGAAATGCAATATATTATCCGCATAGTGGAAATAGACACAAAGATCAGAGGTAGGCTGCCATATTCCATATTGGCGATCGTTCCATCGATTATGATCGTAGACAAACACGCCTATCTCACAGGGATTATCATTCGTTTCCCAAAAGGTCATGGCCGCGACCTGTTCGCGCGAGGAGTTTCCGGCAAAAGGAAGCAGGCGATACAACATTTTTTCAGATGGGTTCTCCACCCAGCCTTCACCCGTCCAATGAGGGTCCTCTTGGCACCAGTTGGTGTAGATTGGTTTATCAATGGGCAGCCCGCCATCTACCGAGACTTCCTTCTGCCGATCCCAGTTTCCGTAACGGTGCGTTGGGTCAATACCTTTCCATGACAAATCCAATCTGACACTGTCAACTGATGTCAGACCGCTGATTTCTTCATCGAAAATCACAAATGGATAACCATGAACCACCTTCACTTTCGCAAGATAAGTGGCTCCGCTTGAAAATGTGTAAGTGACTGAGCATTCAGCGAATAAATCGCCGGCTTCAATTACTTCAGTGTCAATCTTCTTTACCTTGTTATTTGTATCTATTAGTATATTTTCACCTGTAATACGCTTATTATTCCCAATGGCTATAATCGGCGCAGGGACACACTCTCTGACGTGAGTGTTGCCTGAAGGTATTCTGACCATAAATTCTTCATTCCCTAAGGTCCAATAGTCAGTATTTTTTTCAACTTTAACCGGGCTGACAATCGTTTTCTTAACACTGCCTGACATAGACAATGTATAGTCATACGCCTTGCCGCTTGGAAGCTCCGCAAAGAAATTTATTATCGCGGATTGTATCATTCCATGCCCGTCCTTTTTTATTTTGGAGAGCTGAAATGGCACGTTTTTTTCGGAAATATTGTCATGCAGACTCAAATCATACTCTGACTGCACATTCCCGTCAAAGACTACGGGATATGAAACCAAAGTACGTGGCCAACTGTATATCGGCATATTTATGGGTTCTTCCCTATAAAACCTCAGTGGGTGTTTGCTTGACAATACTTCAGTTTTTCCAAAACAAGGAAAACCGCCAAGCAGAACGATAAGAAAAGTGATAAGATGATTCTTCATGATAAACTCGGCTTTTTAACTGATGCAAACTTACAAAAAAAGCCTTTGACCGATAGTGAAAAATCGTGCCAAAGGCCGGTAAATTAAGACCGATGCGAAAGCATTTCCGGTTGCGGGACTATTTTCTTCGTGATTTTCGTTGTTGTGATTGGTATTCAGTCGGCGTCATGTTAAAAACTGATTTAAAGACTTTGCTGAAATAGGCCGGGTCAGAGAATCCGACATCATACGCAACCTCTGAGATTGTCTTGTCTCCATCCTTGAATTTTTCAACAGCCATTTTCATTCGTATATCCAATATAAGCTTATTAGGCGAAAGGTCTGATACAGCCTTAATCTTACGGAAAAATTGAGTGCGGCTCATTCCAAGTTCGGTATACAGAGTTTCAATAGTGAGCGAGGAGTCATTGGCGTATTTTTTGATGAGCTCTATGAGTTCATTCATGAATGGATCTTCATTCTTGATTTCCTCAATGGCCACATCCGGAGTCTCGATTTTATTACTCAAAAGCAGGCGCAACTTAGCTCGATTCTGCAGCAAACTGTTGATTTTCGCCATAAGAATATTCCCCTTAAACGGTTTCAGCACATAATCATCGGCTAAAGCTCCATAGCCTTCCGCTATCTGTTCGTCCAGGCTTCGGGCTGTGAGCAATATTACAGGAATATGCCCCATGGCTGAATCTTGCTTTACATTTGTGCAAAGCTCAATGCCATCCATCAGAGGCATGACGATGTCGCTAACTATCAAATCGGGCAATTCTTTTCTTGCGGTTTCCAGTCCGTCACGTCCGTTGGATGCGCTCATGACGTTATATTCGCCACTTAATTTCCCCACAATATATTGCCGAAGGTCATCGTCATCCTCAACAACCAATATCCGAGGACGTGAATCTTCACTGTCATGCATCTCCATGCCCTCTGTCAATAGATTTTCATCTGCGTGTGGGGTTTCTTGCCGGAACGCAGCGGCATGAGTATCCTCTACATAGCTCACTTCTTCAGGGCTGAAATGAGCGGTTCCTAATGGCAGCTCCACTATAAAGGATGCACCATTGCCGAGTTCGCTTTCAACACGGATATTTCCTTTATGCAATTCCATGACATATCGCACCAGACTCAAACCGATGCCACTGCCAAACATTTGTTTTTTGTTCGCTGTGCCAATCTGGAAGAACGGATCAAAGATACTTTTCTGATATTTCGGATCGATACCTTCACCACAATCGCGCACAGTGATATTTACCGATTTTGAATCGTCAGATAATGAGGTGGCAATGTATATGACACTTCCTTTAGGTGAATGTTTGATTGCATTTGAAAGCAAATTGAACATTACTTTGCTCAACAAATCTGCATCAGCCCATACCTCATCGCCGTCATAGCTGTTTTTGTATTCAACCGATAAATCATGTCGGGTCAACAGCTCTCTGAAGCTGTCAATCTGTTCGGCAACAAACTCCGACAACCTTATCCGGCTAAGTTTTAATCTGACAACACCATGCTCAAGCTTACGAAAATCAAGGAGTTGGTTTACAAGAAGATGCAATCTGTTTGAATTTTTCTGAATCTGCCTCACGGTCATTTTAAGCTCGCCAGGGAGTCTGGGATCCTGCATCAGATCATCAACCGGCCCAGTGATTAGAGTGAGTGGCGTGCGCAGCTCATGAGAAAAATTCGTAAACAATTCGATACGCATCTGATAATTCTTCCGAATATTATCCTTCTCGATTCGTTCGATTTTCTGCCGATAATCCGACTCTTTCTTCTGACGGAAATAACGCACCACAATATAAGCAAAACTAAGTATGAACAACAAATACAGCAATATTGCCCACCATGTCGCCCAAGGAGCCGGTTTTACTTTAAATGACAGACTGCACACATTCTCACTAAAATGACCTTCAGCATCCAAAGCGATCACCTCAAATTTATACTTACCTGATGACAAATTAGAATATATAACCTCATTCTGCTCTATTTCATGCCATTCGTCATCAAGCCCGATAAGACGGTAGGAGTATCGATACGTCTCAGGAGCGGAAAAATCGAGAGTTGAGAACTTAATCCTTATTGTTGAGTTGTCATAAGGCAATTTTATTCCATCCTCATTGCATGGGTAGCCAAATGATATGTATTCAGCACTCCCTTGACCGCCAAGAGTCTCAAGCACAGATATCGCTACCGTAGGAACTTCTCGCGCCCTCATAGCCAAGTTCGACGAATCTATTTCCGCGATACCATTGTTTCCGCCTATAAATATATTGCCGTTTCCGGTCTGAATCATTGACTTTGTTGATACTTCGTCAAGCGGGAATCCATTTTTGTGATTATAATTGGCAATGACTCCGTCATTTTTAATCCGAGACAAACCGTTGATCGCAGCGACCCATATGTCGCCATTAGTCTTGTCCTCGACAATGGCACATATTGAATTGTGGACAAGTCCGTTATCCGTCGAAAAATGCTTCAGCCCTCTTTGAGACTGATTCCAACGGTAAAGACCTCCGTCGTAAGTCCCTACCCAGATGTTGTTCTTGCTGTCTTTATACAGCACACTGACATTGATGTTTTTGAGGCGGCTTACATCCGGCTGCACCCCTTTGAAATAATGCTCATATTTCTCAGGATGATAAGGATATATCCAAATTCCGTTAGTGCGAGCTCCAATTATCATGCTATCTCCGTTGCGAAGGATGTCCTGAGTCAGCATATAACGTGTGGTGCCGCTATAATTAGTCGAAAAATTTCTATCGAATTTTCCAGTGGCTCTGTTGATGTATCCAAGGTCATCAGCCGCAATCCATAATGCGCCTTCTACATCGGTCGTGATCGCTCGTACCTGCTCTTCACCACCAAGATTGATTTCCTCATGAATCAACCGGCCATCAGCTGGAGTGAATACATACAACCCCCTGTTGAGGAAATAAAGATATATTTTCGAATCATCGACCGGCTCCGCATAATAAAGCTCCGGCTCCCCTTCAGCATCAATCCCGCCAAGTGACACACGTTCAATCTCTGTCGGATTTTCGGGATTAATGCCTATGAGCCCCTTGCTGTGACCTATCCATAATTTATCATTCAACTCAGCCATTTTCCCGACAACATGAATACAGTCATTTCCTCCATTGTCAAGAGGATAATGCCTGAACACATTTTGCAGAGGATGATAATAGGTTGCCCCCTGGCCGAAAGAGCCGGTCCAGATGTTATGCTGCCGGTCTTGATACACTGTCATCAGACGCTTGTGGTTGTCAAGTTCAGGATGGACATAAAGACGCGATTTGACCATGTCGAAACAAACAAGCCCCAAATCAGTGGCCAAAAGGAGTGTGCTGTCATCACGCTGGCAAATGTCATGAATATAGTTATTACGCAACATTACTTTCGGTTCGGATGTTGCGGCGATGGGCGAAAGAGTGCCATCGTTTGGACTGTATTTATATAATTCATTCAATTCGCGCCCGAGCCATACTGTCCCTGCCTTGTCCTTTAATCCGGCCATGATGGAAAAACCGTTCTTATTTGTCAAAAGGGGTGTGCGCCGTCCGGAAGACAGATCTAATAAATCAAGCCCCTCTCCATACACATCAATCAACACTTTATTGTCATCGGCCGAAGTCATCGAATGGATATATGTATCCCTGAACTCCTCCAACTCCTCACATGTGCCGTTATCCCTACAAAAACGATATAACCCTTGCTTTGTGGCTACATATACATCTCCATCGGGTGTTTCATGGATACCTGTAACAACCGATGCCGGAAGATGTTTGTGTTGATATTTTTCTCCGACATCAACAAATTTCTCCTCATCAGGATCAAAAAGGACAATCCCTGAAAAAGTCCCTATCCAAAATAATCCGTCGGAAAGGCGGCTGATGCTGACTATATCATTCGGCTGCCGGGATGTCTGACTTGGCAAATGATAATAATTCTTTATGTCATAACCGTCAAGCCTGTTGAGACCGTTCTTGGTGCCAATCCAGATATACCCCCTCTCATCCTGACAGATGGCTTTTACAGTGTTATTAGATAAACCATCGTTTACCGAATAGCTGACGGATGACATATTTTCACCTCTGACTGAAACGCCTGTGCATAAAAAAATGGCGAACAGCAGCATTATGTAGAGTTTTCGTTGATTTTCCATTTGATTTAGAGAAGGCAAGAAGTATGAAAAATGAAAGTGGATGCGCATGGCCGCTTTATTATGATCCGATGTTAACGATCCTAAAACTACTGCAAATATAGTGATTTTTCTGAATTCATATGCATCAACATGGTCTCATTTGGCTTACAAAATCCAAATGAAGCCATGTCGAATCGGTTAATCAGCATTTCGGTTCACTTGCCAATCTCCGGTTGAGGATATGTCGATAATCAGCTTGAAATCCCCAACAGGCAGCGAAACTTTACTGTTTCTATCACAGCTTTCAGTATCAATCATTTTCGCTTGCATTTCCGGATTTTCGTTTAAATCCATCGGCAGTAAAACTGTGAGAAAAGTCATAGGTTTCTCTGACAGCACCTTTTGCCTGGCAAATACAGTCGTGCGCCCGAAAAAAAGTTGTTGGTTTGTGAAAAAAGTTGTCCGGCATTTGCGCCGGACAACATAATGAAGCCAATCAAGCTGGCGATAAACTTATACCTGACTAATATCCGTCATTTTGCCACATGATATTTTGATCAGCATAGGCATTGATTTCCGATTGTGGGATAGGTGCGAGAAGATTACGTTTTCCCATTGAATACATCGGGATCCCGGTCGCGGAGTTGAACCCTTCATTTTTGAGGGAGAAATGACGTTCCATCGCTTCTTCCGCAAGCCCCCAACGAATCAGGTCGGGCCATCTCAGACCTTCAAAACAAAATTCCACAAAACGGTCTCGGACTATGTAGTCAAATGTCGCTTCTTTGCTATTGAGTCTTTTAGCATCAATCTTACCAAGCCCGGCACGATTTCTCACCTCATTAAGAATTGAGAGGATTGTGTTGATATTACCGGCATAGTCTATCTCATTGAGAGCCTCAGCATACATCATTTTCACATCGGTGTAGCGGATGATAGAGACATTTGTACCCCACTCATCGTAGGCCGAGGGTTTGCTTCCGGTTGCTCTCAGGAACTTGCGTGCGATATAAGCGTCAGGAGCCTGATAGCTTTTGTCGAAATAAAGATTGTTGACCATTGTGTCGTCGCGGCGAGTATCTCCATCCTCATAGACGCCATCCTGATACAGCGATTGCGAAACCTGCGCTGTTCCGGAAGGCCCCTGAAATGAAATGTTATGAAGCAGAGGGGTATCTTTGGTTAAATTGATAGTCGACGGAAGCAACATGCTGTAAAGTTGCTGACTGACGCCAAGAGCCTTCGCTGATGCTCCGGCTATATATTGAACTTCCCATACTCGTTCTGAAGTGTTATCAAACTTGTCATCAAAACAATCAAGATAGTTGCTTGCCATCTTATAGAGGGCGCCCTCCTGCTCGATTACCAAACTAAGCCATTCGGCAGCATTTTCATAATCGTGCATATACATGTAAGTCCTTCCGAGCATAGCTGCGACAGCGTATGAATTTACACGCCCGACCTCTTTTCCCGTCCTTTTGCCCGGCAGAAGGCCAAAGGCGGTTTTAAAGTCACGGATGCACTGTTCGTAGGTTTCTTCCTGTGAGGAGCGTTTGACTTTCTTGAGCTCACCTAACGGAAGAGTCGTGGTGAGAATGGGACTGCCTCCCCAGCACCAAGCCATCTGGAGGTAGGCCAATCCCCTCATGGCATAAGCCTCACCTTTGATATGGTCACGTTGCAATTCATCCGCAAACGTTGCCTTGTCGATATTGTCAAGAAGCTGGTTGCTCCTGTCAATAAGCGTCCAAAGTGACTTGTAGGCAGTCTCCCAGGATCTTTCGCTTGGAGTGTCGGTGAAACGTGTCACATTGTTGTTCATGTTCTTGACACAATCCTCACGATAGATGATATTGAGGTGGTAATTGCAGTTATAAACTTTCTGCAGCTGGTTATATACTCCGGCTATGGCCGCCTCGCAGTCGGAGGATGTCTGATACAGATTCTGGTTAGTGTATATCGATGGCTGATTGACATCGAGATAATCATCACAGGAGCTTAGTCCGATAATGCTGAAAAGCGCTATCGCCAGATCGGTAATTATATGCTTAGTTTTCATGATGTCGTTATTAGAAATTTACGTTGATTCCGAATATGTATTTTCTTGAAAGCGGATATGTGTTATAGTCCGCGCCCTTTGTCATGGGATTAGAGCTATAGCTGTTTGTATCCGGATTACCGAAGTAATGGGTGAAAGTGTGCAGATTCTCAACAGTTCCATATACGCGTACAGATTTTACGCTGAGCGCTTTACACCATTTCTTGGGGAATGCGTAGGATAGATTGATATTCTGTATGCGCAGGAAACTTGCATCGAATATCTCAAGATCCGTGCGGTGAAGCTGTCCATCTTGTTCGGAATTATCGCCTAAGCCGTAAGGCAGTGGCGTTTTGCCATCCCATGTCATATCTACACCAAGATCATAAGGAATCGGATCACCATTGGCAAATTCCGGCTTATAGCAGTGCAACCAACGCTTGAGGGTGTTGTTAGCGCCGTATTTGCCGCCAGTATCAAGATTACGGGAACCAATCCATAATATGTTTCCGCCAATTTGCCCGCGCAAAAACACACTCAACGATAGATTCCGATAGGTAAAGCGGTTGGTGAAACCAAACATCAGATCGGGATCGTTTGAGCCATAAGCCACGCGATCGTTGGCATCAATTTCGCCATTGCCATCCTGATCTACATATTTTACGTTACCCGGACGTTGCGTTTTGCCTTTTACGGTTGGCACAAGCGGTTTTTTCGGGTTATATGTGCCATCGGCATTTTTCTCAAAATCATCTTCAGTCAGAAGGCCATCAGTGCGATAGGTATAGAACTGGGATATAGGACCTCCGACTTTGGTAATAAATGCCGCATTCCAAGCATCGGTGATGATGTCGTCATTGCCTCCCAGATCGCGCACTTTATTTTTGTTAGATGAAAGATTAAGCGTAGATGTCCATGTAAACTTCTTATTGCGGATATTAGTGGTTGTCAGATCAATCTCCCATCCGCGATTTTCGAGCGAAGCCATATTGGTCTTTGTGGTATTGAATCCGGATGTCGCCGGCAACTGAAGGCTATAAAGCAAATCGTCCGTACGGTTGATATAATAGTCAGCGTTAAACTGAATCCTGTTATTGAACAACGAAATGTCAAAACCGAAATCGACAGCCTTTGTGGTTTCCCATTTTAAATCGGGATTCGCATAATTTGACGGATATATAGCAATGGCTGTGGTGTTACCGTAAGCAGTATTGCCAGTATTGAATACCGAAAGATAATCACTATATCCGATGCGGTCGTTTCCTGACATGCCCCATGAGCCGCGCAGCTTGAATAGATTGATAAATGATACGTTCTCCATGAATGATTCGCTGCTGATTTTCCATCCTGCGGAAAATGAGGGGAATGTTCCCCAGCGATTTGACTTACCGAATCTTGACGAACCATCTCGTCTCACCGAAGCCGAGAAAAGATAACGATCGGCGATATTATAGTTCACACGTCCGAAAAACGAAGCTGTGCGCACGTAGTTCCTTAGAGTGTTTGCTTTGGTAGGAGTGGCTCCTTGATTAAGCGTTGTGACATTGTCAAGCGGGAAATTGCTTGCCCCAAGAGTCGCATTGAATACGTTACGGCTCTCAATGCTTTGCCCGGCCAAAATGCTGAACTCATGTATTTTGCCTAATGTAAAATCATAAGTCAAGGTGTTTTGCCATCCGGTACGAGTGTTGTCAAGCATGGTAGTTGTCGCTACCGCGCTGCTCACCGATGCCTTCTGCACATCAAGAGGCAGAAAATATTCATCAGTACGGTCATTCGAGGCATAGTTGAACATTGATTTGAATGTCATGCCCTTCAAAAGATTTATATCAACCCATGCCGCGATATCAAAGCTCTTTATTTTGCGCTTGTCGGTAACCTGACGAAGTCGCTCGTAAGGATTGACATCATTCGAACGGAATGAGCTGAATCCAAGGCTGCGTGTGCCTTCATCCATGCCGATAATGGGCACGGTGGAAAGAGAACTCATGATTGCCTTATCTTTTCCCTCTGACTCACCTCTATTCTGCATTGAGACCGTAGGCGCGAATTTAATCCCGGCAGTCAATCTTTTTCCGATATTCATACTTGCATTGATGCGGAAATTGAAACGTTCGAAATCCGTATATCGTATGATTCCTTCTTGATTTAGATAACCGGCTGATACGTACAGAGAATAGCGGTCACCCTTGCTTGAAATTGACACCTGGTGGTTTTGTGTGAATGCGGTTCGCATAATAGCGTCGATCCAATCTGTCTGTGGCAAATCATCCCGCAAGGTATAGTCTCCGACGGTTGCATCTGGATTGGCAAGCCAATTAGGATTTACACGATCACCGCTTGGCCTTGACATATTAGGAGTTTCAAGAGAATTCTTGCCGTCTTTTTGCAACCACATTG
This sequence comes from uncultured Muribaculaceae bacterium, assembly GCA_947525975.1. GTDB lineage: Bacteria > Bacteroidota > Bacteroidia > Bacteroidales > Muribaculaceae > CAG-873. The sequence goes on along the minus strand of CANNVE010000002.1, from coordinate 7,870 downwards.
CATTCTTCAGCCAGACATTATATGCCATCCATTCTTTAGGCGACATCATTTCAGGCATACCTACAGCATTTTGAAAGCCGATATATGATTCCCACTTGACGGTAGGCGCTCCTTTTTGGGCTTCCTTGGTCTCAATTAAAATTACACCGGCGGAACCTCGCGCACCATAAATAGATGTGGCGGCAGCATCTTTAAGGACTTGTATAGAAGACACATCAGACGGATTGACACTGTTCATGTCATCAGTGATTACTCCATCGACAACAATAAGGGGCGTGGACGAACCATTGATCGAGCTCGTTCCGCGGACGGTTATCTGCATTTCTTCACCAGGCAAACCGCTCCCGGTTTGAGTCTGAAGTCCGGCAAGCTGTCCCGACAAGGCATCGCTGAGATTAGTGACCGGACGTCCATCAATGGCATCTGATGTAATTTTCGAAACGGAAGTCGTAAGATTGCTCTTTTTTACAGATCCATATCCGACAACAACAACCTCATCAAGCACCTGAGAATCCTCAATCATTGCGATGCTGAGAGAGGTCCTCCCTTTCAAAGAGACTTGCTCCGTCTTGTAGCCGGTATAAGTGAAGATCAGTGTTCCTTGCGCGTCTTTTACATTGAGCGAGAATCTTCCGTCAATGTCTGTGATGACACCATCGGCGTTACGCCCTTTTTCTACAACACTTGCTCCGATTATCGGTTCCCCCTGATTATCGGTCACGATACCGGTTACATTAACTTGTGCCCATGCAGCGCTTGACAGACACAAAAGGAAAGCAGTCAACCAGCCCCGAAAATGCTTTCGGAAACTTTCAGTCATTTTACCAATGTTTTCCATGAATAAAAATAAGTGTTAAATATAATGATTGTTTATTTCCGTCTTTAGTCACCGCCTGCAATGTATGATCACTGACCGGTGCAAAATTACTGACAGTCATCAGTGTGTCAGGGGTAATATTGTGTCAATGATCATGAAAATGATTTCTCGGAGATTCATTTTATGCTATTGGTGCGTTATTCCAAATCCACTTCTTGAACGCCATTCTCCAAATGGAATGTAACTATATGGTTGCCTGCCGTTTGCTCCATGTAAGGGCTTTTCGATATATGCGTAAAATTGGGCTGGATATTTGTTTCATTCATTCGGTAATAATTCTCATAAGGTGTTTCCGGGGAGAAATATTGAAGTTGAAGCACATCCCCATCGATATTCCGATATGTAATGATCGGTTTATCTGACTCGGCATAATCATCCGACAACTCCACTCGCGCTTTGTCTTTCAGAGCTTCCGCAAAACTATTCAACTCTTTAGAGAGATTTCTGTTTTCGTCACGATATTCATCGGTGATCTCCGTCGTCTCCAGAATCCACGCTCCACGCCGGCAGTCTGCATCGCTCAGAACAAGAACATCATGCCCCGCAATTGCAAATTTGCCATCTCGTTTCTCCCATGTCCATTCTTCCGGTGTGGTGAAAGCGAACATCATAGTGCCGGTGTGACAGATCACCCATTCATAGCCTCCAATCTTTTTGATAATTCGTTTAAGGATGCCTTTACGGGTAAACGGCACATACATCCGATAAAATACGGGCTTGTCCATATAGTTCTTTGGCACTATATAAGCCCCTATAGCACTCTTTCCACGACCGAACACACGATGATACGGATTCTCGCCATAGCCAAGTTTATTTGACCTGGTTTGATGGCGTTGCGGCCGTTCGGGGTTGTCATGGCATACACTGAACACGCTGTTGGGCGACACCTCACTCTGCCACACAAGATGAAGGTTGCGGGTTTCCTTAAATGCGTAGGTGTACTGAAAATTTTTTAAATATTGAGGCTCCGCCTCAATGTGCTGCGTGGAAAGGCCATAATTATCGCTCTGATATGTATATCTTGAATATCGATACTTGCCTTCCATTCTCAAAGCCTCAAATGAATACGGATATTGTTTTTGCTGATTAAGAGAGTCAAGAAATGGCATAGGCGTTATATCGCGCTGATAAGACATCCAGAAATTGAAACATCCAAAGTTGTCACTGTTTCCGACGGAAGCCTCTATAAACCTCTCATTTTGTCCGCCATAAAACAGCCACGCGAGTTGCCCAATCTGCACATGACTATCGCGATTGCCAGTCTGCAAATTAGCCCAGCCTTTGCTTCGTGGCGGATTGGCGCAATACAGCCCTTTGTTCCACGGCAGAAGCATTTGGGCGATGATATGTTGATAAGCGTTTTCCGCACAATGCCGCAATTCTTCATCGTCGCAAAATTCAGCCAACATGCGCAGATACTGCAAATTTGTGCCAATATAAGTAAAAGCGTCCGCTTCCGGGCAATTCATCGTTATGAAAGGGCGGATGGTCTGTAGTATATGCTTTTTTAACGTTTCCTTCAATTTGACAGCATCATTGCCATCAGCATCTATGAAGTCAGGCCATTCTTGAGCGCATAGGTATCCGCTGCATTCCTGCATCATACTCATGTTGAGCGTGACATTTTTTCGGATATACTTGCCCATGCTCATGAACGACCGTATGGTCTTGCGTAGCGTATCAGGCATGACCTCCTTTGTGAGAAGATATCCGTGCATCGTCGCATGTGCGCAGAAGTCCATGTTTGAGCCCGAACCATAGAACTCATCCGGGTGTTTCATCACCTTATCATACATTTCAAGCAGATTCTTGACTGCGTCATCCTTGCGCTCGTTCTTAAGAATGCGGGCGAAATAAAACGGTGAGGTATATTTTATATCTCCTCCTTGCTTCAAGTCAGCGTTTATCATTTGATCTATCAACGACTCCGCTCTTTCCTGATATGTGCTGCCGGAAAGAGCAACAACTTTGCCAAAAGAGGATACACAACTTATGTATAAAAAAATTGTGATTATGATACGCAATAAACAATTGTCCATGGTATAAATGATTATAAAAACTAATGCAAAGATAGTTAAGAATTAAATATGATGTCGTGAAAAGAGTGTCCAAAGCCTGTAAAATAATCCCAGGCATAATATCTTTGCTTTTCATGCCAAATGAGATTCTATGACAAGAGCCATTAAAGGACAATACGATACAATCCGATAAGCATAATGCCCATAGCTTTCGAAAGAAACGGCTTTGGGCGACAACGAACAAAAGCCGCCATGCGCCTCTGAACTTTTCAGGACCGTTCAGAGGCGCGGGGCGGCTTTCCTTTTAGGACTTGCCTGCTGCCGCGGACGGTTGTGCTCTCATGTTTTATAGTCCATTTGTGTCTATAGTCTGACTTTTTTTACTCTGTCACCTTGGCGCAATATGTAGATGCCACCATGCTGCGGGATATATATGCGACGCCCCATCAGATCATAGTATTCTGCCGGTGATTCAGTATTATCCGATGAGATTATGCCGATGCCCGATGCGCCTCCGCCATCCTCGGCATTAAATCCTAACGACTCGAGACTTTCACCGACTCTGACAGAACGGATCTTATAGGAATGCGGGGGCTCGGTATTGTCAGCAATCTTTATCGTGACTGTCTTGGAATTGAATGCCGCCACATCGCCATAGCTCGCAAACTCACCATCCACCACATCTGTTTTCAATTGAGCCAATTCGCAGTACACAATCGTATTATCGCCATGCTTGAAATTATTTCCTTGAAAATTCCTAAGCTTCATATTCTTTCGGGCCAGTTTCAAGCTTGGATTATGAATCTCAAGCGAAATGTTTCCCTGCGGTTTATTGCCGACGAACTCTATGGCAAGATACTTGTCAGCCGAAGGGTCAAAACGCAATCCCGTCCCCTTGTACTGCAGATCGGCTCGAAATTTACCGTTTCCCGAATCTACGCCCATATTCACCTCTGCCCCATCAGCTGTGTAGTTTACGACAGCATCATAAAGGAAACTCCAGGCATCGTTTGGACTTGCGTCATACAGCAGACGCGGCACACAAAAATCAATGTCAGCATTGCCATCCGGCATATGCAATGTCATGACATTGCTGCCTTTTTTTTGCTCCAGATAAGGGCTGAGAGATATATAGTCGAGATTAGGCATGACAGCCTTGCCATTTATGCGATATTGTCCGGAGTATGCGGTCTCGGGTGAGAAATATTGCATCTCAAGCCGGTCTCCATCAATATTGGTATAGGTAAGCGTAGGTGTGGCTGATGTCTCGTAATCGGCCGACAGCTCTATCTTGCACCGAGAGGCTATCTGCCTGATAAATATCGACAACTCCTCATCACGATTGCCTCCGGCTTCACTGTAATCATCCGTAATTTCCGTAGTCTCAAGCACCCATGAACCACGGCGACGATTTTCATCTGAGAGGCGCAATACATCATGGTTGGATATGGCGTACTTTCCTCCTGTCGTCTCCCATTTCCACTCCTCCGGAGTGGTAAAGGCAAACATAATACTGCCAGTATGACACACCACCCAACGATACCCATTGATTTCCTCTATGCGCCGGAGCAATATGCCTTGGCGTGTGAAAGGCGCATACATCTGATAGAATACAGGATTATCCATATAGTCATCAGCCACAACATACATGCCTATGGCGCTCCTGCCACGCCCAAAAACACGGTGATACGGGTTTTCACCATAACCGGCTTTGTTGGATACGGTCTGATATCTTTGCGGACGCTCGGGGTTATCGTGACATACACAGAACACACTGTAAGGCGACGAAACGCTTTGCCACACAAGGTGCAGATTGCGGGTTTCCTTAAACGCATATGTATACTGGAATCCATTCAGGACTGATGCCTTCCCCTCGATGTGCTGCGTTGACAGCCCGTAATTATCGCTTTGGAATGTATAGCGGGCATAGCTGTAGCTTGATTCGTGACGAGAAGCCTCAAAGGAATAGGGATATGCCTTGACAGCCTCAAGTTTGGCAAGCATATCCGATGGCTTTATGTCACGCTGATACGCCATCCAAAAATTGAAACATCCGAAATTGTCGCTGTTCCCGACGGAAGCATTGACAGGCCTTGCCTCCTGAGAGCCGTAATAAAGCCAGGCGATCTGATTAATCTGCACATCTGCGCCAAGGTTGCCTGTCTGTAGATTATTCCACCCTTTGCTACGTGGAGGATTGGCGCAATAAAGACCTTGATTCCAAGGCAGAAGCATTTGAGCCGCCACGTGTTGATAAGCATTCTCCGCCACCTGTCGTATTTCCTCATCCTTGCAAAATTCAGCAAGCATTCGCAAATATTGCAGATTGGTGACTATATACGTGAAAGCGTCAGCTTCAGGGCAATTGTCGGTTATGAACGAGCGCATCGTCGAGAGGATATCATCACGCACGCTACTCTTGATTGCAGTGGCATCATTACCATCTGCATCTACAAAATCAGGCCATTCCTCGGCGCATAGGTATCCACTGCATTCCTGCATCATCCTCATGTTGAGCGTTACGTTTTTGCGGACATATTTGCCCATCTCCATGAACTCCCTTATTTTCGCGCGAAGATTTTCAGGCATCAGATTCTTGGTAAGCAGATATCCGTGCATCGTTGCATGAGCCGTAAAATCCATATTGGAGCCTGAATCATAGAATTTTTGCGGATCGGCCAACGCTTTGTTATACATTTCCATTAGCAGCGCCACTGCCTCATCCTTACGTTCATTTTTGAGGATGCAAGCAATGTAGAAAGGCGACAGATATTTAATCTCGCCGCCTTTCTGCGGGGCTGACGCCACCATACAATCTATAAGAGCTGACGCCCTCTGCTCATAGGTATCTCCCTTCAGCCATACGGTGGCAGCCGAAACCATGCCTCCGGTGATGGATGCGAGAAACACAAGCAATATCAATCGTAATTTCATATTCATTGTTACCGAATGACGATAACCATAAGTTTCGATAGAACAAATTTATAGCGCTATCTTAAATATCTTTGAACCTTGACGCACTATATATATCCCATGAGATGGATTCTCGACACGACGCCCCATGACATCAAAATATTCTGCCGGAATATTTTGATCAATGCTGATTTCGTTGATTCCGGACACACTTTTGTTTCCGAGAATAAGCGCATTCTCCGCACCGTCGGCCGCTTTGATTACCAAATCATCAACACCAATCAGATTGAAAAGCGATGCATCGCGCGTACCCTCGACTATTTTTGTGCCGGCTACCGGAGCAGCATCAAATGTCGCATCAGGTGTATTCACCTTCTCAAACAAAATGTCTATAGGCTTTGTAACTTTAAAATTGTCACTGACCGAAATGAGGTCTCCGGCTGTGGCTATAGCGATTGACACATTCTCTTGTTTGCCTTCGAGAAGCGCCTCTCCGCCAGCCCCCAAGAAGATAAACGCAGGGCGTTTGACAGATTCGCAGTTGATGAATGACACATCTTTGGCAATGAGTCTTCCGGCCCTTGCGCTTCCTTTCTTCATATACACAATGCCTTGGTCTTTTGATGAGGAGACATCTGCAAAATTCACATTGTCAAATGTGACATTAACGCCGCCCACCTCAAGCAGCACGTTGCTCTGCTCGTCGTTTTTGCCGGAAAGCGTCACGTTGGAGAATGTGGTTTCACTATTGACAAGAAGCATTATTCCGGTAAAATTACGAATGATTTTCACATCCTTGTCGGCCCCCTTAATGGTAAGCGGACAGGGGACGGTCAGGCGTTTTGTCAACTCTATGTCGTCATTGACTGTAAGCACATCACCACTTCTAGCGCCCTTGAATGCTGCATCAAGATTGGCATAAGCCACCCCGGTTGTTGAATTTGTGACACCGGGCTCTCTCATGCCGAGATCGGCAAGCGTTTCGGCAAACTTTACCGATGAAATTATGTAGCTGTGAGGCTCATTAGCATTATCGGCTATAACAATCTGCATTTTAGCCTCGTATGAGTCAGCAGGAAGCCCGCTCACATCAGACATGTCGCAGTAAACCACAGTCTTGTCTCCGACGGTGAATTTATTGCCCTGAAACCTTGGGCCGGTAACCTTCGCGCCATCAGTAGGAGTGATGTCGACACGTATGTTAGCCGCTGGAGCCTCACCGTAAAACTCCAATGCGAAATACTTGTCGATGACCGGCTCGATCCAAAGGCCACCACCTCTGTATATCATGTCAGCACGGTATTTGCCGTTGGACTGCAGCGTCATTTCCACTTCGGCGCCATGCGCTGAATATCTCACTTCAGCATCATTCCCAAAAGACCATTCGGCTGTCTCATTGCCATCAAAGATCTCTTTAGGAGTTCCGGCCACAGCTGTCAGTGAGACAACTATAAACGCAACAAAGAGTAATTTTGTTTTCATTGAAAAGATTTAATTGTGATTATTAATACGTTTTCTCATGGCAGAATCATACTGCCATGGCACTGCAAAGATACCCCTCTTACGCCTCTGCAGCCTATCAAAAACGTACTAAATCCATGTAAATAGATACCATCAATCGAAAATTCAGCCAAAGGATTGGCAAGTATGCGCTCATCATCAGCCTCACACGAGTAAGGCATAATGCGCAGATTGGTTGCCTTCCGCTCCGTGCCGGCTATTGAGCGGATGGCATGGAAAGCGTCAGCTCCTGTACCCGAGCGGAAGCGACCTGATTTTTCTCATCCAGTTCGCAGAACCGTCACATCCAACTTTCAGTCGCTATGCTTTCGGTGGGGTTATCATTCTGTTTATGGAGGCTCCCTCGATATCCGACAAATCGCGACCGCACGAGTGAAATATTGGGCAGAATGAAATAGAAATGTATTTGGTAGACATGGGTTTGACAAAGGCATAAAAAAAAAGATCTGCAAGTATTTAACATTAAATACTTACAGATCTTCTGACGTGTCCGAAATGAGACTCGAACTCACACGAGCGAAAGCTCACTACCCCCTCAAAG
>CANNVE010000001.1 GCA_947525975.1 uncultured Muribaculaceae bacterium | reverse complement strand
AAGCGCGCGGGTCGCAGTAGGGGCGCGATGAATCGCGCCCGCATTAACAAAAAGGGGCGGAGAGAGGGGCGGAGGCGCGCTTCTCCGAAGCGCCGGGCTGCGGTAGGGGCGCGATAAATCGCGCCCGCATGAACAAAAAGGGCGGCGGGAGTGGAGTCGCGCTTCTCCGAAGCGCGCGGGTCAGCCTGCGGCAGGCTTGCGGATATTGGCCCGGTCGCCTCAGAGAGGCGCCCCTCCACCAATAGCGCAGGCGCCCCTCCACCATTAGCGCAGGCGGCCCGAGCGCCTCTTCGAGGCGCTCCTCCACCATAGTTTTTGCATGCGCGGGCGCGATATATCGCGCCCCTACTGGCCGTCCCAGCCCGTATGGAAATAATAAGCCCTCGGCTTGGGGAGCCGAGGGCGAGTGTGTTTTTCGTTGTTTTTTCTCTGCGTGTGTTTCCCTAAAATAATCTTTTTTACCTTCCTGTCGGAATCCTTGTTGAGTAAATCTATGCTTAATGGGTAAATCTGTTTATCTGTAGTCGGCGAAGCGCTCTTTGAGTGATTTGCGGGCGAAGAATATGCGGCTTTTCACTGTGCCAACGGGGAGATTGAGCTCTTCGGCTATTTCAGCGTATTTGTAGCCTTCTACGTGCATGGTGAAGGGTATGCGGTATTCGTCAGAGAATTCGTTTATGGCGGTGGTGATTTCAGCTGCGGTAATCGATCCTTCGGGTGATTCGAGGCCTGAATCCTGTGACAGGCTGAGGTGGTAGAGGTTATCGGTGGTGTCGACCATAGTGGCGGCACGCGAAGCGCGACGATAGTTGTTGATGAAGAGATTGCGCATGATTGTGAACACCCAGCCTTTGAAATTGGTGTTGTCAGCGTATTTGTCGCGATTGTCAATAGCCTTAAGAGTGGTGTCCTGGAGCAGGTCGTAAGCGTCGTCGCGGTTTGATGTGAGCATGTAGGCGAAGTTGAGCAGGTTGTCCTGGAGGTCCATCAGGTTTGTCTGGAAAGCGTCGGTTTTCATAATCAAGTTGCGTTTTTTTGTTGTTGAAATGTTGTCTGTTGTCTTTCGACATCACAAAGTTAGCACGAGAAAATGGGGTTTGTGAAATTTTCAAATCAAAAAATTCGCTGTGCAAGTGAAATTTTTGTAAAAAGTTTGTAACTAACAGAAAACCAATACTGTACAATTGTTACAAAGGATGAACAAATTGATACAAAACAAAAATGTCACAGAATTGCAACAATAGATCTGTCCAAAAAAACTCTTTTTGATTTTGTTTGTTGGCCAATTTTTCGTAACTTTGACAAAGATTCTTTGACCTCGTATAAATCAAAAACTACGTGACCTTACAAATATTTCACACAACGTATTAATTTTCTCCGGAGTGTCACAAACACTTCATTTTTAGTTTATTTCTGATATGTTTACCCGTGGTTTAAGCGCAATCAGGCCTATGAGATCCCGATCATTGGATTTCGTGATTTCGGGCTATGTCGCGTGCCACGCAATTAAGCTGAGTACTAATCTATACGAAAAATAAGTTTTGTATCTACCTATGATCATTGTTGCTCTATGCATTGGAGACCGGGCTGAATGGGCCCTCGTTGAAGGAACGGAAATTGTGGAGTATACGACGACCGATGGTGTCAATCCTTTTTTTATGACTCGGCGTGAGATTTCGCACGCCATAAGACTCGGTTTGCCTGAAGTCTTTTTCCGCAGGAGGTGGGACGGCGTCTTTTATTATGGCAGCGGCTGCGCCAACGCGGATAAAGACAAGATCGTCGAAGGCTCGCTGACGGCTCAATTCCGTTCGCCTGTCTCGGTCGAGAGTGATCTTCTGGGCGTGGCAAGGGGCATCCTCGGCCGTGATCCGGGGCTTGTGTGTCTGTTGGCGCAGGGTGCCAATTCGGGCTTTTATGACGGCAAGTCGATTGTGAAGAATGTGATGTCAGGCGGCTATATACTCGGAGATGAGGGGTCGGCTGTGCACATGGCCAAGAATTTTGTGTCAGATGTGATCAAGGGCATCGCTCCGCAGGATGTCATTGACGATTTCATGCTGACTTACGGCACATCGGCGTCGGAGGTGGTCAATGAGGTGTATGAGTCGCAGGGCCATATCAACGCTGCTCTGGCGCGCTACGCCACATATCTGGCCGAGAACATCAGGCATGATTATTGCCACCGCATAGTGTATGACGCCTTCCTGTCTTTTTTTGAGCGCAATGTGGCTCAATATGATTATCGGAAATACGGCATATCTGTGGGCGGAGGTGTCGCCGACAGATTCAAGGATGTCTTCCTGAAGGCTGCCGAGGACTTCGGCGTAAGGGTCAACAGCATCGATGCTTCGCCTTTGCCAGGCCTGGTAAAATACCATGCGGGCACAGAGCCTGAAAAAGAATAAAGCCGCGAGTGATCGCGGCTTATATTTTATATTGCGGGCAGGCGGCGTCAGGCCAGTACTACGTCGAGCACCATCATAAGAGCGAATCCCAGAGCGAATCCGATTGTGCCTATATTTGAGTGGGTGCCTTCTGACGCTGATGGCACGAGCTCTTCAACCACCACATAGAGCATCGCGCCTGCCGCTCCGGCCAGAAGATAGGGCAGGGCGGGCGTGATGTATGAGGCGAGAAGGATAGTCGCTATCGAGGCTATTGGCTCCACTACGCCGCTTGCGGCTCCGATGGCGAAAGCCTTGCGCCTGGAGTTTCCCGCAGCCCTGAGGGGCATTGATACGATGGCGCCTTCTGGAAAATTCTGTATTGCTATGCCTATCGACAGGGCCATGGCAGCAGCCATCGGGATGTACGTGTTGTGCTCAAGGGCTCCGGCGAGCGTCACCCCCACGGCGAGGCCTTCGGGAATGTTATGTATGGTGACGGCCATCACGAGCATGTTGGTGCGCGATAAGTGCGATTTCGGGCCTTCCGTCTGGTTGTCGATGTGCATGTGTGGAGTGCTCTTGTCAAGGATGAGCATGGCGCCGATGCCGGCAAGCAGGCCTACGGCAGCCGGAATGACCCTTGCGGCGCTTTCCGACGGCTCCATCTCCATCGACGGAATCAGCAGCGACCACACTGATGCTGCCACCATCACGCCTGAGGCGAAGCCGAGGAGGCCGCGGTAGAGAAGGTCGGGCATGCGCTTTCCTATGAGGAAGACGCATGCGGAGCCGAGAGTGGTGCCGAGCAGGGGGATGAGGAGTGCAGTGACGAGGCCGAGCATGGTCGGTTATTTCTTTTGGTCGACTATCATGTCGAATATGTCGAGCAGGGCGGCTGAAGCCTCAGATGGCGGGAATTGAGCCATAATGCCGGCTGCCTTGTCGCGGAGTTCGCGCATTTTGGCGCAGGTGTATTCTATGCCGCCGTTTTTTACGGCGTAGGCGGTGAGGGTTGAGATGTCGTCGTCGCTTAGCTGCTCTTTGGCTGCTATGCCGCGCATCATATCGCGGTCGGGGTCGGCATTGGCGTCAGAGAGGGCGTGTATCAGCGGCAGGGTGATTTTCCCTTCGCGCAGGTCGTTGCCGGTGGGTTTTCCGATCGAGGGGTCATGGAAATAGTCTAAAATGTCGTCGCGCATCTGAAAGCAGAGTCCCAGGAGGCGCGCGAATTCAGACATCAGTGAGAGTCTCTGGTCGTCGACGCCGGCGGTGTAGCAGCCCATCTTCGCGCAGGCCACGAAGAGCGAGGCTGTCTTGTAGTCGATGATGTGGAGGTACGCCTCCTCGGTGATCGAGTGGTAGCGGGCATTGTAGATCTGGTCGAGCTCACCGAGCGACAGCAGCTTTCCGAGGTGGCAGATGGCGTCGATAACGCGTATGTCGGCTGTGGATATTGCCTGCTGCATCGACGATGATGTGAAATAGTCGCCGACAAGCACCGCGATGTGGTTGTCCCAGATGGCGTTTACAGTGGGGATGCCCCTGCGCAGCTGTGAATTGTCGACAACGTCGTCGTGTATCAGCGATGCGTTGTGCAGAAGCTCTACGGCAGCTGCTGCGGCGAGAGTCTTCTCTCCGACGCAGCCCTGCATCATCTTTGATGTGAGAATGACGATGATGGGGCGTATCTGCTTGCCCTTCGTTGACAGGAAGGATGATATGATGCTCTCCATCATTGGATTTCCCGATCCAAGCTGATGGAGTATTATTTCGTTGAGTTTCTCGAGTTCGGGCGCTATGGCGCTTTGTATCGTCTGTAGATTCGACATTTTCACGGAATATTGTGCAAAGTTAAGAAAACTTATTGTAAAATTGAGGAATTCTTCATAATTTTATGCCGTAAAAATGCCTTTAGGGGCATTTGCCGATACTCACGCATTTTATACCCTAATAATGATGGAAGGAAAGAAACTGTTTCTGCTTGACGCCTACGGATTGATATACAGAGCCTACTACGCTTTGATACGCTCACCGCGCATCACGAGCCGCGGGCTTAACACATCGGCCGTGTTCGGCTTCTGCAATACTCTCGACGAGGTGTTGCGCTCTGAGGAGCCTGACTGCATTGCCGTGTGCTTCGACCCTCCCGGCGGCCACACATTCCGCCATGAGGCCTATCCTGAATACAAGGCGCAGCGTGAGAAGCAGCCCGAGGACATCACCCTCTCCATCCCCTACATCAAGCGCATACTCGAGGCCTACGGCATCCCATGCGTCGAAGTGCCGGATGTGGAGGCCGACGACGTGATCGGCACATTGGCCCGCCGCGCCGAGGCCGAGGGATATGACACCTACATGATGACTCTCGACAAAGACTACGCCCAGCTTGTCACCGACAAGGTGTGGATGTACCGCCCGTCGCTCAAAGGCAAGGGATTTGAGGTGCGCGGCCCCAAGGAGGTGTGCGCTCTCTACGGCATCGACAATCCGCGTCAGGTGATCGACATGCTCGCCCTTGAAGGCGATGCCTCTGACAATGTGCCCGGATGCCCGGGCGTGGGCGAGAAGACCGCCTCGAAGCTTATACAGCAGTGGGGCTCTGTAGAGAATCTCATTGACCACGTGGCCGACGTCAAGGGGGCGATGCGTAAAAAAATCGAGGATAACGCCGAGCAGATCAAATTCTCTAAATTCCTCGTGACGATCAAGACAGATGTCGATGTCGACCTTGATCTCTCCGCCACGCGCCGGCGCGAGCCTGACTATAAGAAATTGCTTGAGATATACGGCGAGCTTGAATTCAAGACCTTCATATCGCGCATACAGGCCCGGGCCGTGCTGAATGGCGAAGACGCGCCCAAAGCACCGCCGGCTATGGGGAGCCTTTTTGACGGCTTTGACGATGAGGTGGGTCAGCCCGCAGCGCCGCCCGAGAGCGAATATGCCCAAGGCACCGTGGCGCGCGACTATGCCATCGCCGACACCATGTCGACGGTGTCATCCATGGTGAGCCGGGCCATAGAGGCAGGCACCGTGGGCATATGCATGGCGGTGGCCGGCACAGAGGCCATGTCGGCGCATCTGGGCGGCATCGGATTCGCGTTTGCCGACGGCGACAACTCATACGTGCCTCTCGCTGACAATGATTTCGACCGCCAGGAGGTGATGACCCTGCTGGAGCCCCTTTTCGGCAATCCCCGGGTGGAGATAGTGAGCCACGATGTGAAGAGAGACATGATTCTGCTCAAGCGCGAGGGCGTCGACTTCAAGGCCCGGTATTTCGACACCTCTGTGGCGCATTATCTGCTGAAGCCCGAGGGCAAGCATGGCATAGACACAGTGGCCCACGATATGCTCGGATACCGCACCCTGACATACGACATGACCGACCTCAACCGCAAGAAGGATGCCCTGTCGATATCGGTCGACGCTCCCGAACGGTGCGCAGAGAAAGCCAGGGTGGCGCTCTTGCTTAAGGACGCGCTTGTGCCGGCGCTTGAGAAGGAGGAGCTGAAAAGCCTTTATGAGGAGATCGAAGCGCCGATGGTGGAGGTGCTGGCGGCGATGGAGTGGGAAGGCGCACGCATCGATGTGCGCGAGCTCGCCAAAATCTCAGTCTCGCTCACCGGGCGCATAGAGCGCCTTGAGGAGGAATGCTACGCCCTGGCCGGAGAGAAATTCAACACCGGCTCGCCATCGCAGGTGGGTGAAATACTTTTCGGAAAGATGCAGATCGATCCCAAAGCCAAGAAGACAAAAAGCGGAGCCTGGTCCACCACCGAGGAGATTCTCGAAAAATACAGGAGGCAATATCCGCTTGTGGAAAAGATACTCGAGGTGCGGGGGCTGAAAAAGCTGCTCGCCACATACGCCGACGCATTGCCAAGGCTCATCAATCCGATCACCGGAAAGCTGCACACCACGTATCAGCAGACCGTCACCGCCACCGGAAGGTTGTCGTCGACCAATCCTAACCTGCAGAACATCCCCATACGCACCGACGACGGGCGCGAGATACGCCGTGCCTTCATCCCCGACAAGGGGCACCTGATGCTCTCGGCTGACTATTCTCAGATCGAATTGCGCCTGATGGCTGATTTCAGCGGCGACGAGGCCATGATCGAGGCCTTCAACCAAGGGCAGGACATACACAGGGCCACGGCGGCCAAGATTTATGGCCTGCCTCTCGATGAAGTCTCCGACAATCAAAGGCGAAACGCCAAGACAGCTAATTTCGGCATCATATACGGCATCTCTGCCTTCGGCTTGTCGCAGAGGCTCGAGATTCCGCGCGCCGAGGCAAAGATGCTCATCGACGGATACATGGCCACGTATCCCGGCGTGAAGGCGTACATGGAGCAATCAATCGAGCTGGCCCGCCGTCAAGGCTATGTGACCACTATAATGGGCCGCAAGCGATATCTGCCCGACATATCCTCGCGCAACGCCACGGTGCGCGGATACGCCGAGCGCAACGCCATCAATGCCCCCTTGCAGGGATCGGCCGCCGACATAATCAAGATAGCCATGATACGCATACACCGCGACATAATCGATCGCGGACTGCGCTCGCGCATGATCCTGCAGGTGCATGACGAATTGATATTCGACGTCGTCCCCGAAGAGCTCGCCCAGCTGCAGCAGCTTGTGGCCGACCGCATGGAGCATGCCTATTCAGGCCGCGTGGCGCTCGAGGTGTCGTCAGGGGTGGGCGCCAATTGGCTTGAGGCGCATTGACCGACAGCGGTTTTTTCCGCTAATATTTGTGACTGTGGCGATATTTCCGTAATTTTGCGCCGTGAAATCAATAGCGCGACGCTCACTGATCATATTTTTTGTGTGCGTGTTCGTAAACTTCGTGTTTGCGAACACGGTGTTTATGCACGCCCATCAGCTCTATGACGGGCGCACTGTGACGCACTCCCACCCGTATCTGCCCTCATCGGCTCACGGGCACACAGCCGACGCGCTGGCTCTGATATCCCAGCTCAATCTTGCCGCCGCCTCGATGGAAGGCTCTTCGGCGCTGAGCATTGATTCTATGCCTGAGCCTTGGAGCAAGGTCGTGTGCCTATGCGTCGACCTATGCGCCGAGGCAGTAGTGGGCGTGGCTGCGCTGCGTGGTCCGCCGGCCATCGGATGATACATGCTGTTTCCCTGCGGGGGTAAGCCCCGCCTGAAATAAAAAAGCGCCGAAGCCACATTCGCCGCGGCGCATGACCAATCATCCAGACATTTACATTTCATGCTCAAAATATTCCAGTGGGCGGCGTGCTTCATTGCGCTCGCTTGCCTTGGCTTGGCTGCGAATGCCGCCGAGCCAACCGCCACCGATGCCAATATCGGCGGCCATGTGATCGACGCCGAGACCGGCGAACACCTTCCATATTACACCATAAAGATTCTCGATACGAAGATCGGGACCCTCACCGACGGATCGGGTCACTACATATTCCGCGACCTGAAGCCCGGCGAGTACACCCTCGAGGCCACTTGCCCCGGATACATGAAGGCGGAGCGCAAAGTCAGCGTAGGACACGGGCAGACAGTCGAAGTCAACTTCGAGGTCACCACCGACGCATTTCTGCTTGACCAGGTAGTGGTCACATCATCGAAAAGCGAAGTGAAGCGCCGTGAGAGCCCCTCCCTCGTCAATGTGGTGAGCAGCAAGATATTTGACCGTCTCGGAGCCTGCTCCCTTGCCGACGGCCTCAGTTTCCAGCCCGGTGTGCGGGTCGAGAACGATTGCCAGAACTGCGGATTCACCCAGGTGCGCATCAACGGCCTCGACGGGCATTACTCGCAGATATTGATGAATTCCCGCCCCGTATTCTCGGCCCTCGCCGGTGTCTACGGCCTTGAGCAGATCCCGGCCAACATGATCGACCGCGTGGAAGTGATGCGCGGCGGAGGCTCTGCCCTCTTTGGCTCATCGTCGATCGGAGGCACCATCAACATAATCACCAAAGACCCGGTGGTGAACTCCGCCGAGCTCTCCCACACCATGTCGTCGATAGGCCCGTCAGCCTCGCTCGACAACAACACCACGATGAACGCCTCTGTGGTGACCTCCAACAACAAAGCCGGCATCCTAATCTACGGGCAATCGCGCTACCGCGACGGCTATGACCACGACGGCGACGGATTCACCGAAGTGCCGCAGCTCAAGTCCCAGACCATCGGCGCGCGCACATTCCTTCGCCCATCTGACATGACGCGCCTCACCGTAGAATACCACAACACCCACGAATACCGCCGCGGAGGCGACCGCCTCGACGAGCCTGCCCACATGGCCTTGGTAGCCGAGCAGACTGACCATAATATACATGGCCTGGAAGCCACATTCGACATCTGGCCCCGCGATCACCGCGACCATGTGTCGATATTCAGCGCCATGCAGTCTACGAAGAGGCAGAGCTATTACGGCTCCAACATGGATCCGAACGCCTACGGTCGCACCTCCGACCTTGTGGTCACGGCCGGCACGCAGTGGACCCATCCCATAGACCATTTCCTGTTCATGCCGTCAGAGCTGGTGGCCGGGCTCGAATACTCGCACAACCGCCTTCATGACGTCACCACCGGATATGACCACGACGTGCTGCAGAATGTAGACATATACAGCGGTTACCTGCAGAATGAATGGCGCACCGAGCGCTGGGGTTTCCTCGTAGGCGCCCGCGTCGACAAGCATTCGCTGATCGACAATCCGATAATATCGCCCCGCGCCAACGTGCGCTTCAATCCCAGCGACCAATTCAACTTCCGCTTGTCCTACTCCACCGGATTCCGCTCGCCCCAGGCCTACGACGAAGATTTCCATGTGGCTGTGGTAGGCGGCGAGAGAGTGGTGACAGTCCTGGCCCCCGGCCTCAAGCAGGAAAGCTCAAACAGCGTGAGCGCCTCGGCCGACCTCTATCACCGCTTCGGCAACGTGCAGACCAATCTGCTCATAGAAGGCTTCTACACCGACCTGCGCGACGTATTCGCCCTGCGCCAGCTCGAGGGCACCGATGCGGCGGGCAATGCCGTGCTTGAGAGATACAATGGCTCGGGAGCGCGCGTGATGGGCCTTAACGTAGAGGCCAAGGCCTATTTCTCAAGCCATTTTGACATGCAGGCCGGCATCACCTGGCAGAGCAGCCGATACAAGACGCCCGAAACATGGAGCGATGACCCCGACGTGCCCGCCGTCAGGCGCATGTTCCGCACCCCTGACCTCTACGGCTATCTGACCGCCAACTGGGAGATTACCCACAAACTCAAAGTTGCGCTCTCGGGCACATACACCGGCCACATGCTGGTGCAGCACCTCGCCGGCTCGGGCACGCCGGTCGACGTGGCTGTCGAGACTCCCAACTTCTTCGACGCCTCGCTGAAATTCACCTACACATTCAAGGTGCTCAATCTCGTCACCCTCAACGCATCAGCCGGCGTGAGCAACATCTTCAACTCCTACCAGCGCGACTTCGACAAGGGAGTCGACCGCGACTCGGGCTACATCTACGGCCCCTCACTCCCCCGCAGCGTCAATATAGGCCTCTCAATCAGCATCTGACAACATCCAATACAGCAACAGAGGCGCTCCCTTCGCAGGGGGCGCCTCTGTTTTTGACTATAAAAACAATTTCGTATAATTTTCCTGATGCAAAGGTATCAGCTTTTGCCGGTCAGGGAAATACTCAATTGCAAGTATTCTTCACTTCGTGGGGAAGGCGGCGAGCATGCGGCTTGCCACCATGTCCTGATGCTCGGCATCGCCGTGGTTGGCGAAGGGGTGGATTGATATGCCTCCCCTGGGCATGAATTCGCCTATTACCTCGATGTATCGGGGCTGCATCAGTGCCACCAGATCCTTGAGTATGACATTCACCACGTCCTCGTGGAAATCACCGTGGTTGCGGAAGCTGAAGAGGTAGAGCTTCAGGCTCTTGCTCTCCACCATGCGCTCGCCGGGGATGTAATTGATGGTGATTTTGCCGAAGTCGGGCTGCGACGTGATGGGGCAGAGGGTGGTGAATTCCGGGCAGAGCAGCGTCACCACATAGTCATGCTCGGGATGGCGGTTGGCGAAAGTCTCGAGCAGCGACGGGTCGTAGTCCGTGGGGTATTTCACGCCCTTGTTGCCAAGGAGCGAGAGAGAGCCTTCTTCTTCGCGTGTCATGTCGTTATTTCGCTATGATCAGGAAGTAGTTTTTCTTGCCCTTCTGCACCAGCATGTACTTGTCCTGTAGCAGCATGTCGGCTGTGGCCGGAGCGTAGGCGTCGGCCACTTTCTCCTTGTTGATCGACAGACCGCCCTGCTGAGCCAGCTTGCGCATCTCGCCCTTTGAGGGGAAAACGGCGGCCTTCTCGGTGAGCAGGTCGGTCAGCTTGGTCTCTCCGGAGGTGATGTCGGCCTTCTCCACCTCAAAAGTGGGCACGCCCTCAAACACCGACAGCAGCGTGGCCTCGTCGATCTTGTGCAGTATCTCCTGCGCCTTGTTGCTGAAGAGTATCTGCGATGCCTCCACGGCCATTTCATAGTCCTCGGCGCTGTGCACCATGGTGGTCACCTCCTTGGCCAGGCGCTTCTGCAGCGGGCGCTGTCCGGGATCGGCGGCCTGCTCGGCCACAAGAGCCTCGATCTCCTCCTTTGTGAGCGAGGTGAAGATCTTGATGTATTTCTCGGCGTCGGCGTCGCTGACATTGAGCCAGAATTGATAAAACTTGTAGGGCGAAGTGTAGCGCGGGTCAAGCCATACGTTGCCCGACTCCGTCTTGCCGAATTTTCCGCCGTCGGCCTTCGTGATCAGCGGGCAGGTGAGGGCGAAAGCCTCGCCTCCGGCGGTGCGGCGTATGAGCTCGGTGCCGGTGGTGATGTTGCCCCACTGGTCGCTGCCTCCGAGCTGCAGGCGGCAGCCGTATTCGTTGTAGAGGTTGAGGAAGTCATATCCCTGCACCAGCTGGTAGGAGAATTCGGTGAACGACATTCCCTCGCGGCTGTCGCCGCTGAGGCGCTTCTTCACAGAGTCCTTGGCCATCATGTAGTTGACGGTGATGTGCTTGCCGATGTCGCGGATGAAGTCGAGGAATGAGAAATTCTTCATCCAGTCATAGTTGTTGACCATCACCGCCGCATTGGGCGCGTCGCTGTCGAAGTCAAGGAATTTGGCCAGCTGCTTCTTGATGGCCTCCTGGTTGTGGCGCAGTGTCTCCTCGTCGAGCAGGTTGCGCTCCTGGCTCTTCATCGAGGGGTCGCCGATCATGCCTGTGGCGCCTCCCACCAGGGCTATTGGCTTGTGGCCTGAGCGCTGGAAGTGCTTAAGCATCATCACGCCCACCAGGTGGCCAATATGGAGGCTGTCGGCGGTGGGGTCGATGCCCAGGTATGCTGTGGTCATCTCTTTCTTGAGCTGCTCGTCGGTGCCCGGCATCATCTGGTGGATCATGCCGCGCCAAGTGAGTTCTTCTATGAAATCCATTGTGGTTGTGGATATTTTTTTCGTGTTATGGTTATTTGGTTTTCGTGGCTCGCGCCATATCAGTCGGCGAGAGCCTTCTGTATGCGGTCGAAAGCCTTGCGTATGTTCTCGTCGCTTGTGGCGTAGCTCAGGCGTATGTATCCGGGCATGCAGAATGCCGATCCGGCCACGGTGGCCACATGGGCATTCTCGAGCAGATACATGGCAAAGTCGCCGTCGTTCTCGATCTTCTTGCCGCGCAGAGTCTTGCCGATGTAATGGCTGACATCGGGGAAGAGGTAGAATGCTCCCTGCGGCTTGTTCACCTTCCATCCGGGCACTTTCGAGGCCAGATCCACGATCAGGTCGCGGCGGCGCTCAAATGCCTGGCGCATATCCTCCACGCATTGCTGCGATCCGGTGTATGCCGCCTCGGCAGCCTTCTGGGCTATCGACGACGCTCCCGAGGTGTATTGTCCCTGAAGCTTGTTTGTGGCCTTTGCCAGCCACAGCGGGGCTGCGCAGAATCCGATGCGCCATCCGGTCATGGCATAAGCCTTCGAGACGCCGTTGATCAGCACCGTGCGGTCGGCGATCTCCGGGAAAGACGCCATCGAAGTGAACGATCCCGTGAAATTGATGTGCTCGTAGATCTCGTCGGCCATCACTATGATCTGCGGATAATCCTTAAGCACATCCACCAAAGCCTGCAGCTCGGCCTTGGAGTAGACGCTGCCTGTGGGATTGCTCGGAGAGCAAAGCAGCAGCATGCGTGTGCGCTCGGTGATCGCGGCGCGCAGCTGCTCGGGGGTGATCTTGAAATCCTGGTCGATGGCTGCGGGCACAAGCACGCTCTTGCCTTCGGCCAGCTTCACCATCTCCACATAGCTCACCCATGCCGGCACAGGGATTATCACCTCGTCGCCCGGATTGATGCATGAGAGGATCACATTGCAGAGCGACTGCTTGGCGCCGCCTGACACCACTATCTGCTCCGGAGCATAGTCAACGCCGTTCTCCGTCTTGAGCTTCTGCGAAATGGCGCGGCGCAGGGGCATGAAGCCCGGCACGGGCGAATAATATGTATAGTTCTCATCTATAGCGCGTTTTGCAGCCTCCTTGATATGCTCGGGAGTGTTGAAATCCGGCTCTCCGATAGAGAGATTGATCATATCCGCGCCTTGAGCCTTAAGCTCGGCGCTCTTCTGCGACATGGCCAGAGTGGCTGACTGTGCAAGCGACTGCACGCGTTGGCTGATATGTTCCATAAATAGCGGTTATTAAAGACTTTCGCAAAGTTACGCTTTTTTTCCCACGTTGACAAACAATCAACCTATGTATATTCGTGGGTTGCGGTCTCAAGAACCATTCTTTTTCCGCATATTGTATGCCTTGTCTAAAAGTTGGAAATTATCGAGCGCATTTCACTAATGAAGTCTTCCGCTTGAGGTTTGTATTCATCATACATGATTTGGTCACAAAAAACGAAATCCTCATAATCGCCCGCTTGCCTTGCCTGGAACAATCTGGAATATATTGATCCAAACCGAGGGTTGATAATGCCTTTTGTGATGAAATGCAGCCCTAATTGGTTGCGTATGCCTTTATGTGTGCTTGCGTCAAGGCCGTATTTAAGCATTAAAGCCGATGCGGCATAGTAGCAGGCGTAATATAGCCTGTTTACGGCTGCATTGTAATATCCGCCTATGGCATTGTATTCCGCCTCGTCAAGAGTCTCTTCCGCGCGCTTAAGTCGATAGGCTATCAGGTCAAGGCGGGTGGCGTCATCCATTTTTTCGGTCATAGCTCAATTCCCTCGTTGATTACATTGATTGTGAAAGGCGTTTTGCGGGCATAGAACATTTTCCTCAGCAATATCAGGGGGGAAATGTCGACGCCTAATTCTAATGATAAAAGGTATAATCTGTCTGATATATTTATATTTTGTCTTGTGAATTCCTTTCCCTCATAATAATCGGGCAGGAGTATCAAGACATCTATGTCGGAATCCGGTCTGGCCTCTCCTCGCGCTTGCGAGCCAAACAAAATCGCCTTCGCATCCGGTGCTATGCGAGAGAGTACGTCTTTTATTCTCGTCAAGATGTCTTTTAGGTTCATGATATAAATAAGAATGATGGGTATGGTGTCTTTCGCAAAGTTACGCTTTTTTTCCCACGTTGACAAGTATTCGGCTTGGGTAATAATCAGAATTGTCGGGGCTACAGGGCGATTCGGAAGCGGGTGATGGAGTCGGGGGTGGTGGAGAGGCGGAATGCGGCGCCGTGCTTGCGGAGGATGTCGGCTATGAGGGTGAGGCCAAGGCCTCGGCCTTCGCGCTTGGTGGTGAAGAACGGCGTGAAGAGTTTCCTCGATATTTCTTCGGATATGGGGGCGCCGTCGTTGGATATTTCCATGATGGTCTTTGGGCCTGATTTCTCTATCCTGACGTTGATGAATCCTTTGTC
The DNA here is from genome assembly GCA_947525975.1 of uncultured Muribaculaceae bacterium. GTDB lineage: Bacteria > Bacteroidota > Bacteroidia > Bacteroidales > Muribaculaceae > CAG-873. The sequence continues at coordinate 194,250 of CANNVE010000001.1, read as the reverse complement.
GGCGATGCTTTCGGCGGCGTTTTTCACGATGTTGACAATAACTTGCTGCATTAGGGGCATGTCGAGGTCGGCCTCAACCGGGGCATCGGGGGCTTCGAGGCTCATTTCTATCCTCTGCCCGGCTATTTCCTGCAGGAAGGGCATCAGGCGGCGCGTCTCGGCGGCGAGGTCCACGCGGCGCTTCACGGGCTCGGGCAGCCTCACCACGTCGGCGTATGAGCTGATGAATGAGCTCATCTTGACGCATCGGTCGCTGCAGCTTTCTATCACTTCCTTCTGTTCGGCGTCGGTGGTGGTGTCAAGCACGATGTCGAGCACGCTGATGACCCCGCCCATGGTGTTGTTGACTTCGTGCGAAATCGTCCGTATCACTTTTTCGTAGGCCCGGCGCTCTGCTTCCATCACCTCCTCGGTGAGGCTTTCGAGCAGATAGAAATGGCGCAGGAATCCGGTCTGCACAAACGACAGGTGATAGCATCTCCATGTGCGCACATCGCCCAGCCTCAGCACCCGGCTCTCGCCCAGGGGCACAGCCGATATGCCGGCTGCAAGGTCGGTGGGGAGGAGGTCTACGGTCAGCCCTGCGATCTCGGCTTCGGAGGCTATGCCCGTGATTGAGAGGAATGATTTGTTGGCCATGGCCACTTTTCCGTCGAAATCGAGCATGGCCACCCCCATGGGCGACGCCTCGATCAGCAGCTGCAGGAAACTTTCCTGCTCTATATTGCGAAGGCGCTCGTTGCGCAGTTTGTCGATGATGGCGTTGAACAGGGCCACCACTTTGTCGGCGTTTCTTTCGCCGGTCTTTGCCAGGAAGTTGTTGAAATCTTGCGATGCTATGAGCTCGAGGCCTCTCGATGCGGCTATCGACGGCATCACCACGCTGCGGTACAGGAGGCCGAGCGATACGAGGGCCGTGCCGAGGGCTGCGTAGGCCCACCATTGGCCGGCGTCAGGCAGATAGCGCAGCAATGCGGCTGCCGCCACGATGCACAGGGCTGTGGATATGAATGTCAGGCGCGCTCCCATGGCTATTTCAATCCGTATTTTTCCATGCGCCTGTATAGGGTCTGGCGGGTGATGCCGAGCATTCTCGCGGCCTTGGTGTAGTTTCCGTCCTGCTTTTCGAGGGCGTCGGCTATGGCCGCCTTTTCCATGCCGTCGAGCGTGGCCGCCGATGCGGTGGCTGCCGATGGCGATTCGGTGGGCTGGCCCGAGTCGAAGTCCTTTCGCTCAAGGCGCGGGCCGCCGATGAGCACAGCGCGGTCCACCATGTTTTTGAGTTGGCGTATGTTGCCTGGATAGGGCAGGCGTGTCAGGAATTCCATGGCGTCGGCCGAAATTTCCGGCACGCGGCCCAATGGCTTGGCTGCAAGCTCGGCGAAATGGCGCACGAGCAGCGGTATGTCATCGGGGCGCTCGCGCAGGGCCGGCAGGCGCAGGGTGATCAGGTTGATGCGGTAGAAGAGGTCTTCGCGGAATGTGCGGTCGGCCACCATAGCAGTCAGGTCGGCGTTGGTGGCGCACACCACGCGGATGTCAGTTTTCCGGGGGCGGCTGTCGCCCAGGGGCTCGAAAGTGTGCTGCTGCAGCACGCGCAGCAGCTTCACCTGGCAGCTCATGTCGAGGTCGCCGATCTCGTCAAGGAATATCGTGCCCTTGTCGGCCATCTCGAATCGGCCCTTGCGGTCGGCCACGGCTCCGGTGAATGCTCCCTTGGCGTGGCCGAACATCTCGCTCTCGAAGAGGCTCTGCGATATGCCTCCGAGGTTGACCATCACAAGCGGATTCCTGCGGCGCTTGCTGTTGGCGTGGATGGCGTTGGCTATCATCTCCTTGCCTGTGCCGTTCTCGCCGAGTATCAGCACCGGAGCGTCGGTGGGGGCAATGCGCCTGACGGTATCGAGCAGGTCGGCGAGCCTCGGGTCGTTGCCGATGATGCCGCAGCGGTCAAATGCCTCGGGGTCGGGAGCGGAGGGAGAGTTGAGGCTGATGGCAGTCTCCACTCTCTGCAGCAGCACATGGTTGTTCCATGGCTTTGTGATGAAGTCGTAGGCCCCGGCCTTCATGCCCTCCACAGCCAGGTCTATGCTGCCCCATGCCGTGATCAGTATCACGGGCGTGTCGGGCTGGAAAATCTTGGTTTTCGTCAGCAGCTCTATGCCCTCTTGCCCTGAAGTCGATGAGGTGTAGTTCATGTCCATGAGGATGAGGCTGAAAGCCCTCTCCCTTATCTTCGACAGGGCTTCATCAGGCGAGGAGGCATAGGCCACCTCGTGCCCGGCCCGCTTCAGTAGCAGGCCGAGCGAGAGGCGTATGCTGTTGTCGTCGTCTATGATTAGGATCATGTGGCAAATATACGAATTATTTTCTTATGCGCGGACGCATTATTTCACAATCGCGTTGAAGTCGGCGTCGATCGGCGCTCCGAGTGCATAGTCCCAAAGGGTGAGGCTTCGTATCTGGTAGTAATAGTTCCAGAAGGCGTAGAGCTCGTTGACGTATTCGCGCCGGGCCTCGTCTTTCTTCACGCGTGAGTCGTTGAGGTCGAGCGTTGATATTTTTCCAATGAGGTAGGTCTCTACGTTGGTGGCGTATCGCTTGGCGGCGATCTCGTCGGCGCGTCGGGCGGTCTGCAGCTGACGCAGCTGGTTGCCGTATCTCTCCACGAGTATGAAGAGGTTTTGGTTGAAGTTCATCGTCTCGCGTCGCACCTGGCTCTCCACAAGCCTGCGGTTGCTCTCGGCCACCTTCACCTGGCCTTTGCGGCGCCCCCAGTCCACAAGCGGTATCGACACGCCCACCTCCACCACCTGGTTGCCTTTCAGCCCCTGGTAGCTGCTGTGGAAGTTGTGGTCGGTGCCGGTGTATCCGAGTTGGGCGAAGAGGGTGATCTCCCTGCGGTTGCCCTTGGCTTTGGCCACTTCATAGTCGGCCTCGAGCTGCCGGCGCAGCATCTGCTTGGCGAATTGGTTGTTGGCCAAGGCCTTGTCGAGAGCGTCGGCGTATGCAATCTCCACTTCGGGCACATCGAGGGGGATGATGGTCTCGATGGCCACGTTCTCGCCGTAGCCAAGGAATGTGCGCAGCTGGAACATATTGCTCTTCAGCGTGCTTTCGCAGTCGGTGAGGTCGGTGCGGGCATTGAGCACGTTTAGCTCCATCTGCAGCAGGTCGTTCTGGCTGATGCGCCCCATCTGCCTTTTTTCCTTGGCCACCTCATAGAGCCTTTCGGCGTTTTCGAGGTTCTGCAACGCGATTTTGTGGTTTTCTCGGGCCATGATCAGCGAGAAATAGTATGATATGGCAGCGGCGGCCACATCCTCGGTGTCGCTCAGGAAGCGGGCTTTGGCCTCTTCGTATTTCACAGGCTCTATCTTGCGGTCCCACTTCACGGTGTTGACGCCGAATATCGGCTGGGTAAGGGTCACTGCCAGGGGTATTGACATATAGCGGTTGAAGGGCGTGCCGCTCAGCTGGCGGTAGAAGTCGAGCGATGTATTGACCGAGATTTTTCCGCCCGTGAGCCAGATATTCTGTGTGACGGAGAGCTCGCCGTTGGCCTGGAGATAGTTGTTGCGCACGAAGCTGTAGCTGCCGTCGCTCTCCTGATAGGCAGAATATTGCTTGCGGTAGGCAGGCAGCGATGCGTTGAACGACAGTTCGGGCAGCAACTCGGCGCGGTAGGCGCGGTGGCCCCAGTAGGCGCTCTTGAGCTGATTGAGCGCCACCTCTGCGTCTACGCTTGCCGTGCGCGCCCGTGCCATGGCCTCGGGCAGGGAGAGCAGCAGCGTATCGCCGCTCTCCTGCGCCCGTGCCGGCAGCAGAGCTAAAATAAATATAATGCTTAAAAGCCTGTATCTCATTTGCGGGGGTGTCTGTTTATTCGTCCTTTATGGCTATGGCCGGCTCTATCTTTATGGCCTTGCGGGCAGGGAGCCAGATGCATATCACTATGGCCACGGCCATCAGCGCCACGGTCAGCGTTCCGGATATGACAGCGTCGGCTCCGGTGGAGTTCACGTCTGACAGCAATGTGGCCTTAAGCAGAGGCCATCCCGCGGCAGCCATTATCAAGGCGGAAAACGTAAGCAATATCAGGCCTTCGGATATGATGCGCCTGAATATGTCGCTGTTTTTGGCCCCGCACACCTTGCGTATCGCGGTCTCGCTCACGCGCTGCTGTATCCTGAACCAGAACACGCCCATCACGCCGAGAGCCACTATCACCACAAGCAGCAGGCTGAGTCCGATAGATAGGCGCAGGTGTGTGTCTTTGCTTCGCTGCATGCCGTTAGCCCGGTCTCTTAAAGAGGTCAGTTCATGGAGTATCTTGTTGCCCTGCTTCTGCATGGCCGGCGTGCTCTGGAACTCTTCGCGGAATTTGTCGGCCGTGCCCGGCTTCAGCCTGACGGCAATATTGTGCGCGTTGAGAAGGCCTGATTCGTCGATGGGCATTATGATCATGCCGCCGTTGGTCATTTCATAGTCTGATCGGCGTATGTTGCGTATGATGTCGCCCACCCGGTATTTGTATCCGCCGCAGTTCACTGTCTTTCCGTTCACGTCTTCCGGAAAGAGGGCTGCGTTATACATGCCTATGATGTTGGTCACAAAAATGTTGCCGTCGCGAAGCAGGCGCTCCAGGTCATCCTGCGACTTGCCGGTGAGACTCTCCAGCCTCAGCACCCTGACCATGTCGGGGCTCATTCGCCTGATATTGCCTGAATAATATTTTTGTTCGGACGCTTCCGTCGACATTTCTGAGCCTTCTTCATTATCAAGGGTGATGGCGTTGCCGTAATAGCTCATTGAATACGGCAGCGCGTTGGCTCCGTATGCAGCCGCCTCCACGTATGGGGAGCGCCTGATGTTTGCTATCAGTGCGCGCAAGGCGTCGCTATTGGCTTCAGCCGCATCGTCGCCTGCGTCGACGTATTCCGGGCTTGAGGGAGGGATTGAGGCTATGCTCAATACATACACGTCATCGGGATCGGCACCCAGAGGCTCGAAGAGGCCCTTGGTCATAATCGTAAGCTTCAAAGTCATGAACCAGACGGAGGTGCACACAAGCGCCAGACCCAGCACCAGCCATATATTGTCGCGCCATTCGTGGCGCATCTGCTTTAGCAATGCTCTTTTCATGATCATATTCTTGTTTTGGAAATTGCCTGTGCGGGTTGTCCCTTAGAGGCTCTCCATGAGGGTAAAAACGCGCTCATCAGATTGAGCAGGAAGCATCCGCCGAGCGCTATGGCAAAGCTCCGCCAGGTGAACAGCATATTTATCGGTGGTGCCTCGGAGGTGAAATTGAGCGCCGTCGGGCCGGCGTCTCCCATCTTGATGAAGTATGTAGACAGGAGCGTCATGAAAGCCAGGCTCAAAGCCAGGCCTATGGCTCCGCCCACAAGGGTCACCACCAAATTCTCGCCGAGCAGCTGCGCCACTATGTCGCGTCTCTTGGCTCCGAATGCGCGCCGCACACCTATCTCCGAGATCCTGTGGCGCAGGCGTCCGCGCATCATGGAGCCAAGGTTGATGGCCGGGATAAGCAGCAGCACGCAATAAGCCACTATCCGTCCGCGCTTTTCCCCGCTGAGGTCAGGAGTCCAGTTTCCGAAGATGCCGCTGGCGAGGTATTCGGCATTGTGCGGAGCGCCGTGGTATATCGCCTCCACGCTGTCTTTTTTCAGGTCCTGGTTGAGGCGGATGTATCGCTGCTCCACCTGCTGCTTCAGGCTCTCCTCGGTGGTGCCCGGAGTGCGCAGCATGTGCACCATGAGGCCGCCTGTGAGGTATTCGCTGTCGTCGTAGATGTCGTTTCTCGACAGTGGCGTGTATATGTTGGCGAATGTGGCTATGAGCGAGGGGTGGATGTCTCTCACCACGCCCGCCACGGTATAGGGCACCGAGTTGAGGTTAAGAGTCTCTCCCGTGGCGTCGTCCTTGTCGAAGAAGTATCTCGCCACCGACCGGGTGATGATCACTTTCTTCGCTTCGGTCTCCATGTCAGCGTCCTCGTAGGGCTTCCCTGAGATGAAGTCGAAATCATATAGCCGCCAGAATTTCCCGTCGGTCTTCTTCAAGTCGAGGGTCTGGGAGATTTTGCCGTTGACCGAGCCGCTGACGTTGTCGTCCCAGCTGCTTGATATCGCTGATTGCTCGATGCCGTCGAGAGAGCCGAATATCTTCTGTATCATCTGATACTTCATCGCTCCGCTTGCCGACATATCGGGGCCTCGGTACTCGAAGCCTCCGCCATACATCATTCTCGACCTGTTTGACTCGGGAGCCACCTCTACCGTGGAGAGCTGGTCGGTCATGAAATATGACATCACCAGGAAGACGGCGAGCGCCGTGCAGCTGATCGAGACCCACGTCATCATCTTCTGATGGCGCATCTCATAGTATACTTGTCTGATATATTTAATCATGAATCGTGTTTTTTTAGTTGTTTGTCAGATAGGCGATGGCCGGCGGTCAGACCACTTGCCTGCCGTCGAAGAAGCGGATGATGCGATCCGTCATGCGGGCCTGGGCCTCATTGTGGGTCACCATCACTATGGTGCGCCCGTCTTCCTTGTTGAGCCGGTGGAGTATTTCCATCACCTCCTGGCCCATCTTCGAGTCGAGATTGCCGGTGGGCTCGTCGGCGAGCAATATCTGCGGATTCCCCACGATGGCGCGGGCGATCGCAACCCTCTGGCATTGGCCGCCCGAGAGCTGCCCGGGGAAGTGGCGCATGCGGTGGCTGAGCCCCAGGCGCGTGAGCACTTCCTCCACCTTCCGGCGCGCCTCGCCGGCGCTCACTCCGTTGCGGTAGGCGAGCGGCAGGGCCACATTGTCGGCCACGTTGAGCGAGGGGATGAGGTGGAAGCTCTGGAAGACGAATCCGATGTTGTGGTTGCGGAATTCAGACAGCTGCGCGTCGCTCATCCGCGCCGTGGTTTGGTCCATGATTGAGACTGTGCCGCCCGACGGCACGTCGAGCAGGCCGATGATGTTGAGCAGAGTTGACTTTCCGCATCCCGAAGGGCCCATGATGCTGACGAATTCCCCCTTGTCAATCTCAAGGTTGACATTTTCGAGGGCGAGAGTCTCGATCTCCTTTGTGCGGTAAACCTTGTTTACCTCTTTAAGCGTGATTATCGACATGATTCTATGTTTTGTTTAGTTTTTGATCTTTATTGATGATTTGTCGTTGTGTCGGCTCATGTCAGAGACCACCACTTCCTCGCCGGGCTGGATGCCGCTGACCACCTCCACATGGTCGAAGTTGCTGTCTCCGAGTATCACGCCGCGCTTTTCAAGCGTGTTGTCGCCCGTCTTGACGAAAAGGAAATATTGTCCCGGGCCTTTGAAGTAGGGGCCGTTGGGTATGCGCACCACATTGTCGCGCGTGTCGTAGACCACGTCGAGCTCGGCGTGAAGGCCTGAGCGCAGGTGCTTGTCGCTGTCATCGCTCAGGAACACCACGAACTGCACCGTGCCGTTTTCGCTTTGCGCCGATATGGTGCTGATGCGTCCGTCTACGAGATTGCGGTTGATGCGCGCGTGCACCGTGGCGCCCACCGACAGTTTTCCGGAGTTGCTTTCGGCTATCTGCCCTTCGATCTTCAGGTGCGAGAGGTCGGAGACAATCGCGAGCTTTTCGCCGGCTCCGATGCTGCCGCCTATGGTCTTGTTGAGCCATGTGACAGTGCCTTTTCTCGGGGCCTTCACGCGCGCATCTTCGAGTGTGCGCTCCATCTCCTGCAGATTGCGGGCCGTGATGCTGCTCTCAAGCTGCATGCTGCGCATCGATGCCGCTTTCATCTTCTTTTCGTTTTCGAGCTGCAGGCGCAGCTGCTCGAGTTCCATCAGACCGGTCGAGTAGGCGAGTTCGGCTTCGCGGATGCGGTCGCCGGTGCCGCTGCCTATGCTGTCGAGGCGCTTTTCGTTGGCCACTTCGGCCTTAAGGTGGCTCACCGACAATTCCTTCACCCTGATCTTCATTTCCAGGTCGTTGAGGCTTGTCTTGTCGTTTAGTCCGGCCTTCTCGAGCTCGTTGTGCTTCATGGCCACTTCGTCTCTCGCGCGGCGCAGCTCGGTCTCGGTGCTCTGCAGGTCAAGGCGCAGGAGCGATTGCCCTTCGGCCACCGAATCCCCCTCGTTGCAGTAGACTTCAAGGATGCGTGTGCTGACCGGCGACACCACAATCTGCTCATATAGGGGCACAAGCTTGCCAGAGGCCGAGACGCTGCTCTCCAGCGATCCCATCTCCGCCTTTCGGATGTCTATCTCGTCAGCTCTGACCGAATTGCCTATTAAAGACGCTGCCACGCCGACGGCTATGGCCGCAGCCACGACCACCGCCACCGCCAGCAGACGCTTTTTCATCGCCTCTTTGCGGCGCGTTTCTATTGGTATTTCTCTGTCCATTTCAAAATAGTGAAGGTGTACGCCAATATATACACAATGGCCGTGCCAAAAACTCAAAACGTTGAAAATCAGTCGTTGATAAGGCGTGTGGGCTGTACATGGCCGTACACTTGTCCGATTCCGTACGCATCAGGTGCGCAAATCGGCGGATGCAGTGGTGGAAATCTCCGTTTTTTTGCGTAATTTTGTGAAGAAGAATATAAAGACAAGGATATGAAAAAATACATGACTTTGTGCCTTGTGGCCGCCATGTCGGCCGCATCGGCCGTGGCGCAGGATGGCTCTTGCCCGGCCACAGCGGTATGCGCCGGCGAGACGTTGCCGCTGCTGTGGCATGACGAATTTGACAAGGATGGTGCTCCCGACTCGCTCTATTGGAGCCATGAGACAGGCTATGCCCGCAATCACGAAGAGCAATGGTACCAGGCCGGGAATGCAATCTGCCGCGACGGAGTGCTCGTGATCGAGGCCCGCAAGGAGGCGCCGGGGCGGCCTAATCCGCTCTACGACCCTTCGCGCAAGGGCTGGCGGGAGGAAAGGCCCACAATCGACTACACTTCATCGTCGATCAACACCGCAGGCAAATTCGAGTTCACTTTCGGGCGCGTGGAGGTGCGGGCCAAGATACCCACCGCTTCGGGCGCATGGCCCGCGATATGGCTGCTGGGCAGCGGCATGGAGTGGCCGTCATGCGGCGAGATCGATGTGATGGAGTATTACCGCATCGACGGCGTGCCGCATATCCTGGCAAATGCCTGCTGGGGCAGCGACAAACGATATTCGGCGGTGTGGAACAGCAAGACCGTGCCGTTCAAGCATTTCACAGACCGCGACCCGCAGTGGGCCGATAAATTCCACGTCTGGGCCATGGACTGGACTCCGGAGGCGATCTCTATATACCTCGACGGCGAGCTCATCAACAGCATCCCCTTGTCGCAGACCGTCAACGGAAAGCTCGGCAATCACGCTAACCCCTTCACCAAGCCGCAGTATCTGCTACTGAACCTCGCTCTCGGCGGAGACCACGGCGACAAGATCGACGATGCGGCCATGCCGATGGAATACCTTGTGGACTACGTGCGCGTGTATTCGCGCGACAGCGCGGGAAAAGAAAAGTGACCGACCTGAAAATTTTTTTTCGCCTCAGCTGCAAGATTTGGCGCAAATCGGGATTATAAGAGTGTACAACCTAAAACTGAAAACAAAAAATGAAATTCTACAAGCACTTTTTAGTCCTCGCCGTCGCAGGCCTTTCTCTGCAATCTTGCCTCGACGATGACAACGATTCTTACTCTGCAGGATTCCCCAACGCTCTGGTCACTGTAAAGACGACCGACGATAACAAGACCTATTTCCAGCTCGACGAGAGCACCACGCTCTATCCCGAGAATATCACCACCGAGCTCTATGACGGAAAGCAGGTGCGCGCCCTGATGAACTTCGAGGAGGTCGACAAGCAGACACCCGGATTCACCAAGACCGTACGCGTAAACTGGATCGACAGCATCCGCACAAAAGACATGGTGCTCCTCTCTGACAAGGTGACACAGGAATGGCTCGGCAATGATCCCGTGGAGATCGTCAATGATTGGGTGACTGTCGCCGAAGACGGATACCTCACCCTCTGCGTGCGCACCGTGTGGGGCAACCCCTCGAAGGTGCATTACATGAACCTCCTCGGCGATGTCAATCCCGAAAATCCCTTCGAGGTTGAGCTCCGCCACAATGCCAGCGGTGACATCTATGGCACCCTCGGCAATGCGCTCATAGCATTCCGCCTCAACGAAATCCCTGCAGAAATCCCCGAAGGCCAGATGCTGACAGTGAAGTGGAAGGCTTTCAACGGCACTGAAAAGAAGGCCAACTTCAAGTTGACCTCCGGCCCGGCCATCAACAATGGCTCGGCCATGACAGCAGAGCTGGCCGCAGGCATGATGATAAAATAATATCTAATATCATGGAATGAAGCCTATCGGGAACGACAAGGAAGACGAACTCATACGCAGGATGCAGCATGGCGATCACGTCGCCATGCGCGAGGCCTACGACCTTTACGCCGGATATCTGACGGCGGTATGTTCCCGATATATTGTGGATCCTGAAGATGTCAGAGACATCCTTCAGGATTCTTTCATTAAGATATTCTCCGGAATCGGGGCTTATGAGAAGCGCGAAAACGCATCGCTGAAGTCGTGGATGGCGAAAATCGTGGTCAATGAGGCGCTGAAATTCATCAAGCGCAATGACCGCTTCAGCTTCATCGAGAATTCTGACGATGTGCCCGATGCCCCTGACGCTGACATTGAGGTCGATGGCGTGCCATTCGCCGAGCTGCTTGAGATGATCAAAAAGCTTCCGGCCAATTACCGAGCCGTATTCAACCTCTTCGTGTTCGAGCGTAAGAGCCATAAGGAGATAGCCACCCTGCTCAACATCAAAGAGAACACATCGGCCTCGCACTTCCACCGCGCCAAGGCCGCTCTGGCAAAAAACATCAAACAGCATTTAGCCTCTGCGATATGAAAGACAATAATTGGATCGAAAACCTCCGACGCGAGGAGCGGGAATACGAGCTGCCCGCTCCCGAAGGATTGTGGGCCGACATTGAAAAGGGCCTGCCGACAGGCATTTCAGCCAAAAAGAAGGCTCCGGCCTTCCTTTGGCTCCGATATGGAGGCGTGGCCGCTGCCGTGGCTCTGCTGCTGGGATTGGCATGGACTATGCTCGTGGACCATGCCCCTGATGCCGTGCCCGATCTTGAGATCGTCTATGCCGAGAATGTTAAGGCTGAGGCAGTGGAGCCAAAGCCCTCCGTGCCTGATGCCGAAAAGGCGGACCCCGAGGTGGTTTATGCAGGCGATTTCAAGGCTTCCCACTACGCCAGGGCAGCTGTGCCGGAAGAGGATGTAGAGGAGGCCGGCGGAGCAGAGGAGACATCAGTCCCTGACACTGAAGCGGAAACCGAAGCGCAGGAAGAGGTTGTGGCTCCGGCTGAAATTGATGCCGTCAGGCCTGTAGATGAGCGCCGCCAGCCCGATCCCGATAACGATTGGGACTTGCCATCCTTGCGTCAGAATTCCGGACGCGGCTGGAGCCTTACGGCCTATGCCGGAAACATCATGTCGGGCTCTAATGCAGGAGGCCGTAGCCATCTTGATAAATCAAATTGGACAGCAGACCAAGTATGGCCCGATGACCCTGACGGTGAGCAGCCGGATCTCAACAAGCCGGTGCTGACGCGCGCAATGCCTGCCAGCGAGCATACGCGCCATCATCTGCCACTGAGATTCGGCGTGAGCCTCGGCATTCCTTTGGCGCGCAGGCTCAGCCTGGAGACTGGCGTTACCTACAGCCTGCTGCGGTCTACGACCACGGGTGGAGGCTATGAAACTGACCAGACACTTCACTACATCGGCGTGCCCGTAAAGCTGTCATACGACATCTGCGCCGGGAATAGATGGTCGCTCTACGCCTCGGCCGGCGTGATGGCCGAGAAGTGCATCCATGGGCGCGCCTCGACAGAATTCACATACAATGGTGAAAACCGCACTGTAGAGACGGAGAGCGTTTCGGAAAAGAGACTGCAATTCTCAGCCATGGCGGGAATGGGCGTGGCCTACAACATATCACCGAAGGTGGGCGTATTTGTCGAGCCGGGCGTGAGCTATTACTTCGACAATCACAGCCGGGTTACAAACACCTACAAAGACCGCCCGCTGAATTTCGACCTCAAAGTAGGCATGCGGTTCAGCCTCGGCAAGTAAACTCGGCATTTTTGAATTTTCCTATCCATAAATTAATTGGCGTGTTTCGTTTAATTCCTCACGAAAATAGGGGTTACGGACAGTGCTATCATCTGTAATGTCAATCTTGTGGTCAAGCAGTGATTCAAGAGCTTCTTGAAATCCAAAAAAATTATTCGCAGAATCTAACAACGGAATTTTATCCCAATCAAAATCAACACACAGATCCACATCGCTGCTATCGTTGAAACGAGGCGTCAAGATGGAGCCGAATACCCATAGTTTCCGCACGTGAAAACGTTTGCAGATTTCTATGATCTTATCAATATTTATTTCGATTATTTTCATGTTGTTCCGATTGGTAGTTTGCAAATCTACTAATAAACACTGAATTACAAAATATTGCTTTAATAATCTCATCGACCTGCACTGAGTAAACGTTTCAGCATCCATTCGGATGGAAAATAAAAATGGGTTTAACTCATTGAGTTAAACCCATTTACTGAAATTGTCGGGGTGAGAAGACTCGAACTTCCGACCTCCACGTCCCGAACGTGGCGCGCTAGCCAACTGTGCTACACCCCGATTGGCTATTTCCAAGTGCAAAGTTACACAATTTTTTTTATTTCACACACAATGCGCTCGTTTTTTTTCAAATTTATGCGGGATTCTTGCTATTTTTGCGATATGAAACTGTGCCATCCTCATAAAATAGAAATAACCGTCAAGTGGATAAAATAAAAAATTGGCTGTCGACGCTCTCGTTCAAGACAGGACTTATCGTGCTCGGACTTTGCGTGGTGTGCTATGCCGTGTCGTTCGCGCAGATGCTGTTGCCTCTGTCAGTCAAGGCCAAAGGCATCATTTGGGTGGTGTTTTTCGGATTGGCGAAAACCGCCCAATATTCTGCCCTGCTTATCCTTGGAAAAGCAGGTATGGATAAGGTCAGGCAATGGATCAGGAGAGGCTGACGCCCCCGGCTCATGCCTTCGGGGCTTCGCGCTTGTCCCACGAAGGATGCGCGGGATCTTCAGCCACGAGAGCTTCGGCCAGGTCAATTCCAAGAGAAGCGGCCAGCATTTCGCCATATTCCTTGTCGGCGTTGTGGCACGCGCGCACATGCCTCTGCTTTATGAAGAGCGGTACGCCCTCCATCTGCGCGGCTGTGTTGTCGCACGTGGCCTGCTTGTCTTCGGCGCTTAGCAGTCGCCACAGTTTTCCCGGTTGGGTGTAGTAGTCATCGTCATATTGCCTCTCGTCATAATTGTACATGTCGCCATGCAGTTCCATCGGAGGCTCTTTGCGCGAGGGAGTGTCCTGCCATTCGCCGTAGCTGTTAGGCTCGTAGGCTATGGTGGGGCCGGCGTTGTCGTCGGTGCGCATCTGTCCGTCGCGGTGATATGAGTGGAAGGGGCATTTGGGCCTGTTGACGGGGATGAGGTTGTGATTGACGCCAAGACGGTATCGCTGCGCGTCTCCGTATGAGAAGAGCCTGCCCTGAAGCATTTTGTCGGGAGAAAGCCCTATGCCGTCAACGATGTTTGCTGGGTTGAAGGCCGCTTGCTCGATCTCGGCGAAGAAGTTTTCGGGATTGCGGTTGAGCTCGAGTACGCCCACGTCGCGCAGGGGGAAATCCTTGTGGTACCACACTTTTGTCAGGTCAAACGGATTGATGTGGTATTTCTTCGCTTCGTCCTCGGTCATCAGCTGCACCTTCAGTTTCCATTTCGGGAAGTCGCCGCGCTCGATGGCCTCATACAGGTCGCGCTGATGCGATTCACGGTCCTTCGCTATTATTGCCTCTGCCTCTTTGTCGGTGAGATTCTTTATGCCCTGCATGGTGATGAAGTGAAATTTCACCCATGTGCGCTTGTTGTCCTTATTGATGAAGCTGTAGGTGTGGCTTCCGAATCCGTGCATGTGGCGGAACGACGCCGGAATGCCTCGGGGCGACATCGTGATGGTGACCTGGTGGAGAGCCTCGGGCAGGAGGGTCCAGAAATCCCAGTTGGCTGTGGGATTGCGCATGCCGGTGCGCGGATCGCGCTTTATGGCATGATTGAGGTCGGGAAATTTCAGCGGGTCGCGCAGGAAGAATACCGGCGTATTGTTGCCGACAAGGTCCCAATTGCCTTCATCGGTGTAGAATTTCATGGCGAATCCGCGTATGTCGCGCTCGGCGTCGGCTGCTCCGCGCTCTCCGGCCACGGTAGAGAAGCGCACCAGGCAAGGTGTCTGCTTCCCGACTTCGGAGAATATCGAAGCGCGCGTGAATTCGGTGATGTCGTCAGTTACGGTGAATCGGCCGAAGGCTCCCGAGCCTTTGGCGTGCATGCGCCTTTCGGGGATGACCTCGCGGTCGAAGTGCGCGATTTTTTCAAGGTACCAGGGATCCTGCACTGTCATTGGGCCGCGCAGCCCTGCGGTCTGTACATTCTGGTTGTCGGCGATCGGGCGCCCGTTTTCTGCGGTCAGTCTTTTCTTGTCCATACAATCATAATGAGAGTTAGTATCAGTGATAGTGACATTTACAACGTTTTCAGTCGGAAAAATGTTTGGCGTGTGTGTTTTTGCGGTAATTATTTGTGCGGACGGAAAAAATTGTATAACTTTGCAATAGTTGTCGCCCTAATGGTGGAATGGTAGACACGAGGGACTTAAAATCCCTTGGCCATTGCGGCCGTGTGGGTTCGAGTCCCACTTTGGGCACACTTTTTTAGAGACAGTTTGATTGTAAAGTGATTTCAATCGGCTGTCTCTTTTTTTTTGTGTCAAATAACGAAATGGACTTAAATATTTGAAACTTATGAGAATGATTATCGCAGCGGCGGCATTGGCTGCCTCCGCATGCGCTTTCGGAGAGAATCCGATCGTGCACACGTGGTTCACCACTGATCCCGCTCCTATGGTGAGCGGAGACAGGCTCTACGTCTACACGGGGCATGATGATGACGGCGCCGACTTCTTCTGGATGAACGAGTGGCGAGTGTATTCAACCGATGACATGGCCAACTGGACCGACCATGGCACAATCATCGACCTTGGCGACTTCACCTGGGCCGATGACCGCGCCTGGGCTCCGCAGGCTGTGGAGCGCGATGGAAAATTTTATTTCTACGTGCCTGCCCACTCCAGTCTCACCGGAGGCATGGCCATCGGCGTGGCTGTGGCCGACAATCCCACAGGTCCGTTCCGCGACGCCCTTGGAAAGCCGCTCTTTGACGATGGCTCATGGGACAATATCGACCCCACCGTGTTTATCGATGATGACGGCCAGGCTTATCTGGCCTGGGGCAACCCCACGATCCATATGGCTCGGCTCAACGACGACATGGTGAGCTTCAAGGAAGACCCTGTGCTGCTCGACATCACCGAGGAGGGATTCGGCGCCCCCATGCTTCGAGACCAGAAAGTGAAGGGAAAATACAAGGATTGCTACACCGAAGGTCCTTGGCTCACAAAGCGCAACGGACGCTATCAGCTGCTCTACGCCGCCGGCGGCATCCCTGAGCACATTTCATACAGCGAGGCCGCAAGCCCCTTTGGCCCCTGGAAATATAAGGGCATCATCATGCCCAACCAGGATACGGGATCGTTCACCAACCATTGCGGCGTGGTCGACTACAAAGGCCACTCTTATTTCTTCTACCATACGGGCAAGCTGCCCGGCGGTGGCGGATTCGGTCGCAGCGTGGCTGTGGAAGAGTTTGAATACGGAAAGGATGGCTCTTTCCCCACCATCATGGCCACTGACAAGGGCGTGGAGCCTATTGGCGTGTACTCGCCCTACGGGCGTCGCAACCAGGCCGAGACGATGGCATCGTCTCACGGCGTGAAGACTGAGCCTAACGCCAAGACCGGCGTCTATGTCTCTGAAGTGCATAATGGCGACTGGACCCGCCTGCGCAATGTCGACTTCGGCTCCGAAGCCAAGGCCGGCAAGCTCAAGGTTAAGGCTGCCTCGGCTCTGCAGGGAGGCGTGATAGAGCTGCGCGCTGACAGCATCGGCGGCCGGCTCGTGGCTTCGGTCAGTGTTCCCGACACCGGTGGTTGGGAAGAGTGGGGAGAGTTTGTGGCTGAGGCTGCGCCTATCTCAGGAGTGCATGACGTATACTTCGTGTTCAAGGGCATGAAGGGCCCGAAGCTCTTCAACTTCGACTGGTGGGAACTGAAGCGCGATTAAGGCTGTAAACTGTGATACAGACAAAGAAGGCTGTGCCGATCGGCACAGCCTTCTTTGCTGTATGGGGATATGTCCCTTTTTAGTCCATGAGTTTGCGGTAGCGACGGCGGGGCAGTTCCTTGCCGCCGTTCTGCTGCTTCTTGTATTCTTCGTAGTCGCTGTATGATCCTTGGTAGAAGACTACATTGCCGTCGCCTTCAAACGAGAGGATGTGTGTGCATATGCGGTCGAGGAACCAGCGGTCGTGGCTCACCACCACAGCGCAGCCGGCGAAGTCGTCGAGGCCTTCCTCCAGAGCGCGCAGCGTGTTTACGTCGATATCGTTGGTAGGCTCGTCGAGCAGCAGCACGTTGCCTTCTTCCTTAAGCGCCATTGCCAGGTGCAGGCGATTGCGCTCGCCGCCTGACAGCACTGCGATCTTCTTCTCCTGGTCGGCTCCGGTGAAGTTGAATTTCGACAGGTAGGCGCGGGCGTTGACGTCGCGTCCGCCCATGCGGAATGTCTCTACGCCCTGCGAGATCACCTCGTACACGGTCTTTTCGGGTATCAGGTCGTGGTGGCGCTGGTCGACGTATGCAATCTTCACGGTCTCGCCCACATCGAATGTGCCTGCGTCGGGCGCTTCCTGGCCCATGATCAGGCGGAAGAGGGTGGTCTTGCCGGCGCCGTTGGGGCCGATCACGCCTACGATGCCGTTGGGGGGCAGCATGAATGACAGATCGTCAAACAGCTTCTTCGAGCCAAATGATTTAGCCAGCCCGTTGGCCTCGATCACCTTGTTTCCGAGGCGAGGGCCGTTGGGGATGAAGATCTCCAGCTTTTCTTCCTTCTGCTTCTGGTCTTCGTTGAGCAGTCGGTCATATGACGACAGACGCGCCTTGCCTTTTGCCTGGCGGGCTTTCGGTGCCATGCGCACCCATTCGAGCTCGCGCTCCAGGGTCTTGCGGCGCTTGCTGGCCTGCTTCTCTTCAAGGGCCATGCGCTTTGTCTTCTGATCGAGCCATGAAGAGTAGTTGCCCTTCCATGGAATGCCTTCGCCTCGGTCGAGTTCAAGAATCCATCCGGCCACGTGGTCGAGGAAGTATCGGTCGTGGGTGATGGCGATGACTGTGCCGGGATATTGCTGCAGGTGCTGCTCAAGCCAGTCGATGCTCTCGGCGTCGAGGTGGTTGGTGGGCTCGTCGAGCAGGAGTATGTCAGGCTGTTGCAGCAGCAGGCGTATGAGAGCCACGCGGCGGCGTTCGCCTCCTGAAAGGGTGTCGATCTTCTGATCGTCGGGCGGGCACTGCAGTGCGTCCATAGCGCGCTCGAGCTTAGAGTCGATGTTCCAGGCATCGGCGGCGTCGAGCTTGTCCTGAAGCTCGGCCTGGCGCGCGATCAGCTGGTCCATCTTGTCGGGATCCTCAAGCACTTCAGGATCGCCGAAAGCGGCATTGACCTGGTCAAACTCGGCCAGAAGGTCCATGATAGGCTGCACGCCTTCGCGCACCACCTCTATCACGGTCTTGTCGGGGTCAAGCTGGGGTTCCTGCTCCAGGTATCCTACAGAGTATCCGGGAGAGAATACCACCTCGCCCTGATATTGCTTGTCGATGCCGGCTATGATCTTCAGGAGAGAAGACTTACCCGAGCCGTTGAGGCCGATGATGCCGATTTTGGCTCCGTAGAAGAATGACAGGTAAATGTCCTTGAGCACTTGCTTTTGCGGAGGGTAGGTCTTGGAGACTCCTACCATCGAGAAAATTACTTTCTTGTCGTCTGCCATGTATGATTTGATTATTGTTTATTCAAAAATTCAGCATTCAGCATTCAGCATTCTGCATTATTGATTATTTCCGCTTGCGGGGCGCGAATTTCACGGGATAGTCGCAGCGGATCTTGCCGTTGACTATGTTTGAGAGCTTGGCCTTGTTCATCAGTCTTCGGGCGGCCGACACGCGGTCCATATACACCTTTCCTTCGAGATGGTCGCATTCGTGCTGCACTATGCGGGCCAGGAATCCGGAAATCTCCTCTTCGTGGGGCTGCAGGTCGGCATCGAGCCATTTGAGTCGGATGTGCTCCACTCGCGCCACGTCTTCCGACAGGCCTGGCAGGCTCAGACATCCCTCGGCGCGGCTTACGGTCTCGCCGTCGAGCACCTCGATTTCAGGGTTGATGAGCGCCTGCTTCCAGTCCTTGCACTCCGGGAAACTGTCGGCCACGGGGCTTGCGTCGATCACCACCAGGCGTATGTTCAGACCGATCTGGGGGGCGGCGAGGCCAACTCCTTCAGAGAAGTACATGGTCTCGAACATATTGTCGATCAATGTCTTCAAGTCTGGATATTCGGGAGTTATTTCTTCCGATACGGCTTTCAGCACCGGGTGGCCGTAGAGGTATATGGGTAGTTTCATATCGTGTTTTGTTTTGAATTCAGATAGTCGTTGAGTATTATGGAGGCTGATATCATGTCGACCGCGGCCTTGTCTTGCCGGTCGGTCTTTTTCATGCCGCCGTCGATCATTGCCTTGTGGGCGAGCACGGAAGTGAACCGCTCGTCATAAAACTCCACCGGGATGTCGGGCACAGCCTTTTTGAGGCTCTTGATGGCCGGCATCAGATAGCGCTGCGATTCCGAGGGCTCGCCGCGCATGGTGGTGGGGAGGCCCACTATGATTTTGACTACGGGGTTTTCCCTGACGTATGAGGTCACGAAAGAGTTAAGGTCGCAGGCGCGCACAGTGGTCAGCGGGTTGGCTATGATGCGCAGAGCATCCGTCACCGCTATGCCGCAGCGCTTACGTCCGAAATCTATGGCCATCAGTCTTCCCATAATTATTGCGCAAAGATACGAAAAATACCATCAGAAAACAAATGTTGGGCAGCCGCGGAGGAGTTTAAAGGAGGAATATGCCGGCTTCGCGGCATGCGCTGATCTGCTCCTCGGGCCATATTCCCGCCTGTACCTCGCCTATGTGAGCCTTCTGCAGCAGGAACATGCAGAGGCGGCTCTGTCCGATGCCGCCTCCGATGCTTGCGGGAAGCGTGCCCTCCAGCAGCGATTTGTGGAAATCGAGGCCGGCGCGCTCTGTTTTGCCCGTGGCCTGCAGCTGGCGCATAAGCGAATCGGGGCTGACGCGTATGCCCATGCTTGAGAGCTCTATGCCGCGGCCAAGCACGCTGTCATAGACTATAAGGTCTCCGTTGAGGCCTTGGTGGCCGTCTTCGTTTTCGGTGATCCAGTCGTCATAGTCGGGCGCGCGGCCGTCATGCGGCTTCCCGTCGCCGAGAGGCGCGCCTATGCCAATGATGAAAATTGCGCCGTGCTCTTTGGCGGCGATGTTTTCCCGCTCGCCGGCAGTCAAACCGGGGTAGAGGCGCCGCAATTCCTCGGCATGGATGAATGTGACGGCTTCGGGCAGCCGCGGCGTGATGTGTGGGAAATGTCGGTAGACCTCCAGCTCCGTCTCCTTAAGGCATGCGTATATTTTCTCCACTGTGCGCTTCAGGCGGTCGAGGTTGCGGTCATTGTCGGCTATTGTCTGCTCCCAGTCCCATTGGTCTACGTAGAGCGAATGCAGATTGTCGAGGTCTTCGTCGGCGCGGATAGCGTTCATGTCTGTGTATATGCCGTATCCTGGAGCCACATCGTATGCGGCGAGTTTGGTGCGCTTCCATTTGGCGAGGGAGTGCACCACCTCTGCCCGGCGGTCGCCGATGGCTTTGACCGGGAAGTTCACGGGTCTCTCCACCCCGTTGAGGTCGTCGTTGAGGCCTGTGCCCGACAGCACGAACAGCGGGGCCGTGATGCGCCGCAGGTTGAGCCTGCCTGAAAGTTTCTGCTCGAAGGTGTCCTTTATCATCTTTATGGCCACCTCCGTGGTCTCTGGGAGCAGCTTGTTTTTGTATCTCTTGGGTATGATCAATGCCATGATGGTGTGTCGTATGCGTTTTCTTGCGTTCAGAATATGAATGTGGGTTTAAGGGAGAGTATGCAGCCGATGCTCTCTTTGAATCGGCAAAGCCCTTGGTTGGGGATGCCGGATGTCGAAGCCGGGCCGATGTCGAGAATGCGCACGCCTGCATCGCTGTAGTGCCGCAGCATGAAAGCCGGCAGGATATTCATGGGGCGCTCCCCGGAGTGGCCGGGCGCGTCGCCCCAATATATCACCTGGGCTATGTCGGGCGTGACCCGGTAGGCCATGGCCGCCGCCACATCGGCGGTGCCGGCGCTCAATATGAAGAAGTCTGCCTCCACGCCTCCGGGACCGGGAGCCACCGTCTGCTTCACTTGCTCCAGGCTCATTGCGAGCGGATAACCATGAGAGCGTCGGTTGGCTTCAATCACGGCGTAGGCCCGGTCTATATCGTCGGTGGGGGTGAATGTGAAGTTGTGGCTCCGGGCTTGCTTTAGATTCTTT
Source organism: uncultured Muribaculaceae bacterium (assembly GCA_947525975.1). Classification (GTDB taxonomy): domain Bacteria; phylum Bacteroidota; class Bacteroidia; order Bacteroidales; family Muribaculaceae; genus CAG-873. Next base: position 173,500 of record CANNVE010000001.1, on the reverse strand, counting down.
CTCGCGGCTCTCGATATTGTGCCGGCGAAGTCGGAGGCGTTTGCCACAGGCAGGTGGTAGTTGTAGTCCCAGATGGTCTTCGACGCGAAATTTGCCAGCACTCCGTGCAGGGCCGGCATCATCTGCGGGTCATAGAATGCCGGGGGAAGGGTCACCCGCAGGGGCGCGCCCTGCAGGGTGTCGGTCAATTCTGATATGAAATCATAGATGCGCTCCAGGCTTTGTGGCTTGTTGTAGGCGATCTCGGCGAATGGCGCCGAGAAAGGGGCTGTCCATCTGCCCTCGCACATGCCCAGGATGATGCCAAGGCGAGGCGAGCCTTTCTCGTCGTATGATATGAAGTGGCGCACCGCCTCCACTTTGGCCGTATTTACATCGGTGAAGGCTTTCGTGCCATAGGGGAATCTCCCCTTCGGAAAGGCGCTGTGGTATTGGGCTTGCGATGCAAGCAGCACGGTGCTCATGGCTCGAATACGCCCTTTCCTTGCCTCTCCACAGCCGGAGCCGAGGGGTCAAGGCAGTTTACTATGGTTGACGCCCGGTTGTCGGCCACGCCGCTGTCGATGATCACGTCGGCCTGCGAGCCGTAGCGGTCGGCTATCTCTTCGGTGGTGATTTCCTCGCCCGGGGCTGAGGCTGACGCCGACATTATCGGGCGGCCGAGAGACTCCACCAGGGCTATGGCCACGGGGTCGTCGGGGATGCGTATGCCCACAGTGCGGCGCCCCTTGAATGCCTTCGGAAGCTTGGGCGATGCCGGCAGGATGAAAGTGAATGGCCCGGGCAGATAGCGCTTTAGAAGGGCGAAGGCGCGGTTGTCGATTTGCGCGTACTCGGCGGCCATCGATATGCTCGAGCACACTATCGAGAGCATCTGCTTTGCGGGGTTGATGCCTTTGATGGCGCACAGCCGCTCTATGGCGCGGTTGCTCAATGCGTCGCACCCCAGGGCGTAGAGGCTGTCGGTGGGATAGATCGCGATTTTGCCGTCGGATAGGGCCTTGGTGGCTTGAGCCAGGGCGCGGTCGTCGATCGACGTTGGGTATACATTTAGGTGTTGCATATTGCAAATTTACACAAAAAATCGGGCGTTTTGGGCTCAAAAACGAAATTTTTTAAAAATCATTAAGAAAAATTTGGAAATTTTGAAAACAAGCATTATCTTTGTGGCGTCAAGGTCGGCAGAATCACCTTTTATGTCACCCCATAACCATGAGGCCTGATGGCCGTAAGAGAATTTAAGTATAATAGTGTCATCAACAAACACTCCCGACACATTAGCTGGCCCTGGTGGCCTTGACTTTATTTTCTTTATTTTGTTAGGCTTTTGACCATGAAAATGGCGGCGAGGATCATGATCCTGTGCCGCCGCCATCACGTACGGTAGTTTGCGTAGGCCTTGCGCGATGTCAGATAGGTCACGTCATCCTCGTTGTCGTATGCCTCGCGCTCAAAAGATATGGCCCGGTAGGCCGCGTGCCAGTCACGCAATCGTGCCAGATGCCACAGCCACTCTATCAGATACAGTAAGAAAAACGGGATGTAGGCCCACTCAAGCTGCTGGCTGCAGTGTATGAGCTCATGGCGCAGCAAGCGGCCGCGTATGAGCGATGCGTCGCGTGTGAATACCAGTCCGAAGAGCGTGATCGCCACATATCTGCTGCGCGGCATGAGCCGCGTCTCTATCACTTTTGTTTTTATCATACTACACAAAAATACTCAAAAAAACACTCACGGGAAAAAATCGGGATGAAAAATTTTGTCAAAACCGAAAAAATGCTTAACTTTGCAACGCTTTAGTCCCGAAAGGGGTTGGGCATCGATAGTCTTATGGTGTAATGGTAGCACAACAGGTTTTGGTTCTGTTTGTCTTGGTTCGAATCCAGGTAAGACTACCTTGGAGCGTCACTCAGTGGCGCTTTTTTTATTACCGGCCGCCAAGGTAGTCGTAATCTATACGAACATAACGCCGCCTAAGCGCGTTGTTATTTATTGACAGAAATTAAAATTGCACATATTTATATGAAATCAGTGAAAGATTCGATGCTCGACCGTGTGAGTGTGCGCCGGTATGAGCGTATCCCCTTGACGGAAGAGCAGCGTGAATTTATCTATGCCGCCATCCGCAATACCCCCACCAGTTACAACGGGCAGCAATATTGCGTGATTGATGTAGATGATCAGGCTGTGAAGGAGCAGCTGGAGCAGCTGATCGGGCAGAAGCAGATCAAGACCTGTGCCCGATTCATGGTATTCTGCATCGACTACAACAAAATAATGAAGGGCGCCATGGCCAAGAGCGTGGATATGCCGCCCTTCTACGACACGGTCGACGGATACACCGTGGGCGTGATCGACGCCAGCCTCGCCATGATGAGCGCCATCGTGGCAGTTGAGGCTCTTGGACTCGGATGCTGCCCGATAGGGTATGCCCGCACCAAGGATCAGGCCGAGATTGCCCGCATACTTAAGCTGCCGCAGCATGTGATGGTGGTATGCGGCCTGGCCGTTGGCGTGCCGCGTGAGCACAATGACCTCAAGCCCAAGCAGCCCACCGACCTGCTGATACACAGCAATGAATACAGGCAGGACCACGAGATGCCCGAAGACGTGATTGATTATGACGCCAAGGTCATACGCTACAATGAGACGCGCTCGGGCGACCAATCGGCCAATGATTGGGTTGACCATATAATCGGATATTACCGCGAGGCCATGAAATATCGCATGGCCGATGCCCTGCGCGAGCGCGGCTTCGACCTGAAGCAGTGACGCTCTGATTTAAGGCGTCCGCCACCGGATATACGGGGCGGCGTGTCAAAACCGAAAACAGCGGGATTTTGGCTTGCATAAGTGACTGGCCAGTCTATGAGGTATGCCTTCCGTCCGCTCTTTTATCGGCATTGACACGCCGCCTTTTTCATGAATTGTTTGGAGATGTAGGGAGAAAAACGTAATTTTGTGTCTATGGATACCGAATTGGAAAAAATTGTGGGGGAATACCGTAGGCTTGGCATCGACCAGCAGCTGGATCATGACAAGTTTTACCTCTATTCTATAATCACTCACTCTACCGCAATAGAAGGCTCTACGATAACAGAGCTTGAGAATCAGATAATGTTTGATAACGGTATTGCCATTAAAGGCAAAAGCCTTGTTGAACTGAATATGAATCTCGATCTTAAGGCGGCTTATGAGCGAGCATTGGTCTATGCCCGTGGGCATGTCGATGTCACTGTTGAGCGCCTTATCGAACTATCGGGCCTTACCATGAAAAACACAGGGGCTGAATACCATACGGCATTGGGCGATTTTTCTTCCGCCAAAGGTGATATCCGACTCGTGAATGTGACAGCGGGAGTGGGAGGAAAGTCATATATGGCGTTCAATAAGGTGCCGATGAAGTTAAAAGAGTATTGTGACAACCTCAACGCCATTCGCCGGAATCATGGCGATATGTCTATGCAGGATCTCTATGATATGAGTTTTGACGCCCATTATAATCTTGTGACGATTCATCCATGGGCAGACGGCAACGGACGCATGGCACGCCTGATGATGAATTGGCTTCAATTTGAGTACGGGCTTGTGCCTTCTCGCATATTCAGCGGCGATAAGGAGGAATACATTAAGGCTTTGGTCTCCACCCGAGAGAGTGGAGACTTGTCTATTTTCCGCCGGTTTATGTCTGACACGATGATAGCGCATATCAGGCGTGACATATCCGCCTATCTGGAGTCGATAGGGTAGGCTGTCAGGCCAGGAGGTCGCGGTAGATGTCGAGGGCGGCTCGGATGTCGTCGGTTGAGGCCGTGAGGTCGGTCACCGGCTGGCCCGGGGAGCGGAGCAGCGTGAAGTTTATCTTGTCGGGCGACGTATTTTTCTTGTCGTGCCCCATGATCTCAATCAGCCGCGGATAGTCATCGCAATCTATGTCGAAATATCCGTAGGTCCGCTTCACGTATGCCGCAACGGTGTGCAGCGTCTCTGCGGGAAAACGCAGCATCATGTGCGAGAGTATGAGCTCGACCACCATGCCCCATGCCACGGCGTATCCGTGAGGTATCGGAGATTTCATCTCGGTCATGGCGAAGCTCTCGAATGCGTGGCCCACGGTGTGGCCGAGGTTGAGGGCTTTGCGCAGCCCCGTCTCCTTGGGGTCGGCGGCCACTATGCGCGCTTTCACGCCTACGCTCTTTTCAAGCAGCGCGAGCAGCGCGTCGGGGTCGGCCATGGGGTCGGAGATGTCAAATTTCAGCAGGTCGGCCAGTGCCTTTTTCCCGTCGAGCAGGCCATGCTTTATCATCTCGGCGTATCCTGATTTGACTTCAGTCGGTGGCAGTGATGAGAAAAACATCGTGGAGATGATCACGGCGTCGGCCGGGGCGAAGGCGCCGACTTCGTTTTTCAGGCCTGAAAAGTTGATGCCTGTCTTTCCGCCCACGGCGGCGTCGACTGCTCCGAGCAGAGTGGTGGGCACGTTGATGAAGCGCAGCCCGCGCTTGAACGTGGCAGCGGCAAAGCCGCCTATGTCTGTGATCATGCCTCCGCCCAGATTGATGACGATGCTTGAGCGCGTGGCGCCGGAGGCCGACAGCCACCGCCAGATTCCTGACAACGAATCAAGCCCTTTGTTGGCGTCGCCGGCGGGCAGGCTGAAGGTCTTGGCCGTGGCGAGCGCCTTGCAGCGGCCCGCTATAAGCGGAAGCGCGAGCGAGGCAGTGTTTGTGTCGGTTATGACGAATGCCGGTTGATTTCCGAGGCGGCTGACAGTGCGGTCAATTGCCTCTGATACGTGGTTTGTGAAGATAAGGTCTTGTGGCATGGGCTTGAATGGTCAGAGGTTGTACATATCGAGCAGCAGCTGCGGCAGGGCGGCGGCAAACTCAGGCATTGAATGGAACAGGATGTCGGCTCCGGCCTCTCGGAGCGCTTCTGCCGGGATGGGACCTGTAGACACGGCTATGGTGAATGCCTTTGCCTTTGAGGCTGATTCGACGCCCAGCGGGGCGTTCTCTATCGCGATGCTCTGCCAAGGCTCGGCTCCGGCCATCTCCATGGCCTTTAGATAGGGATCGGGATGGGGCTTGCCGCGCCGGGTGTTTGCGGCGGTGATGCGGAGTTCGGGTCGGAAGGCTCCGGGATAGTCAGTGTCGAGCCTCGACAGCAGCGATGACTGGCCGGAGCCGGTGACGAGCACGCGCTTTATGCCGCTTCGGCGCAGAGTGGCGAGCATCTCCTTCGCCCCGGGCATAGGGTCTACGGCGGGCATGGCTTTGAAAAGCTCGCTTTTGCGGCCATACAGCTTTTTCACCTCCTCGTCTGTGGCATCCCTGCCGAAGGCGCGGTTGAAGAGGATGTTGATGGTAGAGGCCCCGGTGCGGCCCTCATACATGAAAAATTCGTCTCTTTCAGTCTCAATTCCGATTTCCGAGGCCATTTGCTTCCATGCGTCGGCGTGGTGAGGCATGGAGTCGTAGAGGGTGCCGTCCATGTCGATCAGTGCGGCCTTCGGACGCATTTCGCTGTATCCGGTGCGGCTCTGGTAGGCCGCTATAATGTCTTTGTTGTCCATCTTGTTTCTATGCTTTTGCTAAAGGTCGATACCTTGCTGCCTCAGCATAAGGCTGTCGGCGGCGCTGATTGTGTCGGCTGCGGCGTCGGGTGAGGCGGAGATTGCCGGTCGGTCGGAAATGTTGATTTTGGGCCGTCCGTTTCCGCGTATGCCGCGGCGGAATATGTTCTCGACCTGATTTATGAGGTTGATGCGCGTGGTGTCGGCTATCGAGCGCTGCTCGGCGGCCTGCTTCTCGTTGAAGCGGGCTTTCCCGACCCTTATTTTGTAGTCATCGGCATTTCCCTTGATGTTTATGCCGAATTTGAATGGCAAGGGGCTTTTCAGCACGGCCACGTGATAATCGAAGTTCATGGCAAGGTCATTGTGCCCCTGCACTCCGAGGCGGTATCTGTCGATCTCAAACATGAAGGGATATAGGGTCAGCTCGTTGTCATGCACCGTGAGCTCGACAGCCATGTGGCGTATGAGATTTTGGTTCTTGTTTTTGAACATAAGCCATTTCGACATTGTCTTGAAGGTCTCCGGGTCAAGCACCACAAGCGAGTCTCCCTCTATCTTGACTGCTGCGTCGAGCGAGGCAAGGTCAAGATCCATCCGGGGCGTTATGTCGGCTGTGGCGGCTATCGTGGCGTTGACCACTCCGTCGAAGTCGCCTATCATGGGCATGATCGAGTCGATGGCGGGCATGAGGTTGAGGAAGTCGCCGACTCTGAATCTCTCGAGGTCGAGGCCGAAGGCAAACTTCATGTCATCGGCTTTCGGGGCGGCGTAAAGCGCCGAGAAGTCGATGCCGCCGATCTGCGACGATGCCTTGAGGCTTCGCAGATTGAGCGCGCCGTCGCGCATCAGCGCGATGCCTTTGAGGTCGTGAAGCATGAAGTCGGAGTATATGATGTTGCGCGCCCTCATGCGGAATGTGGCGTCGACATTGACCGGCACAAGCAGCGGGCCGGCTGTGTCTGACGGCTCGGCAGCAGACATTTCCATGGAGTCGGAGTCAATGTCTGCGTCGAATATGCGCTCTCTCGCCGCTGCGCCGTTGAAGAATGCGGCTGCGATCTGGTTGACATCGAGAGTGTCAGAGTTGAGGTCTAACGCCATGCGCAAGGGCTGGGCGCGCCTCGATGTCAGTGCGCGTTTGATGTTGGATACTGTTCCCGATACGCTGAAATCGCTTCGGCCCGCTTTGTAGGCCATCTCTGAAAGGATGATTGAGTCGTTGTTGAATCTCAGGTCGAGGTGCTCCATCGAGTTGCGCAAGGGGAAGGCAGGAGTGTAGAGCCGGGCCTTCGCCGACTTCAGCTCGCCGCTGAATACCCAGTCGAGCAGCAGGCGGCGGGCGTCTTTGCCCATGCCCCAGTCAATGACCTCGGCTTGGGCCTGGGAGTCGGATGATGCAGGGAGCCTGTGGCGACGGGCAGCCCTGATCTGCTCCCTGCGGGCCATAGCCAGCGCCACGATCGAGTCGGACGGCAGTGACGGATGCAGCGCGGCGATAGAGTCGGCCAGCGCCCTTATCATTTTGCGCTCACGCACAGACGGCGAGTCATCAGCCAGATGTACCCGTGCAGAGAGTCTGTTGTCGTTGGCCATGAATTTGGCGTCGGGGGTGAGCGCGGCTATCCGGCCAATCGAGGTGTTGAGGTTGAGCTGTGGTCGATGAGCGTCGTCATGGTATCGGCGCAAGCCTATGCTGCCGCTGACATCGATCACGCGTATGCGCACTGAGTCGGCCGGCATGGTCACGCTTGCGAGGCGGCATTGCACCATGCCGCCAAGGGGTATGATCGATGTGGTGTCGGCTGACAGAGCCTTGTTCTCGGCGCCGATGCCTATCTTGAAGCCGCTCAGGGTCGATGATATTCCCGGTGCCCGGGCCGTGAGCGTGTCGGTTTCGATCGATGCCGTCAGCAGGCTGTCGATGCGCCTGTCGGTGCCGTCAGAGGCTTTGCCGCTGACTGATGAATTGGTGCCCAGGCGCGCCCAAAGGTTGCGTATGCCAACGGATGTGAGCGTGTCGGCCGAGACGTATGTGAAATCAGACAGATGCACCGACCCGTCTATTTTAAGCCTGTGGAATTCATTGCGCGTCAGCATCGACGGGCGAGCCTTTATGTCGGTGCGCAAGTCGATGCGCCCTGACACGCTGCCGCCGTTGAGCGCCTTATCGGTCAGTATTGCCGGAAGCCTGTGCAGGGCGGTATGGCCGTCGATGCGTCCGTCAAACATAGGGTCGGCTATGAGATTGGTCAGCCTGCCCGACAATTCTATTTCAGTCGCCGGCCCTGCCATCACGCATCTGGATATGTCGATTGTGGCCCGGTTGAGGTCATCGCCGCGAAGCGAAGCCTGCACCGAGAGCATGAATTGGCGAATGTCGAGCTGCTGCCATTTGAGTTTGCATTGGGGAATCTCCACGCTTATGTCGGCGTAGGGTATGGTCTGCGTCCCGCCCACGGTGTACGGGCGCGTCAGGCGGGCCTCAAAGCCGACGGCGGCATCAGTGGATATCCCTTTGGGCAGGGCAGCCGATGCGGGCACGCGGCTGATGACGTAGGCCAAAGGCAGGGGGGCGAGACGGCCATCGAATGTCTCCACCACTATCGAGTCGCGGCAATCTACCGATGTGTTGAAATGCGCCGTCACGGAGTCTGCCTTCACGGTGAAGTCGGTCAGGCCTATGCGCAGCGGGTCGGATGTCTTCCAGTCGATGTCGCCGTCAAATCCGATGTTGACGGATTCTGTGTTGAAGGCCTTCAGCGCCGGCGTGTCGAAATCGGCGTAGAGATTAATGTTGTAGGCCGGAGGGGCGTCGTCAGGGTCGGAAAGGCTCTGCAGCGATGCGGCTGTCAGCCTGACGGTGAGCTCCATGTCGGCCGGTATGCTTCGGAAGCGCATGGCGCCTGCGTCAGTGATTTTGAAGCCGCGTATGCGCAGGTCGGGCAATTCCGATGTCGGCAGGCTTTCTTCCTGTTTTTCGGTGTCGGGGACGGTGATTGAGAAATTGTTGAGCGAGTCATTGACTATGAGCACATTCGCCGCGGGGCGGTGTATCTCAAGGTCGCTCAGCAATATCACGCCGGTGGCCAGTCGGGGCAGGTTGAGGCCGGCTTTGATGCTCCCCACGCTTGCAAGCGTGTCGGCCCATGCCGGCAGTGTGTCGCGCGCCGAGGGGGGCAGAGATCTCATGTCACGGCTTATTATGGTGATAGAGTCAATCTGCAAAGTGACGAAGGGGGAGGAGGCGCGCAGGTCTAACTCAGCGCGGCCAAGGCTGATGTCGGCGTTGAGATGCTTGTTAGCCAGGGCTTCGGCCAGCGGCGTAAGCTTTTCGGGCGTGAGCAGGCGCGTGGCCGCCACTGCCGATCCGATGACGAAAAGCGCGATGGCGAAGAGTGTCCAGCCTAATATTTTCAGGAATCGTATCATGGCGTGGTGGTGTGTCAAGTGTTGGTGTTTCTGACTGTGATATGGAAGCATGATTGTTTCCGCTCATGCTTCACATAGCATCTGCCTTCTTTGCGGAGTTGGTGCAGGATCTCGGCCAGGAGGTTCTTGAGGTCTTCCTGGGTGCGGTTGACACCGGCAGAGTCGCAGATGAATTTCAGGTAGCTTATGTCGAATGTGGTGCCGTACTGATGCGCCGATGCGTGGGTGGCGTTTCGGTTCACACGCTTCAATTTTCCCACCGAAAGGCGGCTGCGGGTGACGCTGGTCACTTTCACGCGGTAGTTGCCTCCGCCCCTTGCCGCGAGCGAGTCGTTGAACCGGTGCCCGATTTCGGTCAGCAGGTCGGCGGCCTCGGGCACGAGGTAGGGGTATGAGTGCGTCAGCGAATCCACGTAGTATTCCGGGCATGACCTCACCTCCACTATCGGGCGCAGCAGATACCACGCTGTGTTCGGATCTTCTATCGGGGTGATGCCCATCTCGCCGGCAGCTTCAAGGTGCACGTGGTTGCTGTCGTTGAACACCCGGCCCAGAGTGCCGCCTATGGGGTTGATCTTGAGCTTGACGCAGCCCTTGTCGGGCATGGAGTCGAGGCGGTGCGAGTAGGGGTTGACCTCTTGGGCGAATGCCGGGCTTATGTCAGGTCGGCTTTCTTTGATGTCGTCGCCGCAGGCCGCGAGCAGCAGGCATAGCGCCCAGACTATGTATATCGGAAACTTTGTCATTGACGGGTAAAATTGCAAACTTGGCGTAAAGATACTGATTTTTTTTGAAAGATGGGCCTTGCCTCGATAATAATGCCCGTCAGGTTTGCGTTTATTGGGTGTGTATGGAAACATTAAGGAGAGTCCTCGACTATATGCGCCATCATGGCCGCGCGGTGTTCATCATCGCCGCAGGCTGCGTTGTGGCGTTTTTCCTGTATGCGAGCGACCGGCTCATTGACGATCTCGCGGTGCAGGAGCGCGAGCGCATGGAGATCTGGGCCGACGCCACGAAGGAGATCGTGGCCTCTACGGCGGTCGGCGCAGGTGAAGCCGGAGCAGCGTCGATCAACACCGACATCGATTTCCTCCTGAGCATTATCGAGCGGAACACCACCATCCCCGTGCTCCTGACTGATGATGACGGAAATATCCTCCAATACCGCAATTTCAATCTTCCTGATGCTGTCGATGACCCTCTCGCCCTGTCGGAGCGCAATGAAAAATTTCTTAAGGACAAGGCCAAGTCTCTGGCGTCGGAAACCAACGTGATCGATATCAATATAGCGCCCGGTCTCGACCAGCATCTTTATTACGAAGATTCCACCCTGCTCAAAAGACTCAGCTATTACCCTTATATCCAGTTGGCTGTGATGATAGCTTTCATAGCCATCGTATATTTCGGCGTGCTGTCGTCGAAAAAGGCTGAGCAAAACAAGGTGTGGGTGGGTCTCTCGAAGGAGACTGCCCATCAGCTCGGCACTCCGATATCATCGCTGATGGCCTGGGTGGAGCTGCTGCCCGACATGGGCGTAGACGCCGACACCGTGGGCGAGATGAACAAGGATGTGCAGCGCCTGAGCACCATAGCGTCGCGATTCTCCAAAATCGGGTCTGTGCCGCAGATGGCGCCCGCTGACATAAACGCAGCCGTAGGCAAGGCGTCGGCCTACATGGCCACGCGCATCTCGGGGCGCATCTCGCTGAGCGTGGATGCGTGGGGAGGAGAGATGATGTCGCTGGCTTGCGAGCCGCTGTTTGAGTGGGTCATGGAGAATCTCATCAAAAACGCCGTCGACGCCATGGAGGGGCACGGGGCTATCTCTGTGGCCACCTTCGTAGAGAAGGGCGCCAATGTGATTGAGATCTCCGACACCGGAAAGGGCATCAGCCGCAAGAATTTCAGCAATGTGTTCAAGCCCGGATACACCACCAAAAAACGAGGCTGGGGCCTGGGCCTCACCCTCGCTAAGCGTATCATAGAGGAGTATCACCGCGGGCGCATTTTCGTGAAGCATTCGGTGCCCGGTCAGGGCACCACATTCCGCATCGAGCTGCCCGAGGCGCAATCCTGAGACGGTGGTCACTTTATCTCTTTCACCCACTCGGCTATGCGTGCGTCGGAGAGGTCGGCATGGTTCACCTCGTCAAGTACAAGGCCCACGCACTTCCCGTCGACGATCGCTTCGGAGGCGCTGAAATCGTATCCGTCGGTGTTGAATGGAGCGATGAACGTGGCCTCCGTGCCCTGCATGCGGCGGTATATTTCGCCCACGGCGTTGCAGAAAGTGTCGGTCATATTCTCGTCTCCGCAACCGAAAACGGCGATTTTCTTGCCTTTGAGGTACATCGACTGCGCGCCTTGGATGAAGTCTTCCCAATTCTCCTGCATGTCTCCGTTGCCCCAGGTGCTGCTGCCGAGGAGTATGATGTCATAGTCGCCGAGTTTCGACGGCTCGGTGTTGGCCACGTCATGCACATCTTTCATCTCCACGCCAAGCGCCTTGGCGATGCGGTTGGCCACATCGGCCGTATATCCGGTTGTCGAACCATAGAAAATACCAATATTCTTCATAATCAAAATAATTTATTCAACTATGAAACACGCCGTGTCAAGCAAATGTTCAGCCCCCGGGCATAGACTTGTGCATATCCTCTTTTTTTCGTAATTTTGTGAAGAATAACAATATCAAAGGAAAAGCAAAAATGAAAAACCTCGTTTTCGGTGTGAGAAGAATGATTGCCGCAATCAGCCTCGCTTTGGCTTGCGTTTGCGGCATCAAGGCTTCCGAGACAAAGGCTCCAAATCAGATCTATCTTTGCATTGGTCAGTCAAATTTGGAAGGAGGTGATGATATAGAGCCTATTGATTTGGCTGATGTGCCTGAGCGTTTTCGCATGATGGCGGTTACGAGATTCGATACTCCATTTCGCGAAAAGAACAAATGGTACGTGGCCGAACCTCCATTGGTGCGACAAGAAACTCGTCTGTCGGTAGTTGACTGGTTCGGGCGCACTATGGTTGCCAATCTGCCGGAGGATGTTAGTGTAGGTGTGATCTGTGTTGGGATAGGAGGAGGAAAGATAGAATGCTTTGATAAGGCATTTGACGCAACCTCGCTTTCAGATAAGCCGGATTGGCTGCGTGAGATAGTGGCTTCATACGATAATCACCCCTACAGCAGACTCGTTCAATGTGCGAAATTGGCGCAGGCCGATGGATCAATCAAAGGCATAATCGTCCAGCATGGTGAAGCAAGTTATAGAGATACGCTATGGCCAAGCAAAGTCAGCAAGATTTACTATGATTTGCTTTCTGATTTGAATCTTCAGGCAGAGGATGTGCCATTGCTTGTAGGAGAGACTGTCACAACGCCTGATGGAGGTGTGTATGGTGTTCTCAATGGTTTGATATCTGTTTTGCATGAGATGGTGCCTACGTCTCATATAGTCCATGCCTCCGGATTGCGCCACATGGGCGATAAGCTGCATTTCACATCGGCCTCTTATCGGGTGCTCGGATGTCGATATGCAGAGACTATGCTCGGAATCATGGGGATAGAGAATCCTGTGGTGGCTTTCTCGGCCGATGAGCCTGAGGCGCCGGTGATCGATCCGGCAGAGGGCGACTTTGAGTTCCCGCTGTCTCAGTTCAATCCGTCGATATATGGCCGGAGCACATGGGATGAGGAGATCGGATCGTTTCTGGTAGGTGCATATTATGGATTCGGTGGCTGGGAATACGGTCCGCCATTCGATCTTTCCGGATTCAAATATATTGTGGCCGAGCTCGCCGAGCCGCAAGCCGTAGATACCGGATTTCACGTCCAGGACACCAAAAATTATTGGTCGCCATCGTTCCGTCGAGCTTTCGGCAGGGACAATACGGTGGTAGTGGAGCGCCTTGACGCGCTCACCAAGCCTGTGGATGAGTCCGACCCCTCCAAGGGCACAGAGCCGTTGGATGTGTCGCGCATATACAGGGTAGGATTCACCAACTGGGGTGGCACGCCAATCAGGATAAAACGGGTCTACGCCACAAATAAAGACCCTTATGGCGGTGTAGGAGATGTGGTCATAGATTCAGATGCCCCGATGCGCGTATACAATCTTCAGGGTATGCCTGTAGATGTGGAGGCGTCGGGCATTGATGCCCTGCCGCGCGGCATATATATAGTCAATGGCAAAAAGGTTGTCGTGGGCGGGAAATAGGAGTGATTCACCAGGGTGTTAACGTATGTGAAATCAACTGTTCCGACAAGGAGTATGTGTTAAAATAAGCAAATAAAATGCATTTTCTTGTTGGAAAATTATGTTGTATAACATAAAAAGTATAACTTTGCATCAGTTTTTCATGGTATTAGATTTAAGGTAAGAAGATTATTCGTCGAGATGACGAATAATTTTTTTTATGCCCGTATCGCAATAGCGAAGCCCCACCGACAATGTGGAGGTTCGCCTCTCAGAGGCGAACGGGCTGACAGGCGATAGGAACTCTAATGCAATTTGATGATCAAATGACTGTCAATCAATGTTGATTGAGGTTAGCCCGTGCGTTTCGGAGAAACGCACCTCCACTAAAATTTGCTACAGCTTCAGGGTCAGCATCAGCTGCGCTCCGAGCGATGTTGAGCGCACGTGTGGGAAGTATTTATAGTGGGTGGAGCGGAAGTAGTGCTCGAGGTTGAGGGTGATGTATGTGTTGTGGGCAATGCGGAAATCGCCGCGGAGAGTGGTCACGCCGAATGACGCGGCCGAGTCGTCGCCCATGGCGTTTAGGGTGCGGTAGTCAGTGCTCTCGAGGCTTACGTCCGGGGCATATCCTTTCCATGTAAAGAGCCTGTAATATTCGTGCTTGGCCGAGATGGCCCACTTGTTGCGGTCGAAGACCAGGTTCGCGCCGGCTTTGATAGAGAATCCTGAGGCAAGATTGTAGTTGCGCTGATCGAGGCGGTAATGGTCAGAGACGATGCCTCCGAGCAGCACCGCGTTGACGTGGGCGTATGCGTCGAGCACGAGTTTGTGCCTTTCGATGTCGCGGAAGTATACGCCTGCCCCAAACGATGCCGGCACGCCGAGTTTGTAGGGCACAGCGCCACCTCTGATGCTGTCAGAATCGAAAAAGTCGAAATGCTGGAATAGACCTACGCTCAGGTGCTGATCCTTTTCTTCGAGAAATTCGCGGGCGAGCAGCCGGCCGCGTATTTCGAAGTGGCGCAGCAGTGGCTGCCGGCTCATAAGGTTGAGCGAGGCCGACACTGTGAAGTAGTCGTAGGGCTTTTTGCTCTGCACCTCAAATCGGTCGCCGTATTCGATGTTTATGTTTACGACGCCCCCGAATTTAGTGCTTGCGTCGTCGTGGTGGAAATCGAGCACGTTTGCGCCCACCGAAAGCTCCAAGGCTATGTTGGGCTGGCCGAATTGCCGGCCCGATGTGAGCCTGTGGCGCCAGGCATCGCCTGTGACAAGGCGTGTGATTCCGCGCATGGGCGAAACGATGAATGCCGCTATCTCGCGCCCTGCCCGGCTGAAGCCTGTGGCCCTGTCGTCGGTGAGGGCATCTGAGACACGGTAGCAGACTTCGCCTATGCACATGCCGCCCACGGGGGTGGAGATGATGTCGTTGGTCGACGGGTATTCGCATTCCATGAACATCTCCCACATGGCGCTCCCGGCCACGGCGAACATGCCCGACTGCCAGTAGTTGAAGCCGTTTGAGCGGGCCGCGTTGTAGAATAGGTTGCCGTTGTATGGATGCAGAAACATATTGGTGCCGAGGTTGTCGTTGTCCCAGATAAATCCGTGCTTGAAATTCTCCTTTATCGAGTTCCAGCTGATGTAGGCGAAATCGCCTTTCTGCACATAGCGGTCAAATGCCCAGAGGCCCGTGTTGAATCCGACCACTTCGGCGCTTGCCCTCCAGAAATGCTTGCGCGAATGATAGGCCACATCGGCAGAGTCTGGCTCTACGGCCTTATTGGCGTAGATCCTGATGGGCATCTGCGCTTTCATGCAGATGGCGCATGCAAGGAGCATGATGCATAGTATGCCTTTTCTTATCGCTGACATTTGCCGGGAGGTGAGGGATGTGTGTGTTTGTCAAATAAGCTGAAACGCTCGTGTGCTTTTCCTAATATAACAAACAAAAACCGCGAAAATGAAGCTGAATGTTGTAAAATATTCTTACATTTGCATCCAAACGCATGATTAACTTAAAAATACACCTACATTATGAAAAAACTGCTTTTGATCGTGATGCTCGCGCTGATGCCATGGACCGCCAAGGCGACCGAAGGGCAGGAAAACACCCATTTCGGCGTCGGCGCCGGCTTTGACTTCAGCGAGGACGCATACGAGTTTGACTTGCATTTCGCATGGTATCCTGTGGAGACATTCGGTCTGAGAGCATCGATAGCGTTTGCCGGCGAATACAGCGACTTGCTCGATAAGATCGTGGACCGCTGGCACGATGACGACGATTACTATTATTATGACTATGGCCGCGACTATACATGGCGATTCAAATTCTCGCCGTCGATTGAACTCAGGTCGCCGGCGATCATAAAATTCAACAGCGACGCCAATCTGCGTCTTTTCGCCAACCCCGGCGTGACGCTTTCGCCCGGTGCGCCGGGCAGCAGGGGAGCCAAATGGTTCACGTGGCAGGTGCGCGGCGGCATCGAGTTTAATTTCAGCATCGTATCGCTGCAGCTGGGCTATCGCTGCACCAACTTCTACCTCTATTCTGGCAATCCCTACAGCTGGACCGAATATGAGCCGGACCGCGACCTATTTCCCAACCGCTACACCCACTCCGGATTCGCCTCCATCACGTGCCATTTCTGAAGAAATGTGCGGGGATGCGGTGCGATTTAGCGTTTATTAAGGTTTTGTGAGGGAAATTGTGAGTAATTTTGTGTCTGAATAAATCATCAGTTCATGAACAAAAATAGCCTTGTTTCGATTGCGGACCTGAACAAAGAAGAGCTGCTCGCGCTTCTTGAGCAAGCAAGCTACTTTGAAAAGCATCCAAACTCAAAGATCTTAGACGGAAAGGTAGTCGCCACCCTGTTTTTCGAGCCGTCGACGCGCACGCGCCTGAGCTTCGAGACAGCCGTGAATCGTCTTGGAGGCCGCGTCATCGGATTTTCCGACGCATCGACCACCAGCTCTTCAAAAGGCGAGACCCTGCATGACACCATCAAGATGGTGTCTAACTACGTCGACCTCATCGTTATGCGACACTACCTCGAAGGGGCGGCCCGATACGCCTCGGAGGTGACTGACGTGCCCGTGGTCAATGCCGGAGACGGAGCCAACCAGCATCCATCACAGACTATGCTCGACCTGTATTCGATCTACAAGACGCAGGGCGACCTCAACAACCTCACCATCACCATGGTGGGCGACTTGAAATATGGCCGCACAGTGCATTCGCTGCTGCAGGCCATGAGCTATTTCAATCCTACCTTCCGCTTCGTGGCCTGCAAAGAGCTGCAGATGCCTGAGGAATATCTGAAATTCTGCGACGAGAACGGCATTAAATATGAATGCACCACAGATTTCTCGCCCGAAATAATCAACGAGTCAGACATTATCTACATGACACGAGTGCAGAGGGAGCGATTCACCGACATAATGGAGTATGAGCGTGTGAAGAATCTCTACACCCTGCACAATGCCATGCTGGCCGACTCCAAGCCCAACCTGCGCATACTGCATCCGCTGCCGCGCGTCAACGAAATAGCCTACGACGTAGATGCCAATCCCAAGGCATATTATTTCGATCAGGCCCGCAACGGACTCTATGCCCGCCAGGCAATCATATGCCGGGCGCTTGGTCTCACTCCCGACGAATGCAAAAAAGCCTAACGACATGACTGAAAAAAAGGAACTCGCGGTGGCCGCCCTGCGCAACGGCACCGTGATTGACCACATACCATCATCGGCCCTTTTCAAGGCTGTGCGCATACTCGGCATTGAGCATCTCGACAAGGCCGTCACCATCGGCAACAATCTCGCGAGCGGAAAACTCGGAAAGAAAGGCATCATCAAGGTGGCCGACGTGGAGTTTGACGAGGCAACCCTCAACCGCATCGCCATCATCGCCCCCACAGCTGTGGTCAACGTGATCCGCGAATACAGCGTGGTGGAGAAGCGCCCCGTGCGCCTGCCCGACACGGTGGTGGGCATCGTGAAGTGCGCCAATCCGAAGTGCATCACCAACAATGAGCCGATGCGCACCGTATTCCACGTGGTGGGCAACAACCCTGTGGTGATACGCTGCCATTACTGCAACCACGCCGTCAAAGGCGACGACGCGCAGCTGCAATGAAGGTGAGCTGGAAGCCCGGCACCATGGTGTATCCTCTGCCGGCTGCCCTGGTGAGCTGCGGCTCTTCGCCCGAAGAGCATAACCTCATCACCGTGGCCTGGACAGGCACGATATGCACACAGCCCGCGATGCTCTACATCTCCGTGCGGCCCGAAAGACACAGCTACGGCATAATCAAGAGCAACATGGAATTCACCCTCTGCCTCACCACCGCCGACATGGCCAAGGCCGTGGACTGGTGCGGAGTGAAGTCGGGACGAGATTTCGACAAATGGCGCGAGACGGGGCTGACCAAGGTGCCCGGCCAGACGGTGCGATGCCCGATGGTGGGAGAGTCGCCTCTGTGCATCGAATGCCGGGTGAAGACGATCATGAGCCTCGGCAGCCACGATATGTTTGTGGCCGAAGTGCTCAACGTAGTGGCCGACGACCGATACATCGATCCCGTCTCCGGGCATTTCGACCTGGTGTCATCGGGCCTGATGGCCTATTGCCATGGCGGATACTATTCGCTCGGGGAGAAACTCGGCAAATTCGGCTTCTCTGTAGAGAAAAAGAAATGATGGCCGGAATATAAGACCAATCACAGAAAAATCACAACAATTCACAACAATATGGAACGCGACAACGCAATTTTTGACATCATCGAGCGCGAGCATCAGCGCCAGAAGAAAGGTCATCGGGCCTGATGGCCTATTGCCATGGCGGATACTATTCGCTCGGGGAGAAACTCGGCAAATTCGGCTTCTCTGTAGAGAAAAAGAAATGATGGCCGGAATATAAGACCAATCACAGAAAAATCACAACAATTCACAACAATATGGAACGCGACAACGCAATTTTTGACATCATCGAGCGCGAGCATCAGCGCCAGAAGAAAGGCATCGAACTCATCGCATCTGAAAACTTTGTCAGCGACGAGGTGATGCGTGCCATGGGCTCTTGCCTGACCAACAAGTACGCTGAAGGCTATCCCGGTCACCGCTACTATGGCGGTTGCCAGGTGGTGGACCAGGCCGAAAACCTCGCCATCGAGCGTGTGAAGCAGCTCTTCGGAGCCGAATACGCCAATGTACAGCCCCACTCGGGGGCCCAGGCAAATATGGCGGTATTCATGGCCACGATGCAGCCCGGCGACAAATTCCTGGGCCTTAATCTCTCGCACGGCGGCCACCTGTCGCACGGAAGCCCCGTCAACTTCTCCGGCCTCATGTTCCAGGCCCTCGAATACAACGTCAACGCCGAGACCGGCCTCGTTGACTATGACCAGATGGAAGAGGTGGCTCTGCGCGAGCGCCCCAAGCTGATCATCGGCGGCGCCAGCGCCTACAGCCGCGAGTGGGATTATGCACGCATGCGCAAGATCGCTGACGAAATCGGAGCGATATTCATGGTCGACATGGCTCACCCCGCCGGACTCATTGCCGCCGGCCTGCTCGACAACCCGCTCAAATATGCCCACATCGTCACATCTACCACCCACAAGACCCTCCGCGGACCGCGCGGCGGCATCATCCTCCTCGGCAAGGACTTTGACAATCCGTGGGGAAAGACCACGCCCAAGGGAGTGGTGAAGAAGATGTCGCAGATCATCGACTCTGCCGTGTTCCCGGGCGTGCAGGGCGGCCCGCTCGAGCATGTGATCGCAGCCAAGGCCGTGGCCTTCGGCGAGGCTCTGCAGCCCGCATGGAAGGAATACGCCACCCAGGTCAAGAAGAATGCTCAGGTGATGGCCCAGGCTCTCATCGACAAGGGATACAAGGTGATCTCCGGTGGCACCGACAACCACTGCATCCTCGTAGACCTCCGCACCAAATTCCCCGATCTCACCGGCAAGGTGGCCGAGAAGGTGCTTGTGGAGGCTGACATCACCGCCAACAAGAATATGGTGCCCTTTGACAGCCGCAGCCCGTTCCAGACATCGGGCATACGCCTTGGCACTCCCGCCATCACCACCCGCGGCGCCAAAGAGCCGCTCATGGGCGAGATCGTGGAGATGATCGACACCGTGCTCTCCAACCCCGAAAACGAGGCTGTGATCAAAGCCGTGCGCTCGAAGGTGAACGAGACAATCAGCGACTACCCGATGTTCGCCTACTGATTTCAGACAAATGATTTTTGAGGGTGTGCCGCCTGAAGGGAATGGCACACCCTCTATTATGAAACAACCACCCATCTATGGACTACGCTATAATTGTGGCAGCCGGCAGCGGCAGCCGATTCGGAGGCGACACCCCGAAGCAATTCTGCATGCTTGGCGATATGCCTGTGCTCATGCACACGGTGAAGCGCATAGGCCGCGCTTTGCCCCATGCCCGGCTTGCCATCGTGCTCAATGCCGACTATGTCGGGCTATGGCAGAAGATGTGCGAGCGATATGGATTCGTGTCGCCCAAGGTGGTGGAGGGCGGGTCCACGCGCTGGGAATCGGTGAAGAAGGCTTTGGAGGCATTGCAGCCCGAGGATGACGCCGTGGTGTATGTCCATGACGGCGTGCGCCCTGTGCTGCCGTCGGCCATGATGAAGAATATCGCCAAGGCCATGACAGGCGCCGACGCGGTGATTCCGGCCATTCCTGTCACCGATTCGCTGCGGCGCATCAACGACGACGGCACGTCGGAGGCCGAGGACCGGTCATCGCTGGTGGCTGTGCAGACCCCGCAGGCCTTCCGCGCCGGCAAGCTGCTCGCCGCCTACCGCCGGCCGTTCTCTCCGTCGTTCACCGACGATGCCAGCGTCTACGAAGCCGCCGGATACGGCTCGCCCGTGCTGGTCGAAGGCTCGCCCCTCAACATCAAGATCACTCACCCGCGCGACATCGAAGTCGCCGCCCTGTATATTTAAGTTCACAAAATCTTCCGCCAAATGCTTTCGCTGCGAGGTTTAGACATAATGTATGTGAAGGGCATAGGCCCGCAGCGGGCCAAGCTGCTTGAGAAAGAGCTTGGCCTGCGCAGCGTCTATGACCTGCTGCATCACTTCCCGTCGAGTTATCTTGACCGCTCCAAGATACAGCGCATATGCGATGTGCGCAGCGAGGTGGCCTGGGTGCTCTTCAAGGGGCGGTTCGTGTCGTTCGCCATGCAGGGCGAGGGGGCGAAATCTCGGCTCACGGCCCTTTTCACTGACGGCACAGCATCGCTTGAAGTGACATGGTTCAGGAAGGTGCAGCAGATAAAGTCGCTCTATCGCCCCGGTGTGGACTATGTGCTTTTCGGCAAGCCGGGCTTCTACAACGGCAGGATGCAGATGGTGCATCCGGAGGTCGACACCGAGAGCAACGCCTCGGCCATGTCGGGCTTCAGGGGCGTGTATCCGCTCACAGAGCGGCTGCGCAATGCGGGCATATCCTCTCGCACCATCTATATGTGGGCGCAGGCTGCCTTGTCGGCCCATCAGCGCATAGCCGACCCTCTGCCCGAAGGGCTGGTGCGCGGCCTTGGCCTCATGCCGGCCGACGAGGCTTTGAGGGTGATACATCATCCTGCCTCGGGCGAGGCTCTCGAGCGGGCAAGATACAGGCTTAAGTTCGAGGAACTGTTCTACATACAGGTAGATATGCTCATGCGCTCTCGTGTGCGCAAGGGGGCCTTGCTCGGCATGCGGTTTGCGAAGGTGGGGCATTGGTTCAATACATTCTACAGCGAGTGCCTGCCTTTCAGCCTCACCAATGCGCAGAAACGCGTGATAAAGGAGGTGAGGGCCGACGTCAACACCGGGCGGCAGATGAATCGTCTGGTGCAGGGCGATGTAGGCTCGGGCAAGACCATGGTGGCGCTCCTGTGCATGCTCATTGCCATCGACAATGGCGCCCAGGCCTGCCTGATGGCGCCCACCGAGATTCTCGCCACGCAGCACTATGAAACTATACGCGGGCTCACCGCGAAGATAGGCCTCAACGTGAAGCTTCTCACGGGCAGCACTCGCAAAGCCGAGCGCGATGTGATAGCCGAGCAGCTGGCCGAGGGCTCGCTCCACATACTCATAGGCACGCATGCCGTGATAGAGGACAAAGTGCGATTCCGCAACCTCGGATTCGTGGTCATCGACGAGCAGCACCGCTTCGGGGTGGCGCAGAGGGCCAAGCTTTGGAGCAAAAGCGCCATTGCGCCCCATGTGCTGGTGATGACGGCCACGCCCATACCGCGCACCCTCGCCATGACTGTGTATGGCGATCTCGACGTGTCGGTCATCGACGAGCTTCCGCCGGGCCGCAAGCCGGTGACCACGGTGATGCGCTATGACGAGCAGCGCGAGATGATCTATCGCTTCCTCTACCAGCAGATGCAGATGGGGCGGCAGATCTATATAGTGCACCCCCTCATCGAGGAGAATGACAAAGTGGCCCTCCGCAGTCTTGAAGAGGGATATGAGGCCATCTGCGAGGCATTCCCGCAAAAGAAAGTGGCCTTTGTGCACGGGCGTATGAAACCCAAGGAGAAGGATTATCAGATGGGGCTATTCGTCAATCACGAGGCCGACATACTTGTGGCCACCACTGTGATTGAGGTGGGAGTCAATGTGCCCAACGCTTCGGTGATGATTATCGAGAACGCTGAGCGTTTCGGCCTGTCACAGCTCCATCAGCTCAGGGGCAGGGTGGGGCGCGGAGCCGACCAGAGCTATTGCGTGCTCATGACGAAGAGGCAGATAGCCAAGGAGACGCGGCAGCGCCTTGAGATCATGACATCGACCAACGATGGCTTTGTGATAGCCGAGGCCGACATGAAGATGCGCGGCCCGGGCGAGATAGAGGGCACGATGCAGTCGGGGCTGCCGTTTGACCTGCGCATAGCCAACCTTGCCTCTGACGGAGCCATCATACAGGCTGCCCGCACAGCCGCCGAAGCGATTCTTGACGCCGATCCGGCGCTCCAGGCACCGGCCAACCGCCCGCTGCTGCGCGCCGTGGAGCAGGCGCGTTCGGCCCAGGCCGATTGGAGCCGCATCTCCTGATGCGTTAAATGTGTTTTTTAGCGCGGGGCGTTGGCGTAAATTTCAAATTAATTCGCTACTTTTGTGGATTATAACCAATTCATGATGTTTTTTGTTATGAAACCACACACTCTGTTATGCTTGTTTGTCGCGGTCGTGGCGATGGCCTTCGGCTCGTGCAACGACGATGTGTTTGTTAGCGGAGACTTGCCGGCTGCCAATCTTGAAGTCAGGATTGAAGGCGATGGCGGGGAGACCACTGTCGGGATTGCCAAGAAGGGGCTTGAGAAGATAAGCGTGGACCGGTATGACGGCATGAAGCAATTCCGATGCTACAATCATGCCGGCGAGGAGATACCATGCGACAGCCCGGCTGCCGAAATTGCGCGGATCGTATACGAATCTGTCTGGCTCAATTATGAGATTGTGGTCGAAAAAGACGCTTTGCGCATCAAAAGCATTGAAAATTGCTCAGGGATAGAGATGGTTGAAAGCATCAGGCTTGAATACGCCTACGCCACGCGTTTCATCAAGGTGTCGATAGAGGCCGGAGAGCGCATGCGCCTCGAAACCTGCGCATATGAGGGCGATATGGAGATTGTGGATAATGCCGGCACAAGGGCGGAAAGGAAGAGCTTCAATAATGGCGGACACATCGACCAGACGTTTGGTGTCTACCCGATGATCCAGGCCCAGTCATACGCCTATGCCATAGTCAAGCCTGCCGACAGCTGGGCCAAGACATTCAAGCTTGCGATGCCACTGCTTCAGTATCATGGCGGCTGGGTCATCGAGGCAAGCAAAGATGAGTTTTACCCGGGCGATAAATACAGGTTTTCGATACCCAATCTGCTTGATAAAGTGACGGTGCCCGTCCCGGCCAACACGAAGGTTGTGGTCACGTCAGAGGTGACTATGACCACAGCCCGCGCCTCGGGGGTGATGACATTCCTCGCCCCCGTGTCAGGTAAAAAACATGATGTGCCTTTCACCTGTGAGGCCATATATCCGAAATGTTATGATGTGAAGATCGAAGATGAAAAGAATTAGGCTATATATCGTGGCTTTGATGTGCCTTGGCGCCTTTCTCGCCGCCAAGGCCGATTCCTTACCTTCCGCTTTCAGCAAGCCTCTGCTATGGCGCATCGGTGTGGAGGCCGCCGGCGGCTATGTGCCGGGCACAAATGGATTCCTACGAGGAGACAACGCATCGGGCAAGCGCATCGACGGCTCTTTCGGGGGCGCATTGAGGGCTGATTTCAGCTTCGGAGGCGATACCCGCGAGGGCATGCTCTACAGAGGGCTTTATCAAGGCGTAGGCATTGGCGCCAACGCGTTTTTCTCCGGCTCTGAATTGGGCGCCCCCATTTCGGCTTTCGTGTATCAGGGCGCTCCGATCTGCCGCTTCAGCCGCAGGCTGTGGCTTGGATATGAATGGAAATTTGGCGCGGCCTTCGGCTGGAAACGCTTTGACGAAGATGCCGAATACGTAAATCCGTGTGTCAGCACCCGTGTGACGGCGATGATGGGCATTGCCTTCAAGTTGCACTATGCCTTGGCCGAGAGCTGGGTGCTTTCGGCCGGAATCGAGGGCGCGCATTATTCCAACGGCAATACGTCATGGCCCAATTCCGGAGTCAACGCCGTGGGTGTCACCCTCGGCGTGGCATACGCGTTTGGCGGTAGCCGCGATGAAACCGCGGATGCGCCGTCATGGCTCGCTGAAGAGGCCGACAGAGGAGAGTGGATGTATGATATCGTGGCTTTCGGAGCATGGCGCAAGCGCATTGTCGAGGTCGGAGACCCGGCGGAGAGGGAATTGAGCCCGGGAAAATTTGCCGTGGCGGGGCTGCAGTTCGCCCCCTTGCGGCGCATCAACCGCTGGGTGGCTGTCGGTCCGGCTCTTGACCTGCAGTGGGACGAGAGCGCGGGCATAGCTCCCTATTGGGTGGAAGGCTCCACGGGCGACAACATGAAATTCATGCGTCCGCCTTTCGGCAAACAGCTGAGCGCGGGCCTGTCGGCGCATGCCGAGCTCACGATGCCGATATTCGCCGTCAACGCCGGCCTTGGCTATGATATCATTAGCCCCAAGGGCAACAGGCGCTTCTATCAGTCGCTGACGCTGAAGACCTTCGTCACGAAGCACTTCTTCGTCAATGTGGGCTATCGCCTCGCCGACTTCAAAGACCCCGAAAACCTGATGCTCGGCATCGGCGTGCGCCTCTGACAAACAGAATGGTGGAAACACCGGTGCTTTACGGTGCAGAGGTTTGAAACAATCATTAATTTTGTTTTTTCTCGGAAAAACATATGGAATCGAGAGGCGTTTTTGCAATTAGGGTTGTGTGGTTTGTTATTATTTTGTACCTTTGTGTTCTAACAACAAGATAGTTATGGCTATGACAATAAATTCTTCTCCCATACTTGTGGGAGAATCGGCAAAAGCCTTTTTGGAAGAGGCCGAACGTAACAGCAAACTCCCAACACCTCGTCTCTCCCCGGAGAGAGAGGCCCAACTTCGTGAGATAGATAGGAAATCTCGTGAACTGCTATCCTATATAATGGGGCATAGAAATGGATAAATTCCATAAATTTGATTTAGTGGAAGACGCAAAGCGACTTCCTTACTCGGAGGAGGTCGCTTCGTTTTGTCATTCCTTTTCTTGCAACGACCAAGATCTTGACGAGTTCTTTTCAAAGGATGCATTCTTCTATGACGTTGAATTAATCGGCAAGACTTATGCTTGGGTTGACGCCTCTGACCCAAGACAAATCTTAGGGTTAATTACTTTGGCAAACGATAGCGTAAAGACAAACATTTTGGCGACATCAGCAAGAAACAGATTGCAGCGGTCTGTGACAAACGCCAAACGTGGGATAAACTTTCCCGCAGTACTTATTGGACGATTAGGGGTATCGTCTGCATATCAGGGAAAAGGCATGAACATTGGCAGTCAGATTCTTGACTATGTAAAAGATTGGTTCCGTTCAAGCGACAACAAGACTGGATGCCGCTTCATAGTGGTTGACGCATACAACAATGAGAGAACGCTACGCTTTTATGAACGCAATGGCTTCAAGACTCTTTACAAGACCGAAAAGGAAGAACGCGACTTCCTAAATCTGAATGATGATGAACCATTGGAAACAAGATTCATGTTCTTCGACTTGAAAACAAAACAGTAAAAAAACATCACTTAGGTAGGGCGGGCTTTCGTATTTTACATCGCCCCCAAAATTCAGTGTCGTCCATAAAAATAGACAAGCCTTCCAAAATATCTGCAATTGTAGGTTTGTCTTCCGGTCACGCCGATCTATTTCTGGAATAATTTGGGGAATTAGAGGTAAATTTATTGACTCTCAACATTTGTTGAGATTTTTTATTTTTATTGGTTGTAACTTTGCCTATCGATTCTACAACGAGTCATCACGAATTTACACCTGATATGGCAAAGATTATAACTTCAATCTTGATGTCGGCTATCACGATAATTCCTGTTAATGCTCAAGAACAGGCCGACACGCTAAAGTCGCAAGAACTGAATGAGGTGGTGGTGGAAGCGACCATGCAGCGTACCGGCGCCCAGAAGTCGACATATATCCCGACCGCAAAGCAAAAGAACGCTTCACAATCGGGAGTGGACTTGCTCAACCACATGGCTATCCCTCAGATCAAAACATCTTTGGGCAATGAAATCGAGACTAATTCCGGAAAGAAAGTGGCTGTATTCATTGACTATATTCCGGCTTCGCAAAACGACCTGACAGCCATGCGCATGTCTGACGTTAAAAGGGTGGAATATTATGAATATCCATCTGATCCAAGATTGCAGGGAAATGCCTATGTTGTCAACTTCATAATGACGCGATATGAGTATGGCGGCTATGTCAAGGGCTTCGGGCATACCAACCTCATAAGCCTTTGGAGCGAGCAGCTTCTAGGCAATGTCAGGCTTCAATACAAGAAGATGACTTATGACCTTATGGGATATGGCTTCAACACCAACAGCACGCATAATGGCTCTGAACTCACCGAAACATACCGGTTGCCGCAGCCTGACGGAAGCATCAAAGAATTTAATCGCATCTCCAATCTTTCTTCTTCGAAACAAGATAATCAGCAATATCTGGTTGCTTTCAAGGCCACATACAATTCTGATAAAGTTCAGGCTTCGTCGCAAATCAACGCCAGCATAGATAATACTCCTCATGCCGACAGAAGCGGCAATGTGGCCTATAAGCCTGCTGCATATCCTTCTTCTTCGTATGCATCCACTCTTGACACCCGAGCGAAATATATAGCATACAACGGTTATTATTTCTTCTCTCTGCCAAAAAACAACTCTCTGACATTCACTCCTTCTTATGTTTACTCTCATACAGATCAAAATTCCACGTATCTTGAGACCGGTTTTTCTGAGATTTTTAACGGGGCCGTTGACAATACGAATCAGTTGAAAGGCGATTTGAAGTTCAACCATGATTTTGGGAAGTATGGCAATCTGCTGGGCTTTATGCGAGGGTCGTATGAGTACAACCGAACCCGATATACCGGTTCTGCAACCTCTTTTGACAAAGCAAAATCCACCCGTATCGGGGTAGGTGCGACTTATAATGTGACAATCGGAGATTTCTATGGAATGACCGGATTTGGTTGGGATTGGGACCGGCTTCAATTCGGAGATATGGTCGACAAGCCATCTTCCCCTTGGTTTGACCTTTCGTTGCAATATGGTTTTAATGACAAGCACTCTGTTTCAACAACGTTTCATTATAGTTCCTGGGCTCCATCGCCCAACTATAAGAGCGATAATATAATCCAATCAACACCGTTTTTGCGTTATACGGGCAATCCAAATCTTGTGCCTTCCAAAAGCTACGACTTTGAAGTGAATTACACATGGCTGCCTAACAACAATTACAGTTTCAGTGCTTTTGGCTGGGCTTGGATAGTTGGTAATAGATATGCGTATGATTATGAAGCAAATGCCGATGGTGTGTTAAGAACCATTAAGCAACCAATGGGTAGCTTTGCACAAGGGAAGTACGGAGTTAACGGAACAGCCCGTTTCTTGAACAGGACGCTTGTTTTCACCGCTCAAATAGGGCAAATCCTTAATCATAACGGTAGGCCGTATAATGTAGACCATTCGTATATCGACTGGTACGCGAGAGTGAGATATTATCTTGGAGCTTGGAATTTTACTTTGACGTATGTATCCGATAACGGAAGTGCCGACGGGTGTATGAATGGTATATGGAACCATGGCAAGAGTGATTGGTACCTCACTTTCGGATGGTCAAATTCTGACTGGAATGTAAGGGCGGATCTCTTCAATTTCACAAGATGGAATTGGCGGAGTGCCCGACAGGAGATGTACAGTCAGTATTATGACACCAACGAGCAATTTATCAATGGAAAGAACCGCGCGTTCATTCAACTTTCCGCCACTTATACATTTGGATTCGGCAAGAAAGTGAGCCGTGACAACGAACCTGGCACATCAGCATCACCATCATCAGGCATATTGAAATAATTAATAATTCGTGAAATCCGTTTGAATCGGTGAAATCCGTGTTCTTTGGATCGTGTGTGCGTTTTTGTGCCCGTGGGTTTCGGAGAAATGCACCTCCACTGAAGCAGAAGAGGTTGCCCGTAAATATTCAGGCAACCTCTTCTGTTTATGTGGACATATTCGGGATTACACCAGCGACCGTCCCTTTTCGATAGCTTGCTCGTTGAGGGGTATCAGATGGTGGTGGCGCTCGGGCAAGGTCTTTTTCAGGCCGCGGATCACAGCGTCGGTCGACAGCAGATTGCGGGCGCTGAGGAGAGCTCCGAGAAGCACCATGTTGTATGTCTTCGAGTTTCCGAGCTCAAGCACCGCGTCCATGGCGCTGACCGGAATCACGTTGATGTCTGTGCGAGTGGGCGCGCGGTGTATGCCGTAGGGGTCATATATCAGTGTGCCTCCCGGCTTCACTTTGCTTTCAAATTTGTCGAGGCTCTGCTGGTTGAGGATCACGGCTGTGTCGTATTTGTCGAGGACAGGCGATGAGATAGGCTTGTCGCTGAGGATTACGGTCACGTTGGCGGTGCCACCTCGCTGTTCGGGTCCGTAAGCGGGCATCCAAGTCACCTCGAGGTCGTCCATAAGGCCGGCGTATGCCAGGATTTTGCCCATAGAGAGCACTCCTTGTCCGCCGAATCCGGCTATGATGATTTCTTCTTTCATAGTTTCTCTCTATTAGTGGGTTAAAGATCCTTGAGGTCTCCGAGCGGATACTTGGCGGTCATGTGCTCTTTGAGCCATTCGTTGGCTTTCTCGGGCGTGAGCTTCCAGCCGGAGGGGCAGTTTGACACTACCTCCACCACCGATGTGCCCTTCTTGGCCAACGCATTCTGGAACGCCTTCTTGATGGCGCCCTTGCATTTGCGGGCCGCAGCGGCTGTGAACACGGCCTGGCGGGTGACATAGCAGGTGCCGTCGAGCTGCGCGAGCATATCGGAGATCTTTATGGGGTATCCGTTGAGATCGGCGCGGCGTCCGTAGGGAGTGGTGGCTGTCTGCTGGCCCAGTAGGGTGGTTGGGGCCATCTGGCCGCCGGTCATGCCATAGATGGCGTTGTTTATGAAGATGATCACGATGTTTTCGCCTCGGTTTGCGGCATGTATTGTCTCGGCTGTGCCTATGGCTGCGAGGTCGCCGTCGCCCTGGTAGGTGAACACCACGTTCTCTGGCTCAAGGCGCGATATGGCTGTGGCCACGGCGGGCGCGCGGCCATGTGCGGCCTCCACCCAGTCGATGTCGATGTAGTTGTAAGCGAAGACGGCGCATCCGACAGGGGCAACGCCTATGGTGCGGTCTTCAAGGCCGAGTTCGTCGATCACCTCGGCCACGAGTTTGTGCACCACTCCGTGGCCGCACCCCGGGCAGTAGTGGGTGATGTTGTCGGTGAGGAGCCTTGGGCGGCTGTGCACCTTATTCTCGGGCTTTATTATTTCTTGGATAGTCATTGTCTGATGATTTTTTGGAGTTTGAGGGCGGTAGCTTTGTGTGCCTGCGCTTTCACTTCATGAAATGCGCTTTGAGGGCTTCTTCGATTTCGCCTGGATTGGGGACTATGCCTCCCATGCGACCGAAGTGGCGCACGGGCACGCCTCCGTCGACGGCGAGCCTCACGTCTTCGATCATCTGGCCGGCGTTGAGCTCTACGGTCAGTATTCCCTTCACTTTCTTTCCCAGCTCGGCTATCTGCTTTGTGGGGAAAGGCCAAAGGGTGATCGGGCGGAAGAGGCCCACCTTCACTCCCTGCTCTCGCATTTCCTCGATGGCTTTCTGGCAGATGCGGGCCACAGAGCCGAATGCCACGATGAGGTATTCGGCGTCATCGGTCATGAATTCGCTGTATCGCACTTCGTTTTCTTCGATGGCTTTGTATTTCTCCTGAAATCGGATGTTGTTGGCCTCCATCTTCTCTGGCTCCATTTCGAGCGAAGTGATGACGTTGCGCTGCTTGCGTCCGTGCTTTCCGCATGCGGCCCAGGGGCATTGCTCGCGCACTTCCTCTTCGGTGCGACGGGGGCGGAAATCGGGGAGCACCACTTTCTCCATCATCTGGCCCACGATGCCGTCGGCGAGCATCATCACCGGATTGCGGTATTTGAATGCAAGCTCCATGCCGAGGCCGACGAAGTCGGTCATTTCCTGCACGGTGGCGGGCGAGAGCACTATCAGGCGATAGTCTCCGTGGCCGCCGCCTTTTGTGGCTTGGAAATAGTCGGCCTGCGAGGGCTGTATTGTGCCGAGGCCGGGGCCTCCGCGCATGGCGTTTACGATCAGGGCAGGGAGCTCAGCTCCGGCCAGATATGATATGCCCTCCATCTTAAGGCTTATGCCGGGGCTGGACGATGACGTCATTACGGCTTTGCCGGCAGCGGCTCCGCCATATACCATGTTGATTGCGGCCACTTCGCTCTCGGCCTGGAGCACTACCATGCCGGTGGTGTCCCACGGCATTTGCTCTTCGAGGGTTTCGAGCACTTCTGACTGCGGAGTGATGGGGTATCCGAAGTATCCGTCCATGCCGAAGCGTATGGCGGCGTGGGCTATTGCTTCGTTGCCCTTCATCAGTCTTATTTCTTCCATTTCTTTAGGGATTTTTTTCGGGAACTTGGTTTCGGTTACTTTAATACCACTCGGTATACTTCAATGCAATCGTCAGGGCAGACGGTGGCGCACTGTGCACATCCGATGCAGCTCTCGGGGTTGGCCATGAATGCGAAGTGGTATCCTCGGTCGTTTACTTCCTTGGGCTGCAGCAGTAAGGTGTCGGTAGGGCAGGCCACCACGCACAGGTCGCAGCCTTTGCAGCGATTGACGTCGACGGTGACGGCTCCTTGTACTTTTGCCATGTCGTGTTTTTTTGATTTTGTTTGGTTATATCTATCGATTCACAAAAGTAGCGAATTTTTTCGCGAAATCCAATAGTTGAAGCAAATTTAACCTTTGGCACAATCTCCTCGGGTTTGTGCGCTTTTTTCGCGCATTTCCTGAGGCGGCGGCCTGTTATTTTCCGAGCGTCAGGAATATGGGTTCGTCGCGGAAATTTGTGATCAGGGCATACTTTGTGCCGTCGGGGTCTTGGGCTGTCATTCCGGCCCAGCCCTCAGGCAGCTGGTCAGATATGTCAATGGTAGAGGCCGAGAGGGTAGCCGTGGTCACAGCGTCGATGCCGGAGTAGTAGGCTATGCCTCGGCTGCTCACGATTTCGCCCTCGGCGAGTGCCCGCTCGGCGTCGGTATATACGGGTATCAGGCGCGCTATGCCCACGCTGTTGCTGATGCCCTTGTCGCCGAATCTCATGAGGGGGGCGTCGCCGGTCACGGTCACGCCGATGGCGTTGTCGACATTGACCCAAGGCGATGTGAATGTGCGGGGCTCCGCTCCGTCAGACGTGAATTCTCCTTCGCCGCTGTGCAGGGTGCGGCTGTCTTTGAGCCATGGGTCGACGCTGATGGCAAGCACGCCGCCGCATTCGTGCTTCAGGGTTGAGGGCTTAAGCGCGGTGACGCGGTAGAGATACATCACGGCGTTTCCGGGAGTGGAATATATGGCGAAGTCATGGCGCAGGGATTTGTCGTCGCAAAGCAGGCTGCCTTGTGCGGCATAGGCGTCGCCGCGCAGGGCGAAGCGGCATTCGCCGTCGGCTGCGGCGTTGGTGCGGCAGCTGTCAAGCACCGTCCAGCCGAGGATGTTGCCTGTGTTGTGAGCCTTGTAGGGGACCACGATCTTGGCGATGTCCGGATCGTTGGGCACGAAATATCCGGTGTAGCTCCTCAGCCCCTTGCTCCATGAGAATATGGAGAAGCGGTCGGGCGTGCTGGCCCTGACTATGTCCTGGCATTCAAACACCTTGGCTTCTGACACCGATGCGCGGAAATCTTCCCATGCGGTTGGCTCCAGATCGGCTGTCGACGCCATATCATGCATCAGGTAGGTCATCATCACGCGGTGAGCCTGCACGCCCATGCGCCGGGGGCCTATGTCGCTGTGCATCAGCCATGATCCGTCGGGGGTAGTCTTCTGGCGCGATTTGATGGCTTTGTAGGCGAGGTTTTCGAGCATCAGGGCGTCGGGGTCGCGCAGGTAGCAGGCGGCGGTGGTGTAGGAGGTGATCTGGTCGAACAGGAACATGCTCCAGTCATTGCCGTTGGGCATAGCGAGCTCTCCGTCGGCCAGGGCAAGCTGCGCGAGCACCTTGGCCATCACTTCGCTGTTGTTGTGCATCAGGGCGTTGGTGCGCCATTTCGGTTTCTTGCCTTGAAGGAGTTGGAGCACGAGCGCCGATTCGCCAAGCTCCTGCATCACTACGTTCTGGTATGATGTGTGGAAATATCCGTGGTTCTGTAGCGTGTAATCGGGAAACAGGCACGGGCCTACGTACAGGTCGGCTACAGTCACCTTGTCTCGGTCAGGGTCGATCACCGTATGGTCATCGGCGTCGGTGGCTATCGAGTAGGAATTGATGGCGAATCCCCTCAGGCGGTCAAACCATTTCTTGGCCAGGCGGTCGTTGGGGTATAGCCCCAGGGCACAAGCGAGCACGTTGGCCTCCCATCCGTTTTCCTCGGCCTTAGTGTCGCCGCGTGAGTATCCTGCCGGAATGTCGCGCTCCAGCTCATAGTCGCATTCGGCCTTCACCATGTTATATATGAGTTTTTTCTGTTCCTTTGTCAGGTCAGACTTAAGGAAGTGGGATGCCATGGCCAGAGACATGGTCCAGAGAGAACTTTCCCATACGTGGTCGGCTTCGGATACCGATCCCCAGTTGCGCCCGTCGGTGCATTTTGCCAGGGCGTTGGCCTTGTGGGTGGAATATCCGTAGGCGAGAGCCTTGCGGGCCATGGACCTTATGGAATCATAGTCAAGGCCCTCTGGCAGGGTGACGCGTCCGGGGCCGTACTCGCACACCATTGCGCACACCATGGCCATGTCGGCGTTGGTGCGAACGCCGTCCTCATTGCTCTGTCCGGCGCTGTTTGCGCGGAAGTATCCCAATTTTTCGCCCTTGGAGTTGTCGGGGGCGTCTGTGTAGAGGCTTGTGGCGTAGGGCATGAAGTCGGCCAGCATCTGCAGCAGGCCGGCTTTCATCTCTGATTCGGGCACGAATGCCGATGCGCCCCTCACGCTGAAGGGCAATATCAGAGAGATGGAAAGAATCAGGAATATAAAACGTTTCATCATGGATAGAATTTATTATGCAAATATAAATAATATTTTCCCAAATCCGGGTAGCAGTGCGCGGCTTTCAACAAAAAAAAAGAAAAAACACATCAAACATGGCCGAGAATCGAAAAAAAATGACTAACTTTGCAGAGCATAAAGCCCGGATGGCGGAATTGGCAGACGCGCTGGTCTCAAACACCAGTGGAGCGATCCATCTCGGTTCGAGCCCGAGTCCGGGTACAGATACAGGCAATATGGTCGAGCTACGGCAGCCATATTGCCTGTCTTTGTAAAGTTAATGATGAAATAGGTGATTCTATGGACTGTGAAGAAAAGGACAAGATGCTGAGAGGCGAACTTTATGACGCCAATTATGACAGCAGGCTTATTGCCGAGCGCAAGGCTTGCAAGACCGTGCTTCATGAGATAAATGCGTTGTCGCCCGAAGACGACGAAAGACGCTATGATTTGTTTCGTGAAATATTAGGTGCCGCTCATGGGCAATTCATCATCGAATCGCCCTTCCACTGCGATTATGGCTATAACATAGAGCTGGGGGAGAATTTCTACATGAATGTCAACTGCGTGATACTTGATGAGGCGAAAGTGCGCTTCGGAGACAATGTCTTCATTGCTCCCAACTGCGCTTTCTACACAGCCGGGCACCCGCTTGATGTGGCGCAGCGCAACAAGGGCCTTGAATACGCCAAGCCCATAACCGTGGGCCACAACGTATGGATAGGCGGAAATGTCGTTGTGCTTCCCGGAGTGACAATCGGCGACAACTGCGTTATCGGCGCCGGAAGCGTTGTGGTAAAGGATATCCCCGCTAACACTCTCGCTGTAGGCAATCCATGCAAGGCGATACGGAAGATATGACGCTTCAGGCTTGATATATGCATGAAAAATAGCCGGTGTATGCGGCGGTAAATTTGTATAATCCGATAATTTAGGCTAACTTTGCGTTGGCTAAAAAATGAAGTTCCCGCCGGGGGACTTCTTTTTTGACTGTTTTTCCGCTAACGATAATGACGATAGCCTCATAACGATGAAAAATTACGATATTTGCTGCATCGGGCACATCACGCTCGATAAAATCATAACCCCAAGACACACAGTGCATATGCCCGGAGGCACGGCTTTCTACGTGGCCCACGCCATGGCCAGCCTTAAGGCGAGTGAGTTTATGCTTGTCACGGCTTTGGCCGATTCGGAGATGAAGGCCGTGGACGATATCAGGGCGCGCGGCGTGGAGGTGCACCCTCTGCCGAGCCGCCATTCGGTGTATTTCGAGAATAAATACGGAGAGAATCAGAATGAGCGTCAGCAGCGCGTGCTGGCCAAGGCCGATCCTTTCACAATTGACAGCGTGAAGGATGTCAACGCCAAATATTTCCACCTCGGCACCCTTTTGGCCGACGATTTCTCGACTGATCTGATCAAGTATCTTCACTCGAAAGGCATAGTGTCGGTCGACGCGCAGGGCTATCTGCGCGAAGTGAGGGGCGAGCAGGTCTTCGCCGTGGATTGGCCCGACAAGCGCGAGGCGTTGAAGTACATCGACATCCTGAAAGTCAACGAGCATGAGGCCGAGGTGCTCACCGGCCTGACCGATCCGCATGACGCAGCCGTGAGGCTGGCCGAGTGGGGCGTGAAGGAGGTGATCCTCACGCTCGGCAGCATGGGGTCGAAGATTTACGCCGGAGGCGTGTTCTACGAGATTCCCGCTTACGAGCCCAAGGAGGTGGTCGACGCCACCGGATGCGGCGATACCTACATGGCCGGTTACCTATATATGCGCAACAAGGGCGCCGGCTATGAAGAGAGCGGGCGCTACGCCGCCGCTATGTGCACCATCAAGCTTGAGGCTTCGGGGCCTTTCGCCTCTACGGATTCCGACGTGCGCGCCATCATTGACTCAAAGAAATAAACAATGCAGATGAATAACAGCAAAACAGCGTCGCTGGTGCCTCACAAATATCTGGTGCCATTCATATTGATCACCTCGCTTTTCTTCCTGTGGGGATTCTCTCGCTCAATCCTTGATGTACTCAACAAGCATTTTCAGGATGTGATGTCGCTTTCCAAGACAGAGTCGGGCCTGATACAGGCGGCTGTCTATACGGCATATTTCCTGGTGGCCATTCCTGCCGGCCTCTACATCACGCGCCGAGGCTATCGCCAGGGCGTGGTGCTCGGCTTGCTCCTTTTCGCCGCCGGAGCGTTTATGTTCATTCCCGGGGAGGCTATGGGGTCGTTCGGCTTCTTCCTGGCCGCCCTCTTTGTGCTGGGCTGCGGCCTTGTATTCCTTGAGACGGCGGCCAATCCCTACGCCGCCAATCTTGGCGATCCGCGCACAAGCGCCAGCCGCCTCAATCTGGCCCAGGCTTTCAACGGCATGGGCTGCATCTTCGGCCCGCTTATCTTCGGAGGCCTGCTTTTCGCTGACAGCGACTCGGGCAACATCGGCGCTCTGGCCGTGCCCTACTCCGTGATGGGAGTGGTGGTGCTCCTTGTGGCGTGGATATTCACAAGGGTGGATCTGCCTGAAATAAAGCAGGATGCCGGCCCCGCCTCTGATTCAGGCGTCAGCCTTTGGTCTCACAAGCCTTTTGTCTATGGCCTTGTGGCCATCTTCTTCTATGAGATAGCCGAGATATCAATAAATAGCTTCTTCATCAACTATGTCATCGAGGACGGCAGCATCTCTTCAGCCGATGCCTCGATGCTGCTGTCGATCTGCGGCCTCGGCCTGTTTTTCGCCGGCAGGTTGCTCGGAAGCGGCCTTATGCGCTACGTGATGGCGCAGAAGGTGCTGCTTGTGTGCGCGCTTTGCACGGTGTGCTGCACCGTGCTGGTGATGGTGCTTGGCTCCCAGATGGGGCGCTGGGCCCTTTGCGCATGCTACCTGTTTGAGTCGATCATGTTTCCCACCATATTCGCCCTGTCGGTGAGCGGCATGGGCAATCTGTCTAAGCGCGCGTCGTCCTTCCTGATGATGAGCCCGATAGGCGGAGCCGTTGGCACTCTTGCCATGGGCTTCGTGGCCGACCACAGCGATATGTCGACATCTTTCGTGGTGCCGATGTGCGGATACGCTGTGGTGCTATCATTCGCCATCTATATGTCAATCAAGAAAAAATAAGGTTGAGCCATGAAGCAATATCTTGATCTTATGCGCCGCATCTTAGACGAGGGCGTAGACAAGGGCGACCGCACCGGCACCGGCACCCGCTCGGTTTTCGGCCATCAGATGCGGTTTGACCTGGCCGACGGATTTCCGCTGGTCACCACCAAGAAAGTGCACATCAAATCGATAATCTACGAATTGCTGTGGTTTCTGAAGGGAGACACAAATGTCAGGTATCTGCAGGAGCATGGCGTCAGGATATGGAATGAATGGGCCGGCCCCGACGGCGATCTCGGCCACATCTATGGATATCAATGGCGTTCATGGCCCGACTATGACGGAGGACACATAGATCAGATAAAGCAGGCTGTCGATGACATCAAGCACAATCCCGATTCGCGCCGCATCATAGTGAGCGCGTGGAATGTGGCCGACCTTGGCAATATGAATTTGCCCCCGTGCCATGCCTTCTTCCAGTTTTATGTCGCCAACGGGCGGCTCAGCCTGCAGCTGTATCAGCGCAGCGCCGACACATTCCTTGGCGTGCCTTTCAATATCGCCTCCTATGCCCTGCTGCTGATGATGATGGCGCAGGTGACCGGCCTCCAGCCCGGAGAGTTTGTGCACACACTGGGCGATACGCATCTCTACCTCAACCACCTTGAGCAGGCACGCCTCCAGATAGGGCGTGAGCCAAGGCCTCTGCCCCGCATGGTGATCAATCCGGACGTGAAGGATATTTTCGATTTCAAATACGAGGATTTCAAGCTTGAAGGCTATGACCCTCATCCGCATATTCCCGCCCCGATCTCTGTATGACCATCATCGCAGCCATCACCCGCGATTACGCCCTTGGGCGCGCGGGCGACACGATATATCACATATCCGCCGATTTGCGCCGATTCAAGCAGCTCACTATGGGGCATCCGCTGGTGATGGGGAGGCTCACGTTTGAGTCCTTCCCCAACGGCCCGCTGCCCGGGCGCCGCAACATCGTCGTCTCACGCAATCCGCGATATGAAGCTGAAGGCATAGAAACGCAGCCGTCGCTGGCGCAGGCATTGGCATCGGCCGGATCAGACGCCATGGTGATAGGCGGAGGACAGATCTACGCCCAGGCCATGCCGCTGGCCGATGTGCTCGAGATCACCGAAATCGACGCCACGGCTCCTGACGCCGACACCCATTTCCCCGTGATCGACCCCGCCGACTGGCTGCCCGTCGGCACAAGCCCGTGGGAGACCGACCCGCGCAGCGGCGTGCGCTTCCGCTACGTAAGATACGAGCGCCGCGAAAAAGCCATCCTCGCCGGCTCCCACCCAGCGTGAATCAGGGTAAACTCATTAAATAGCCTCCGCTTTGCAAATTATAAAGTGCCACTTTATAATTTGCAAAGCGGAGGCGTTGTTTTTTGACTCTTTTATTGGATCTATTGTTTTTTTACGTATTTTTTGGAAAAGATGTTGTTTTTGTGAAGAAATGTATTAATTTTGTGCTTTGGTCGGTTTGATAAGGAAATTGTTGAACCGAGACTGTAGATTTTTAACAAAATTGTAAGTGTTTATTTTATGAAGAAACTGATTGTTTTGGCGATATTCGGCATTGGGCTCTGTGCTGGAGCGAAGGCTGAAGACGGTGCGCCCACGATGACGATCACCGGCTCATTCGATCCGGTGACGATCGAGGTGGCCGACATATCGCGCATCACCTTCGATGGCTCCAAGATGGTGATTGGAAGGGCCGGCGGCAATGTCGAGCTTGACATAGCCGATGTGACTAATATGACGTTCGACGGGGAATTTCTCTCCGAGGAGTCGGTGGAGGCTGAATTCGCCGACGAATTTCAGGTAAGGTTTGACCGCGGTGTGCTGTCGCTTTCGGTGGCCGGCGGAGCGTCTGTCGACATGGCTCTCTACAACGTGAAGGGACAGTGGCTTGCAGGGCAAGCCGGCATCACGGGCGAGTGGTCGATGTCGCTCACTGATCTGAAGCCAGGGGTGTACATCATCCGCTTAAACAACAAAACATTCAAATTCACC
Source organism: uncultured Muribaculaceae bacterium (assembly GCA_947525975.1). GTDB lineage: Bacteria > Bacteroidota > Bacteroidia > Bacteroidales > Muribaculaceae > CAG-873. The sequence goes on along the minus strand of CANNVE010000001.1, from coordinate 135,316 downwards.
CGTTAACAACTCAACAATCCATATGAAGAAATATTTACTCCTTGGTGCCGTCATCATCTCGGCGGCTACCGCCTGCGCCCAATCGCTTGTGATCGATCTCAAGGACGGTCAAAAGGCAGAATACAAACTCGAAGACATCAATTCGCTTTACTTTGAAGGCGTAGAAACAGAGGGGCCGGATGATCCCGTGGCCAGGGTGGTTAAATTCGCGGTGCCTGCCTCTTTCTCTGACAGCTATGTCTACAAGGTGATGAACGGAAACAAGCAGGTGGCCGAGGTGGCGAAGGAATATATCAAGGCAATCACCAAGCAGGTGGTTGTGGTGTACCCTATGGGCGAAGACGGCAAGGCCGACCTTACAAAGGGCATATGCGCCGATAATGGAGCATCGGTCGTTTGGGATTTGGGCGCCAATACCGCGACTGTGGGCTCTGAAGCAGGCGCAGTGTCGGCTTTCTATGTGGTCGACGGCGTGCTCGTGACCGAATATGCAGGCTCTGACGCGGCTGATGCCTCTCTTGTGGCCGACGTGCTTGTAGACAAGCGCGGTACTGAGACCAACACTTACCGCATAGTGAAGATCGGCACGCAATACTGGACTGCCGACAACCTGCGCACAATCTATTACACTGATGGCACTCCCATCCAGGGCTTCACCGAGGACGAAACTGACGCATGGAAGGAGACCACCGCAGGCGCATATCTGTCGGGCATGGATAAGGATTGGGTGAAGATGGCAGGACAATACTACAATGGCTTTGTGGCCGTGAGCGATAAGATCGCTCCCGATGGCTGGACTGTGCCTACACAGGCGGAATACGCCAAATTGCGCACAGCCGGCAGCCTCAAGGGCGCCAACTTCCGCAGCGAAGCCACCGGGGCATGGCTCCCTGACTGCGTATGTAATAATATGACGGGATTCTCTGCCGTGGCCACAGGCTCATATGCCAACTCTTCCGGTATTCAGTCTGATACTACTGAAGCATACTTTTGGTCAACAACGTCATATTATGATGCCCTTGCAAGAGGTAACGTCCTTGATTATTTCAGGGTCTCAAGTAACAATACGGGTAATACTGTTGTCAGCAATAACATTTCTGGTGGTCATTCTTATTACTTTGGTCATACCATCCGCTTGCTGCGCAAGTAAATTCAGACCATAGAAATAACAATTGGGCCGCGACACATCGTCGCGGCTCTTTTTATGCAATAAATTGGGGTTGGGCGCGTTAGTTAAATTAGATATTTTTTTCATCTGATTGATATGCCCAAATTCTTAATCTTTATATTTTCGGCGTTGATGGTCGGCCTTGCGAGTTGCATTGAAGACGGCATCGACACATCGCCCTCTGCCCAGCCCTCTTTTTCGTGCGACACTCTCGACATTGGCGAGGTCTTCACTGACGAGCTCACCGTGACGAGCCGCATGACTGTATATAACCGCAACGCGAAAGGCATCATCTTGTCGCGCATAGCCATGTCGGGCGCCAACGCATCGCTTTTCCGCATAAATGTCGATGGCATGAGCGGAAAGGAATTCTCAAATGTGGAGATCCGTGGGAAAGACTCGATTTTCGTGTTTGTGGAGGCTTTGTTGCCTGCAAATGGCACGGATGCGCCTGTAGATGTGGAGGCGAGTCTCGATTTCACTGCCAACGGCCTGACGCAATCGGTGGTAGTTTCGGCCCATGGGCAGGACATAGAGCGCCTGCACGGAATGGAGATAACCGAAGACACTCGCTTCGGGGCCGGCAAGCCCTATCGCGTGGCCGATTCACTGGTGGTGCGCGAGGGTGCCACTCTCACGCTTGAGGCCGGCACGAAGCTGCTTTTCCGCGACAAAGCCCGCCTTGTGGTGTACGGACGCATAGTGTCTGACGGGCGGCCTGACGCTCCTGTCACGCTCACCGGCGACCGCACAGGCAATGTCATACCCGGAGTTTCGTTTGAGATCATGTCAAGGCAGTGGGGTGGAGTAGAGATTATGCCTCAATCTAAAGGCAACGTGTTGTCCCATACCGTGATAAGCAATACCACGCACGGCGTTGCGGTGCATGGCGAAGGCGGCGAAGAGCCATCGCTGCGGCTTGTCAATTGCCGGCTGCGCAATTCGGGAGGCTATGTGCTTAGCGCCGACATGGCTTCAGTCGAGGCATACGGATGCGAATTTGCCGAAGCCGCTACGGGCCTTGTGCGTCTTTCGGGTGGCTCGCACCGCTTTGATCAGTGCACGCTATCAAACCATTATCTTTTCTCGGCCATATCCGAGGCGGCCTGGAACATCGTAACGCCTGAGGATGGCGTGACCGAGACGGCCCTGCTCGCGACAAATTGCATCACGTGGGGCCTTGGGCAGGAGCTTCTGCCTAAGGACATATCGGGAAGGCCTATTGTGTTTGAGCGCTGTCTATTCCGCAGCGCGGGCACGGATGATGACAACTTCGTCAATTGCCTCTGGGATGCCGATCCGCTGTTCTACACCGTGCGCGGAGACTACTATTTCGATTACCGTCTCAAGCCCGAATCGCCGGCAATAGGTGCGGCCGACCCCTCGCTGAGCGAATGCCCCCTCGCTGTAGATTTCTACGGCGTGGCCCGCGCCGCCGACCTCGGCGCCTACGTGTTCGTCGAGAGGGAGGATGATTAGTGCGGGGCGGACAAGTCCGCTCGCGCAATGAAAGCTGGGTGGGAGGGCTTGTGGCTGCTTATTTTCGCCTTAATTTGTAGGAGCCCGGTGTGAGGCTGCTGATGCGCTCGGCTATGTAGTTGAGGTGCATGCACATAGCGCGGGTGAGATCTTGTCGGTGTGTGTGAAATTCCTCGGGGGCTACGAACAAGATTCTCCCTTGGGCGCATGCGTCGAAGTATTTCTTCTCCGGCTTCCATCTTTCGGGGAAGCCGTTGTCTCTGATTATTATTGCGTTTCCGCCTTGTGAAATGGCCGCGTCAAGATACGTTTTTTCAACTGGGTGGATAAATGGCGATACGATCACCGATCCGTTTCTTACGGCTTCCGCCCAGGTGTTTTTCTTTTTGTTGAGGTCCGTTTCCGTGAATTTTGAACTGAATCTCACGGGGTATTTCCATGGTGATTCCAGCAGCAATGGGTTTCCGTAGACTGAGAATGCCGCATCCGGCAAGATAAGGGAAAGGTGGTTGCGGAAGGCTTCGGGAAATTGGCGTTTCAGGAACAGGCGGCGCGGGTTGTCGCGGATGTATCCGATGAGGGCCGACAGTTGGTTTTTGCCCGTTAAGATACGGTCATGAAAGCCATCGGCGAAAACCTTTCCGTCAAAATTGAAGTTGAAGCGACTGAGCAGTGCGTCGGCGTATCTTGATGTGCAATCCTGCTTGAATACTCTGATCGCATCGCTGATGTGATAGGGCAAGGGACGTGTGGCTTCGAGCAGTAGATGGGCATGGTCGGGCATGATTATGTATTGCAATGTCCTGATTCCAGGGAATCTGACCGGTAATTCACGTAGAGCCTTGCATATTATGGCGCCTAATTGTGTGTTGGTGTTTGTGGCGTAGGCTTTGCCGTTGTCGATGCGTCCGGATATGATGCTGAGGTCGGGTATGCCCGGCATCTTTTTGATGGTTATCATGTAGATGCATTTCGACCTGTAATCGTGCCACTTTGCCCGCTGATGGAATTTGTCGGGCGCTTGCTCGGCAGAGAGGCGGTTGTATAGGTCGAGGTTTGGGAGCATGTTTTTTTTGTGGGGGGGATTTTGCGGACAAGTCCGCTCACGCAACGAAACATGGGGGATTGGTTTGTTTGGTTGGGGAGCTTGCTCTCCGATGGATTATCAGAATTGGAAGTAGATGAAGGGGGCTACGTCCTGGCCTCGGAATTCGATAACGAGCTGCACGGCTATCACGAAGATGGTGAGCTTCGTGGCCCAATTGGTGCGCACGAATGTGTCGCAGGCTTGCTCCCACAGCCTCGACGGCACTGCGTGTGCGATGATGATCACGGCCATCATCGCGGCCCACATGGCCCTGGCCTCAAAGAAGGGGATGATGGAGGCTGGCGTGAAATCGGTGAAGATGGTGCGAATCATCACCCAGGCATCGCTCCAGGATGCCGCGCGGAAATATATCCACAATGTTGACACGCAGGCCATGGTCAGCGCCCATGAAGCAATGCGCACGGCCCAATTGTCGGGCAGGCGGCTGAGCCATGGCTTGCAGGCCTTGTGCACGGCGAGGCCGACGCCGTGCATCGCTCCCCAGAACACGAATTTCCATGCCGCGCCGTGCCATAGACCGCCGATGAGCATGGTGAGGAAATTGTTGATGTAGGTGCGCGCTGTGCCCTTGCGGTTGCCGCCGAGGGGGATGTAGACGTAATCGCGCAGCCATGTCGACAGGGATATGTGCCAACGGTGCCAGAATTCGGTGAGGTTGCTTGAGCGGTAGGGGAAATCGAAGTTCTTGGCGAGCTTGAATCCCATGATCATCGCCAGGCCTATGGCCATGTCGGAATAGCCGGAGAAGTCGCAGTAGATCTGCATAGTGTATCCGATCACGCCCATCAGGGTCTCGAAACCAGTGTAGGAGCCCGGGGCATCGAACACGAGGTCGTTGAATGTGGCGATGTAGTCGGCGATCAGGGCTTTCTTTATCACGCCTGTCAGTATCAGCCACAGGCCGGCGTACATCTCCGGGCGCGTGGCGTGGCGGCTCTGCCTTATCTGCGGCAGGAAGTAATCGGCGCGCACGATGGGGCCTGCCACAAGGGCGGGGAAGAATGAGAGATAGAAGGCGTATTCGAGCCATGTGGGAGTAGGCTCTACCCGACCTTTGTAGACATCAACTATGTAACTGACTGACTGGAATGTGTAGAACGAAATGCCTACGGGCAGGATGATGTCGAGGGGCTGGAAATTGCCATGCACCATAGCGTTCCAGTTCCAGAGGAAGAAGTTGGCGTATTTGAAGTATGCCAGGATGCCGAGCGAGGAGCAGATGGAGATGGTTGCGTACAGGCGTTTTCGCCATTGCACGGAGGTCTTGGCCATTGCTCGCGACATGAGCCAGTCGAGCACCGACGTACCTGCGAGCATCAGCACGAAGAGCCCGCTCGATTTGTAGTAGAAATAGAAGCTGAACGTGACGACGAATCCGAGCATCTGCCACAGCCTGTCGCGCAGCAGGGCGAATGCGGGGAGGAAGACCAAGAACAAAGCCCAGAATATTCCGCTCGAGAAGAGCATGGGGCTTGCGGGGTCGTATGCAAGCATGCGGCCTAAATTGTCTATTATGCTGAGGGGCAGTGTCATGGGTTCTTGCCGGGCTGGTGTATGAATTGGCGTGTGGCCTTTCCTTTCTTCTTTTCGGGCATCGTGAATTTCGGTGCGCCGGGGCAATGTGCCGGCATCCACCTGATTACGCTGTCCATCCAGCCTATGGCCGACTCGTAGGTGGGGTGGGCGCCGTCTTTCTGCCGGTCGAATTTCATGCCGTTGGTCAGGAAGAATCTGCCGGCGGGGGCGTTGGCGCTCACAAGGTCGTTGATGCCGGTGTCGGGCTTCCAGTTGGGCGGTCCTATCCACAGGTAGGGAATGCTTCCGGCCTCGGCCAAGATTGACTTCACATGCTTATCGCGCTTGGAGGCGATGTCTCTGACAAACAATTCGTTGGCGCCAAGGCAGATGAATATGAAATCGGGCTTTACGCGGTCGATGTAGGTGGATAGCAGGCGGGCGTTGCCCCAGATCTCTGACGTGGAGCTGTACCAGATCACGTTGTATAGTTTGTGGCCCGATGCCTCGCAGTATGCGGCGAGCCTTGGGCCGAGGCCCTCAAGCATAGAGTCGCCGATGAAGAGCAGGGTGCGGCTGCCGGAGTCGACAGCCTCGATTATGGTCCGGACGGAGTCCACGGCTTCGGGGTGGGCGAGGGCGTAGGCGGCCGAGGGCCTTTCGGCTGAATCGGCCATGGCGATGCTGTCGGGCGCGCAAAGCGCGTCAGGCTCCACAGTCGCCTGCTCGCCGGCGGCTTGGCTTGCCGTGAGGTCGGCTCCGAAAATCTCTGAGGCCATGCCCGATGTGCGCCAGGTGGAAGACCCGATGTTAACCTCGTCGCCAAATGCGGAAATGCCTAAAAATATTATGAATGCGGCGGCCAGAAGGCCCCACAGAGCAAAGTAATCGCGTTTCATGGCTGCAAAGATAATCAAAAATATTTTCCGTAGGTCAGGGACAGCGCAAAAAAGGTCTGCAATACACGGAATTTTGGTGATTTGGCCACCAAAAACGCCAAAACAAATAAAAAATGCGATATCTGAAAAATTTTGGCTGAAATGTTTGTGTATTAGCGAAATAATTTGTAATTTTGCAGTGCAATTCCAGACGATTGCCGACGATGCGTGCCCCAATCTCCTGACGGATAGGCGGGTAGGTGTCGGGAGGCAGTGTGGAAATGCGAAGTTTTTTTGAAGAAAACATCATTAGAGATATAACAGTAAAAGAAAAATTTAAACACTAAGATGCCTACTATTTCGCAATTAGTAAGAAAAGGCCGCGTGGCGCTCGCAGACAAGAGCAAGTCGCCCGCCCTCGACTCTTGCCCCCAGCGCCGTGGCGTTTGCGTGCGTGTGTACACCACCACGCCCAAAAAGCCTAACTCGGCCATGCGTAAGGTCGCTCGTGTCAGACTGACCAACGGAAAAGAAGTGAACAGCTACATCCCCGGCGAAGGCCACAACCTGCAGGAGCACTCGATCGTGCTGGTGCGCGGCGGCCGTGTCAAGGACCTCCCCGGCGTTCGCTACCACATCGTCCGCGGCACTCTCGACACATCGGGCGTTAAAGACCGCACACAGCGTCGCTCTAAGTACGGAGCCAAGCGTCCCAAGGCCGGTGCAGCCAAGAAGTAATCCTTCCTTGTATATTTAAGGTCGGGTGAAGTAAACTTAAAGCACCACGAGAACCGGAAGCCCGCCGCCGCAATCAGGCGTGGCTCCATAACAAAACAAAGTTATTAAAACTCGTTTTTGAATTTCTTGATCGCGGAAACCACCGGCTGAGTAAGCCTCCCGCCAACAAACCTGCCGCCAGAGGGCGAGCGAAGGCGCAAGGGGCTGAAGATGACAAAGCAACAAGCAGCCAAGCAATCAAAAACACAAGCTCAAACATCAAAATGAGAAAGGCAAAGCCTAAGAAAAGGGTGATCCTGCCCGATCCCGTCTTTGGAGACGTGAGAGTGTCGAAATTCGTCAACCACCTCATGTACGACGGCAAGAAAAACACGGCCTATACCATTTTCTACAATGCGCTTGACACTGTGAAGTCCAAGCTGCCCAACGAGGAGCTCGCCGCCCTCGACATCTGGAAGAAGGCCCTTGAAAATGTAACTCCTCAGGTTGAGGTTAAGTCGCGCCGCGTAGGTGGCGCCACATTCCAGGTCCCCACCGAGATCCGTCCGGACCGTAAGGAATCGATATCAATGAAAAATCTTATCTCCTATGCCCGCAAGCGCGGCGGCAAGAGCATGAGCGACAAGCTCGCAGCCGAGATCGTCGATGCTTTCAACAACCAGGGCGGCGCATTCAAGCGCAAGGAGGACATGCACAAGATGGCTGAGGCTAACCGTGCATTCGCGCACTTCCGCTTCTAATATTTTCATCGATAGCAAATTCCAACTACAATGGCTAAATCTGACGAACAACTTAAATATACTCGCAACATCGGCATCATGGCTCACATCGATGCCGGCAAGACCACCACGTCTGAGCGAATCCTCTTCTACACCGGCCTGACCCACAAGATCGGCGAGGTGCATGACGGCGCAGCTACCATGGACTGGATGGAGCAGGAGCAGGAGCGCGGCATCACCATCACATCCGCCGCCACCACCGCTTTCTGGAAATACAACGGCGAGCAATACAAGATCAACCTTATCGACACCCCCGGGCACGTCGACTTCACCGTGGAGGTAGAGCGCTCGCTCCGCATCCTTGACGGCGCTGTCGCCACTTTCTGCGCCGTAGGCGGTGTTGAGCCCCAGTCTGAGACCGTTTGGCGCCAGGCTGACAAATACAATGTGCCCCGCATCGGCTACGTCAACAAGATGGACCGCTCGGGCGCTAACTTCTTCGAGGTAGTGCGCCAGGTGCGCGAGATCCTCGGCGCCAACCCCTGCCCCATACAGATCCCCATCGGAGCTGAAGAGACATTCAAGGGCTGCGTCGACCTGGTGCGCATGAAGGCTATCTTCTGGCACGACGAGACCATGGGCGCTGACTACTCGGTGGAGGAAATCCCCGCCGGCCTGCTGGCCGAGGCAGAGGAATGGCGCGACAAGATGCTCGAGACCATCGCCGAATACGACGACGATCTGATGGCAAAATACTTTGATGACCCCTCTACAATCACTGAAGACGAAGTGAAGAGCGCTATCCGCAAGGCTACGCTTAAGATGGACATCGTGCCCATGATCTGCGGATCTTCGTTCAAGAACAAGGGCGTGCAGTGCCTGCTCGACGACGTCTGCGCATTCCTGCCCAGCCCCCTCGACGCCGGCGCAGTGGAAGGCCACCTTCCCGGCGACACCGACGTCGTAGAGACCCGCGAGCCTTCAAGCGATTCTCCCATGTGCGCCCTGGCGTTCAAGATCGCCACTGACCCCTACGTGGGCCGTCTCTGCTTCATCCGCGTATACTCAGGCGACGTAGAGGCAGGCAGCTACGTGCTCAACGCACGCTCAGGCAAGAAGGAGCGCATCTCGCGCCTCTTCCAGATGCACTCAAACAAGCAGAACCCCAAGGAGCGCATCACTTGCGGCGACATCGGTGCAGGCGTAGGCTTCAAGGATATCCGCACAGGCGACACCCTCTGCGATGAGAACCATCCCATCGTGCTCGAGGCCATGGAATTCCCCGATCCCGTTATCGGCATCGCAGTTGAGCCCAAGACTCAGAAAGACCTCGACAAGCTCGGCGTCGGTCTGCAGAAGCTCGCTGAGGAGGATCCCACATTCCGCGTGCAGACCAACGAGGAGACCGGCCAGACCGTTATCTCGGGCATGGGCGAGCTTCACCTCGACATCATCATCGACCGTCTCCGCCGCGAATTCAAGGTAGAGTGCAACCAGGGCCGTCCCCAGGTAACATACAAGGAAGCGATCACCAAGCCCGTAGAGCTTCGCGAAGTCTTCAAGAAGCAGACCGGCGGTCGCGGTAAGTTCGCTGATATCATCGTGCGCGTAGAGCCCGCCGACGACGATTTCGTAGGCAGCCTGCAGTTCATCGACGAGGTTAAGGGCGGCAACGTGCCCAAGGAGTACATCCCCTCTGTGCAGAAAGGCTTCCAGCAGGCCATGCGCAACGGCGTGCTCGCCGGCTACCCCGTAGAGCGCCTGAAGGTGACCCTGCTCGACGGTTCGTTCCACCCCGTGGACTCTGACCAGCTCTCATTCGAGCTCTGCGCCATCCAGGCCTTCAAGAAGGCATCGGAGAAGGCAGGCCCCGTGCTGATGGAGCCTATCATGAAGATCGAAGTCGTGACTCCCGAAGAGTCGATGGGCGACGTGATCGGCGACCTCAACAAGCGCCGCGGCCAGGTAGAAGGCATGGAGACAAGCCGCTCGGGTGCCCGCGTCGTAAAGGCCAAGGCCCCGCTGGCAGAAATGTTCGGCTACGTGACCGCCCTGCGCACCATCACATCGGGCCGCGCCACCTCTACGATGACATTCTCTCACTACTCAGAGGTTTCGACCTCTATCGCCCGCAACGTGCTCACCGAGTGCCAGGGCCGTGTAGACCTTCTTAAATAAAAAATAAACAAATCTCAATATGAGCCAGAAAATCAGAATCAAACTCAAATCTTACGACCACACCCTCGTCGACAAGAGCGCCGAGAAGATCGTAAAGACCGTGAAGGCTACCGGAGCAGTGATCAGCGGGCCCATCCCCCTGCCCACCCACAAGCGCATCTTCACCGTCAACCGTTCGACATTCGTCAACAAGAAGAGCCGCGAGCAGTTCCAGCTCTCTTCGTACAAGCGACTGATCGACATCTACAATTCAACCGCCAAGACAGTCGACGCTCTGATGAAGCTCGAGCTCCCCAGCGGCGTAGAGGTTGAGATCAAGGTCTGATAGCCTAACAACACAAAGACAAAAACGGGGCGCCGCCAACCCCGGCGCCCCAAAATACAAACAACATACAAACCAACAAAAGAAATGCCAGGATTAATTGGAAAGAAAATCGGAATGACATCCGTATTCAGTGCCGACGGTAAGAACATACCGTGCACTGTTATCGAAGTAGGTCCTTGCGTGGTTACACAAATCAAGACAGTCGAGAAAGACGGCTACAGCGCCATCCAGCTCGGATTCGAAGAGCAGAAGGAAAAGCACTGCACCAAGCCCGAGCTCGGGCACTTCAAGGCTGCCGGCGTGACCCCCAAGCGCCACTTGGCCGAGTTCAGTGGTTTCGACAAGGAATACGCCCTTGGCGACACTATCGCAGTCGACCTCTTCTCTGAGGCAGACTTCGTAGACATCGCCGGCACCTCTAAAGGCAAGGGCTTCCAGGGCGTCGTAAAGCGTCACGGATTCGGCGGCGTAGGCCAGTCAACTCACGGCCAGCACAACCGCCTGCGCGCACCGGGCTCAATCGGTGCCTGCTCTTACCCCGCAAAGGTGTTCAAGGGAATGCGCATGGCCGGCCAGATGGGCAACGAGCGCGTGACCGTGCAGAATCTGCAGGTAGTGAAAGTGATCCCCGAGCACAACGTGCTCATGATCAAGGGCTCGATCCCCGGAAGCAAAGGTTCAATCGTTTTAATTGAGAAGTAATATGGAACTCGCAATATTGACCCAAGACGGCCGCGACACAGGCCGCAAAGCAGTGCTCAACGACGCAGTGTTCGGCATTACGGTTAACGAGAACGCCGTATATCTCGATGTAAAGCAATTCCTCGCTAACCAGCGCCAGGGCACACACAAGAGCAAGGAGCGCAGCGAGCTCTCCGGCTCTACCCGCAAGCTGCACAAGCAGAAGGGCGGCGGCGGCTCTCGCATCGGCGACATCAACTCGCCCCTCCTTTCAGGCGGCGCACGCGTGTTCGGTCCCCGTCCCCGCGACTACCGCTTCAAGCTCAACAAGAAGCTCAAGGATCTCGCACGCCGCAGCGCATGGAGCCTCAAGGCTGCCGAAGGCCAGATCATCGTGGTTGAGGACGTTAAGTTTGACGCTCCCCGCACGAAAGACTATGTGAAGATGACCCAGGCCCTCAAGGTTGAAGGCAAGAAGGTGCTCCTGGTAGTGCCCGAAGGCAACGACAACCTCTACCTGTCGGTGCGCAACGTGCCCGGCAACCGCGTGATGCGCGCTGCCGACGTCAACACCTACGGCCTCATGAACAACGCCGCCATCATCCTCACCGAGAAGAGCCTCGAAATCATCAACAACAAATAAACCATAGGAGGAAGCAACACATGGATATCCAGATACAGCCTATCGTGAGCGAAAAAGCCACGAAAGTAACCGAGAAGCTCGGCCAGTATACCTTCCGCGTTTCCCCCGACGCCAACAAGTACCAGATCAAAGACCTCGTGGAGAAGATCTACGGCGTCAAGGTCGAGAGCGTAAACACGATGGTAGTGCGCCGCAACAACAAGAGCCGCTGGACAAAGAGCGGTCTGCTGCGCGGCAAGACTTCGGAATGGAAAAAGGCTTATGTCACCCTTGCCGAAGGCCAATCAATCGATTTCTATAGCAATATCTAATAAAAATGGCAGTAAGAAAATTCAAGCCCACAACTCCGGGGCAACGACACAAGATTATCGGCGTATTCAAAGGTACGATCACTGCTACTAAGCCGGAAAAATCTCTTACAGTCGGCAAGCGCGCCTCCGGCGGTCGCAACTCCGAAGGCCACCTCACCGCTCGCTACCTTGGCGGTGGTCACAAGCGCAAATACCGCATCATTGACTTTAAGAGAACCAAAGACGGAGTGCCTGCCGTGGTTAAGTCGATCGAATACGATCCCAACCGCTCGGCTCGCATCGCGCTGCTCTACTACGTAGACGGCGTCAAGGCTTACATCGTGGCCCCCAACGGCCTCGAAGTCGGCGCCACTGTAGTGTCAGGCGCCGAGGCAGCGCCCGAAATCGGCAATGCCCTCCCTCTGAAGGCAATCCCCGTCGGCACTGTGATCCACAACATCGAAATGCGCCCCGGCCAGGGAGCACGCATCGCACGCTCGGCCGGCACATTCGCGCAGCTCGTATCACGCGAAGGCAACTACGCGATCATCAAATTACCTTCAGGCGAAACCCGCAAGATCCTCTCTGAGTGCAAGGCCACAGTAGGCGTTGTCGGCAACAGCGAGCACTCGCTCGAGCAGAGCGGAAAGGCAGGCCGCAGCCGCTGGCTGGGCCGTCGCCCCCACAACCGCGGCGTAGTCATGAACCCCGTAGACCACCCCATGGGCGGTGGCGAAGGACGCGCTTCAGGCGGCCATCCCCGCAGTCGCAAGGGTCTTTACTCTAAGGGCCTCAAGACTCGCGCACCGAAGAAGCACTCGTCGAAGTACATCATCGAGAGAAGGAAAAAGTAATCTGATTAATCGAGTAGAATATGAGTCGTTCATTAAAAAAAGGACCCTTTATCAGCGCAAAGCTGGAGAAGAAGGTCGCCGACATGGAGGCTACCGGCAAGAAGGCAGTCATCAAGACCTGGAGCCGCGCTTCAATGATCGCGCCTGAATTCGTCGGCCACACTTTTGCCGTGCACAATGGCAACAAGTTCATCCCCGTCTACGTGACCGAGAACATGGTAGGGCACAAGCTCGGCGAGTTCGCCCCCACACGCACTTTCCGCGGCCACGCCGGCAACAAGAAAAAATAATCCGGGACCTTGCCAAAAACCTGTAAAATCTAACAAAAATGGGTAAAAGAAAAAGAATCGCAGCCGACCGAATGAAAGAGGCCCGCAAGGAAATCGCCTTCGCAAAGCTCACAAACATACCTTCATCGCCCCGCAAGATGCGCCTTGTAGCCGACCTCGTCCGCGGCCAGGAAGTATTCCGCGCCCTCGGCATCCTCAAGTTCTCTAACAAGGAGGCTGCCGCCGTTCTGGAGAAGCTCCTGCGCTCAGCAGTTGCCAACTGGGAGGCCAAAAACGACAAGAAGGCAGAAAGCGGAGAGCTCTACATCTCTACAATTTTCGTTAATCCAGCGCCCATGCTCAAGCGCCTGCGCCCGGCTCCCCAGGGTCGCGGCTACCGCATCCGCAAGCGCTCCAACCACGTAACACTGATCGTTGACTCGATCGACAATAAATCAACCAAGGAATAAGTATGGGACAGAAAGTAAATCCTATCAGCAACCGCTTGGGTATCATCCGCGGCTGGGACTCTAACTGGTTCGGCGGACGCAAATACGGCGACACCATCCTCGAGGACTCTAAGCTCCGCAAATACCTGAGCAAGCGCCTTGAGAAGTGCAGCGTATCGCGAATCGTCATCGAGCGCACCCTCAAGCTCATCACCATCACCATCTGCACCGCTCGCCCTGGTTTGATCATCGGCAAAGGCGGCCAGGACGTGGAGATGCTCAAGGAAGAGCTTCGCAAGATCACCGACAAGGACGTGCAGATCAACGTATTCGAGGTTAAGCGCCCCGAGCTCGACGCCCAGATCGTGGCATCGACCATCGCCCGCCAGATCGAAGGCAAGATCGCTTACCGCCGCGCCGTGAAAATGGCTGTGGCTTCGACCATGCGCGCCGGAGCTGAAGGCATCAAGGTGCAGATCTCAGGCCGCCTCAACGGCGCCGAGATGGCCCGCTCAGAAATGTTCAAGGAAGGCCGCACGCCTCTGCACACGCTGCGCGCCGACATCGACTACGCTCTGGTAGAGGCTCACACTAAGGTGGGCGTCATCGGCGTGAAGGTGTGGATCTGCCGCGGCGAGGTTTACGGACGCCGCGACCTGGCTCCCTCATTCGCCAACCAGAAAGAAGGTCGCCCCGCTCAGCAGGGCGCAGGCGGACAGCGCCGCTCGGGCGCGCGCCGCGGTGCCAAGAACAATCGTTAAACCCCGAAAAAGGCTAATTACAAATGCTACAACCTAAGAAAACCAAATTCCGCCGCATGCAGAAGGGCCGCCAGAAGGGCGAAGCCCAGCGCGGCAACCAGCTGGCTTTCGGATCATTCGGCATCAAGACTCTTGACACCAAATGGATCACCGGCCGCCAGATTGAGGCTGCACGTATCGCCGTTACACGCTACATGCAGCGCCAGGGACAGATTTGGATCCGCATATTCCCCGACAAGCCCATCACCGCCAAGCCCGCCGACGTCCGAATGGGTAAAGGCAAGGGTAACCCCGAAGGCTTCGTGGCACCCGTGACTCCGGGCCGCATCATCATGGAGGTCGAAGGCGTTCCCTACGAAATCGCAAAGGAGGCTCTGCGCCTTGGCGCCCAGAAGCTCCCCGTGACCACTAAATTCGTCGTAGCGCGCGACTACGATCCCACCCAAAACGTATAAACGCTATGAAGAAAGCAGAAATCAAGGAGTTCAGCACAGCTGACCTGCGCGAGCACCTGACCAAGATGGAAGCGGAATACCGCCAGCTCAAGATACAGCACTCGATCACTCCGCTTGACAATCCCGCCAAGATCACGGCTGGCCGCCGCATGATCGCCCGTGTCAAGACCGAGCTGCGCATGCGCGAACTTAACAACAAATAATCCCGACGCCAACTATGGAAGAAGTAAAGAGAAACCTCAGAAAAGAGCGCGTAGGCGTGGTGAGCTCAAACAAGGGCGACAAGACTATCACCGTCACCGTAAAATACAAGGAGAAGCACCCCATTTACGGCAAGTTCGTCAACAAGACGAAGAAATACCACGCTCACGACGAAAAGAACGAATGCAGCGTAGGCGACACCGTAAGGCTGATGGAGACACGTCCGCTCAGCAAGACCAAAAGATGGCGCTTAGTTGAAATTATCGAAAAAGTCAAGTAAATCATGATCCAGTCAGAAACCCGTTTAAACGTAGCCGACAACAGCGGCGCTAAGGAAGTACTGTGCATACATGTGCTCGGCGGCACCGGACGCCGCTACGCCACCGTGGGCGACATCATCGTCGTCACAGTCAAGAGCGTGATCCCCAGCTCAGACATGAAGAAGGGCACCGTCTCTAAGGCTATGGTGGTGCGCACAAAGAAGGAGATCCGTCGCGCCGACGGCTCATACATCCGCTTCGACGACAACGCCTGCGTCCTGCTCAACAACGCCGGCGAGCTCCGCGGCACCCGCATCTTCGGCCCGGTAGCCCGCGAGCTCCGCGCAGCCAACATGAAGATCGTGTCACTCGCACCCGAGGTACTTTAATCAAATAAACACCAACTTTAAGAAATGGCAAAGATTTTCATAAAGAAGGACGACCAAGTCTACGTCCTCTCGGGCGAGGACCGCGGCAAGACAGGCCGCGTGCTCTCCGTTGACCGCAAGAAGGCCCGCGCCATCGTCGAGGGCATCAACATTGTGACCAAGGCGATGAAGCCCAACGCACAGCATCCCCAGGGAGGCCTGGTGAAGATGGAGGCTCCCATCCGCCTGTGCAAGCTTTCGCTCATCGACCCCAAGAGCGGCAAGCCCACACGCATCGGCGTGCGCGTCGAGGAAGACGGCACCAAGGTGCGCATTTCCAAAAAATCAGGAATGGTAATTAAGTAATGAGCAATATCACAGTTAAGAAGGACTACGAGGAGCGCATCGCCCCGGCCCTTACAAAAGAATTCAACTACCACACCCCCATGCAGGTGCCCCGTCTCAAGAAGATCGTCTTGAACATGGGCCTGGGCGGTGCCACACAGGACAAGAAGCTCATCGACAACGCTATCAACGAGCTCACCGCGATCACCGGACAGAAGGCCGTGCCCACTCTCTCGAAGAAGGACATCTCGAACTTCAAGCTCCGCAAGCACATGCCCATCGGCGCCATGGTCACCCTGCGCCGCGAGCACATGTATGAGTTCCTGGAGCGCCTGATACGCGTGGCCCTGCCCCGTATCCGCGACTTCAAGGGCATCGAAGGCAAGCTCGACGGCCGCGGCAACTACACCCTCGGCATCACCGAGCAGATCATCTTCCCCGAGATCAACATCGACAACATCAGCAAGCTCCAGGGCATGAACATCACGTTCGTGACCTCCGCAAACACCGACGAAGAGGGATACGCCCTGCTGCGCGAGTTCGGCTTGCCCTTCAAGAACGCTAAAAAATAAGCATACCACATGGCAAAAGAATCTATGAAGGCCCGCGAGGTCAAGAGGGCCAAGCTCGTGGCAAAATACGCACAGCGCAAGGCTGAGCTCAAGGAGCAGGCCAAGCAGCTGGCTAAGGAAGGCGAGAGCGCATACGAGATCTACCAGCAGCTGCAGAAGCTGCCCAAGAACGCCTGCGCCATCCGCATGCACAACCGCTGCTCGATCACCGGCCGCCCCAAGGGCTACATGCGCCAGTTCGGCATCTCGCGCATCCAATTCCGCGAAATGGCTTCTGCCGGCCTCATTCCCGGCGTAAAGAAAGCAAGCTGGTAAGCGCACAGGCGTTGATTCAGCTCGCTAACATCTTAAATATTGTTGGGCCCACCCAATCAATTTAACAAATCAACAAAAATGACAGATCCAATAGCAGACTATCTGACAAGAGTGAGGAATGCGGTCAAGGCCAACCACCGTGTGGTCGAAATCCCCGCCTCAAACTTGAAGAAAGAGATCACCAAGATTCTCTTCGAACAAGGCTATATACTTAACTACAAGTTTATAGAAGGTGAAAACCCTGCCGGCATCATCAAGATCGCGCTCAAATACGATCCCAAGGATCACGTGAGCGCCATCAAGGGCCTCAAGCGCGTATCGCGCCCCGGCCTGCGCCAGTACACCGGCTACAAGGACATGCCCCGCGTGCTCAACGGCCTGGGCATCGCCATCCTTTCAACATCAAAAGGCGTCATGACTAACAAGAAGGCCGCCGAGCTCAAGGTAGGCGGCGAAGTCCTGTGCTACATTTACTAATCATCCAAACCGCAGAATTATGTCAAGAATAGGCAAAGCACCCATCGCAATCCCTGCCGGAGTGGAGGTTACAGTCAGCGCTGACAACGTAGTCACCGTCAAAGGCAACAAAAAGACCCTTCAGCAGGCCGTGAACCCCGACATCACCGTAAAGGTTGAAGACGGCCACGTACACGTAACCCGCCCCTCAGACGACAAAGAGCACCGCTCGATGCACGGTCTCTACCGCGCTCTGATCCACAACATGGTGGAAGGCGTGTCGAAGGGATATCGCAAAGAAATGGAACTCGTGGGCGTCGGCTACCGCGCCAACAGCACCGGCCAAGTGCTCGAGCTCGCATTAGGTTTCTCCCACGCTATATACATCAAGCTTCCCGACGAGGTGAAGGTTGAGACAAAGAGCGAGCGCAACAAGAATCCCCTGGTCATCCTCGAGAGCGACGACAAGCAGCTCCTGGGCCAGGTGTGCGCGAAAATCCGCTCGCTCCGCAAGCCCGAGCCCTACAAAGGCAAAGGTATCAAGTTTGTCGGCGAGATCATCCGCCGCAAGTCAGGAAAATCGGCTAGCGCCAAATAAATATAAACTTCCGCAATCATGGTATCAAAGAAAGAAAGAAGACTTAAGATCAAGA
This sequence comes from uncultured Muribaculaceae bacterium, assembly GCA_947525975.1. GTDB lineage: Bacteria > Bacteroidota > Bacteroidia > Bacteroidales > Muribaculaceae > CAG-873. The sequence goes on along the minus strand of CANNVE010000001.1, from coordinate 117,636 downwards.
ACCGCATACGCGGAAGGATTTCCGGCACTGCCCAGCGCCCGCGCATGACAGTGTTCCGCTCCAACAAGCAGATCTACGTGCAGCTCGTCGACGACCTCCAGGGCAAGACCCTGGTGAGCGCCTCAAGCCGCGGCCTCGAGGCCGGCGGCACCAAGAGCGACGTGGCCGCAAAGGTAGGCGAGCTCATCGCCAAGAAAGCCATCGAGGCAGGCATCGAGACCGTGGTGTTTGACCGCAACGGCTACCTTTTCCACGGCAGAGTAAAATCACTGGCTGACGCTGCCCGCAACGGCGGACTTAAATTCTAAACGAACATGGCAAAGTACAACAGAGTTAAATCGACCAACGATATCGAGCTCAAGGACCGCCTGGTGGCCATCAACCGCGTGACCAAGGTGACCAAGGGCGGACGCGCCTTCACTTTCGCTGCCATCGTGGTAGTAGGAAATGAGAACGGTGTCATCGGATACGGCCTGGGCAAGGCCAACGAAGTGCAGGCCGCCATCGCCAAGGGCGTAGAGGCCGCTAAGAAGAACCTGATCCAGGTGCCCGTGCACAAAGGCACCATCCCCCACGAGCAGGAAGCCAAGTTCGGCGGATCGCGCGTAATCCTCAAGCCCGCATCTCACGGTACGGGCGTGAAGGCCGGCGGCGCTATGCGCGCCGTGCTCGAGAGCGTAGGCGTGACCGACGTGCTGGCCAAGTCAAAGGGATCGTCAAACCCCCACAACCTGGTGAAGGCCACCATCGAGGCCCTGGCCGAGCTGCGCTCTCCGATGGAAGTAGCCCACAACCGCGGCATCAGCCTCTCACAAGTGTTCAACGGCTAATATCCCCTTCAGCAACATGGCACAGATTAAAATCAAGCAAATAAAGAGCCGCATCAACTGCCCCGCAGTGCAGAAGCGCACACTCGACGCGCTCGGCCTCAAGAAGATGAACCACACCGTGGTCAAGGAAGACACCCCCTCGGTGATGGGCATGGTTAACAAAGTTCGCCACCTGGTAGAGGTGACAAACGCTTAATATCACTTTCACTATGGATTTAAGTAATTTGCAACCCAACGCTGGGTCGGTTAAGACCAGAAAGCGCATCGGCCGCGGCCCGGGCTCGGGCAAGGGCGGCACATCGACCCGCGGTCACAAGGGCGCCAAGTCGCGCTCCGGATACAAGCGCAAGATCGGCTTCGAAGGCGGCCAGATGCCCCTTCAGCGCCGTCTGCCCAAGTTTGGCTTCAAGCCCCTGGCGCGCATAGAGTATCGTCCTGTAAACCTCGAAGTGCTCGAGCTTCTCGCCACCGAACAGGGCCTGAAGAAGATCGGCATGGAAGAGCTCATCGCAGCAGGGCGTGCCTCTCGCAAGAGCCTCGTGAAGATCCTCGGCAAGGGCAACCTGACGGCTGCCATCACCGTTGAGGCTCACGCATTCTCAAAGAGCGCTCAGGAGGCAATCGAAAAAGCCGGCGGCACAATCGTAAAACTCTAACCAAATGAGATTCTTCCAGACACTCAAAAACATTTGGTCAATCGAAGAGCTTCGTCAGCGACTCCTCGTAACACTCCTCCTTGTATTCCTGTACAGGGTGGGGTGCTACGTGGTGCTCCCTGGCATTTCTCCGGCTGCCATTGAGGCGCTCTCGGCCTTCACCAACAAGACCGGCATGATGCAGCTGCTCGACATGTTCTCGGGCGGCGCATTCTCGCAAGCCTCAATCTTCGCACTCGGCATCATGCCCTACATCACTGCGTCGATCGTGATACAGCTGCTGGGCATGATACTCCCTTCTTTCCAGAAGATGCAGCGCGAAGGCGAAAGCGGACGCCAGAAGCTGACGCAGTACACCCGCTACCTGACCGTGGCTATCCTGGTGGTGCAGTCACCGGCCTATCTGGCCAACATGCAGTATCAGGTGCTCAACGCAGGCGCCGGCGCGGTGCAGCAGTTCACTCTGTGGAACTACGTCTCGCTGACCATCATCCTGGCCGCTGGCTCGATGTTCATCATGTGGCTCGGTGAGCGCATCACCGACCGCGGCATCGGCAACGGCATCTCATTCATAATCCTCATAGGCATCATCGCCCGCCTCCCGGGGGCGTTCCTCTATGAGATCACTTCCCGCGCGCCGGGCGCCAGCACTGGCGGCCAGGGCGGTCTGGTGATGTTCCTGATTGAGATGGTACTTCTCTTCGCCGTAACCATCGGAGCCGTGCTCCTGGTGCAGGGCACTCGCAAGGTGCCCGTGCAGTACGCGAAGCGCATCGTGGGCAACCGCCAGTACGGCGGCGCGCGCCAGTTCATTCCCCTGAAGGTGAACGCTGCAGGCGTGATGCCCATCATCTTCGCCCAGGCCATCATGTTCATCCCCATCACCCTCTCGGGCTTCGGGGCCAAGGCCGGCAGCGGATTCTTCCACGCATTCTCAGACATCAACGGATTCTGGTATAACCTCATCTTCTTCCTGATGATCGTAGCCTTCACCTACTTCTACACCGCTATCACCGTAAGGCCGAAGCAGATGGCAGAGGATCTGAAGCGCAACAACGGATACATCCCCGGCGTGAAGCCAGGCAAGAAGACCGAGGAATACCTTGACACCATCATGAGCCGAATCACCCTGCCCGGATCTCTCTTCCTGGGCATCGTGGCCATCATGCCCGCTTTCGCGCGCATGTTCGGCATCAGCCAGAATTTCGCCCAGTTCTTCGGCGGCACATCTCTGCTGATCATGGTGGGCGTGGTGCTCGACACACTGCGCCAGATCGAGTCGCATCTGATGATGCACCACTACGATGGTCTGATGAAGGACGGCAAGATCCAGGGCCGCACCACTGGCCAGGGATATTAAACAAAGCGGAAACAAGCAATATAGAGACCTATAAGCTAAATGATTTATCTGAAGACACCGCAGGAAATCGAGCAGATGCGTCCGGCCGCCGACCTCGTGAGCCGCGTTCTCGGGGAGGTGGCCAGGCACATCGCGCCCGGCATCACCACGCGCAAGCTCGACGCCATTGCCCGCGAATTCATCCGCGACAACGGCGGCAAGCCGGCTTGCCTCGGCTACGAAGGATTTCCGGGCACCCTCTGCATCGAAGTCAACGAGACGGTGGTGCACGGATTCCCCGGCCCCTACGAGCTGCGCGAAGGCGACATCGTGGGCATCGACACCGTGGTAGAGAAGGACGGCTATATGGGAGACTCCTGCTACACCTTCGCGGTGGGGGAGGTGGCTCCTGAAGTGATGCAGCTGCTGCGCGACACCAAAGAGTCGCTCTACGTAGGCATCGAGGCCTGCAAGGCCGGCAAGCGCATCGGCGACATCAGCAATGCCGTGCAGACATTCTGCGAGAAGCGAGGCTACAGCATCGTGCGCGAAATGTGCGGCCACGGCATCGGCAAGAGCATGCACGAATCGCCCCAGGTGCCCAACTACGGGCGCCGCGGCACAGGCCCCCTGATCAAGAACGGCATGGTCATCTGCATAGAGCCCATGGTCAACCTGGGCAGCAAGAACGTAGTCTTCGGCGATGACGGCTGGCAGTGCCGCACCCGCGACCGCAAGCCATCGGCCCACTACGAGCACACCATCGCCATCCACGGCGACCGCACCGAGATCCTGACCACGTTTGATTACATACGCGAGGCTCTCGGAGACAGATTCATTTAACTCAAAGCAATCAATATGGCAAAGCAAACAGCAATCGAGCAAGACGGCACCATCGTAGAGGCCCTGTCAAACGCAATGTTCCGCGTCGAGCTGGAAAACGGGCATGAAATCACCGCCCACATCTCCGGAAAGATGCGCATGCACTACATCAAGATCCTCCCCGGCGACAAGGTGAGGGTGGAGATGTCGCCCTACGACCTGTCGAAAGGCCGAATAGCATTCCGCTACAAATAAAAGGCGAAGCAGGGCCACCTCGCCCCGCCGAGCCTCCCTAAAGAGCTTAACCAATCAATACTAAAAGATATGAAAGTAAGAGCTTCAATCAAGAAGCGCACCCCCGAGAGCAAAATCGTGCGCCGCAAGGGACGCCTCTACGTGATCAACAAGAAAAACCCCAAACTCAAACAGCGTCAAGGATAACATTTGTAATTATTCAAGACCTATCAACTTGCAATAAGACTTATGGCAGTAAGAATCGTGGGAGTTGACCTCCCCCAAAACAAAAGAGGTGATATAGCCTTGACATATATCTATGGCATCGGTCGCAGCGCAGCCAAGACAATCCTCGAGAAAGCCGGCGTGCCCGGAGAGATCAAGGTGCAGGACTGGAGCGACGCCCAGGCAGCCAAAGTGCGTGAGATCATCGGCGCCGACTACAAGGTGGAAGGCGATCTGCGCAGTGAAATCCAGCTCAACATCAAGCGCCTGATGGATATCGGCTGCTACCGTGGCATCCGCCACCGCATCGGCCTTCCTCTGCGCGGCCAGAGCACCAAGAACAATGCCCGCACCCGCAAGGGACGCAAGAAAACCGTTGCTAACAAGAAGAAAGCTACTAAATAAATTTAGACTATGGCAAAAAAGACAGTCGCAGCAAAGAAGAGAAACGTTAAGGTCAGCGCCGAAGGCCAGCTTCACGTACACTCGTCTTTCAACAACATTATCGTGTGCTTAGCCAACTCCGAGGGTCAGGTGATCTCTTGGTCATCGGCTGGCAAGATGGGCTTCCGTGGCTCAAAGAAGAACACTCCCTACGCCGCCCAGATGGCAGCCCAGGACTGCGCCAAGGTCGCATACGACCTCGGCCTGCGCAAAGTGAAGGCTTACGTCAAGGGACCCGGCAATGGACGTGAATCAGCCATCCGCACCGTGCACGGAGCCGGCATCGAGGTGGTAGAAATCGTAGACGTAACGCCGCTGCCCCACAACGGCTGCCGTCCGCCCAAGCGCCGCCGCGTGTAAAAATATCAGTTATACCCGATCATCGGACACTGATGCTCTGCTTTGCATAAGCATAATCTTTTAGTAACTCAACTTTCTCTAATCAAAGGACGGCTCACCACGGGGAGCGGCTTCATGGCCGACATTGCGGCAAAAACGTGAAATAGACTAAAACTTACAGATATCACCTCTCTTAGTCGCGGCTGCACTACCTGCCGTAAATCGAAACCCTCTGAGGCCCGCCAAGGCGAGCAAACGTCCGGCACAACTGATTATTTTTATAACAATGGCAAGATATACAGGCCCTAAAACCAAAATAGCACGCCGCTTCGGCGAGCCTATCTTCGGACCCGACAAGACGCTCCAGCGTCGCAACTTCCCCCCGGGCCAGCACGGCGCCAACAAGCGTCGCAAAACTTCTGAATACGGCACACAGCTGCGCGAGAAGCAGAAGGCTAAATACACCTACGGTGTGCTCGAGAAGCAATTCGCCAACCTCTTCGACAAGGCATCGCGCATGAAGGGCATCACCGGCGAGATCCTGCTGCAGCTCCTTGAGAGCCGCCTCGACAACGTCGTGTACCGCCTCGGCATCGCGCCCACCCGCGCCGCTGCCCGCCAGCTCGTGCTGCACCGCCACATCACAGTCGACGGCAAGACCGTGGGCATTCCCTCTTACTCTGTGGCTCCCGGCCAGATCATCGGCGTGCGCGAGCGCTCAAAGAGCCTTGAGGTCATCGCCGACGCTCTCGCAGGCTTCAACCACAGCAAATATCCCTGGATTGAATGGGATGAGGCCCAGAAGGCAGGCAAGTTCCTGCACGTGCCCGAACGCGCCGACATCCCCGAGAACATCAAGGAGCAGCTTATCGTCGAGCTCTATTCAAAGTAACAACTTATAAACTAAAGATCCATGGCTATATTAGCATTCCAGAAGCCCGACAAGGTATTGATGTTGGAAGCCAACAACTTCTACGGCAAATTCGAGTTCAAGCCCTTGGAGCCGGGTTACGGTCCGACAGTGGGAACAGCGCTTCGCCGCGTGCTGCTGTCGTCGCTTGAAGGCTTCGCAATCTCGTCGATCAAGATCGACGGTGTGAAGCATGAGTTCGACACCGTGCCCGGAGTGCTTGAAGACGTTGCAGGCATGATCCTCAACCTCAAGCAGGTAAATCTCAAGCAGACAGTAGAAGGCACCGAAACGGAGAAGGCAACCATCACAGTGCAGGGCGTGCAGGAGTTCACGGCCGGTGACATTGGCAAGGCGCTTTCAGGATTTGAAGTGACAAATCCCGACCTTGTCATCTGTCATTTGGATCCAAGTGCAAGTTTTACTATCACTCTCACCATCAACAAGGGCCGCGGCTGGGTTCCCGCAGAGGAAAACCGCCAGGCCGGTGATGACGAGCTCAACGTAATTGCAATAGACTCGATCTATACTCCTATCCAAGACGTAAAGCCCACGGTCGAAAACTTCCGAGTTGACCAAAAGACCGACTACGACAAGCTCACTCTCGAGATCTGGACCAACGGCACCATTCAGCCCAAGGACGCGCTGAAAGAGGCCGCGAAGATCCTGATCTATCACTTCATGCTCTTCAGCGATGAGAAGATCACCCTTGAGCAGCCTGAGACTGACACTAACGAGGAATTCGATGAAGAAGTGCTGCACATGCGCCAGCTTCTGAAGTCGAAGCTCGTGGACATGGACCTCTCGGTGCGCGCCCTCAATTGCCTCAAGAGCGCAGAGGTGGAGACTCTCGGCGAGCTCGTTGTCTTCAACAAGAACGACCTGTTAAAGTTCCGCAACTTTGGCAAAAAGTCGCTCACCGAGCTTGAAGACCTGCTCAACTCGCTCAACCTGTCGTTCGGCATGGATATTTCCAAATACAAATTAAATCAAGACTAACAAACGATGAGACACAATAAGAAATTCAATCATCTTAGCCGCAAGAAGGCTCACCGCGAGTCACTTTTGGCCAACATGACTATCTCATTGATCATGCACAAGCGCATCTTCACCACCCTTGCCAAGGCAAAGGCGCTGCGCATATACGCTGAGCCCCTGATCAACCGCAGCAAAGAGGATACCATGGCCAACCGCCGTCTCGTGTTCAGCTACCTGCAGAACAAGTATGCCGTTTCTGAGCTCTTCAACGACGTTGCTCAGAAGATCGGTGACCGTCCCGGCGGCTACACACGCATCCTCAAGACCGGCAACCGCCTCGGCGACAACGCCAAGACTTGCTTCATCGAGCTCGTCGACTACAACCCCACATACAATGAGGTTAAGGCAGCCGAGAAGAAGACTCGCCGCAGCCGCCGCAAGAAGAGCGAGGCTCCCGCAGCAGAGGCTCCCGCAGCAGAGTAATTCCGGATTTTGACTCCGCAGCCATGATCGCCCTCCCTCGCAAGGGGAGGGCGATTCTTTTTTTTCCAAAATCCGGTCAGTGTAGTAAGCGGTCCCTGTTTTCTTGAAGGGGGGAATAATTAAGCCATCTGATATTTTTATGTTATAAAACATTGTTTTTCGGCAAACTTTTCGTAACTTTGCAGTGTTTTTAAAGTATACAAGAAAGATTATTGGGGCCAAGAGAGGCCTAAAGGTTTGTGTTTAATTTAAAATCAGAAAGTTATGAATAACTTTTTTCACAAAGCAGCAAAGTGGTACAGCGCCATGAGCTATTGCATGGCTCGCGCGGAAGTCTATCTCAACGATAAAAAGAGTAAATAATCGTTGCCAATAGGTTTCAATCCTTCGATCGTTCCTTAGCCACAAGGAGCGATTTTTTTTATGCCTTGGTTGACAATTCAGGCATGCGCAAGGAAGCCGAGCAGCTCTCCTTCGGCTTTCTGAATGCCTCAAATCTTATGGTAAAAACCACGCATGACTTCGCTGCGCTACGTCATACGTGGATACTATAATTCAGCATCCTGCCGGATGCCCTCACGTCGCCGCCTGTGATTTTTGTCTTTTTTCATTGCATCTTCTCTTATCACCAGTTTTTTTGATTTTTGTTTTGGCCTCGTTTGTGTGTTGATATTCAGGCGCATGATAGGGAAGGCGAGTTTTTTGGGACGAATTTTATTCTTAAAAAGTGCAAATTTATTTGGATATCTCGGAAAAAGTACCGACCTTTGCACTATCGAAATATTGCGGGGTAGAGCAGTGGTAGCTCGTCGGGCTCATAACCCGGAGGTCGTAGGTTCGATCCCTACCCCCGCCACTAAAAAGCGCATCAGTCTGATGCGCTTTTTTTCTTCTGATTAGCCCGGAGGCTTGTCATGCGCCTCCTCCAGCTATCAGATTTTTTTTTGGTCTGATGGCGCCTTAGTCTTCGCCGCGACCGGCAAATGAGCTGATTATTTTGGGATGGGCGATTTTTTTAACTTAAACTTTGTTGAGAATTGAGGTTTTTTGTCTAAATTTGCAGATAATTACATATCTGCGGCCGTGCGCCGGCCATGGCAAGACTATAAACAAACTCTATAATTTAATTTAAATCAATCATCTTATGTGGTTAACAAGCTCATCTATAGGGCGTAAGTTCGTGATGGCCATTACGGGCATCTGCCTCGTCCTATTCGTAACTTTTCACTGCGTGATGAATGCGGTAGCTATCGTATGGCCCACGGCTTACAATGTGATTTGTGAGTTCCTTGGAGCTAACTGGTATGCCTTGATCGCATCAGCCGGTCTTGCCCTGCTCTTCATCCTGCACATCATCTACGCGTCGGTGCTTACAATCCAGAACCGCAAGGCGCGCGGCAACGACCGCTATCTGGTGACTTCGCGTCCTCCGCAGGTGGAGTGGTCATCCAAGAACATGTACGTTCTAGGCATCGTAGTGCTCGCATTCCTGGTGGTGCACCTGATCCAGTTCTGGGCCCGCATGCAGTGGATGGAGATCATCGGCGCTGAATACAGCGTCAACGGTGTCACCTACGCTCCCCAGTTCGGCACTCTGTTTATCCAGGCTGCCTTCAGCGAGGTTTGGACTCCGATCGTGTACATCATCGGCTTCATCGCCCTTTGGTTCCACCTCAACCACGGCTTCTGGTCGATGCTCCACTCAGTGGGCTGGGACAACAACATCTGGCTCAACCGCCTCAAGACTATCGGCTGCTGGTGGACAAGCATCGTTATCGCCCTTTTCGTGGCTCAGGCCATCGTCTTCACCGTGCAGGCGCATAAGGACTACTACCTCAACGACGTCAAGCTTCAGGAGCAGTATGCCGAGGCTATCAAGGCCGACGTGCAGGCTCTGATCGACGACATCAATGCCCAGATCGGAGATAACCCCTACGAGCAGCAGACAATCCTCATGAAGAACGTTGACAGGATGGCTCCCATCGTGAACCAGTACAAGGCCTTCTGCAAGGATGTGAAGATTCCCGAGGCTGAAATGATTGTCAACGTATACAACCAGTTCGCTCCCATGACCGCAACTGTAGAGGAAGAGGCTCCCGCCGCAGCCGGCGATGCTGAGGTCATCGAGGTTGAAGACGAAGCAACCCCCAACAATTAATCCACTCTGAGATATGATAGACATAAAGAAAGTAGAGGGTATGATCGACTCTACCCCCATCATGAAGGAAGTTGCCGACATGGAGACCGGCAAGCTCCCCGAGTATCAGATTGACTCGAAGATTCCCGAAGGTCCTATCGCTGAGAAGTGGACCAACTACAAAGCCCACCAGAAGCTCGTGAACCCGGCCAACAAGCGCCTTCTCGACGTGATCGTTGTGGGCACCGGCCTCGCCGGCGGCTCTGCGGCCTCCACCCTTGGCGAGCTCGGCTTCAACGTGCTCAATTTCTGCATCCAGGACAGCCCCCGCCGCGCTCACTCGATCGCAGCCCAGGGCGGCATCAATGCAGCCAAAGACTACCAGAACGACGGCGACTCTGTATATCGCCTCTTCTACGACACTGTCAAGGGCGGTGACTTCCGCAGCCGCGAGGCTAACGTGTACCGTCTGGCCGAGGTCAGCAACAACATCATCGACCAGTGTGTGCAGCAGGGTGTGCCCTTCGCCCGCGAATACGGCGGCCTCCTGGCCAACCGTTCGTTCGGCGGCGCGCAGGTATCGCGCACATTCTATGCCAAGGGCCAGACCGGCCAGCAGCTGCTGCTCGGCGCATACTCAAGCCTCAACCGTCAGATACAGAAGGGCACTGTGAAGAGCTTCAACCGCCGTGAGATGCTTGACATCGTCATCATCGACGGACGTGCGCGCGGCATCATCGTGCGCAACCTCATCACAGGCGAAATCGAGCGCTACGCCGCTCACGCCGTGGTGCTCGCCACCGGCGGCTACGGACGCGCATTCTTCCTTTCGACCAACGCTATGGGCTGCAACGGCTCGGCTGCCATCCAGGCCTTCAAGAAGGGCGCATATCTGGCCAACCTCGCCTTCACCCAGATCCACCCCACCTGCATCCCCGTGCACGGAGAGGATCAGTCAAAGCTCACCCTCATGTCAGAGTCGCTCCGCAACGACGGCCGCATCTGGGTGCCCAAGAAGAAGGAAGACGCCGAAGCCATCCGCGCCGGCAAGAAGAAGCCCACCGACATCCCCGATGAAGACCGCGACTTCTACTTGGAGCGCCGCTACCCGGCATTCGGCAACCTCTGCCCCCGCGACATCGCCAGCCGCGCTGCCAAGGAGCGCTGCGACGCAGGCTATGGCGTAGGCACCGGCAACGCCGTATACCTCGACTTCAAGTACGCTATCCAGCGTCTTGGCGAGGATGCAGTGCGCGACCGCTACGGCAACCTCTTCGACATGTACCAGATGATCAGCGATGACAACCCCTACGAGACTCCCATGCAGATCTTCCCCGCCAGCCACTACACCATGGGCGGCATCTGGGTAGACTATGAGCTGCAGACTTCGATCAAGGGCCTCTTCGCCATCGGCGAGTGCAACTTCTCTGACCACGGCGCTAACCGCCTCGGCGCATCTGCTCTGATGCAGGGTCTGGCCGACGGATACTTCGTGCTCCCCTACACAATGCAGAATTACCTGAGCGACCAGATCAAGGTGCCTCACTTCTCCACCGACGCCCCCGAATTTGACGAGGCCGAGAAGCAAGTGCGCGCCCGCATCGAGAAGCTCATGAACATAAAGGGCACCAAGAGCCCCGACCAGATCCACAAGAAACTCGGCCACGTGATGTGGAATCTCGTGGGCATGGGCCGCACCCTGCAGAGCCTCGTGAAGGCCATCGACGAAATCGAGGAGGTGCGCAAGGAGTTCTACTCTGACCTGCGCATCGTGGGCAATGCTGACGACATGAACACCGAGCTCGAGAAGGCTCTGCGCCTTGAGGACTTCATCCTCATCGCCCGCATGATGGCCATCGACGCCCTCAACCGCAACGAGAGCTGCGGCGCACACTTCCGCGAGGAGTACCAGACCGCTGACGGCGAGGCTGCCCGCAATGACGAGGACTACATGTACGTGAGCTGCTGGAAATACACCGGCGACACCGAAAAGCCCATCCTCATCAAAGAGCCCCTCAAGTATGAGGCCATCAAGGTGCAGACACGCAACTACAAGTCTTAATCTCTAACCTCGATTTCAAAAAATGGAAACAACTATAAGCGTAAACTTGAGAATCTGGCGTCAGCGCGGCCCCAAGGAGAAGGGCGCCTTCCAGAACTATCATCTCGACGGCGTGTCAACCGGCAGCAGCTTCCTTGAAATGCTCGACATGCTCAACCAGCAGCTCGTAGACAACGGCGAGGAGCCCGTGGTCTTTGACAATGACTGCCGCGAGGGCATCTGCGGCATGTGCTCGCTCTATATCGACGGCCATCCCCACGGCCCCGTGCAGGGCATCACCACCTGCCAGCTCCACATGCGCAAATTCCGCGATGGCCAGACCATCACCATCGAGCCTTGGCGCTCAGCCGCATTCCCCGTGATCCGCGACCTCATGGTCAACCGCAACGCTTTCGACCAGATTCAGCAGGCCGGCGGCTATGTGTCGTTCAACTGCGGAGGCGCTCCCGACGCCAACGCCACTCCTATCTCAAAGGAGGTAGCCGACGTGGCCATGGACTCTGCCACCTGCATCGGTTGCGGTGCATGCGTTGCAGCCTGCAAGAACGGCTCGGCCATGCTCTTCGTTTCGGCCAAGGTGAGCCAGTTCGCCCTCCTGCCCCAGGGCCAGGTGGAGCGCAAGCGCCGCGCCCGCGCCATGGTGAAGAAGATGGACGAGCTTGGCTTCGGCAACTGCACCAACACAGGCGCCTGCGCAGCCGAGTGCCCCAAGAGCATTCCTCTGAGCAACATCGCCCGTCTCAACCGCGAGTTCATCAAAGCCAAGTGCTCTGACTGATCTTAAGGATCATGCGATAAAATCAAAAGAGGCCCGGTGTGCGATCCGGGCCTCTTTCCTTTTGTTATAATCATGTAAGTCTTATAAATCTTATAAATCTTATAAGTCTTATAAAATTTATAAATCATATAAGTCGTATAAGTTTTATTAATCGCTATGGCAGACCGGATCACACCGCAGCAGCGCAGCCGCATCATGAGCCGCATAAGGTCGAAGGACACCCGGCCAGAACTCATCGTGCGCCGTTTCCTGTGGAGCATGGGCTATCGCTACAGGCTTTGCGTGAGCAAGCTCCCGGGCAAGCCTGACATAGTGATCCGTCGGCTTAAAGTGGCCATTTTCGTCAACGGTTGTTTCTGGCACGGGCATTCGGCACATAAGATGCATGCGCCGGAGACAAACGCCGAATATTGGAAAAAGAAGATTGAGACCAACAAGAGGCGCGACATAGAGGTGGGCATAAAATTGCGGGAAAAGGGATGGACAGTAATAACAATTTGGGAATGTGAACTCACCGCAAAGCGCCGGCAGCAGACATTGGATAGACTCGGCGAGACATTGCGCCTGCTTGGCGGATACCCCTACACGCGCACCGACAGCCAGGATCTGCAGGTGGCGGCCGAGCCGCCGTTTGACTACAATCCCAGCTGAAGCCCGGGAGGCGAACCTTGGGGACACCCCGGATGTTGTCTTTGTATGCAATCTTTTAATACTTATGATGATGGATCGATTCAAAGACAAGATAGCTCTCGTGTCGGGAGCCACCTCCGGCATAGGCCTCGCCTCGGCCCGCAGGATAGCGCAGGAAGGGGCTGTGGCCGTGATAGCCGGGCATCTGATGGAGCATGTAGGCAGCACTGTAGAGCAGCTTCGCGCCGAGGGGCTGAAGGCCGAAGGCATATATTATGACGCTACGGACATTGATTCGGTGAGGAAAGCCATCGAAGGCGTGGCCACTGCCCACGGGCGCATCGATGTGCTTGTCAATAACGTAGGTGGCACCGACATGCACCGCGACGGCCCCGTCGCCGAGCTTGACATGGCATATTTCGGCGATGCCATGCGGCTCAACACCGAGAGTACCCTTGAGGCTACGCGCACTGCGCTTGCGCACATGGGAGAGGGGGCGGCCATAGTCAATGTGGCCTCAATCGGGGGCATCACGGGTGATCTTCGCGGCACGCTCTACGGGCTTGCGAAAGCCGCGGTGATCAACCTTACACGATACACAGCCACCCAATACGGCCATCTCGGCATCCGATGCAATGCCGTGGCACCGGGGCTTATCCTCACCAAGGCCGCTCTCGACAATCTTGACGCAAAAGTGAGGGATGTATTCGCGTCGCAGACGCCTCTGCCCTATTTCGGGCTTCCGGAGGACATAGGCGCCACTGTGGCCTTTCTGGCGAGCGATGACGCCCGCTTCATCACCGGGCAGACCATCATAGCCGACGGCGGCATGCTGTGCCATAATCCCACGGCCCTGACGATAATGGGAATGTGATTTGTATATAGGGGCAAAATTCCTTATCTTTGCTGTCATAAAAAATAGACATGGATATGGAAAGGCGACCTTTGATATTGGTGGGAGGCGGCGGCCACTGCAAGTCGGTGATCGACGCGGCCCTGAGTGCGGGCCTTGAGGTGCGAGGCATACTCGACCGCCCCGATGAGGTGGGGAGCAGTGTGCTCGGGCTACCCGTCGTGGGTACTGACGACGACGCACCGGCCTATGCGGGCGATTGCGACTTCGTGATCACAGTGGGGGCCATCAAAGACCCCTCTGTCAGAATGCGCCTGTGGGACTATCTCACCGGTATAGGGGCGCGCATGGCCACCGTGGTGGCGAGCACGGCCCGAGTGTCGCCTTTCGCGCAGGTGGGCGCCGGCACAGTGATTCTGCACAATGCATGCGTAAATGCCGGCTCGAACATCGGATGCAACACTATAATCAACACCCTTGCCAACGTAGACCATGACTGCGAGGTGGGATCGCATACCCACATATCCACCTGCGCTGCGCTTAACGGAAATGTCACGGTGGCCGACCGCGTGTTTGTGGGCAGCAATACCGTGGTGAGCCAGGGCGTGAGTATCGGCCCCGACATAGTGGTGGGCGCCGGATGCCTCGTGCACCATCGCCTCACGCTGCCCGGCACATACGCCGGCAATCCATTGCGCAAACTTCCATTCTAATCACGAAAAAGACAATATGCACGAAAAACAGCCCGTTACGATCATAGCCGAGGCCGGGGTGAACCACTGCGGCAGCCTCGACATGGCCCTGCGCCTTGTAGACGCAGCGGCGGAGGCCGGCGCCGACTATGTGAAATTCCAGACATTCAAGGCCGAGGCCCTGGTGTCGGCATCGGCTCCTCTGGCCAGATACCAGAGCGGAAATCTCGGCGGCGAGGCCGACACGCAGCTGCGCATGCTGCGCGCCCTCCAGCTCTCGGAGGCTGATCACCGGGCCATAATAGAGCATTGCCGGCTGCGGAGCGTGAAATTCCTGTCAACAGCCTTTGACCTCGACAGCGTGGAGTTCCTGGCAGGCCTCTCAATGGATTTCTGGAAGATACCTTCGGGCGAAATCACCAATTATCCGTATCTGCGGGCGATAGCCCGACACGGGGGCCGCGTGGTCATGTCGACAGGCATGTCAACGATTGAGGAAATAGCCTCTGCCGTGGACGCGCTCACCGCCAACGGCATAGACAGGCGTGACATCACCTTGATGCACTGCAACACTCAGTATCCTACGCCCATGGCCGACGTCAACCTCTCGGCGATGACCGAGATGCGCGGCCGGCTTGGGCTTGAGGTGGGGTATTCTGACCACACGCCCGGCATCGAGGTGCCGGTGGCCGCAGTGGCTCTCGGAGCCACTGTAATCGAAAAGCACTTCACGCTCGACAAGTCGCTGCCCGGCCCTGACCACAAGGCTTCGCTCGATCCCGCCGAGCTTAAGGCGATGGTCACAGCCATTAGAAACATCGAAAAGGCCATAGGCGATGGCCGCAAGTGCGTCACCGCATCAGAGAGCGAGAACAAGAGCGTGGCGCGAAAAAGCATCGTGGCCGCCCGATCCATTAAGAAGGGCGAGCTGCTGACTGACGATAACCTGACTGCCAAGCGTCCGGGCATAGGGTTGAGCCCGATGCTTTGGCCATCGGTCGTAGGCACAGTGGCTGTCGCCGATTTTGCACCTGACGAACAGATACGCCTATGAGAAAGATATGCTTCATCACCGGCACACGTGCTGAATACGGCCTCCTGGCCCCGATAATGCGGCTTGTGAAGGCTGATCCTGACTGCCGGCTGCAGGTGATAGCCACCAATATGCACCTGATGCCTGAATATGGCTGCACTTATCGCGAAATCGAGGCCGACGGCTTCGAGATAGACGAGAAAGTACCTATGCCACGGGGCGGCGATGACGCTTCGGCCACTATCTCATCTATGGCCGCCGAGTTGCCCGGCATGGATAGCGCCTTGGCGCGCCTGCAGCCTGACATCGTGGTTATGCTCGGCGACCGCTATGAGATGCTTGTGGCGGCCATTGTGTGCCTGATGCGCCGCATACCCATAGCCCACATCCACGGCGGCGAGATCACCGAAGGGGCCGTCGACGATGCCATACGCCACAGTATCACCAAGATGGCTTCGCTCCACTTCACATCGACCGAAGAATACCGCCGGCGGGTGGTGCAGCTGGGCGAAGACCCGGAGAGGGTGATGTGCGTGGGAGCTCCGGGAGTGGAAAACATCAAGTCGATCGATCTTATGCCCATCAAAGAGCTTGAGGCCTCAATCGGCTTCAGCCTCGCCGACCCTTACGTGGTGGCCACCTATCACCCCGCCACCCTTGCCGACCTCGCGCCTAAGCAGGCTATCGACGCCTTTCTGCAGGCTCTTGACCGCCATCGGGAGGTGAACGTCGTTTTCACTCTGCCGAATTCCGACCCCGGAGCTGATGCCATGCGGGCAGCTATAGAGGCCTACTGCGCCGGGCGCCCGGGCCGGTGCGTGTGTTTCGCGTCGCTGGGCATGCGCCGCTATCTGTCGCTGATTTCTGGAGCGAGGGCAGTGATAGGTAATTCGTCGAGCGGCATAATCGAGGCTCCGTCATTCCGCGTGCCTACGCTCAACATAGGCGACAGGCAGCGCGGACGCGCCCGCAGTCAGTCGGTGACCGATTGCGCATCTGACGTGGAGTCTATATCTGCCGGCCTTGACTATGTGCTGTCGGCCAAAGCCCGCGAGGCAGCCTCAAGGGCAGAGAATCCTTATGAAAAGCCCGGAACAGCCGCGGCCATCCACGCATCGTTGAAGTCGGCCGATGTGGCGGCCTTGACCCGGAAGAAATTTCACGATATGGCATAGTGACCGACCGGGGGCTATGTCGGGCTGAGATATCGGGATTAAGTGCTTTTTTTGATTGTTTTGCGATATTTTGTTGGTTGGTGTACTTATTTTGTTGTAATTTTGCAGGAAAATACACGTAAAACCGACAAAATTCATGTCAGCAGATAAATCGAAGTTCGGCAGCAAGCTCGGAGTGGTGGCTGCCACAGTTGGCTCGGCCATAGGCTTGGGCAACGTATGGCGTTTCCCGGCCGAGGCGCAAAATAACGGCGGTGCGGCATTCCTCATAATCTACATAGCCTGCGTTTTTATCCTTGGCATTCCGGTGATGCTCGCCGAGCTGTCGCTCGGGCGCGCCGGCGGAAGCGATTCGGTGGGCAATTTCAAGAAGCTCACGCCCCGGAGCCGTTGGTGGCTCGCCGGCACGATAGGTCTCGTGGCCTCGTATCTGATACTGTCGTTCTACATGGTGGTGGCCGGCTGGACCACCGAGTATCTGTTCGATTCGCTCTCGGGCGATCTGTTTTCGGAATTCCATGCTGCAACACAGGCTGAGGAAAACAATTACTTTGCGGGCAAGATGGCCGAGTATGTGACCTCTGCGTGGTCACCTCTGATCTGGACCTTCGTCATGATCGGCCTAAACCTCGGTGTGCTGCTGATGGGAGTGCGCAATGGCATAGAGAAGATGTCTAATGTGCTGATGCCGTTGCTTTTTGTGCTGATGCTGGTGTTTTGCTGCGTATCGCTCACATTGCCCAATGCGTCGGAGGGTCTATCGTTCTTCCTGAAGCCTGATTTCGGCAAGATCACGCCGCAGGTCCTTATCAACGGGCTTGGCCAGGCATTCTTCTCGCTTAGCCTCGGCATGGGCATCCTGGTGACGTATTCGGCCTATTATCCGTCAGACACGAATCTGCCCCGCACGGCGGTATCCGTCTCGCTTCTTGACTTCCTGATGGCCTTCATCATGGGGCTGATAATATTCCCCGCTGTTATGAGCTTCAATCTCGGCGCTGACGCGTCGGCGCTCGAAGGCACCACTCTGATATTCGTGACTATGCCCGAGATCTTCACCCGCATGGGCATGCCTGTGCTGTGGTCATCGCTCTTCTTCCTGCTGCTGGCCGTGGCGGCGATTACCTCCACCATATCGCTCGCCGAGGTGGCTGTGGCCTTCGTGCGCGACCGCTTCAAGGTCAGCCGCAAGGCAGCGTGCTTCATAGTGGTGCTTCCTCTGCTGCTGACCAGCTCGCTTTGCTCGCTGTCTCTTGGCGCTGTGCCGTCGCTGCAGATAGCGGGGATGCCGGTGTTTAACTTCCTCGACACATTCGCCACCAATATGCTTCTGCCCATAAGCGCGCTGCTGATATGCATCTACGTGGGTTGGGTGCTGCCCCGAGGCTTCATCAAGGATGAGCTCACCAACCACGGCGCGTTGGCCGGGCGCATGGCCGGGGTAGTGGCCTTCATAGTGCGCTATGTGGCCCCCGGTCTCATCATGGTGGTGTTTGCCGCGCAGATTGCCGGCTGAGACTCCGGCGAGGATTTTGAATTGTCAATATTTATTCGTACATTTGCAGTTGCACCCTAAAACGCACAAAAATATTGTAAGCGAGTCCCTATTGACATGAACAATATATCAGACCTCGACATCGAAAAATCGATGCGCGAAATACTGCGGGCCGAAAGCCAGGCCATCCTCAACATCCCCGTGACCGACGCATACGCCCTAGCCGTAAGCATCATACTCGACCGCGTGCATGCCCGAGGCGGCAAGCTCGTGGCTTCTGGCATGGGCAAGGCCGGACAGATAGCCATGAACATAGCCACTACGTTTGCGTCGACCGGCACTCCTGCCGTGAATCTGCATCCGAGCGAGGCTCAGCACGGTGACCTCGGCATACTGCAGCCCAACGATGTACTCCTGCTCATATCCAACTCCGGAAAGACTCGAGAGATACTTGAGCTCATCGAGCTTGCCCACCGCCTTTACAGTGACATCCCCATACTCGTGATCACCGGCAACCCCGACAGCCCGGTGGCCCATGCCGCCGACGCGGTACTCTGCACGGGCGGCGCTCCCGAGGTGTGCCCCCTGGGGCTGACACCTACCACCTCGACCACGATGATGACCGTGATAGGCGATGTGCTTGTGATGAATACCATGAGGGCAAGCGGCTTCACGCGCGAGGAATACGCCAAGCGGCATCACGGCGGCTATCTGGGCACCGTAAGCCGGGGCGAAAACTAAAAAACAAAGATATCCTGAAATGGCAACTAAAAAGCAACACATGCCGCAGACCGCAGCCCCGAAGGTGGAGCAGGCGAGCGTGGCCATAGTATCGGCCGAATGGAACGGCCACATCAACGACTCAATGGCCGCATCGGCCGAGGAATACCTGAAGGAGCAAGGGGCGGAATGCAGCATATTCCATGTGCCCGGCGCCGTGGAGCTCACATTCGCGGCATCGCAGCTGATCGAGGCTTCGATGTTCGACGCGGTGATTGTGCTCGGCACGGTCATCAGAGGCGGCACCCCGCATTTCGACTATGTGTGCCAGAGCGTGACGCAAGGCGTGACGGCGCTTAACGCCGACTGCGACATCCCCGTGATCTTCGGCGTGCTCACCGTAGACAATGAGCAGGACGCCCTCGACCGCGCCGGCGGCCCAGTGGGCGACAAAGGCAAGGAATGCGCCGAGGCGGCGCTGAAGATGATAGCCTTCAAGCGCTCGGTGATGGAGCTTTGAGAAAAGCGTTCGTGAGAGTGGCGAAAGGCCTCATTTTCAGCCAAGATTGGCCTTTAGCAGGCCTGAAAAGCCCTAAAAAAGACTTTTGGCATTCAAAATTAACAAAATAAGGCAAGTTTTCTCCAAAAAATTTGGTCACGCCAAAAAAAATCGCTTAATTTGCACTCTGTTTTGTGGCCCCTCCTGTAAAGCCGGTTGAAAAGATGCGTCAAACGGTGATATGAGCTGCGATGCGGCCCGAAATATAAAGAAAAAATAGTAATAAAAATCAAGATAAACCATCAACAGCCATGTCAAAAATTTGTCAGATTACAGGCAAGAAGGCGATTACTGGTTGCAACGTATCGCATTCAAAGCGTCACACCAAGCGCAGATTCAACGTCAACCTCTTCAACAAGAAGTTCTATTGGGTTGAGCAGGGCATCTGGATCACCCTCACCGTATCAGCTCAAGGTCTCCGCACCATCAACAAGCTCGGCCTCAACACCGCCATCAACATGGCTGCCGAAAAGGGATATATCACAGATAAGGACATTAAAATCATAGGATTCTAATTATGGCAAAGAAAGCTAAAGGCAATCGAGTGCAGGTCATCCTCGAATGCACCGAACACAAGGCAAGCGGCATGCCCGGTACATCGCGTTATATCACCACCAAAAACCGTAAGAATACACCCGAGCGCCTGGAGTTGAAGAAATACAACCCCATCCTGAAGCGCATGACCATACACAAAGAAATTAAATAATTAGGACTGAGATATGGCAAAGAAAACAGTGGCCTCTCTGCAGAAAGGCGAGGGCCGTACCTACAGCAAGGTTATCAAGATGGTGAAGTCGCCCAAGACCGGCGCTTACATCTTTAAGGAGGAAATGGTTCCTAACGACGCAGTCAAAGACGCCCTCAAATAATTTTGAGGCAAAGATACATCTACGGGCGCCTCGGCCAATGGCCGGGGCGCCCTTTTTGGCTATGCGACCGTCATAGACAAGCCCGCAGAGACTTAATGACAGGGGCACAGTAGGAACAGGAGACTTTGTGTAACTATGTGATTTTATGAATAATTGCTTGTAAATCAATGTGCGATCGTAGGTCCGCCCGTACGCCTCGGAGAGGCGCACCTCCACTCGCTAATGAACTCCTGTTGCTGCTGTGCTCCTGTCTTTAGATTTACACGGGGATTGGAGAGAGGATCTGCAACATCCTCTTCCACTTGTATGTGGTCTTCTGTTTATTAGACGGCCACGACATTTATTTTCTTTTTGTTTTGAATAAGTTGAAAAAATAGCTATATTCGCAATCGAAAACACAACAACATAGGAATATGGGATTTTTTGACAAAATTAAGAAGACGGTCAGTGATGTGTTCGCTGACATAAAGAGCGAGATAACCGACGATGAAGACGACGATCTCGGATCGCTTGTGGGCGGTCTGGGCAAAAGCCTCGATGATCTGACAAAAGGCATGGACCTGTCTGAGTTGGGCAAGGGCCTCGGGCTCGGCAAGAGCGCTCAGTCGATGCTCGGCGGCTTAGCCTCATCGTTGACCAAGCCTTCGGAGAAACCGGCATCGAGTGCTGTTCGTCAACCTGCTCCTCAGCCGGCGCCTAAACCTGCGTCTAAGCCTTCGTCTCAACCTGCACCTCAGCCGGCGCCTAAACCTGCGTCCAAGCCTTCGTCTCAACCTGCACCTCAGCCGGCGCCTAAACCGGCGAGCGGCACCCAATCCACTGGCACTACTCCTTTTATGTTCAATTCCCAAATTGCTCTCGATCTGGTCAAAGCATGTTGTGAGCAGGCTGAAATAGATGGAGACGGAGATATAGTGGTGAGGTTTGATGTCGGAAACGCCGCCCAATACACCAAGACTATGTTTGTCTATGTATATCCTGACAGGCTTGTCTATGATCTTGTGGTAAAGTATAAGGAGAATCTTGGCGACATGGATGCCGGCCGAAAGAAAATTGAGCGAGATTATAGTGATATAACTCTGAAGATAGACCCGCCGAGAGTGAGATTGAAGCTGACGCAGTCAGTGAAAGGCAAGAGTGTTGACGACATTGAAGCCATTATCATGGAGTACGCAAGAATAGGTCAGCGTCTTGATGACGCTATGTCGGATTTTATGAAGGCTTATGGCGGAGCCGAGACGCGGCAACAGAAGGTATTGCGATTCACCACCGCAGTGGTAGAGGACTGGCTTAAGAATGATGGCGTCAAGGATTACACGATTGATTCGGACGGCGACATCCAGGTGAAGCACAGTTACGCCAAATCATACCGGTTCAAGTGGTTTGTGTGGTATGTTATTTCTGATGACACGCTGACCATAGATGCGGGCATGAGCACAAAGCCTTCGTGGCTTGATCCTTATGAAATGAGGGATGGAGTGAACAATGTCATGAATTGCGAATATGTCAAGGCTGTGGTCAATGATAACGGGAGCCTCCGCTTCAAGGCAAAAATATCCGGAGGCCTCAATCCCGATTTCGAGAAGGTGGCCAAAGCGTGGATTGGTATCCACTCGGAATTGAATACCTTATTCGCCGGCGTGGCCGATACTGATGCCAAATACGAAGAGGCTGAGGAGAAGAGGCACCTGGCATCATCATCATCGCGCACCTCATCCTCGTCAAGTTCGTCGTCATCCTCCTCATCGCGCTCGTCGTCATCGTCATCCTCTTCTTCGGCCGCATCAGCCAAGGCAGCCGAGCAAGAGCGAAAGCGCAAGGAAAAGGAAGAGAAGGAGCGGAAAAAGAAGGTGATTGACGATAAGATCAAACGTCTGCAGAATCTGATCGACGGTTATAACAGGAACATAAAAGACTGGAGTACCAATTCCAACCCCGGCGATTTAAGCACACGTCAGGCCATCCAGGGTGCTAAAGAAGCAATTAGGCGTCTTAAGGATGACATCGCGGATCTGCGTAAGCAGAAAGCAAACCTCTAAAAGCGATTTGCGGGAGCGGGAGACAGAAACAGACTCCCGCTCCCGTGGCTTTTTATGCGGGCTGGGCGGTTTTATTATCGCTGAAAATTTGGGGGTTTGGGAAAAATACGCTATTTTCGCGGTTATCATTAATTATGAGTATAATCCATAGCCGGCCTTTCACAGGCCGCGCGGGACACTTATGCAAGAAAAAGAAGCTTATGGACACTGCCGCGAAATATACGACTCCGGAAGAGGACAAGATGATCGATGACGCCTTCCGCGATGTGCTCAACGGATACCTGGCCAGCAACCACCGCAAGAAAGTGGAGATCATAGAGCGGGCTTTCGCTTTCGCGAAGGAGGCTCACAAGGGCATACGCCGCCGCTCGGGCGAGCCTTACATACTCCACCCCATAGCAGTGGCCAAGATAGCGCAGCAGGAGATAGGCCTGGGGTCGACGTCGATATGCGCGGCCCTGCTCCACGACGTGGTGGAGGACACCGAATACACGGTGGAGGACATCGAGCACCATTTCGGCGCGAAGATAGCCCAGCTGGTGGCCGGCCTCACGAAGATATCGGGCGGCATATTCGGAGACAAGGCTTCGGCGCAGGCCGAGAATTTCCGCAAGCTCCTGCTCACCATGAGCGAGGACATACGCGTGGTGCTGATCAAGATGGCCGACCGCCTGCACAATATGCGCACCCTCGGCTCGATGGCGCCCAACAAGCAATACAAGATAGCCGGCGAGACCCTCTACATCTACGCTCCTCTGGCCCACCGCCTGGGGCTATTCGAGATTAAGACCGAACTCGAGGATCTGGCCTTCAAATATGAGCACCCTGTGGCCTACGAGACTATCTCGCGGCAGATAGCCGAGTCTGACTCAAAGCGCTCTACCGAATACACCAGTTTCGCCGAGCCGATCCACCGCCGCCTGCAGGAGATGGGCCTGAAGTATGAGGCCAAGGCCAGGGTGAAATCAGTGTTTTCGATCTGGAAGAAGATGGAGAAGAAGCACATCCCCTTCAGCGAGGTATATGACCTCTACGCCGTGCGCATAGTGTTTGACTGCGACGATCCCTCGAAGGAGAAGCAGATATGCTGGAACATATACAGCGCCATCACCGACATATACAAGCTCCACCCCGAGCGCACCCGCGACTGGGTGAGCACCCCGAAGGCCAACGGATACCAGGCTCTGCACCTGACGGTGATGGGCCCCGACGGCAATTGGGTGGAGGTGCAGATACGCTCGCGCCACATGGACGAGATAGCCGAGAAGGGATTCGCCGCCCATTGGAAATACAAGATAGGCGAAGGCGACGAGGAGTCGGAGCTCACCGTGTGGCTGCGCACCATCAAGGATATCCTCGATGATCCCGAGCCGTCGGCCATAGATTTCCTCGACACCCTCAAGCTCAATCTCTTCGCATCGGAAATAATAGTGTTCACGCCCAAGGGCGAGTTGCTGACGCTGCCGGCCAACGCATCGGTGCTCGACGTGGCCTTCGCCCTGCACAGCGATCTGGGCTCTAAGTGCATAGCCGGAAAGGTCAACCACAAGCTCGTGCCGCTGAGCACGGTGCTCAAGAGCGGCGACCAGGTGGAGGTGCTCACTTCGCAGCAGCAGAAGCCGCAGCCCGAATGGATGAATTTCCTGGCCACGGCCAAGGCGAAGACGCGCCTGCGCAGGGCGCTGCAGAAGACGCGCCAGCCCGTGGTGGCAAAGGGAAAGGCCATCATCGACGCGTTTCTCAAGGACAACGGCATCGATGACTCAAACGCCATCACCACCAAGCTTCTCGGCCTTTTCCATGTGGCCAACATGGAGGAGCTGTGCTATCAGCTCGGCAGCGAGGAGGTGGTGCTCAACGAATACGTGCTCAAGACGCTCAAGCGGGTGTCTGAGAAGTCGTCAGCCTCATTCCTGAAGAAGCTGCTGGCCATAGGCAAGAAGAAGGAGAAGGAAGATGAAACCAGGCCGGAGGCGGATGCCAAGCCCAAGATCAACGTGAAGGAGACATACGTGCTGCGCAGCGACGCTGACGGAAAGGCCAACTACCGCATGGCCGACTGCTGCCAGCCCATACTGGGCGACGAAGTGCTCGGATTCGTCACCGATGACAACGAGGTGGAGGTGCATGCGCTCACCTGCCCGCGCGCAATGCTGCTCAAGAGCAGTTATGGCCCGCGCATCGTGGCCACGCGCTGGGACGCTTCAGACACGGCCTTCCTGGCCCACGTGCGCATCGAGGGCATTGACCGCCACGGCATATTGCAGGAACTGACGCAGATGATCTCCATGCACCTCAACATGGATCTGCGCAAGCTCAACATCGAGGCCGACAACGAGGTCTTCGGGTGCGACCTGTGGGTGAGGGTGACCGACGCCCACGTGGTGGAGGATCTTTGCGCGAAAGTGAAGAAAATCAACGGGGTGAAGGCCGCTAACCGGATACAGAATTTTAATTTATAGGATTGATTAATGTTGCCGGGCGGCTCTCGCCGTCCGCAACGAAGCATTTAGGCTGATGAAAGGCAAGGTTTTCACTAATACGATGCTGTGCGTGATCGCTACGGTGATCATCGTGTATTTCTTCCCGCATCCGGAGAATACCCATTATAAATATGAAGAGGGGCGCCCATGGAACTACGCGAAGCTGATAGCGCCGTTTGACATACCCATACGGCCTGACACGGCCACGATGCTGGCTGTGCGCGATTCGCTCGACCGCATCTTTGTGCCGGTATTCACCCCGGCTCCCGAGGCTGCCAAGGAGGTGACCACGGCGCTTCTGTCGAAGTGGTCGCACCAGGATGCGTCGATTGCGCCGTCAGAGAATCTGAAGCGTATGCGTCAGCGCGCGGTGGCTGTGCTGCAGAATGCCTACCGAGGCTATGTGATCGACGAGCAGTATGCTCCGCGCGTGGCCGACGGCTCTCTCTCTCAGGTGAGGCTGCAGAAAGACAATATGGTGGGGCGCAAGCAGGCTGCAAGCCTGACCACGCCGAGCCTGCTCTCACGCAGCATAGCCTCGGCCATAAATTCCGACCCGTCGATCGACGCAGACTCCGTGTCGGCCGAGAAATGGATAGAGTCAGAGGATTTTGAGGAGGTGATAAGGCCTAATCTCGTGTACAACGACGCTACTTCAGAGAGGTTGTATATCGACGAGCTCAATCAGCTCAACGTGCGCATGGGCGCAGTGATAAGCGGCGTGATACAGCAAGGCCAGACCATAATCGACAAAGGCACAGTGATCACTCCGCAGGATTACACCAATCTTAAGACCTACGAGCGCATGATCGAGGAGAAGGTGTCGGGCGGTCCGCGCAGCTACCTGCTCATGTGGCTCGGCCAATTTCTCTACGTGGCCCTGATCATGGGGGCGCTGATGACATTTTTCCATTTCACAGAGCCTAAGATATGGCAAAGCCGGCAGGCGATGATGTTTGTCATGCTCACGATCACAGTCTTCTTCCTAATCGGCATGGGGCTTGACCGATATATCGACAGCGGCATCTATCTTGTGCCTTTCGCCATAGTGCCGGTGCTGATGATAGTGTTTTTTGACGCTCCGGCGGCTATCTTCACGTCGGGCGCCCTGGTGATGCTGTGCGCAGGGGCGGTATCATTTCCATTGGAATTCATCATGCTGCAGCTCGCGGCCACAGTGGCGTCGACCTATTCGCTCACTGAGCTTGCCAAGCGCTCGCAGCTGCTGCGCACTTCGGTGTTTGTATTTGTGACGTATATCTGCTCATACGTGGCCATAGAGCTGATGCTCAACGGCTCGCCGGCAGGCCTGCAATGGCGCATGGTGATCAGCCTCGGCGTGAGCGCGGCCTTGGCATCGATGGCCTATATACTGATGGTGGCAGTGGAGCGCAGTTTCGGATTTGTGTCGGTGGTGACGCTTATCGAGCTCACCGACACCAACAATCCCATCTTGCGCGAGCTTTCGCAGGAGTGCCCCGGCACATTCCAGCATTCGATGGCCGTGAGCAATCTGGCCACCGATGCGGCCCTTAAGATCGATGCCAACGAGCAGCTGGTGCGAGCAGGAGCCCTCTATCATGACATCGGCAAAATCAACAATCCGAATTTCTTCACCGAAAATCAGCGCGGCGTGAATCCGCACGATGCTCTTCCGCCCGAGCGCAGTGCCGAGATAATCATAGGCCATGTGGCCGACGGCCTTGCGCGCGCCGACAAGGAGGGTCTGCCTGATGTGATAAAAGATTTCATATCGCAGCATCACGGCAAGGGAAAGGCCAAGTATTTCTACTTCTCGTATTGCAAGCAGCATGCCGGGGAGGAGATTGACGAGACGCTGTTCACTTATCCCGGGCCCAACCCCAAGACGCGCGAGGCGTCGCTGCTGATGATGGCTGACTCGGTCGAGGCTGCGTCGCGATCGCTGTCAGAGCATACTCCCGAGGCCATATCGGGGCTTGTAAACCGCATCATCGACGGTCAGATAGCCGACGGCCTGCACGCTGACTCGCCTCTGCTGTTCCGCGACATAGCCATCATCAAGGCCGCATTCATCAAGCGCCTGATGACGATGTACCATTCGCGCATCGTATACCCTGACGACCCCAACAAAAAGCCAGCCAACGCATGACTCCTACTGACAAAAAGTGTGACTAAACACACTTTTTGTCAGTAGAGCCGCAGTTACAATGCCTGAAACCCGTGCGTTTCGGAGAAACGCACCTCCACACTGGCATAGATAATCAGAGGCAGCCAAACACGAGTGTTTGGCTGCCTCTGATTATCGTTTTGGTCTTGCTGTTACATGGCGAAGGCGTTGAAGCCGCCGTCGACTACGGCTACTGTGCCGGTGACGAAGGATGATGCTTCGCTGATGAGGTAGTGGATGGTGCCGCAGAGCTCTTCGGGCGCTCCGAAGCGCTTGAAGGGGGTCTGGCGGATTACGTCGGTGCCGCGCGGGGTGAGGCTGCCGTCGGGGTTGGTGAGCAGGGCGCGGTTCTGGTTGGTGAGGAAGAATCCTGGAGCTATTGCGTTGACTCGGATTCCCGGGGTGAACTTCGTGGCGACTTCGTTGGCGAGGAATGCCGTGAAGTTGCTGATGCCGGCCTTGGCGGCTGCGTATCCGCATACGCGCGTCATGGGGCGGAAGGCGGCCATCGACGAGAAGTTGATGATAGAGCCTTGTCCGGCCTCGGTCATGGGCTTGAGGAATACCTGGGTGGGGATCACGGTGCCGGTGAGGTTGAGGTCGAGCACCTTTTGGAAGTCGGCCACTTTCAGGTCGAAGAAGTTTCCGTCAGGCGAAATGGTGGCGCCGGGCATGTTGCCGCCGGCAGCGTTGAGCAGAGCGTCGACTTTTCCGTATCGGGCCATGATGCCGTCGCACACCTGCTGCACGGCCTCCTGGTTCATCACATCGCAAACCCAGAAAGCGGCCTCTCCGCTTTCGGCCTTGATTTCGTCTGCGATCTTGTCGCCTTCTTCGCGGCGGCGACCCATGAGGGCCACTTTGCAGCCTTCGGCGGCGAGATATTTGGCTATGCATGATCCGAGCACGCCTGTGGCTCCGGTGATGGCCACCACTTTTCCTTTTATGTCAAACAGGGCATTCATTTTGATTCGGTGTTTATTGTTGCCATTATGCCGCTCACCATGCCCAGGGCCAGCATGCGGCCATGGAAAGAGTAACCGGCGTTGTATTTCATCTTTTCATCGCCGAGCATCAGGGGGGCGTGGTCCACGCGCATGGGCGCACCGGGGCGCTCGGTCTCGAATGTGCGCACTATCTCGATCAGCCTCGGGTCGAGGTGCGATGACTCCTTGAAGTCGCCGTTAGGCATCACGTTGCAGATGCGGGCATGCACGAAGTGGGTGCGTGGGGCGAACTCGCGGGCCATGGCCACGACATCGTTGTGTGCTCCGGCCGAGAGGCTTCCGGCGCAGAATGTGAGTCCGTTGTGAGGGTTGGGCACGGCATTGAGCATCCATCTGATGTCGTCGGCGCAGGTGACTATGCGCGGCAGACCGAGAATCTGCATGGGAGGGTCGTCGGGATGCACGCACATGTCGATGCCGTATTGGTCGCATACGGGCATTATGGCTTCCAGGAAATATTTCATGTTGGCCCTGAGCGAGTCCTTGTCGATGCCTTTGTAGAGGTCGAGCAGTCTTCGGAATGTGTCGACGGGTGTCTGGTCGTCTTCAGAGATGTTGCCGTTGACGAATCCCTGGGTCTTCACGATGATGTTGTCTACGAGCCTGTGCTCGCCTTCGCGTGTCATGCCTTTCTTTAGTTCGTCAACCCTTGCGAGGGTTTCGGCGTCCCAATCCTTTTCGGCTCCCTCACGCTTGAGGATGTGGATATCGAAGTAGGCGAATTCCGCGCGGTTGAAGTAGAGGTTGCTTGTGCCGTCGGGATTAGGATATTCCAGGTCGGTGCGGGCCCAGTCGAGCACGGGCATGAAGTTGTAGCAGATGGTGCGCACTCCCTGCTTGCCGAGGTTGGCGAGGCTGATCTTGTACTTCTCTATGAGCTCATCGCGGTCGGGACCGGCGAATTTTATCGATTCAGATACCGGCAGGCTTTCGACCACGCTCCATCGCATACCATGGGCCTCGATGAGATCTTTCATCTTTTTGATTTCCTCCTCCGGCCATATTTCGCCGTTGGGGATGTGGTGCAGGGATGTGACTATGCCTTCCACGCCTATCTGGCGCAGCATATCAAGGGTGATTTTATCGTTGGGGCCGAACCAACGCCATGTTTTTTCCATTATTTCTTGAATGAGCGGTTGACAAATGGCAGACAATCGTAAAGGGCCGAGCTCCAGTATTCCCAATTGTGCACGCCGTCTCGCACGCGCAGCTGTGCGGGAATCTTGTTGTCGCGCATGGCCTGGTAGATTGCGAGATTGCAGTCGAGCAGGAAGTCGTCGTCGCCGCAATCGATGTACCAGTCGATCGTGCGCAGGGCCTGCTTGGTGGCTTCGTCGGCGTTGAGCACAAATTCCACGCAGTCGTTCTCCAGGCAAGATTTCGTGAGCTTGTCGTCGAAGCTGTTGGGGCTTGGCGAGCGCCTGTCAAGCGGAATCGACATCAGGGCGCTCATGGGGTAGGCTGCGGCGAAAGCCTCGGGGTGGTGCTGGCAATATCCGGTGGTGCCGCCTCCGCCCATCGACAGGCCTGCGATGGCGCGGTGGCGCTTGTCGCCTATGATGCGGTATTTCTTTTCTATCTGGGGCATGAACTCCTGGAAGAAGAAGTCCTCATATCTCCACTCAGGAAGGTTGAAGTATCCGGGCTGTGAATTGGGCAGGCCCTGGTGGGCGTCGGGAGTGACTATGACCATCTCGTCGATGGTGCCGTTCCTTGTGAGTTTGTCGGCTATGAGCTTGAGCTGGCTCATATCCTGCCAGTCGCTGTTTTTGCCATAGAGGCCGTGGAGCAGGTAGAGCACGGGATATTGCTTGCCGGGGTTCTTGTCGAAGCTTGCGGGCAGATATACGGTGTAGGCTCTTGGCGAGCCAAGGATTTCGCTGTAGATTGTGTCTGTGACGAATTTGCTTTGCGCGTTAGCTCCAAAGCAAGTCAGCAGCATGGCTACAGCCAGCAGAAAGAAATGTTTCATTTTTGATAGAGAAGATTGGTATTTGCGGAGAGTATAAATAGAGGCAGTCAGCGCCGCCAGGCTCTGACTGCCTTATGTGAGGATGATCATTCGATGCCGTTGCGCATGATCGATAGCATCAGGCGGCGGTCAATGACTTTGATCTCGCCGGGCTGATAGGCTATGGCGCCGGCCTCGACCAGTCGCTCGAGGGCGGCCATGTAGCTGCTGCGCTGCACACCGAGCATGGCGTAGAGATCGCGCTGCTTGCAGGTGATGGTGATGTCGCGCGCGGTAGGCTGGGTGAGAGACACGATCCACATGGCGAGCCTCTCCTCGATGCTTCCCGATGAAATGGCGAGAATGCCTTCGATTGACTTCTGGGCATTCATTGAGAGATAGTTGAGGAGGTTGAACATGTAGATTTTGTCAGAAGCCAGCACGTTGATGTAGTCCTCTTTCGAAACCTGCACGATGCCCGTCTCCTCGGCGGCTGTCACATTGCCCGGGAAGAGCGTGGTTGAGCCAAAAAGGAAATCGGGAGAAATGACGTCGGGAGCCACAAGGCGCTGCGCTATGCGGAATCTGTCGCTGTCGTTGGCGATCGTGATGGTGACTGAGCCGGAGATTACGAATTTGATGTGGGTGCAAGGTTCGCCCCTCCGCGCTATCGATTCGCCGGGCGCGTACTTTAGAAAGTGGAATTTAGCGGCTCCGACAGTCTGCGCTATGCGCTCGCGCGTCACGCCCCGGAATAGCGGCAGGTCGGAGAGAATGTCAAACATGCTGTCCATAATGGCTTATGTCTTTCGTTTTTTAGCCGGCGCCGGTCTCAGGCCGGCGCCGGTGTCATTAAATAAAGAACGCCTTATGAGGGCAAATGGTTTCAGTCGGCCAGAAATTTGGCTTCCCATCCGAGAGCGCTTGCCCCGAGCACGGCGGCATCGGCTTCCTTGAGTTCGCTGAGCATGACTTTGGCTTTGCCCTTGAATGCGAAGAGCATATTCTTGTTCATGGCTTCTTTCAGGGGCTTGAGCAGCAGGTCGCCGCTCTTGGCGAGGCCTCCGAATAGGATGAAAGCCTCTGGCGATGTGAATACCATCATGTCGGCGAAAGCTTCGCCCAGGATCTTGCCTGTGTATTCAAACACCTCTTTGGCGATCTTGTCGCCCTGGATTGCCGCGTCATAAACGTCCTTGGAGGTGATGTCCTCGATGGGGATGTTGCGCAGCAGCGAGGGCTCGGTGCGTATTTCGAGGAATTCGCGGGCGGTCCTTGCCACGCCTGTGGCCGAGCAGTATGCCTCGAGGCAGCCGGTGCGTCCGCATCCGCAGAGGCGTCCGTTGTTGCGCTTCACGATCATGTGTCCGAGCTCGCCTGCAAATCCGTCGTGACCGTATACGAGCTGACCGTTGACCACGATGCCTGAGCCAACTCCGGTGCCGAGAGTGATCATGATGAAGTCTTTGAGGCCACGCGCTGCTCCGTAGGTCATCTCGCCGATGGCAGCGGCGTTGGCGTCGTTGGTGATAGCCACAGGCAGGTCAAATTTGTCCTGTAGCATTTTTGCGAAGGGTATCACTCCTTTCCACAGGAGGTTGGCGGCGTTCTCTATGGTGCCGGTGTAGTAGTTTGCGTTGGGCGCGCCGACTCCGATGCCGTGGATCTTGCCTGTGGCGTCGTTAGCCTCGATCAGGCGCATCACCTCGGCGTGGAGCTCGTCGATGTAGTCGTTGATGTCATGGTGCTTCGCGGTCTTGATCGATGAGCTGGCGATGACTGTGCCTCGGGCGTCGACAAGGCCGAACACGGTGTTGGTGCCACCGATGTCAATGCCTAAAACGTAGGGTTTCATTTTGGTCTTGAGATTTATTAGGGTTTAATATTCAGTATATGCATTATATAACAATCGGCCTACGGCATTTTCTCGAAAAGGCAAGCGTCGCCGTAGCTGAGAAATCTGAATCCGCGGTCCATGGCGTAGTCGTATGCCTTGCGCCAGGAGTCGCCTATGAAAGCCGACACAAGCAGCAGCAGCGTGCTTTTGGGCTGATGGAAGTTTGTGACCATGCCGCTCACGATGCGGTATTGATATCCGGGGGCTATGATGATGCGTGTCGAAGCCACCAGGCGGGTCAGGCCCGCTGCCTTCAGGTGGGAGGCCACAGCCAGCAGGGCTTCTGACGCGGATAGGGCGGGGTGGTCCTGAGCGTAGGGATACCATTGCGGCACCTCGCCGGTCCATTCTCCCCGGCTCATGAGGCAGCCTATGTGGTAGAGGCTTTCGAGGGTGCGCACCGATGTGGTGCCCACGGCATATACTCGCCGGCTCGTGGTGGCGAGCTCTTCGATCAGGTCGAGCGGCACGGATATGAACTCGCTGTGCATCATGTGTTTGCTTACGTCGTCCTCCTTCACGGGCTGGAATGTGCCTGCGCCTACGTGGAGCGTGAGCTCGCGGGCCGGGATGCCTTTGGCAGAGATGTCGGCCAGCACTCTGTCGGTGAAGTGTAGGCCTGCTGTGGGGGCTGCCACTGACCCTTCGATGCGTGAATACACGGTCTGGTAGTCAGTCTTGTCGCTGTCTTCGGTAGAGCGGTTGAGATATGGCGGAATGGGAATCTCTCCGGCGGCTTCGATTACGCTCGCGAGAGTGACATCGGGGCAGTCCCACGCAAACTCTATGACAGATGCGTTTCCAATCTTTTCGATGCGGGTGGCAGTGAGTGTGACTTTGCGGCCTCCGATGGTCA
The DNA here is from genome assembly GCA_947525975.1 of uncultured Muribaculaceae bacterium. Classification (GTDB taxonomy): domain Bacteria; phylum Bacteroidota; class Bacteroidia; order Bacteroidales; family Muribaculaceae; genus CAG-873. The sequence goes on along the minus strand of CANNVE010000001.1, from coordinate 84,991 downwards.
GGGGCATTGACAAAGCTCCCTGCTTCCATTTTTTTGAGTTGCCCACAAAGCAAAGCCATCTGCAGGGTCCGTGGCCGGCGAATGCCAAGGCGTAATCGGAGGGGTCGTGGGGCTCGAGGCAGAATATTTCGATCAGGGCGCCATCGGCTTCGGCGCCTTTGCGGAAACGCAGGCGCGCGTTGATGACGCGCGTGTTGTTGCACACGAGCATGGCGTCATCCGGCAGGAGGCCCGGGAGGTCGGTGAAGACGTGCTCTGAAATCTCGCCTATGGCGTTGCGATACAGCAGCTTGCAGCTGTCTCTCTGTTGCAGCGGATGTGCCGCGATGCGATCATCGGGCAGCGGATAGTCGAAGTCGGTTATGTTGATGCTTTGTTTTGCTGTCATAATTAGTCACAAAGTTACGAATTATTTGAAAATGTTTGGAAAAAAATGAGTAACTTTGAAGCTTGTAAACGGAAAATGCGATTAAAGAATGCAAAATCCGTCAAGAAAACAGAAAAGAAATGGCAAAACCAGGAGATATAGTCAGATTTTTAAACACTACCGGAGGCGGCACAATCGTGAAGATCGTAGACGGCATCGCCTACGTAGACGAAGACGGCTTTGAGACCCCGGTGCTTCTGAAGGAATGCGTGGTGGTGGGCCAGGCCAAGGACAATGCCCCCTCAAAGCCGAAAGCAGAGGCTGCCGTGGGACCCCGCGCCAATGAGAGCAGGCCTGCGCCCCGGGCTGCCGCGCCCGAGCCTGAATTTGTTGAGACGGCTGAAGGCGAGAAGCTCAATGTGGTGCTCGCATACGAGGCCGCTGACCTGAAATCGATATCGCGCACCACGTATGACGCATATCTGGTCAATGACTCCAACTACAGCCTTTATTTCACTTATCTGACCAGGCAGGACGAAGACACGGACTGGACAGCGCGATATGCCGGCATAGTGGAGCCGGCCACGCAAGTGTGGCTCGGGCAGGTGATGCCCGAAGACCTGTCAGAGATGGATAGGGTGGCTGTGCAGTATCTGCCGTTCAAGGCCGACAAGCCGTTCGCCCTGAAGACAGTGGCTTGCGTGGAGCATAGGCTCGACACCACAAAATTTTTCAAGCTGCACTGCTTCAGGCCTAATCCATACTTCGACAATCCGGTGATAGCTATCGACATAGTGCGCAACGACCTTCCGCAGCGAGCTTTGGAGATTGACCACGCCGCCCTTGAAAAGTCGATGAAGCAGAAGGCTGCGGCCGACCTCCGCGGCGCTGCCCCGATGCGCAAGCCGGCGCCTCGCCGGCGCCCCGACGAAATAGTGGTGGATCTGCACATCGATGAGCTGATCGACAACAAGGCCGGCCTCGGCGATGCCGATATGCTCAATCTGCAGGTCGATAAATTTCGCGAGGTTATGGATGCCAACCTGCGAAATCATGGGCAGAAGATAGTGTTTATCCACGGCAAGGGAGAGGGCGTGCTGCGAAAGGCCATCCTCAAGGAGCTCGCATACAGATACAAGGAGCATCATGCGCAGGACGCGTCATTCCGCGAGTACGGCTTCGGAGCCACACAGGTAACAATTAAATAGGGCCGGAAGATGATAATATGTTTTTCAGGGACCGGAAACACCCGCAGCGTAGCCGACTATCTGTCGGGCGTGATCGGTGATGATGTGCTCAGGCTGCCCCCCGGGTTGATGCGCGAGCCGGAGAAAATCAGGCTCGCTGTGCCCGACGGACGCCTTATCTGGGCCTTTCCTGTACACGGCTGGGGGCTTCCCCTCACAGTTGACAACGTCATAAGGAAGATGCGCATATTAGCTCACGCCGATGTGGTGCATCACATGGTGTGCTCTTGCGGCGACGATATAGGTTGCGCCGACAAGGTGTGGCGCTCGGAAATCGCCGCACGAGGTTGGCGCACCGGGTCAGTGTTTTCGGTGCAGATGCCTAACAATTATGTGGCTTTTCCGGGCTTTGACGTCGATGCGCCTGAGCTGATGCAGGCCAAACTCGACAAGATGCCCGAGCGAGTGGATGCCATAGCTGCGGCTCTCGAAAGTGGCATTGACGCGACTGATGTGGTCAGGGGTAGTTTCCCGCGCATCAAGACCTATGTCATAGGATGGTATTTCAGGCGCTTCCTCACGCGCATAAAGCCCTTCCATGCAGATGACTCATGCACGGGCTGCGGCAAATGCGTCCGCAATTGCCCCTTGGGCTGCATTGACATCGTAGACGGCAAGCCACGCTGGAGCGGGCAGTGCACCATGTGCTTGCGCTGCTACCATCTGTGCAGGCAGCACGCTGTGAGATACGGCAAAAGCACTGACGGCAAGGGGCAATATCTGCATCCTGACTATCAGCTGCTGAAGTGACAGGCCGCCGCCTCGCCGAGACAGAGACTCTATTTTTTTCACAATATAAACACCACAACAGAATGAAGTCATTACTTCGACGCCTCGCATTTTCCGCCGCATTGCTGCTGGCGCTGCTGGGCGCATCGCAGAGCGCGAACGCACAGAGGGGCGAATCGACGTTTGGCCTGCAGGCCGGATACACGTCAACCAATAAATCGGCGGTGGCCGGCCTATTCTTCCAATATGGCATAAGCGACAGGCTGCGTATAGCGCCACAGGCCGGCTGCGTATTCCGCAATGAGGGCCTCGACGCCTTCCAGGCTGACATAAATCTTCATTTTCCATTCAGATTCACTCCGGCCAGCGCCCAACTATATCCCATCGTGGGCGTTAATTTCTCTTCATGGACCCGCCACGACGAAGTGGAGGATTCAGAGGCCACTGACCGCAAGTCACGCCTTGGCGGAAATGTCGGCATCGGCTTCCAGCTCAAGGCCACGTCATCGCTAAAGCTCAAGGTCGAGTGCGTATACACGGTGATGAAGCAGTATTCGACCTTTGCCCCGACCATCGGCATAGGCTACGTATTCTGATCGCCTCCGCGGGCGATCCCGATTGGCGCGGGCGCGTCGCATCGCGCCCCTACAACCTAAAATAATAATGATATGGTTACGATATTAGGAATAGAATCGTCATGCGACGATACCAGCGCGGCAGTGATACGCGATGGGCTGCTGCTGTCAAATGCCATCGCCTCGCAAAAGGTGCATGAAGAATACGGCGGCGTGGTGCCTGAGCTCGCTTCGCGCGCCCATCAGCAGAATATTGTGCCGGTGGTCGACGCCGCAATCAAGCGCGCCGGCATCGACAAGAGCGAGATTTCGGCAATAGCCTTCACCCGCGGCCCCGGCCTGATCGGGTCGCTGCTTGTGGGCACAAGCTTCGCCAAGGGGCTTTCGCTCGGCCTCAGGGTGCCGATGGTGGAGGTGAATCATCTCCACGGCCACGTGCTATCGCATTTCGTGCGTCAGCATCCCGATGACGAAGTGCCGAGATTCCCATATCTCTGCCTGCTGATTTCGGGAGGCAATTCGCAGATAATAATGGTGCGCAATTACAACGATATGCAGATGCTCGGGCAGACCATCGATGACGCGGCAGGCGAGGCGTTCGACAAGTGCGCCAAGGTGATGGGGCTGCCATATCCCGGAGGCCCGCACATCGACCGCCTGGCCGCAGAGGGCGATGCGCACCGCTTCAATTTCGCCAAACCACACATCCCCGGCCTCGACTACAGCTTCAGCGGGCTGAAGACGTCGTTTCTCTATACGCTGCGCGACGCCATCAAGTCAGATCCCGATTTCGTGGAGAATAACAAGGCGGATCTCGCGGCCTCGCTGCAGCGCACCATCATAGAGATTCTTCTCGACAAGCTAAAGCTTGCGGTCAAGCAGACGGGGGCTACCCAGCTGGCGATAGGCGGAGGCGTATCGGCCAATTCGGGGGTGCGCAAAGCCGTGGCCGATTTCTGCGCCGAAAGAGGCATAAAGGCCTTTATCCCCGAGCGCGCATTCACCACCGACAATGCGGCCATGGTGGCGATGGCCGGATATTTCAAATACCTCGACAAGGAATTCTGCCCCTACGACGCGGTGCCTTACGCGAGGGTTTCGATTTAGCGAAAAATTCAGAGCATATATGCGAGCGTCAATTGTGATAATCGGCGACGAGATCCTGCTCGGACAGGTCACCGATACTAATTCCGGAGAAATTGCCAGGCGTCTTGGCCCATTGGGCTGGGAGGTGACGCGCACCATAGTGGTGGGCGACAGCGCCGAGGCTATAAATGAGGCGGTGGCCTCGGCTTTGGTGCAGAGCGATCTGGTGATCACCACCGGAGGGCTTGGCCCCACAAAGGATGATATCACCAAGAAGGTGCTGGCCCGATGCTTCGGCGATGGAGAGATGCGTCTTGACGCCGATGTCCTGGCTAATGTTGAGGCTGTCTTCGCCAAGCGTGGCCTTGCGCTCAACGATCTCACCCGGGCTCAGGCCATGGTGCCCGTTTGCTGCCGCGTGGTGCAGAATGAGCTTGGCACGGCTCCCATCATGTGGTTTGATGCTCCGGGGGGCAAAGCGCTTGTGTCGATGCCCGGGGTGCCGTTTGAGTGCATAGGCATGCTTTCGAAGGCCGTGATTCCGCTCTTGCGTGAGCGATTCACTCCCGACATGGCCTACCGCCACCATACGCTCATGGTCACGGGAATCACCGAGAGCGCGTTGGCCGAGAGGCTGGCAGGCTTTGAGCGGTCGTTGCCTACAGGCATGCACCTGGCATATCTGCCCACTCCCGGCTACATCAGGCTGAGGCTTGATTATCAGGCCGGAAAGCGCGAATTGAGCGATGAGGATTTCGATGCCAAAGTAGCGGAACTCAAGGGCGAGACCGCAGAGCATCTGCTCTATGACGGCGATGCCTCGCCGGCCAGGATATTGCTGGAGCTTCTGGCAGCCAAAGGCTTGGCGCTCGCCACAGCCGAGAGCTGCACGGGCGGAAATATAGGCCATCTGATCACCTCGGTGCCAGGGAGCAGCGACTGCTATCTCGGCGGTGTGATAAGCTACAGCAATGATGTTAAGTCGGCGGTGCTGGGAGTCAATGCCGACGACATAGCCGAGCATGGAGCGGTGAGCGAGACAGTTGCTCTGCAGATGGCTGAAGGCGCTTGTCGCGTCACAGGCGCTGACTGCGCTGTGGCCACCACTGGCATAGCCGGCCCCGGAGGCGGCTCCGAGCTCAAGCCGGTGGGCACCGTGTGGATCGCAGCCCGCACCCCGTCGGGGATCGTGGCACGGAAATTCCGCTTTCCGGGATCACGCGAGCGTGTGATAGAGCGCGCCTCGACCGAGGCGCTCCTGATGCTCATAGGCTTATTGAAGCAATCCTGAGCCGCAGGATATCGATGCAATACGAATATGGCCGATATGTCACGCTGACATATCGGCCATATTCGTATTGAATTTCAGTCGAGGTCGATGCGCATTGCGAATCCGCCTCGGGGCAGGCAGCTGATGCTTGCCGGCAAATCGCCTTTGATGGTAGACTTCCGTGATAAGGCACCAATTATTGTCTCCGGCCTCGACGAGCACGGGATGATGCCGGCGACCGACTATTAAAAAGAAACGAGGGCGTGTCAGTGATGACACACCCTCTTGATTTCTTATTGTTTTTGATGCGCTTGCGTATCAACCGAGCATGTCGCGGAAGGCGTTGCTGGGCTTGAAAGCGGGAATCTTGTGCTCGGGAACGACAACAGATTCGTTCTTTGTGATGTTGCGGGCGATTTTCTCGGCGCGTGTCTTGATGATGAATGAGCCGAAGCCGCGGAGGTAGACGTTGTCGCCATTTGCAAGCGAGTCCTTTACGATCTCCATGAAGCTCTCCACCACAGTCAGCACAGACGCACGGTCAACGCCGGTAGAGCGCGATATTTCATTAACAATTTCTGCTTTTGTCATGATTTATATTTGTTATGATTTAATTCCGGTGCAAAGTTCGCAATTTTGTCTGAATTACCAAATAGTTAATGGGAAAAAACTATTTGAAAAGACATAAAAATGCCAATTTTTTAACGTTTTTTCAGAAAGATGGTTTGAGATGTCGGAAAGTGGCTTGGGAAGAGGTCGATTTGCGTCTGTGCAGAGGCAAAGACGAGGGTTGTCAGAGGGATCTGTATCGGAGTCCCCAGCCATAGGCCTCGTCGCAGTCAGAGTGGCCGAGATGGAGGGTGCCCAGCTTGGTGGCGGTGACAGATTTCCGGTCGGCGCTGACATCGATGCGCATGGCGGCGCAGAATCTGTTTTTGGTGCCGTCGCCTTCGAGCCTGACTTCCACCTCTTCGCATCCGGGAATGATGAGCGACACTTTCGCGCCGAATGCGTCCCATGATGCCGGGCCGTCGAATATGTAGGCGTAGACCGTGATGTTCTCAATGCATCCGAGTCCTGCCGGATTCACCAGCAAAACCTCGGCATGGTCTTTGTCTCGGCCACGGTTGTCGCCGGTGTGCCAGATGTATGGCTCGAGGTCGTAGCATCCCTGCTTTGATTGCTCTGAGCGGGAAGCCGGAGCGTCGGCGGCGAATTGCAGGCAGTCGATCAGGGTGCGGTTGCCGTTTGACAATTCGTAGTAGCATCCGAGATCGAGGTCAACGCAGTCTCCGCCGAGTATTCTCTGCATGAATCCGGCGTTGGTGTCTTTTGTCCAGGTGAGGCGTATCTTTATTTCTCCGTTGATATTGTCGGGCAGTGTTATTGCCAGGGAGTCTCCTGAATTGGCAAGTGTCATGGTGTGTTGTGATGGTTGGATTACGTAAATGGAAAGAATCTATAGGTGTTCTCAGTCAGCGTTCCCGGCAGAGCGTGTGAGGGCGCCTGTGACAGAGTCCATGATGTAGCCGCGCACTGTGATGTCGGCGGGCACAAGCGGATGATTTCTGACAAGGTCGACGGTCTCGGCCACAGCTGCTTCGGTGTCGTCAAATCCGTGGAGCCAGCTGTTGAGGTCGATGCCGCAGTGCTTCATCAGATTTATGTGCTCCTCGCTTATGCCCCGCTCATGCATCAGCCTGAGCATTTTGGCGGCGTTCATTCCCTGCACACCGCAAGAAGTGTGGCCGATGATCATGATTTCGTTGACGCCGAGCTCATAGATGGCCACCAGCAGCGAGCGCATGGTAGAATCAAAAGGGTTGGTGATAGTGCCTCCGGCGTTTTTGATCATCTTGACATCGCCGTTCTTGATGCCAAGGGCCGCGGGGAGGAGCTCTACCAGGCGCGTGTCCATGCAGGTGACTATAGCGATCTTCTTGTCGGGATATTTCGAGGTGATGAATTTCTCATATCCTCTTTCGGCTACGAATCTGCGGTTGTGGCTGAGTATTTCTTCGATCATGATATGCGGTGATTATTGATTTAGACTTTGGCGTGTGGATTCAGACACGGTGTATGTATAGGGGCGATGCGTCGTATCGGGGCAAGGCGCTCAAATGCACGTCGGCGTCGCGGTCCGTCACCGACCCTGATCCGTCGCCTACTTTCACGCCGGCCGACTCCAGCTCCTTCCTTACGGCGGCGAGGGCTATTTCGGGGCGGTTGTTGTCGTCGCTCAAGTGGCATAGGTATATGTCGGTGAGGGCCGGTCCCCAGATGTCATGCAGGTATCGGGCTGTGACCATGTTGTTGAGGTGGCCGAGGTCTGACCGTATGCGGGCTTTCAGATATTCCGGGTATTTGCCCACGGCGAGCATGGCAGCGTCATAGTTGGCCTCGATCATAAGGAAATTTGCCTTGCGCATATAGAAGTCGGCCCGCTCGGTGATCTTGCCCATGTCGGTGGCGACAACGAAATTTGTGTCAGACACGGTGATGCAGTATCCTACGTTGTCGGTGCCGTCGTGGCTTGTTTCAAATGGAGTGATTTTGAAAGGTCCCGCGTCAAACACAAATTCTTTGAAGACAGGAGTGTGGTATTCCTTTATTCTCTTCGAAATGCTGTGGCGGCGCAGCACGCCCTGCAGTATGCGGGGTGTGCAGAAAAGGCGCATTTTAGGGTATTTGCGCAGTATCTGGTAGGCGCTGCGCACATGATCAGTGTGGTCATGCGTGACAATTATGCCGGCTATCTTGTCGGCTGATATGCAGTTGGCCTTGAGCCTGTCGAATACGGTCTTGTCGTCGACTCCCGCGTCGATGAGCACGCCGCCTTCGCCGCTGATGCCTATGTAGGCGCAGTTTCCGCTGCTGCCGCTTCCGAAGGAGATGTATTGCAGAGTGCGCTTGGCGGTGATGACGCCGTCTTCCATCTCGAGCGAAATCCCGTGGGCCGATGTCTGCTCGCGGCGGTGTATGTCTACAATCTGCCTGTAAGGGTCGGGGGCTTTGAATTCGAGGTCTATTTTGTCAAAGAGGCCGGGAAGATCCTCAAGCGCGCGCACCGACCTTCTGCTTCTTTTTGTCATTATATTTGGCTGATGATAAGGAGTTAATGGTGTGTGGAGGTATGATAGGGGGGCGCCTATTTGTACAGCAGGAAAATCGTGGGGACTTTGTCGTAGTCGTATTTTCTCGATTTCCATGCCGACAGGGGCAGGGTGACGATGCTTTGCCCGGGACCTGTGATGTCAGATGCCACGCATAGCTTGATGTCGGCCGGCATGGAGCGGATGATGGCCGCGACAAGCTTGTTGTTGCGGTAGGGCGTCTCGATGAATATCTGTGTCTGGTGCTCGCGCCTGATGCGCCGCTCCATTTCTTTGAATTTCGCTGAGCGAGCGTCGGCGTCGATTGGCAGATAGCCGTTGAAGGCGAAGCTCTGGCCGTTGAATCCGCTTGCCATCATCGACATCACGATGCTCGACGGGCCCACCAGTGGCACCACCTCATATCCCCGGCTCTGCGCTATGGCCACCACATCGGCGCCCGGATCGGCTATGGCCGGGCATCCGGCCTCGCTGATCACGCCCATGTCATGCCCTTCGGCCATTGGCTGCAGCATCGCGGCCACGTCCTTGGGGTCGGTGTGGCGGTTGAGTTCGGCGAAGTGGCAGATGTTGACGTCGATGTCGCGGTCGCAGGCTTTGATGAAACGGCGGGCCGATCTCACGTTCTCGACTATGAAATGGCGCACGCCCCTGATCAGGTCTATGTTGATGGCCGGCAGCACGTCAGCAGGCTGGCTTTCGCCCATCGGCACCGGGAAAAGGAATAGTTTGGGCATATGCAGGATTTTCTTTTCAGAACATTTTATAAATGTCATCTATGTCGATGACTCGGAGTATCACGCGGCCGTCGGGCGTGTAGTCGGGCATGGAGGTCTTGAACAGGTCGGCCAGCAAGGTGTCTATCTCGGGCTGCGATAGCGGGGAGCCGTACTTCACGGCCGCCGAGCGGGCCATGGCCAGGGCAATCTTGTGCCATTGGCTTTTCTCCACGTCTTCGTCTTCTTCGGCCACCGCGTCGATGACGTTGGCGAAGGCCTGGGCCGGCGAGCACTTTCCGAGCATGGCCGGCACGGCGTTGATGGCCCAGTCGTTGCCTCCGAGGCTCGAAATGTCGAATCCCATGGATTGAAGCAGGTCGCTTACCGAGTGAGCCACAGCGCTGCGGGCTGCATCGAGCGTGACCGCATCAGGGAATATCAGCCTCTGCGAGGCGACATCGCCCTGCTCCACCAGCGAAAGGTATCTGTCGAACAGCACTCGCACATGGGCGCGGTGCTGGTCTACGAGCATCAGGCCAGACTTTGACGGAGCCGCTATGTATCGCCCCTTCACCTGAAACATGCCGGGGATTTCGGAGCGGGCATTGTCAAGTTGGGCGCTGAGCGACGGCACCACCATGGCGCCGTCAGGCTCTATCACCGGCGCCATCGTGTCGGGCACAGCATCCTGGTCAGGCACTACGGCTGCGGCGCTTTTGGCTGCGAAGCCTTCGTAAAGTTTCTGCCAATCGGTGTCTACGCTATGCGTGCGGGGGCGATAGTCGGAGAAAGGCGATGCAGGCTTCGGGTTTTCGTCTTTGAAGGGGTTGAAATGATAGTCGATGTCCATGTCGGGAGTGGCCTTCTCGTCAGGGCTGAACACCGGTATGTCGGGGGCGTCGACCACGTCGAAGTCAATGGCCGAAGCGGCGTTGTATCTGCCGAGCGATTCCTTTATGGCTGCTGACAGAATCTGCCATACGGGCTGCTCGTTTTCAAATTTCACCTCGTATTTCTGCGGGTGGATGTTGACGTCGATGGTCTCGGGGTCGACCGTGAATTTTATGAAGTAGCTGGGCTGGGTCTCAGCCGAAATCAGGTCTTCGTAGCTCGCGAGCACTGCCTTGTGGAAATATGCGTGGCGCATGTTGCGGCCATTGACGAAGAAATATTGCAAGGCGCCGCGGCGCTTGGCGTTCTGCGGCAGGGATATGAATCCCTCTATGCGCACGAGGGTGGTGTCGGTGCTGATGGGTATCAGCTGCCGGTCAAGCGATTTGCCGAAAAGGTCGCAGATGCGTTGTTTGAGTGTGGTAGGTCCGAGCTGATAGATGGTGACGTCGTTATGCACGAGCGTGAAGTCAACATCGGTGTTGATCAGGGCCAAGCGCTCGAATTCGCGCACTATGTGGCCGAGTTCCACAGTGTCTTTCTTCAGGAATTTGCGTCGAGCCGGGAGGTTGAAGAATAGGCGCTTTATCATCATGTTTGAGCCGGGCGCGCATACGTCGGGTTCCTGGCTCACCACTTTAGAGGCCGAAATGCAGATGCGGGTGCCGGCAGTGTCGCCGGCGCGCATGGTGCGCAGTTCGATTTCGGAGACTGCCGCTACCGAGGGGAGCGCCTCTCCGCGGAAACCCATTGTGTGAAGCGAAAAAAGGTCGGCCGCCTGCTTGATTTTTGATGTCGCGTGCCTTTCGAAGGCCATGCGGGCATCAGTCACCGACATGCCGCAGCCGTTGTCGATGACCTGAATGAGAGTGCGACCGGCGTCCTTGATGATTATCTGCACCTTTGTGGCGCCGGCGTCTATAGAGTTTTCCACCAACTCCTTGACCACCGAGGCGGGGCGCTGTATCACCTCGCCTGCGGCGATCTGGTTGGCTACTGAGTCAGGAAGAAGATGTATTACGTCAATACTCATAATAATTCTACACCGATACCCGGACGGTCAGGAATCGTCACCTTTCCGTCCACAATTTTTATGCCGTCGAAGCGGTCATTCGCGATCAGCAGGTTGCCGTCGAGATCGGCCCAGTCTACCATGGGCGAGAGCTGGGCGGCGGCTGTCACGGCGCATGATGTTTCAGTCATGCATCCGAGCATCACCTTCATGCCCAGGGCACGGGCGAGGACCGCCATCTTGTAGGCTTCGTGCAGGCCAGTGCTCTTCATGAGCTTGATGTTGATGCCGTCAAATGACTGCGACATGCGCTGCACGTCGCCTATGCGCTGCAGGCTCTCATCGGCGATCAGGGGCAGCGGCGAGCGCTCGCGCACCCAAGCGGTGTCTGAGTCCTGCTCCTTTGGCATTGGCTGCTCCACGAATACGCATCCCTGGTCGGCCAGCCACTCGCACATATGGAGGGCATGCTTCTTGTCGCTCCATCCCTGGTTGGCGTCTACGCAGATAGGCGTGTCATATTTTTTGCGGAATGCGTTGACGAGCTCTTTGTCGTGGCCCACGCCCATCTTCACCTTGATGATGCGGAAGGGAGCGCATTCCTCAAATTCTTTCTCCATTTCGGCCTGGTCGTCGTTCCAGCTGATTGTGTAGCTGGTGTTGGGGGCTTTCTCAGGGTTTAGGCCCCAGATCTTGTACCAAGGCTGTCCCATGATCTTGCCGGTGAGGTCATGCAGGGCAATGTCGACCGATGCCTTTGCGGCGCGGTTGTTGGGGGCCACCTTGTCGAGGTATTCATGGATCTCTTCCATGGCGAAGGGGCTTGAGAATTGCGAGAGGTCGAGCTTCGAGAGGAAGTCGGTCACGCTCTGCACATTTTCGCCCAGATAAGGGGGCATTGAAGCCTCGCCGTATCCGATGATGCCGTCATATTCGATCTGCACCTGCACTCCGGGAGTGGTGGTGCGCTTGTTCTTGGCGAGATTGAAAGCGTGCTTGAGCTTAAGTTCGTATGGCTCGAATTGCAGGTTGAGCCGACCTGATTTTGCGGTCTGCCTGGTGGCTTGGCCCAGGGCCGAGAAGCTTATGGGTGATGCGGCGAAAGCGGCTCCGAGGGCGGCAGTGCGCAGGAAGTTACGTCTGTTCATGGTCAAGTGTTTTTTAGTGATGAGTTGGCCATTAGGGCTATTCGGGGCTGCCCGGCCATCGAATTAGATTAAAAAAACCAGGGGTGATTGCGCACTTGGGTGATGCCTTCTTCGCCTTCATGTCCGTGCAGGCGCACAGCCCACATGGTCTTGCGCTGGAGATAGTCGGGCGATTCGGGGTCGCAGCTGTTGCGCTTCACGCTGCCCGCGCTGTGTATGATTTTGCCGTCGTGGTCGTATAGGGCCACATGGGTCACTTTTCCGGTCTCGTTGTTGCCGAAGAAGAGGAGGTCGCCGGGCTTGTAGGAGGGCCAGTCCTTGGCTTCGAGTCTTGTGCCGAGGCGGGCTTGCTGCGAGGCGTTACGCTTAAGGATGAATCCGTTGGCGAAATACCCCACTCTCACCAGGCCTGAGCAGTCGACGCCTTTTGTAGATGTGCCGCCCCACATGTAGGGATGGCCTTCGAGGGCGTATGCCTGATCGAGGATCACGTCAGGGTCGAAGTCCTGCGCGGCCCATTTCTCGATTGGGGTGAGGCTTGCGGTGTCTACCCAGCATTTGCGCGAGTCGGGGAGGGTGACCTCTACACGTCCGTTCACGATTTTGCTGTCGAGCGATCCCTCGACGATGCAGCCATTGACGAGGTCAGTGACCGTGTGGCGCGGCGATGTGGTGGTGGGGGAGTCGTATCCTACAGTCTCGTATCTGTCGGTCACTATCAGGCGCGGGGCTTTACGCCACTGTGCCAGCTGCGCTTCAGTCTTTTTTGTGATGGAACTGTTCCAGACCCAAGCCTGGTATCCGTCAGGGCTTTCGATTTTGATCCATCCGTTTTTTTCATCAAGCACTTTCACGGGCATGCCCATGATGGCCTGGGTGCCTAGCTCGGCGGCATATCGCGGCTCTTCGCGCATGCATGCCACTGACAGACGGATTTGCGCCCACGAGTCCTTGGCCGACGCGCAAAGCGCGCCGATCAAGGCGAGGGCTACGAAAATTGTGGTTTTCGCAAGTTTCATGATGGTAGGTTATGAGGGTAAGAGATTATTTAACGGGTGTTTGTGAAATGATTTTCAGGCTGCTGTCCCAGGCGGGATAGAAGATGTTGCCGCGAGTGCATTCAACCTCGCCGAGCTGAGCGTCGACCGTCTCGCTGCGCACGTATTTCTTCGCGGGGAAGAATGCGCCGCTCACGCCCTTGTTGGCCACGAAGCGGTGGGAATCGATGCCGGTGGAGTAGAATTTCTCGATGTCTTTGTCTCCGCTGTTGATGTATCGGCCGAAAGAGACGTCGACCGGCACCCAGCCCACTCCCTCGAAGTATACTTCAGCCCAGTCGTGGAGGTTCTTCTCGCCCGGATGCAGCATCCATCCGCTTTCCCAGCGGGCGGGAATGCCGAGGGTGCGCATCAGGGATATGTAAAGAAGGCTCACCTGTCCGCAATCGCCATGACCTTCGTCGAGCACGTATTGCGGCATGCACGGGATGGTGCTGTATTCGCGCGCGCCGGCCCAGGGGTATCGCTGTATGATGTAGTCATAGACGAGCTCGCTGCACTTGTAGGGATTCGTCTCATCGCCGACTATGGCATGGGCCAGGGAGTCGAGGCGTATGATGTGGGGATTGTCGAAAGCGGTGTATCGCGCATAGTCAGGCGAGGTCTTGTCGTAGTCCCGGATGTCGGCCATAATCTGCTCGGGCGATACGTAGGCTCCGCAGGCAGTGAATTCAGCCTCGTAGGCGAATGTGTTGCCGGCGGTGTCGGCGGGCGCTTCCATGTAGATGGTGCTGTGCATGCTCTGCTCGGGGGTGGATATGATGTATCCCTGCGAGGCATCGGCCAGGCGCACGTCGGTCTGGCGGTCGGTGGCCATCGGGAAAGGCATCCATACCCTGAGGGTGTCGCCCAGTAGAGCCGAGTCGGCGGGGACGTTGATTTCGAAGCGTATGCGCACGCGGTGCTTGCCGCCATCGGCAAGCTTTCCGCGTGAGTGCTTTATCACTGAGTCAGCGTATGAGATGCGGGCCGGCGATGCATTCCATCCCCTCATTTTCCAGCCTCCGTTGTAGCCCGGATGCAGGAGGTTGAGGTTGCGGGGCGACTTGCGGTGCATCCGCTCGACGCCGTCGATCTCCATGACCTCGACATAGTGCTTGGCGGCGAAGTCGCGCAGGCTGTCGATGGTGACCTGCGGATGCTGCTCGCGTATTAGTGCGAGGCCTTCGTCGAGCGTTAGGCTGAAGTCAGAGAGTAGGCGGCTGTGGATAGCGGCTGCGGAGTCAGGCTCTATCCAAGTGGGAAGCTGGGCTTGCCGGTCGGGGCCGGAGCATGCGGCTAAAGCCGATATCATTGCGGCCGCTATGGCCGGCGCTGCGTATTTTTTCAAGGCTGTCAGTGTTTATGTGTGGGAGAATGTCAATTCTTCAGGAGGCTGCCCACTTGCTTGGCGAGGTCTTCGGCCTGCTGCATGGTGTGAGCCTCGGAGTAGATGCGTATGATGGGCTCGGTGTTTGATTTGCGCAGGTGTACCCAGGAATCGGCGAAATCGATCTTCACGCCGTCGATCGTGGTGAGCTTTTCGCTGGCGTAATGCTCCTTCACCTTCTCGAGCACAGCATCGACGTCGATGTCGGGAGTGAGCTCCACTTTGGTCTTTGCTATGTAGTATTCGGGCATCTGCGCCTTTATCTCGCTCACCTTCTTGCCGCTCTTGGCCATCATGGTGAGGAATAGAGCCACGCCCACAAGAGCGTCGCGGCCATAGTGGGCGGCAGGATAGATGACGCCTCCGTTGCCTTCGCCTCCGATCACGGCACCGTTCTGGCGCATGAGGGTGGTGACGTTGACCTCGCCCACGGCTGCGGCTTCGTATTTGCCGCCGTGCTTCTCGGTGACGTCGCGCAGTGCGCGTGAAGAGCTGAGGTTCGACACTGTGTTGCCGGGAGTGTGAGCCAGCACATAGTCGGCTATTGACACCAGGGTGTATTCTTCGCCAAACATGCGTCCGTCTTCCATGATGATGGCCAGGCGATCAACGTCGGGGTCAACTACAAATGCCACATCGGCCACACCCGATGCCATGAGCTCGCTGATGCCGGTGAGGTTTTCGGGGATGGGCTCGGGCGTGTGCGCGAATTTGCCGTTGGGCTCGCAGTTTAGCTCCACCACGTTTTTCACGCCGAGGGCGCGCAGCAGCTGGGGGATTACCACGCCACCAACTGAGTTGACAGCATCGACAGCCACGGTGAAGTTGGCCTTTGCTATGGCGTCAGCGTCGACCAGGTCGAGGGCGAGCACCTGCTCTATGTGCTTGTGGGCGTATGTGTTGTTGATGTATTCGTGTCCGAGGTCAGTCACTTCGGCGAAGTCAAAATCTTCTTTCTCTGCCAGGGCGAGCACTTCGTTGCCCTGCTCCTTGTCGAGAAATTCTCCTTTTGAATTGAGGAGCTTGAGGGCGTTCCACTGCAGAGGATTGTGTGAGGCTGTGATGATGATGCCTCCGAGAGCCTTCTCGCCTGTCACGGCCACTTCGGTGGTGGGAGTGGTGGCGAGGCCGATGTTGATTGCGTCAAGGCCCATGCCGCAGAGTGTGCCTACGACAACGTCGCAAACCATTTTGCCTGAGAGGCGGGCGTCGCGTCCGACCACGATGCTGCCTTTGTCGCATCCTGATGAGCGCTTGATGTAGGTGGCGTAAGCCGCAGTGAATTTAGCGATGTCAACCGGGTTGAGTCCGTCGCCGCTCTTTCCGCCGATTGTGCCGCGGATGCCTGAGATAGATTTGATTAGTGACATGACTTATGATTTAATGCCGCCGGGCGGCTGATGATTGTGTTGGTGAAGTGGTGATTAAGCTTTTTGTAGATCCGGTTTCAGATCTGAGATTTGAAGTAGCGCAGGTTGTAGAGGAAGGGAATGACGGTTGAAATCTCGTCATAACGGCCCATCTGGCTCTTTACGATGAGGTTGACCTCGCAGTCAAGAGGCAGGTAGATCAGAGGCACCTGCACGCCCTCTCCCCATTGCGATGAGCTTTGGGCCTGGAAATTGTTGAAGCGGAATGAGGCGCTGCCGTTGGTGAGGTCGGAGTTGTTTCCGGATCCGTCGGGGAGCTCGCCGTCCTTGTAGTAGTTGAGATTGTAGCGCTGGAAACGCATATAGACGAGCTGGTCGTATTTTACCCTGTTGTCGGGGGTGCCGGGGTCGATGACCTGCATGAATATCTGCGCTTCTTCGTCGATCTGGTAGTAGGGGGCGTCGGGGCCGTACTCAAACTGGAATGTAGAGTCGCGCTTTTCGTATCCGATCACCTTGTGATCCACAAGGAACATATTGACCGATTTGTTTTCGTCGCTGAGCATTTCGGCGTAAGAGCGGGTGTCGTCGCAGGCAGTGAGGGCTGCGGCTATCACGGCCCCGAGGGCTATGAGCAGAGTCTTTATTTTCATTGCGTTGTAGATTTTTTTTGGTGTAAAGTGGTCGACGTCGGCTCCGGCGTCATTTTTTGATATATTTCATGTAGTTTTCGTCGAGAATGCTCTCGAATGTCTCCACAGCCTTCTGCATGGTGCCGAAGAATTCGCCTCCGGCGGCGTTGATGTGGCCTCCGCCGTTGAAGTATTTTTCGCACACTTCCTTGCAGTTGAAGTCGCCTTCGCTGCGCATCGACACTTTCACGTATCTCTCCTCTTCGCGCAGGTACACGCTGTATACCACCTGGGGGATGGCCAAAGGCTTGTTGACCAGGCCTTCGGTGTATCCGGGCTTGTAGTGGTGGCGGTTGAGCTCTTCGCGGGTGAGGGTGATGAGGGCGGCCCCCTTGTCGGGCCATACGCGCATCTTATTGCCTATCGCGTATGCGTTGAGTTTCAGGCAATCGGCGGTGTATGTGTCGAACAGAAGCTTTGTGAGGCGCGTCTTGCTCGCTCCCCGGCGTATGAGGTCGGCCACCACTTCGTATATTTCCGGATTCTCGCTGTTGCTGAAGGCGAAATTGCCGGTGTCTGTCATCATGCCGGCGAGGATGCAAGTGGCGGCTTTCTCGCCGATCGCGTCGGCGAGTTCAAGGGCGCACAGCACCTTGAAGAGCAATATACATGTCGAGGAGGCTTCGGGCCGCGATATGGTGATGTCGCAGAAGTCTTCCGGGCCTTCGTGGTGGTCAATGAGCACTTTCGGGGCCTTGGCCCTTTCCAGGGCTGGAGCCATGCGGTCGATGCGCTTGGGCGCGTTGTAGTCGAGGCAGAAAATGAGGTCGGCCTTGTCGAAGAGCAGGTCGCCAAATTCTTTCTTGCGGCTGTAGACCACCACGTCGGCGCCCTTGGCAAGGAAAGACAGCTGCTCAGTGACAGGGTCCGGCACCACCACCTTTGCGCGCTTGCCCATCGCATCGAGCACGTGCATGAGCCCCACCGTCGAGCCAATGGCGTCGCCGTCGGGGGTCATGTGGCCCGTGATGACGATGTTTTCGGCGTCGTCGATCAGCTTCCAGAGCCGTGATATATCGTTGGAATTAAACTTCTCCATAAAATTGCAGATTAACATATTGCGTCACCGACGCACTTAATATGCAAAGTTACGGAAAAAAACTCTAATCACAAAAGCCTTTAACTACATTTCACAAAGTCAGCCATGCCGGATGGCGGGGATTCAGACGGCGGGGAGGGAGTGGCCGTTGAGTTTGCGGTAGAGGTTGAGGGCGTAGACGTCGGTCATGGCCGAGACGTGGTCTACGACGGCCTGTAGGCGAGTGTATAGGTCAGGGGCGTGCACGTCGTATTGACCGGGCACTTGAGAGAGGAGGAGGGCGCTGTAGTACAGGTCGGGGTGGGTGACAGCCTCTGTGAGCTTTTCGAGCAGGAATGTGAGGATGCGGTTGCCTGCGAGGTCGATGTCGACGACATCATGGGCGCAGTAGATTTTTGACCAAGAGACGGCTGAACATCGTTCATAGGCGGCTTTCTGGCGCTTGGGCAGGTGATCTATCAGCGAGCCGCCGAAAGCTCCGTCAAGTATCTCATTTTCATGCTCAAGAAATGCGGTGGCGCAACTCTCCACGAGGGCGCCGATGACGCAAGAGCGCAGGTAGCAGACTTTCTCGTTGGGGTCGTCGATGCCGTCGGTGACTTGGTTGATGCGGGCGAGGCGCGGGTCTTCGAAGTAGGCTGAAAGCAGGTCGATGACTTCCGCCGTGGTCAGGATCTTCAGCTTATGGGCGTCTTCGATGTCCATCACTTCGTAGCAGATGTCGTCGGCGGCCTCCACGATGTATACGAGCGGATGGCGGGCGTAGGCCACTGAGCCGAGCGGAGCGTCGAGGCGCTTCATGCCGAGGGTATCGGCGACCTTCATGAAATCGGCCCTTTCGCTGTCGAAAAATCCGAATTTGCCTTTTTTTCCCGCCAGCGAGCTGTCGTAGGGGTATTTGACGATGGAGGCCAGCATGCTGTAGGTCATGGCGAAGCCTCCGGGCCTGCGCCCCTTGAACTGATGCGTGAGCACGCGGAAAGCGTTGGCGTTTCCCTCGAAATTGATGAAATCGTCCCATTGCCTTTCGGAGAGCAACGGCTTTAGGCCGATGCCGGCGCCTTCGCTGAAAAAGGCAGATATCGCCTTTTCGCCTGAATGCCCGAATGGGGGATTGCCGAGGTCGTGGGCCAGGCATCCTGCCGAAACGATGTCTCCGATGTCGGCGAGGGCGTGGCTCCAGCTCTCACCGGCATATTTCTGCTGCAGCTCGGCGCTGATGCTGTCGGCCATCGACTTGCCTACGCTCGACACTTCGAGCGAATGGGTCAGGCGGTTGTGCACGAAAATGCTTCCCGGCAGCGGGAATACCTGGGTCTTATTCTGAAGCCGGCGGAAGGGCGATGAGAACACAAGGCGATCATAGTCGCGCCGGAAATCGGTGCGCACATTGCCCTTTTTCGGGTCGGCGTAGTGCTCCAGCCCGAAACGCAAATCGTTGATCAGCAGTTTCCACTCCATGGCGCAATGAATCAGCGTGTCAGACAAGCCATTTGACCAGATAGTAGCCGCCAAGCACGAGCCAAGCGAATATGATGAAAGCGAGCACGAAGGGCTTTGCCCCCGCCTGCTTGAATTTGTCGATGCTCGTCTCGGCTCCAAGGGCGGTCATGGCCATTGTGAGCAGGAATGTGTCGAATGCGTTGATGCCGTCGGTCAGGCTGCGCAGGGTGTCGGCGGGAATGAATGCGGCGCTCTGGAGCCATGAGTTGATGCCTATGACTATCAGGAAGTAGAAGGCAAACCAAGGAATCGAGATCTTGCCTTTGCCTTCTCCGGGCTTCGGCTTGCGCACTTTTGAAAGCACGAATCCCATGATCACGAGCACCGGGGCGAGCATCATCACGCGTATCATCTTGGTGATTGTGGCGGAGTCAGCGATGCTCAAGGCTCCGGTGGGGTCCATGGCGTTGCCGGCGCCCACCACATGGGCCACTTCGTGGAGGGTGGCCCCGGAGTATATGGCCATCTGCTGGTCGGTGAGGTCGAGAATGCCCGACCGATACATTATCGGGTAGAGGAACATGGCTATCGTGCCGAATATCACTACGGTGGATACGGCTATGGCTGTCTTGTAGGGCTGGCATTTCACCACCGGTTCAGCACCGAGCACTGCAGCTGCTCCACAGATGGCGCTTCCGGTGGACACCATCAGGCTTGTGTCTGAATCCATCTTCAGGGCTTTGCCGGCGAGCAGGCCAATGGCCAGGGTGCCGCATATGATGATGGTGTCCATCAGTATGGCCGGCCCTCCGATGTCGAGCACTTGCTGGAATGTGAGTCTGAAGCCGTAGAGGATGATGCCGAGGCGCAGTATCTGCTTAGAGCAGAATTTGATGCCCGGCACCCATGTGTCGGGCAGATGGTTGCGGAGGCTGTTGGCATAGAGCATGCCAAGCACTATGCCCACGATCAGCGGGCTGAGATACAAGGCCTTGACCCATTGGAACTCGGCAATGTAGAAAGCGGAGAAAGAGAACAGGGCTATGAGAAGCACTCCGTGCATGACGGCGCCTTTCTTTTCAGAAATCTTCATATTCATGACAATGCGAAATATTCGTTACCATTCAATAACGCAAAGATACGATATTTTGATTAGATAAGCGCTCGCTTTTTTGAGGGGAGGCGATTATTTTGCCGTCCCGCGGGCAGGATCCACGGCGCTGATTGCGCCGGCGCAGGCAGCGTCGATTTCACTCAACTCTTCGGTTGAAAATGGCGCTGAACCCACTCCCTTGAGGTTTGACAGGAGCTGGCCCTCCGAGCTGGCGCCTATAAGCACGCTGGTGATGCGGGAGTCGGCCAGCAGCCATGCGATGGCCATCTCGCTGAGTGTCTGGCTGCGACCGGCGGCTATGTCGTTGAGCCTGGCGAGGCATTTTGTCATGGCCGGCGTGAGGGCGTCATGCTTGAGCGAACGTTGCTTGGCCATGCGCGAGTCAGATGGTATGCCGTTAAGATAGCGGTCGGTGAGGAGGCCTTGGGCAAGGGGCGAGAAGGCTATGAAGCCGGCTCCGTTGGCGCTGGCCTGGGACATCACTCCGCTGGTGTCGGCCTCCCTGTCTAGCAGGCTGTAGCGCCCCTGGTATATGAGGCAAGGCACGTCGCGGTCTCTCAAGTAGGCGTAGGCTGTTGCGGCAGCCTTTACAGGCCACCTCGATATGCCGATGTATAGGGCTTTTCCTCTCCTGACTATGTCTACCAGGGCCTGAAGCGTCTCTTCGAGCGGAGTCTCGGGGTCGAAGCGATGGCTGTAGAATAGGTCGACATAATCAAGCGACATCCTTTTCAGGCTTTGGTCGAGGCTTGCCATCAGATATTTTCGCGATCCCCAGTTGCCGTAGGGACCCGGCCACATGTCGTATCCGGCTTTGGTGGAGATGAAGAGCTCGTCGCGGAATGGCGCAAGCGATTTGCGCATTATGGCGCCGAAAGTCTCCTCGGCTGACCCGTAGACAGGGCCGTAGTTGTTGGCGAGGTCAAAGTGGGTGATGCCGAGGTCGAAGGCGCAGTGCACCATGTCGAGGCTGTTTTTCAGGGTGTCGACGCTTCCGAAATTGTGCCAGAATCCAAGAGAGATTTCAGGCAGAAGCACTCCGCTGCGTCCGCAGCGTGAATATCGCATGCGGCCATCGTATCTGTCGGCCGAAGGAGAATATACCGGAGGAATCATGGCGGGAAAGTAAAGTTGGGGGAATTCAGAAAATCAGCATCCCCACGGCTGAAATCGATGCGTAGAAGAGCAGATAGGGATTCAGCGGGGAGAATCTTGGCATGTCGAATTCGTTTTTGTTTCCGGAGAATGCGCGGGAATGGGTGAGCACCCAATATCCCATGGGCATGGCCATAACCAGAAGCACCATGACGAGCAAACACCATAGGTTGTCATAGAAATTCACGTGCAGCAATTGGTCGCGGCCCTCCATGCGCCCAAGGAAATTCCAGTATTGGATGAAGTTGAAGACCGATATCATGGGCAATATCATTATCCAGGCCCGTTGTCGCCTGCTGAATTTATTGTTGTTGAGCAGCATCGACCAGTTGTAGAGCGATGCGGCGCATATCAGCATGCTCAGGTAGTAGATGGCGAGGTAGTCTTCGGCGTTGTCGGTGCCAAGGTATAGCACCACCGGCACCGCGACCGGGAAGAACAATTCGAGCATCAGCTGCCCTGCCGCGAAGAAATCGCTTGAAAGATTGGAAGAGATGGTGTAAAGGATGATGTATCCGACAAGCGATACGCAACCCATGGCCACGTAATAGGCTGAGTTGGAAGGAGGCAAGACATTGGTGGCCTTCAGTATCCGGAATACTATATCTATGGCACAGAACAGGATGAATGCGCCGAAGGCAAGGTTTTGCGCCTTACGCACTTTGGCGTGCCTGTCGCTGACGCTCACCGAGGCTTCTATGGCATTTTCTGACGGGTTCATATACTTAAGGATCAGATGGTATATTGCAAAGTTACGTACCTGAAGAGAAATTAACAATAAATTGTTGCCTTATTGCCACATGACAATTAATTTTTTTTAATCTGTCGTGATGTTTTTTACGTTAATTTAATCACCTTTTGTCATTATCGGTCAACCATTTCACCGATATTTTTGTTTTTTAAGCAAAAGTGCTAACTTTGCGCTGTATTTAAGCTTTTGAAATGAAAACCCCCGAAGAAATACCCGCCAATGCCGAGCGCACAGTGCTCGTGGCCCTTATAACCCCCGAACAACCCGAGCAGAAGGCTCAGGAATACGTAGACGAACTCGCCTTCCTCGCAGAGACAGCCGGCGCATACCCGATGAAGCAGTTTTTCCAGAGGCTGCCTTACCCCAACCCGCGCACTTTCGTTGGCAAAGGCAAGCTTGAAGAGATCAAGGCTTATATTGATGAAAATGGAGTATCGCTCGTGATTTTCGACGATGACCTTTCGACAAAGCAAGTGTCAAACATAGAGAAGGAACTGCAGGTGAAGATTCTCGACCGCACGAGCCTGATCCTCGACATTTTCGCCAACCGCGCGCAGACGGCCACGGCCAAGACCCAGGTGGAACTGGCTCAATACCAGTATCTGTTGCCGCGCCTGACAAGAATGTGGACTCACCTTGAGCGCCAGCGAGGCGGCATCGGCATGAGAGGCCCCGGCGAGACGCAGATAGAGACCGACCGACGCATCATACTCGACCGCATCTCTAAGCTCAAAGGCGAGCTCGCGGCCATCGACAAGCAGAAGGCCATACAGCGCAAGAATCGAGGAAAGCTTACGCGCATAGCCCTTGTGGGATACACCAACGTGGGAAAATCGACGCTGATGAATGTGCTCAGCAAGAGCGATGTATTCGCCGAGAATAAGCTCTTCGCCACCCTTGACACCACAGTGCGCAAGGTGGTGATCGAGAATCTGCCCATTCTGCTCACCGACACCGTGGGATTCATACGCAAATTGCCCACGCACCTGGTGAATTCGTTCAAGTCTACTCTCGATGAGGTGCGCGACGCCGATCTGCTTGTGCACGTTGTCGACATTTCGCACCCTAACTTCGAGGAGCAGATAGAGGTCGTTGACAAGACTCTGAGCGAGATATGTCAGGGCAATGACAAGCCGATGATCATTGTGTTCAACAAGATCGACGCTTTCTCCTACAAGCCCAAGGATGATGACGACCTCACCGAGGTGGCCCGCGAGAATATCCCCTTGGAAGAGTTGGAGCGATCGTGGATGAGCCGCTTGGGCGACAACTGCGTGTTTATCTCGGCGCGCAAGGGCACCAACGTAGATGCCCTGAAGGATTTGATCTACAAGAAGGCCAAGGAGATACACATGGCGAGATTCCCCTACAACGATTTCCTGTACGAGACTTACGATCCGATTGACGAAGAGTGACGTTCTCCGGTGCGGGTGCGGCGATCAGCCGAACCGTAGCGGCTCGGCCTGATGAGGGAGGAAGTCTCCGCCGGAATACGCGAGGCAGCCGTTGACCCAGACAGCCTTGACGCTATGGCGCACTTCGGTGCCGGCGTAAGGAGTCCAGCCGCATTTGCTGATCACATCATCGTCAGAGATGACGTGGCCGTCGCCGCATTCGATGATTGCTATGTCAGCGTAGGCGCCGGGGCGCAGAAAGCCTCGGTCGGCGATGCCGTAGACCTGGGCCGGGGCCTCGCACATGGCACGCTGCACGGTGGTCTCGTCGAAATTGTCGAGCATCAGCGGCAGGCTGAATTGCACAGCGGGAGCCCCCGACACGGCTGTGAGGGCGTCGCCTTCCTTCTCGGAGAGCAGATGCGGAGCGTGGTCGGTGGCCACCATGTCGATAAGGCCGTCAGCCAAGGCCCGACGCAGAGCATCGCGGTCGGCAGAGGTCTTGATGGCCGGATTCATCTTTATGCGCGATCCAAGTCTGTCGTAGTCTTCGTCGCAGAATATGAGGTGGTGGGGCGATACTTCAGAAGTGATGATCTTGTCGGCTATCGGGCCGCTCTGCAGCAGCCCCAGCTCCATGGCTGTGGTGATGTGGCAGATGTGGAGGCGATGTCCGTGCTTGATAGCCAGCTCCACGGCTTTTGCCGTGGATGCGTAGCAGGCCTCGGCGCTCCTGATGCGCGAATGCTCGCGCACAGGCACTCCGCCCTGCGGATATTCGGCGCGGGCTTTGGCGGTGTTGGCCGAGATGATGTCCTGATCTTCGGAATGCACGGCCACTATGGCCGGAACAGATGAGAAAATGCGCTCAATCTGTGAGTCATTGTCCACGAGCATATTCCCGGTCGACGATCCCATGAAAAGCTTCACGCCCGGAATGCGCGAATAGTCGGCCTGGCGCAGCTGGTCGATGTTGCTGTTGGTGGCTCCGATGAAGAAAGCGTAGTTGATGCATGACTTCTCCTCTGCGAGCCTCATCTTTGCCTCCCAGTCGGCTGTGGTGATGTGGCAGATGTGGAGGCGATGTCCGTGCTTGATAGCCAGCTCCACGGCTTTTGCCGTGGATGCGTAGCAGGCCTCGGCGCTCCTGATGCGCGAATGCTCGCGCACAGGCACTCCGCCCTGCGGATATTCGGCGCGGGCTTTGGCGGTGTTGGCCGAGATGATGTCCTGATCTTCGGAATGCACGGCCACTATGGCCGGAACAGATGAGAAAATGCGCTCAATCTGTGAGTCATTGTCCACGAGCATATTCCCGGTCGACGATCCCATGAAAAGCTTCACGCCCGGAATGCGCGAATAGTCGGCCTGGCGCAGCTGGTCGATGTTGCTGTTGGTGGCTCCGATGAAGAAAGCGTAGTTGATGCATGACTTCTCCTCTGCGAGCCTCATCTTTGCCTCCCAGTCGGCAATGGTGACTGTGGCCGGGCGGTTGTTGGGCATGTCGATGAATGATGTGACGCCTCCGCTGAGGGCGGCCCGGCTTTCGGAGGCGATGTCGGCCTTGGCTTCCATGCCGGGCTCGCGGAAATGCACGTGGCAGTCGATGGCTCCGGGCATCACCAGGGCACCGCCGGCGTCGTAGGTGGAGTCGGCCATGCAGTCGGCGTGGCCGGAGCCGATATCGATAATGCGATCGTTTTCAATCAGAATCCAGGAGTCGGAAGTGGCGTGTCCGGCAAGGCGAGCGTTGTGTATCAGTGTGCGTGACATGGGAGGAGGGTATTTGAATGATGCAAAATTACAAATAAAATTTTGGTGTACGCGAAAATTTTCCGTAAGTTTGCACTATAAAATCCACTCTGTCATGCAAAATGCCTGTGGGCAAGGAGAGAAAAGCCTTGTCATCATCCCTACATACAACGAAAAGGAGAATGCCGCAGCCATCATCGAGGCTGTCATTGCTCTTGATCCTCCGTTTGACGTGCTCATAGTCGACGATAATTCGCCCGACGGCACAGCGGCCATCGTCAAAGCGAAGATGGCTGAGCATCCGGGCAGGGTGTTCATCCTTGAGCGTGAGGGCAAGCTGGGGCTCGGCACGGCTTACATAGCCGGTTTTAAGTGGGCGCTGGCCAACGGATATGAGTACATATTCGAGATGGACGCTGACTTTTCGCACTCCCCGGCTGATCTGCTGCGCCTGAGGCAGGCGGTGCTCGACGGCGCCGACATGGCCATAGGCTCAAGATACAGCAAGGGCGTGAATGTGGAGAATTGGCCTATGGGCAGGGTGCTGATGTCGTATTACGCGTCGCTGTATGTGAAGATAATCACCGGCCTGCCTGTCAGCGACACCACTGCCGGATTTGTGTGCTATCGCCGCCGGGTGCTCGAAAGCATGGATCTCGATTCGATCCGCTTCAAGGGCTACGCATTCCAGATAGAGATGAAGTATACGGCCTATAAGCTTGGATTCAAGGTGGTGGAGGTGCCTATCGTGTTTGTCAACCGCGTGCTCGGCACGAGCAAGATGAATTCGAGCATCTTCGGAGAGGCTATGGTGGGGGTGGTGAAGCTGCGTCTTGGCCGGGTGAAAGGCTTACGGAAGCAATGCTGAATGCAGAATTAATGCTGAATGCTGAATGCAGAATGCAGAATGCAGAATTAATGTAGAATGCGGAATTTGCCCGATAACACGGATTTTACGGATTAACACTGATTTCACGGATTTTTTTCTTCTTTCGGCTTTCTTCTTTCGGCTTTCTTTTTCGGCTTTCTTACGAATGCCTGCTTCGTGATTACGATATAACCCCGCATGACTTCGCTGCGCTGCGTCATACGGGGTTAAGATAATTCGGCTTCCTTCGGAAGCCTTTTTTGTTTTATTCAGTATTCAGCATTCAGCATTAATTCAGCATTCAGCATTCAGCATTAATTCAGCGTTCTGACGGATGCTTTTTGTAGTATTGCTCAAGCACGGGCTGGAGGTTGAAGTAGTAGGCGGACGGGTCTTTCTCTGATTTTGTCTTGATGTTGAATTTTTCGTAGTAGGGGGCTTGGAATTCACTGCCTTCGACTACGAGGCCCGATATGTTGAGAAATTCAAATTCATGCTTTGGGTAGACCACCGTCCATGCATTGTCGGGGTCGGCGCCGGTGCCTGACTGCGCTATTGCCAGCAGCAGGTGGTTGAGTTTGTTTTTCCAGATTTTTGCGAGGTTGACCTTCTGCTTTTTTTCGTAGACGAAAATGAGGTTTTTGAGCTGCACGAGGTCGAGCGGATTGTCTTCAAGCGCTTTTTTAGCGTAAGTCTCCATCTGTTCGAGCTCGGCGCGTGAATGCGATGTCTTGTAGTAGAGAGGCGATACGCGCTCCAGCTCTGCCTGGTCGTAGGCGGGGCGGTATGGGTCGTAGTCTTCCTGAAACAGAGTGCCGTAGTAGAAATATTCAAAGTCCTCGGTGGTCATGATGGTGTCATTGCTCATGAATTTGTTGAGGAGCTTGGCGTATGTGTGCTTCGATCTAGGATCGAGGGTCTCTTTCTTTATCTTTTCAAGATCGGGCTTGTGTATGTCGAGTTTGTTGGCCGCATTGGCCGCTACTGCAAAAAATGAGATGAGCAGGGATATGACTAATTTCCGCACTTTGTCAAGGATTTAAAGATTCGTAATGGTCAGGATTGGTAATGTGGCCGGCGCCGCCAGGCATTGAAGCTCGGGGTGGATGGCCTTAAATAAGACGCGCGAGGCTTGGGATGGTTTAGAGCCTCGCGCGTCAAAATATGTTAAAATATCGATTGTGCTATGCGGTGTCGCAGGCCGTCAGCGCACTGCCACGCGCGAAGGCTTGGAGCATTGGTCGGTGGTGACGATGTATACGCCTTGCGGGAGTGAGATCTCGGTGTTGTTTTCCACCTGCGGCAGCTCGGCGGCGAGGCGCCCGGCGATGTCGTATACGCGGCATCCTGTCTGCGGCGCGCTGCAGGCGATGCGTATGCCGCCTTCCTGGCCTATGGCGTACATGGGCTGGTCGGTGGTCACGCCCGAGATGCCGAGGTGATCGACGAACACCACGTTCGACGGGTCGCTGTAATAGCCAAGGCGCACGCTGCGCACGTAATAGCTCTCGCTGTCGCTTTCGTCAAAATCGTTGATGGTGAGCTCGGTGCCTTCGGCCACAAGCTTCTCTTCCTTGCTTGAGCCGCCGACATACATCGTGCGGGTGACTTCGTAATAGTCCACCACGTCGTCGGGGCATGTCCACGATGCCAGGTAAGAATCGGAGGTGATGTCAGACGCGGCAAGGGCTGTACATGCGCTCAAAGTAGGCACGGGCAGGCACTCGCCTATGAGTGCTACGCCTCTTGATTTGCTGCCGTCATATCCTGAAATGAGCAGTCGGGCCGAGTGCTCGCCCAGCTCGGTGGGTGTGTAGGTGATGTTGAGCCAGTATCCGTCGGCGGCGTTGACGAGGCTGGCGGCGATGGTTTTTGACGGGATTGAGAAATAGGTGTAATTGTCCTTGTAGACGCGCAGCGAGAGATTGCCTTTGAGGTATTCGCCTTTGAAGAACATCTTTGCGGTCACTGACTTGCCGAGGGCCACCTGGCCGAAATCAAGCGCCATGTCCTGCACCGGAGTGATGAGCACGGGGTCGCCGCCGGGCTCTA
Organism: uncultured Muribaculaceae bacterium; assembly: GCA_947525975.1. Lineage (GTDB taxonomy): Bacteria > Bacteroidota > Bacteroidia > Bacteroidales > Muribaculaceae > CAG-873. The sequence continues at coordinate 56,777 of CANNVE010000001.1, read as the reverse complement.
CGGTGCTGCCTCCGGCTTGCTTTATGTCGAATGGCTCGCCCTTATGCTCGCCCCAGATATACTCGGCGAGCGAGTGGAAGTCGATGAAGGGGTTGCGGTTGTTCTGCGCCAGATATACCTGCTCGTTGCGGTCTCTCTCCTTCTGCGACACGGGGTCTTCGCGGTTCCATTTCAGCAGCAGCTCCACGGCCCAGCCTGTGAGGGTGGGATAGGTGTTCTGCTGCAGCATGTACATGTTTTTCTGGCTCCAGGTATAGTCCTGATAGCAGGTGACCATGTAGAAGTAAGTGCGGGCGAAGTCGCCTTTGTATTCGTCGGCCGGCTCAAACACGTATTTGGCTCCGCCGCCCTGTCCGGCCACTGCGTATCCCACTTTGCAGATGCCGTTATTGAAGTTCATTTCATATTTGGTGTCTACCTCTCCGAGGGGGTAATTGCTCTTAGCGGTGTTGGCCTTCATCTCCGAGGGATAAAGGTGGTTGAGGTCAACGTATGCGTTGACGTTTGTGAGTCCTCCCCACCAGCTCTTGGGGAATGAGTGCTCGCGGTTGAGGCCGCTGAAGCTTGGGGCGTAGAATGGGATGTCGCTGTACATATCCCACCATCTTCTTGACTCGGGATATACGTCGGTCTTCTGGAAATACTTGGGCAGATCCTGATAAGAGGATATGCGGGTGAGATTGTGTATCACCTGGAATACGGCGGTCTTAAGCTGGGCGTCTTTCTTGCCGTCGATTGAATTGTAGTAGCCAGCCGGAATTTCGGCACGGGCCGCCGATGCGGCCATGCAGATCGCGATAATCGCGAAAAGTCGGTGGAGGTAGAGGTGTTTCATGCTGTAGATCTATTATTTTAGTTAGATAAAAGTTACAGGTCTTTGGTGTATACCCTGCGGCGGCGGTGAAGCCTGCGCTCGAAATAGTCCCATTGCTTCTGCACATTCTCGTTGCCCTCGAGCTCTACGTTGCTCTCGGCTATGCGGTATCCATGGGAGTTGAAAGCGGGTATAAGTTCGTTGAAGAGCATGGCGTTCACGCCCTTTGACTGATACTCGGGCTTTACGGCTATCAACAGCAGGTCAACGACGTCGGTATTGCCCGATAGGCCGCGCATCAGATGCCACCAGCCGAAGGGGAACAGTCGGCCGCCGCTTTTGCGCAGGGCCTGCGACATCGATGGCATGGAGATGCCCACGCACACGAGGCTGTCGTTTTCGTCAACGATGAGGCATATGTTGTCGAGCTTGAGGATGCCGAGATACATCTTGATATAGTGCTGTATCTGCCGGGGCGAAAGGGATACGTAGCCGTACAGGCCGCTGTAGGCCTCGTTGATGAGGTCGAAGATGGCCTGGCCGTATCGGGCGGCGAGCTCTTTGCGCGAAGGCATGCGCTTGACCTTCAGGTTGAAGCGGCGCTCCACGATGGATGCGATGCGGGCGTATTTTTCGGGCACCTGCTCGGGCACGGTGATGCGGTATTCGACATAGTCCACTTCTTTGCGGAAGCCGAGCCTTTCCACAAATTCGGGATAGTAGGGGTAGTTGTAGATTGTGGCCATCGTGCTCATTTCGTCGAATCCGAATGTGAGCATTCCTTCGTGATCCATGTCTGAGAATCCGAGCGGGCCTGCTATCTTGGTCATTCCTTTCTCGCGGGCCCAAGCCTCGGCTGTGTCGAAGAGAGCCTTTGCCACGTCAAAATCCTCGATGAAGTCGACGAATCCGAAGCGGGCGGCCTTCTCGCCGAATTTCTCATTGGCTTTGCGGTTGATGATGGCGGTGATGCGACCAACAGGGCGCCCGTCGGCGTAGGCCATCCACGATTGCGATTCGCAGAATTCGAATGCGGGATTTTTGTCGGGGAGCAGCGTGTTGACGTCGTCCATTACCAATGGCGGCACGAAGCAAGGATTTCCCTTGTAAAGGTCAATGCCAAATTGGGTGTATTTCGTATATTCGGCCTTGGTGGGCTTTACTGCGCGTATATCTATATCTGACATTTTAGGTTTGTGGAAAAACTAACAGTAATGATGAAAAAACCGGATGTCACACGTGGAGCGTGACAATGATTATGCCGAGTATGGCGATCATCGTTATCAGGAAAATGATCATGAGCATGTAGACCTTGGCGGTAGATGTACCTTCGATGGCCATGTGCAGCGATTCGGTGGATAGGAATCGCCTGTCAGGGTCGGGGTCGAGGCAGCGGTCGGCCACATGCCGCAGATTCTGGTCCTGGATGCCGCTCTTGTCGAGCATCTCGCGCACGATCATGCCGTAGTTGTATATGTCCTCGCTCACCAGCGAAGGCTTCAGCTTGCTTTTCTGGTCAAATCCGACATCTATCAACTTCAGATTCTCGATGTTCTCGGTGAAGATGATGGTCTCCGGGCGGATGGCGCGGTGCACGATGTGGTTAGCCTGGATGTATGATATGGCGCTGACGAGCTGATGCTTGATCTGGTCGATGTGGTGGGGCGTGACACCGCCTTCGTCGATGAGAGTGCGCAGCGACTTGCCGTAGACGTCATCCGTGATGATGCATCGGCCTATGCCCGGGACATCCTCGAAGTCATTGATCATGACGATATTGGGATGGGCCAGGTTGTAGCGCACGTCAAATTCCTTCTCGATCATGGCCTGATACTCCGGGTTGTCTCTCAATTCTGGGCGCAATGTTTTGAGCATGACCCATTTGCCGAACTTCTTGGCGGTGTATACGTCATAAAATTCCTCATCCCATTCGGGCAGGTGCTCAATCTCGGTCCATTTTTCGGTTGCGGGGGTGTCAGTGCTCATATTTCCGGCATATTAATATTAGGTCACAAAGTTAGCGAAATTTTTTGAAATATCGACCTAACAATGATATCTCTGATGCTTCGGGGGCGTCAGAATGAGTATTGGAACATCAGGTTGACGCGCTGGGCGTCGCCGTGGGCGCCGTCGTAGTCCATGCGCTTTCCGATTACGTATTCGGCGCCGGCCTGTATGCGCGCCGTGAGATTCCAGAAAATGTTGGCCATGCCGTAGAGGCCGTATTTGTAGTCTGAAGTGCCGGAGGCATGTCGGGGCCTGTAGCATGATTCGCTCGCCGAGATGGTGGCGAAGAGGTTTGGGCGGAAGTTGTATCTCACGCCGAGGGTGAATCCGTAGCATTGCGGAGCGTACATGCGCCCGGGGTCGGTGGCGTCGTTTATCAGGTCGAGGCGCGCTATGCGCAGGTCGTTGACGTAGCTTTCGATGCCCCGCCCGGCTATGGCTTCGCCGTAGAGCGTCCAGTTGTATCCTACGGGCGATATGGCGCTGAGCTGCAGGCCCCAGCCAGCCACGTTGCGGTTCTTTCCGGCTATCAGGTCGCGATAGGGGAGGCATCTGGCCAGGGCAGACAGGCGCACGTGGCCGGCGCCGTTGGCCCAGGCGTATTGGCCGTATGCCACCATGTCGGGCAGCCAGTCGTTGATGGCCTTTGTGTTTGTGCCGTCGGCCCTGGCGTATGACTGCGGAAATTCGGCTGACACGGCCATCGACCATCCTTTGCGGAATTGCTTGCACCAGCGCACCTGCACTGCCGTGCGGTTGGCTTGTCCGGTGTGGCCTTGCGCCTCGATCAGCGGCGGATTGGTGGCTTGATCCCAGAATGCGCTCGGGGCGTAGCCGATGGTCCAGTTGTTGAGGGTGACGTATGATTGCTTGAGCTTGAATTTGCTGTCGGAATCTCCGTCAAAGCCGGCGAGAATGAATGCCGAGAAATTGCCAAGAGTCTTGTCAGAGCCGATTATGCGGAAAAATAAGGCGGTGCCCGACGGGGTGGCGGCCAGGCGCCTGCGGGCCGACGGGTCTTCGGGGATTGGTATCATGTAGGGTATGAAGCCATTTGACGGCATCGCTCCGTCGAAGTCATACCATCCGCGCATCCTCACGAGGCCGCCTATGCCCATGGCCAGAGTGGCGTCGCGGCTCATCATCAGGAAGTAGGGCGCCTGAGGGTCCTGGAAGTGATGGTACTGCGTGACATAGAATCTCTCTATCACATTGCGGATGCTGTCGGCATGAGCCTGCTTTTCCTTTTCGCCGAAATAGACCACCTTGTGGCTCTTCTTCAGTTCTTCCATCTGGTCAGCTTCAGCGGTTTGAGCCTTGGCAGAAAGGCACAACAGGCACATGGCTGCCGCCGCAAAAGTCATAATCGCTCTCATAGGGGTGCGGTGGATATTAAAAAAGTTGAAACGTATATGATATATAACCGACATAAGCCTCCAAAAGTTTATGCCTTGCATTTGAAATAGGTTTCACCGCTTTGGATTGTATTCTCCCGTGGCGATTATATTATGAAAGGAAACTTTCCAAGCGTTTCTCTGCCCGTGCGTTTCGGAGAAACGCACCTCCACTTTATAAGGAAAGCGGCTGCCTAAATCTTGGTTTAGGCAGCCGCTGCTTTGATGGGGGCTTGTGCGCCTTGGGAGGCGCACAAGCGTTGATTGTCGTTTAGTTGGCTGATGTCCAGGTCATGCCGCAGATGGTGAGGCGGTCTTTGTTGCCGCTTGCGGCTGCGGAGTAGATGTCGTTGACGATCTCGATGATGAAGTCTCCCTTCACGTTGAAGGCGTGGCTGTAGTCGAGGGCCACTCCCTTTGTCACTGAATCAATGGTGACTGTGTCAGAGGCCACTACAGCGCCATTCTGCTTGATGTTGATGGTGAATTTGCACTTCTTTTCGTTATAGGGGAATCCGTACTTGAATGTCAGGGTGCCGATGCCGCCCGAGATGGTGGGCGATGTGAGGGTTCCGGGGCGGGCCTTTGAGCCGTCGATCACCGGCATCAGGGTGTTGGGGTCGGTGCTGAGGAAGTTTGAGGCTTCTGTGCCGCCAGCGAGGATTTGGCCCCAAACGAGTTTCCATCCGCTTGCGGTGGTGTAATCGCCATATGTGGCGTTGGCCGCACCGCCATTGAATGTGTTGAAGTCAGCCGCATTTCCGGTCACAGGGGTGTCGGGGTCGGGATCAGGATCAGGATCAGGATCAGGATCAGGGTTGGGGTCGGGATTTTCGCCGGCGCCGGTGTTGCCGTTGATCGAATAGAGGTATCCGAGGTTTGTCTCGGGGGTGTTGCCCATGTAGTTGATCAGCGGTGCGTAGGCCACGATGTAGTCGCCTACTTTCACCTTGTCGGCATCGGTGAACTTCTGGTCGTTGAGGTCCTTGGCGCGGAAGATCTTGATGGTAGAGCCTGTGCCGTCGGCGTTGTCGGCCACTGTCCATGTACCGTTGCCGAAGCTGGTGTCGATGGAGCCTTCGATCACGTATCCGCCGGTGTATACGCTCACGTCAGATGTCTGGCCGTTGGCCTGGGCCACCTCTATGGCCTTGGTGGCGTTATAGGGATCGGTGGCGGTGCCTGTGCCTTTGGGCTCGCCGGGGACGTCGGGGGTGGGGGTGTCGCCGTCGAATACGTATTTGCTTGCGTCGCGCATGCCCGGCACGCCCGAATATTTGCAGATGTTGCCGAAGATGGCCACTTTGCGCCCGAGGTTAGCGGGATTGGTGACGAGGTTGAGAGCGTTGCGCACTGTGCCGCTGGGGAGCTGGATGCCGATGCACTTCGAATAGTCGGTGACGTCGGCGGTGGGAGCGAGCAGGAGGTTGGTGTTGGCAGTGGCGGGCACGGTGAATCTTGCTGTCTCGGCGTTGATGTAGTAAATTGAACTCATGTCGGCCCAGCCTACGATATAGCCGGTGACCCATACGTCTTTCTCGTCGGGGTTGTCTTTGTTTCCGGTGGGATTCTTGGCGATCACCTGCTTCACATTGTAGGGCGATGCCTCGGTGCCGTTTCCGTCGGGAGCCTCGCCGGTGTCGATGGTGACGCCTTCGATCTTGAATTCAGAGGCTGTGCCACGGTTATCGAGGACTCCGTATGTGCCCATGTACTGACCGAATGTGCCTTTAACCCAGATTTCTTTCTTATAGTTTGATGGATTGTCTACAAGATTACCGTATTTGCGCAGGTCAGAGCCTTCGGGGAGGTTGATCACGAGTGCGTTGGCTATGTCGGCTGTCTCGGCGCTCTGTCCGATCACGAGTGAATTGTCGAGGATGACCTCGCCGCTCCATTCGATGTCGCCGTTGCCGGTGATGTTCTCAACCTCGGGAGCGATAGCGCCCACGATGTATCCCTTCACCCATCCGCTGCGTGTGGTGCCGTTCTTGATCAGATCGATGGCGCCGTTCACGTCAAACGGGTTGTCTTCGGTGCCGGGAGCCACGGTGGGATTGCCGAAGTTCATGCATCCCTGGTAGTCATTGAGCATGAGCTGCCAGCCTGTGGTGCCGTAGTAGCTGAGGATGCAGACTACGTCGCCGTTTCCTTCGGGCAGGTAGTTGTTCCAGAAATTGGAGTATCCGCTGGTGCGCACGGGCAGTGTGTTGCCGTCGACGTCCACAATGTTCTGGTTCACGCCCGACGAATGATATTCCGAGAATTGCTGTGTGCCGGCGTTTTGGAAATATACGTTGTTGAACTTCACCAGCTGGCTCTGCCATTTCTGCAAGCCGTCAGGGTTGGTGGGCAGCTCGGCGAAAGAGTTGACCTCGATGGTATCGATTTTCAGGGGCTCGGGGAAGCCGTTGCACTGCACGTGGCTCTCAAAGAACTCGGGAGCCATGAAGGTGGCCTCCCAGGCATTGCCGTTGGCATACCACTCGGGCATGCCGAGCTGCACGAGACCATTGTATTTGCCTATGTACATGCCTTTGAGGTCGATGACGATCTCCTGGCCAACGCGGTATTTCAGGTAGAGGTTGTAGCTGTTGACCGACAGGGCGAGCGCAGCGGTCTCATCCTGTATCACGAGGCTCTTGAATACGTTTCCAGCCTCGTCAGACGATATCACACGGCCGGCGATGACATAGCTCTTGTCATCGGCCACGCCGTTTTCTACGCCGATGGTGTCGATGTAGTTTGTGGCGTCCTGCCAGTAGGTCTTCTTGAGGTCAAGAATTGTCATATTGGGCTGGATGGTGGCCACGGGGGCTTCGACCGACGGAGCGTCGAAGTCATCCTGGCAGCCGACGAGCGCGCCGGCTGCGGCTACGGCAGTCATCCCCAGGATATATGATTTGTATGATTTCATTTTCATTGATTTTTAATAGTTCATTCTTTGGCTCCGTTGATGGAGATCAGAGTGCCGTAGTTAGTCTCGGGGGTGTTGCCCATGTAGTTGATGAGGGGCGCTTTCACCACCAGGAGGTCTCCGACCTTGACTTTGTCGGCGTCGGTGAATTTCTCGCCGCCGAAGTCCTTTACGCGGAAGAAGGTGATGGTCTTGCCTGTGCCTTCCTTGTTGTCGGCTACGATCCATGTGCCGTTGCCGTAGGCAGTGTCAATTGAGCCTGAGATTACGTAGCCTGCTGTGTACACTTCTGTGTCGCTTGTCTGGCCGTTGGCCACGCACACTTCGTATGCTTTGGCTATGTTGTAGGGGTCGGCCTCTGTGCCCGCTCCTTTTGGGTCAGCGCCTTGGCCGGGATCAGCAGGGGTTTCGCCGTCGAATGCGTAAGCGCTTGCTCCGCGCAGGCCTGCTACGCCCGAGTATTTGGCGATGTTGCCCTTGATCGAAACCTTGCGACCGAGATTGTCAGGGTTGTCCTGCAGATTCAGGGCGTTGCGCACCGCACCGCTGGGAAGCTGGATGCCGATGCACTGGGTGTAGTCCTTGACGTCCTTGGTGGGAGCGAGCAGGATGTTGGTCTTGAGCGTAGCGGGCACTGAGAATTGCGAGGTCTCGGCGTTGATGTAGTATGTGGTGCTCATGTCTGCCCAGCCCACGATGTATCCTTCTACCCATACGTCCTTCTCATCGGGATTCTTGTCGCTTCCGGTGGGGTTCTTGGCTATCACCTGGCCTACGTTGTAGGGCGATGCTTCAGAGCCGTCGCCGTCAGGCACGTCGCCGGGATCGCCCGGCTCAACGGGCTCGGAGGGAGTGCCTGCGAGTTCGCCGTTGATTGAGTAGAGCTCGCCGTTGTTTCCGGTCTCGGGGGTGTTGCCCTTGAAGTTGATAAGCGGAGCATAGACCACGATGTAATCGCCAACTTTTACCTTGTTGGCGTCAGTGAACTTCACGCCTCCGAAGTCCTTCACGCGGAAAACCTTGAGGGTAGTGGAGCCTTCCTTGCTATCGGCTATTTCCCATGTGGCGTTGCCGTATGATGTATCGATTGAGCCTGAAATGACGTATCCGGCGGTGTAGACCATCTTGTCGCTGTTCTCACCGTTCTCCACGCATACTTCGAGAGCCTTGGCCACGTTGTAGGGGTCATCTACCGTGCCTGTGCCCTTGGCTTCAGATGGCGGGTCGAGGCTCGGGTCGTAGGGGGTGAAGCCTACGAGTCCGTTGAGGTTGTTGAGCTGCATCTGCCATGCGCTGCCGTAGAAGCTGAGGATGCCTGTGACAGAGCCTGAGCCTGAGGGGATGACCTCGTCCTTGAAAGTGGCGTAGCTGCTGCAGCGCAGATTGAGCTTGTTGCCGTTGGCGTCCTTCACGTAGCGGTCAGTGCTGGCCGTGGGAGCGAATTTCTGGCCGGGAGTCTCAAACGATACGTTCTCGACAGTGACCAGGCGGCTCATGTACTCTCTCTTCTTTGCCGGATCGCTGAGAGCCTGTGTGAGTTCGTCGATGGTGAAGATTGCCGGAGTGATCTTGGAGGGCGCTGGCAGGCCGTCGGCTTCGGCATGGGCTGCGAAGTCATCGCCGGTCATGAATGTCATCGACGGGTTTCCGTTGTATTCGCCCTGCGAGCCTATCTGCAGCAGGCCGTTGTATCCGCCGATCTGCAGTCCGGTGCAGTTGACCACCACTTCTTGTCCGTACTGGTATTTCTTGTAGAGGTCATATTCGTTGATGGCGATGGTGATTGCTCCGGAGTTGTCCTGGATCACTACGTTCTTGAATATGTTGCCTGTGGAGTCAGAGCTGACCACGCGGCCTTTCACTATCAGGTCGCGGCCATCAGAGAGGGAAACGATGTCGCTGCAATAGTTGCGGTCGTCCTGCCAGTAAAGCTCCTTGAGTTCTCCGATGGTGGAGGTGGGCTGCATTGTAGCCTCCGGGATCACCAGGGGGGGATAGGTGAAGTCGTCGCTGCACGATGTGGCTGCGTTGGCCATCAGGGCGAGGGCTGCGGCGTATATGTAATTTTTCATTTTCATGAGTGGGGAAGTTGTTTGCTGTTATGATCAGAATCTTACGCCCACGTTCACGAAGAGGCGTATGCCTTGTGCGTAGGTGTAGCGGTTGGGATATAGATTTCGGTCGTAGGTCTTGGTGTCGAGACGTCCCTGCTGGTAGGCGTAGGTGACAACGTTGCGGTTGTTGAGCACGTTGTTGGCGTTGACGTTGATATTGAGCGACACCTTGCGGTTGATGTAGATGAGCTTGCCCACAGATACGTTGAGCGAGAAGGCGTCCTTGAGCTTATCCTGGGTGCTGAGGTCGCGGATCTTGTCGAGCAGCTGCTCCTCGGTGAGGCCGGGGAATGCTGAGGGCAGATCGGGGAGGGCCTCATGGTATGCGGGCGAGAGGTTGACGTAGGCGTCGCCCTGCCATGTGCCGTTGACGTTGAAGAACCAGTTCTTGGGGGCAGCCCAGTCAATGCCGAGGTTGCACACGGTCTGAGGCACTGATCCTGCGTAGAAATTTTTCAGGTATACGACCTGGGTGGTGTCGGCGTAGAGGCCGTTCTCAAACGAGCGTGTGCCCTTGGGATTGTTCTTGTACTGATAGCGCGAGTATGTGCCGGCGAATGTGGCGGTGATCGAAGGGGTGATCTTGAAGGCCATGCCGAGCTCCACGCCCTTGTTGACGCGCTTTACGTCGCTGAGCACGAAGTTGGTGTATGTGTTGTAGCGCTCGTCGTAGAATCCCCAGCGTTCGGTGACGTTGCTGAAGTCGGTGTAGAATCCGGTGATGCTACCACGGAAGCGGCGGTAATTCCATGTGTATGAAATGTCGCCGGTGAGGATGCGCTCGCTCTTGGGGTTGGCCACAACGTCGTCCTTGATGCGGGGCGAGATGTAGATGTTGTCGACCAAAGGAGCCATCGTTCCGTATTCGGCGTGGGCTGTGAAGTAATTGCGTCCGTTGAGTTTGTAGGTGGCGCCTACTTTGAATGTCGCGTCGTCAAATGTGTGGCGCTGGCCGTGTCCGTAGGAATTCTTCGGGGCGCGACCGTTGCGCATGTGACCGTCACGCTGGAATTGGGTGTAAGCCACCTTGAATCCATAGTTGATGTCCCACTTGGGCAGGTTGATCACATTCTGCAGCCAGGCCGTTGCCTTAAGGGCGTAGATGTTGTAGTTGTAGCCGAATTTCTCGCCTACGCCCACGCGGCGGTTAGGCTCGTTGAGGTCATTCTGCAGGTTGTCGGGCTTCAGGGTGATGTCGCGGTCAGAGAACGGATCGACATCGAGCCAGAACTCGCCGCCCATCAGGTCGCGCACCTTCTTGTAGTATTTGGCGTTGGTGTAGTTGAGCGACACGCCGGCCTGAAGGGTCATGTTGGCGTTGAGGCGCTGGTTGAGATAAGAGTTGACCATGAAGTTGAATTCATTGCTGTGCCTGTCTTCCTGTATGTATGACGAGCCTTTCTTCTGGTCTTCGGGCAGAGTCTTGTTCTGCTCGTTGTTGAGGGCGTTGATGTAATAGAGGTCGTCCCACTTGATCTGGCGGGTGTATTCGCTGTGCTCCCAATTGTAGGTGTAGAGGTCGAAGAGCTCTTCGTTGTCCTTGTAGTATGAGGGCAGGTAGCGGTAGTAGGTGGGGTTGGGGTCGTTGGCTTTGTAGTATTGCAGAGCCGAGGTCGAGTAGTTGACCCAGCGGGCTGCTACGGCAGTGTTGAGCACGGTGTTGTCTTTCTTGTGGAGCCAGTTGAGCATCACTGTGGGGTCGAATGTCTCCACAATGCGTGCTGCGCGCTTCTTGCCCTGGTACCATCCCCAGTTGGGGTTGTAGAGGTTGGTGCCGGCCAGGTCGTAGGCTTCCTGATAAGTGGCAGACGAGTTGGCGCGCTGTGTGGGGCCGCCGAATGCGGTCAGCGTGATAGAGTTGTCATTGTCTATCTTCTTCTCGACAGAGAGGAAGAGGCCTCCGGAATTGTAGAATGTGCCCTCGACCACGCCTTCCTTCGAGTAGCGTCCGATCGCCGAAATGGTCACGGCGTATCCGTTGTCCATCAGGCCGGTTGAGTATGTGGCCATGGCGCGGTACATATAGTTTGAGTTGGTGAAAGCCACGCTGCCGTTGAAGCCGGGAGCATAGGTGTCGGCCACGGTGTTGTAGTTGACGCTGCCGCCGATATCGCCGAATCCGTAGGCAGATGCGTCAAGGCCCACGGTGGTGGTCTTGTTGCGGAATGCGCGGCTTGTCATGCCCAGAAGGCTCGAGAAGTTGAAGCGTCCGCGCATAAGGTCATTCATCTCCACGCCGTTGAGGTATACGCTCTGATAACGGCTGTCGTAGCCGCGATAGCGGAAATACATGGGGCCGAAATTGTAGCTGGCGGTGCTGTAGTAGAGATTGTCGTTCGCTCCGGTGAGCGCAGCCACGCTCTGCGAATTGCCCTCCTCGTCTTCGAGCACGTTCTCGTCGAATACGAGATCCTCGATTGAGCCGAAATAGTCATCGGCGTTGAGGTTGGCTTTGTCGAGCTTGATTTCGCCAAGCTGCACTACTCCGTTGGCCGGGATGGCCACTTCAAGGCTCAGTGGGGCATATCCGTCGCAGGTGACGATGATGAAGTCAGAGCCGGCCTGCGCGTTGGGCAAAATGAAGTCGCCCGAAAGACCCGACTGGCGGGCTATGGCTTGAGAACTGAGGGTGACCTTGGCGCCATTGATGGGAGCGCCGGTCGACGCGTCGAGCACCACACCCTGGAGCCCGGCGGATTGAGCCAGCGACGGCAAAGCCGCCGACAGCAACAATAGCAAGAAAAGTTTAAACTTCATATATGTGTAATTGCATGGGTTGTATTCCGGTCAATTCTCATAATCCCCGTATAAAAAAGCGGCTGCCTGCGGGCCGTCGCTTAGTCGATTTGGTATGAGCACACAAAGTTAATACAATAAGTGCGAATAAACAAAAAAATCTCTCCTTTTTTTGAGGAAAGATTTTTTGTGGAGTTTATGGCTTGAATGAAACGTAGAGGCACGCCCGAGCATGATGCGCGCAGTCGTGCCTATGATGTGTATGGGGCGGTTTGTTTAGCCGGCAGTGATGTCAGATTTGTCAAGCCCGGTCAATGAGCATATAGTGTCAAGAGGTATGCCTTGCCGCAGCATTCCGCGCGCCACTTCGAGCTTAGCCATTTTGGCCCCTTCGGCGCGTCCCTCGGCGCGTCCTTCAGCTAAGCCTTCAGCGCGTCCTTCAGCTAAGCCTTCGGCGCGTCCTTTAGTGCGTCCTTCAGCCAAGCCTTCAGCCCGGCCTGCTTCCTCGGCCATCTCTTTGGCGGTGTTCAGGGTGTTGTCATAGTCGAGTTTTTGCTTCAGGCTCATTTCGTATGCTATTCGTTCGGTGCGTGGAAATGCTTCTATCTTCGCTGCCTCAAAGAAGTCTTTGAGGATCTGTTGGCGCAGGCGTTCCGGGTATTCATCAAGCGAAGACAGGTTTTTGAACGCATACATCCATTGGTCAAACGAGTCATTGCCATCCTTCTCTATCTCGTCGATGTCCTTTATGAATTTAGGCATTTCGAGGTATATGTAGGTCAATGTCTGGCTGAATTGCTGGCCTGTGGCGGTGTCGCACAGGCGTATCACATGCTTGAATTCGGGCGAATCGCAATATTCGAGCATGGTGAAGTTGAGGAAGGCTATCGTATAGATTCGCGGCAGCCTGAAGTTCCAGTTGCCTTTCTGCGCGGCTTCCTGCACTGCGAATGAAGAATAGAATATGCTTCGGTCCACTATGTATCTCTGATAGGCGTTCTGCATCTCCACGATGATGTGGTCGCCTTTGGCTGTGGTGCAGTAAAGGTCGAATATGGCGTTGCGGTCGCCCGATATGATGCCGAGTTTCTCTACATTCTGGTAATTGATGTCGGTGACGACCTCGTCAGTCAGCAGTGAATTTAGAAAACTGATAAGGAAGCGCTTGTTGTCCTTGTTGCCAAATAGCCTTTTGAATCCGAAATCCGTAAACGGGTTGATAAATACATCCTTGCACATATCGGTCTTATTTTATTGTGTTTTCGCAAATATAGTGAAAAGTTGGATATATACAAAAAAATCGGGCCTATCCGACCCGATTTTTTTGTCCATATCCGATACGTAGGCTTTATTTCACCTCCCAGGTTTCGCCGGAGAGGATCATGTCGCGCAGGCAGGTGAAGCCTTTCTTGGCGCGCACCTCGGCCACCTGGGCCTCTACGGCGTCGTTGTAGGTGACGGCCTCTACGTCGCGTATCACGCCTACGGCCAGAGGCAGCGTCTCGCCGTCCATCATGGCCAGCTGCTGATGCAGGAAGTTGCTTTGGCAGTGTGCGTCATGCACAAGCACGTCGTCGATGGTGTATCCGCTTTCGCCGAGCTTGACGGCCTTGAGCAGGAATCCGTCCTGCACCAGGCCGTGGTCCATGTCCTTGCCGAAGAGCATCTTCTCGCCGTGGCGCAGGTGTATGGTGCGGTCGGCGCGCACTTCCTTGTCGGTGATGGGGTTGTGGATGCCGTTGTTGAAGATCACGCAGTTCTGCAGTATCTCCACCACCGACGCTCCCTTGTGGCGGGCGGCGGCCACGAGCACTTCCTGGCTCGTCTGCAGCTCTACGTCGATTGAGCGGGCAAAGAATTGTCCGCGCGCGCCGAACACGAGCTCAGCCGGGATGAACGGATCCTCTGTAGTGCCGTAGGGCGATGACTTCGACACGAATCCGCGCGCCGAAGTGGGGGAGTACTGTCCCTTGGTGAGGCCGTAGATCTTGTTGTTGAAGAGGATCATGTTGATGTCGATGTTGCGGCGCACTGCGTGGATGAAGTGGTTGCCGCCGATGGCGAGTCCGTCGCCGTCGCCCGAGATCTGCCATACGGTCATCTGCGGATTCGCCACCTTGAAGCCTGTAGCTATGGCGGCGGCGCGCCCGTGGATGGTGTGGAATCCGTAGGTGTTCATATAATAGGGCAGGCGCGAGCTGCATCCGATGCCCGAAATCACGGCAGTCATGTGCGGGGGCACACCCAGCGTAGCCATGGCCTTGTGCAGGGTGTTGAGGATGGCGTGGTCGCCGCAGCCCGGGCACCAACGCACCGATTGATTGCTCTTGAAGTTGGCGGGGGTGTATGCTGTCTGTTCCATGATTATTCGCTGATGATGTTGCGGACACCGTCTACTACCTCTTTCACGAGGAAAGGCTGGCCCTGGATTTTATTGATGCGGCGTATGTCCTTCTGCGGGAATTTCGACTGAAGGAAGTCGGCGAACATGCCGGTGTTGAGCTCGGCCACGATTACCCTCTTGTATTTCGAGATCACCTCGGCGGTGTTGGCCGGCAGAGGGTTGATGTAGCGGAAGTGGGCGAAAGCCACGGGCGTGCCTTCTGCCGAAAGCTCCTCGGCGGCTGAATACAGGTGGCCGTAGGTGCCGCCCCAGCCTATGAGCAGGGTGTCTGCGTCGGCGTCGCACAGCACTTCGAGAGCCGGGATGTCTGTGGCGATGCGCTCGATCTTCTCGCGGCGCAGGCCCACCATCTTCTCGTGGTTGACGGGGTCGGTGCTGATGGCTCCGGTGCGAGAGTCCTTCTCGAGGCCACCGAGGCGGTGCATCATGTTTTCGGTGCCGGGGATGGCCCAATAGCGGGCGAGGTCCTTTTCGTCGCGCATGTAGGGCTGCCATGTATCCTTAAGCGCCTCGGGCACGTATTTCACCTTGATTTCTGGATATTCGTCAGCCTCGGGTATGCGCCAGGCCGAAGAGCCGTTGCCGATGAAAGCGTCGCTGAGCAGGATCACCGGGGTCATGTGCTCTATGGCTATGCGGCAAGCCTCGAAAGCCATCTTGAAGCAGTCGGTGGGCGAAGCCGGAGCCACTACCACGATGGGCGACTCGCCGTTGCGGCCATAGAGGGCCTGCATCAGGTCAGTCTGCTCGGTCTTCGTGGGCAGGCCGGTCGATGGGCCGCCGCGCTGCACGTCGATGATGACAAGCGGCAGCTCGGCAATCACGGCCAGGCCGATGCCTTCGCTCTTCAGAGCCAGGCCGGGGCCGGAGGTGGATGTGGCGGCGAGGTTGCCGGCATAGGCGGCGCCTATGGCCGAGCACACGCCGGCTATTTCGTCCTCCATCTGGCATGCCTTCACGCCCAGATCCTTGCGCTTGGCGAGCTCATGGAGTATGTCGGTGGCCGGAGTGATGGGGTAGCTGCCCAGGAAGAGCGGGCGGCCGGCCTTCTCCGATGCCATGATCAGGCCCCATGCGGTGGCGGTGTTGCCGTTTATGTCGGTGTACACGCCCGGACGCGGGTCTCGGGTCTCGATGCGGTATGTGGGCATCGATGCGTGTATATTGTGAGCGTAGTCGTATCCGGCGTTGATCACCTTGGCGTTTGCCTCGTATATGGCCGGCTTCTTCGCGAATTTATTCCTGATGAACTTCAAGGCTTGGTCGAGCGGACGGTCAAACAGCCAGCAAACCACGCCAAGGGCGAAGATGTTGCGGCATTTGAGCATGCCCTTGTTGTCCATGCCCGAGTCAGCGAGCGCCGCCTTTGTCATGGAGGTGACGGGCACCATCATCACATGGTCCTTGTTGATTCCGAGCTCGTCGAAAGCGTCTTCGGTCTGGAAAAGCGCCTTCTTCAGGTCGCTCTCCTTAAACGAGTCGATGTCGACGATGATGATGCCTCCCGGCTTGAGGAACTTCACGTTCTGCTTCAGCGCTGCTGGGTTCATGGCGATCAGCACGTCGCATTGGTCGCCCGGCGTGTGCACATTCATGCCCACGCTGACTTGGAATCCTGAAACGCCGCTCAAAGAGCCTTGGGGAGCGCGAATTTCGGCTGGATAGTCGGGAAATGTCGACACCTGGTTGCCAACTCCGGCGGAAACATTCGTGAAGATGTTTCCGGCAAGCTGCATGCCGTCGCCTGAATCCCCTGAAAATCTAACGACAACCTTGTCGATGGTTTTCACGTCAGTTTTTTCTAACATAAAAGGTTATGATTGATTGTACAGTGACAATAAAAAATGGTAATGATTTCGGGTTAATTGAGATATCTGTGCAAAGGTAGCGAAAAAAACATCTTATCCAACCAAATTGCCGGAAAAAACTTTTAGGCATCATGTGGTGGAGACTAAAATATATTGCTCTGCCTGTAGTTTATGCCATGATTGAGCATGGATGGCCGTGAGCACACGGAAAAAAGATGACGAAATATGGTTTTTTGGAGATTTTTAATTACTTTTGTGAAAAACAAATCTAACGCCATAAAACTATACCGAAAGATGGAATATTCGCTTCCCGACAGGCTGCCTGAGTATCCTGAATTTCAGGAGGGCATACGCCGCGCTCCCGACCGCGGATTCTGCCTTACTCCGGCCCAGACTGAGACTGCCCTGCGCAATGCCTTGCGCTATGTACCCAAACACCTTCATGCCGACCTCGCTCCGGAATTCATGCATGAGTTGCGCACGCGCGGCAAGATCTATGGATACAGGTATCGCCCGGCGGGCGATCTTAAGGCAAAGCCCATAGATCAATACAAGGGAAAGTGTATCGAGGGCAAGGCTTTTCAGGTGATGATTGACAATAACCTGTGCTTCGATGTGGCTCTTTATCCCTACGAACTTGTCACTTACGGCGAGACAGGCCAAGTGTGCCAGAACTGGATGCAGTATCGGCTCATCAAGGCTTATCTTGAAAATCTCACCCGGGAGCAGACGCTCGTCATAGAGTCGGGTCATCCGCTCGGGCTTTTCCGGTCAAGGCCTGATGCTCCGAGGGTGATCATCACAAATTCGATGATGGTGGGACTCTTCGACAACATCAAGGATTGGGAGGTGGCGGCCCAGATGGGCGTGGCCAATTATGGGCAGATGACAGCCGGCGGCTGGATGTATATTGGGCCCCAGGGCATAGTACACGGCACTTTCAATACGCTTCTCAATGCCGGACGGCTCAAGCTCGGCATACCTGACGATGGCAATCTCGCCGGGAGGTTATTCATTTCTTCGGGTCTCGGAGGCATGAGCGGCGCCCAGCCCAAGGCCGCCGAGATAGCCGGAGCCACGGCCATAATAGCCGAGGTCGACGCCTCGCGCATTAAGACGCGGCATGACCAGGGATGGGTGGGGCATGTCACCGACAGCCTCCCCGAGGCATTCGCAATAGCCGCCAAAGCGCAGCAGGCCGGCGAGCCTTGCTCGATAGCCTATCATGGCAATGTGGTGGATTTGCTCGAGTACGCCATTGCCAATGGAGTAAAAGTGGACCTGCTCAGTGACCAGACCTCTTGCCATGCCGTGTATGAAGGAGGGTATTGCCCCGCCGGCCTGACGTTTGAGGAGCGCACAGATCTGCTCAAGCGCGACCGCCGAGAATTTGAGCGCATGGTCGACGCCTCGCTGCACCGGCATTATCAGGCAGTCAAGGAGCTTGTGGGACGCGGCACATATTTCTTCGACTATGGCAATGCTTTCATGAAGGCCATCTACGATGCAGGCGTGAAGGAAATCTCGCGCAACGGCGTCGATGACAAGGATGGATTCATCTGGCCGTCATATGTGGAAGACATCATGGGCCCGCAGCTTTTCGATTATGGCTATGGCCCATTCCGCTGGGTGTGCCTTTCGGGCAAGCACGAAGACCTCGTAAAGACTGACAAGGCGGCGATGGATTGCATCGATCCCACGCGCCGCAGCCAGGACATGGACAACTGGGTGTGGATACGCGATGCAGAGAAGAATCAGCTCGTGGTGGGCACCCAGGCCCGCATACTTTATCAGGATGCTCTCGGGCGCATGAGGATTGCGTTGAAATTCAATGAGATGGTGCGAAACGGAGAGGTTGGTCCGATCATGCTTGGCCGTGACCATCACGATGTGAGCGGCACGGATTCGCCTTTCCGCGAGACTGCTAACATCAAGGACGGCAGCAATGTGATGGCCGACATGGCCGTGCAGTGCTTCGCCGGAAACTGCGCGCGCGGCATGAGCCTTGTGGCTCTGCACAATGGCGGCGGCGTGGGCATAGGCAAGGCTATCAACGGAGGCTTCGGCATGGTGTGCGACGGCAGCGAGAGAGTGGACGAAATCTTGAAGTCGGCTATGTTGTGGGACGTGATGGGCGGCGTGGCGCGTCGTTCGTGGGCCCGCAACCCCAACGCTATGGAGACCGCCGAGGAATTCAACCGCACACATGCCGACGCATACCACATCACCATCCCGGAGCTTGTCGATGATGACATCATCGCAAAAACAGTAACCCACAACAATAATCAATAATCTATCATAACGGATATCATGGAAAAGATAATGGAGTGCGTCCCTAATTTCAGCGAGGGACGCGATCAGCAGAAAATAGAGCGAATCGTGGAGCCTTTCCGCAAGGCAAAGAATGTCAAACTTCTTGACTACAGCAATGATGAAGATCACAACCGCCTGGTGGTGACCGTGGTAGGCGAGCCCCAGCCACTGAAAGACGCCCTGCTCGAGGCCATAGGCGTGGCGGTGGAGGTGATAGACCTTCGGTCGCACAAGGGAGCACACCCCCGCATGGGCGCAGTAGACGTGGTGCCCTTCATACCTATCAAGAACTGCACGGTCGATGAGGCGATAGATCTGTCGAAAGAGGTAGGCCGCGAGATAGCCGACCGATATGGCATCCCGGTGTATCTATACGAAAAATCGGCCACGGCTCCTCACCGTGAGAATCTTGCAGCCGTGCGCAAGGGCGAATTCGAAGGCTTTGCCGAGAAAATCAAGCAGCCCGAGTGGCAGCCCGATTTCGGACCTGCCTGTCAGCATCCCACAGCCGGCACTGTGGCCGTAGGAGCGCGCATGCCGCTCGTGGCCTACAACATCAACCTCAATACCCCCGACATGGAGATAGCCAGCGCCATCGCCAAGCGCATACGCTTCATAGGCGGAGGACTGCGTTTTTGCAAGGCCATGGGCGTAGAGCTCAAGGAGAGGGGCATAACCCAGGTGTCGATCAATATGACCGACTTCACCCGCACTCACCTGTACCAGGCTATGGAGATGGTGCGATATGAGGCCCGAAGATACGGCGTGAGCGTGGTGGGCAGCGAGATCATTGGCCTTGTGCCGATGGAGGCTTTAGTCGATACGTGCAGCTATTATCTCGGCCTTGAGGGATTCAGCTCTGACCAGGTGATAGAGAAGCGCATCATGGAGTAAAGTCAGCAGATATGAAGCGCACAGCAATCATAAACGCCAATCTCTTCACCCCGCAGGGATCCGCAGCCTTTCGGGGTGAGGAGATGGGGCGTCTGCTCCACATCGGAGGCGCGCAAATCGAGGTGGCAGACGGCGCGATAGAGTATGTGGGCCCAAGCCGGGCTCTGCCTGACGCATGCGATGTGATCGACGCGGGCGGAGCAGCAGTATTGCCCGGCTTTGTCGATTCGCACACGCATCTCGTCTTTGGCGGCATGCGTCCGCAGGAATTCATGTGGCGCATGCGTGGCGACAGCTACATGAGCATCATGGAGCGCGGCGGCGGCATAGCCAGCACCACCAAGGCCACGCGCGAGGCCTCATTCAGCCATCTGCGCGATAAGGCCTTGGGATATGTGGAAAAGATGCGCCAGATGGGCGTGACCACGATCGAGGCCAAAAGCGGATACGGGCTTGACCGCGAAACCGAAATCAGGCAGATGGAGGTGGCCGCCTCGCTTGGGCCGGGAGTGGTGTCTACTTTCCTCGGGGCTCACGCCCTGCCCGCGGAATATGCGGGACGCGCTGACGAATACATCGACTTCCTGATCGCAGAGATGCTGCCTGCCGCAAAGCCGCTGGCCGCGAATTGCGATATATTCTGCGAGAAGGGAGTCTTCTCCATAGAGCAGAGCTGCCGGCTCTTGCTCGCCGCCCGTGATATGGGCTTCGGAGCGAAGATCCATGCAGATGAGATAGTGTGCACAGGCGGCGCCGAACTCGCAGCCGAGATCGGTGCGCTTTCGGCCGACCATCTGCTTCACGTCTCTGAAGCCGGGATTAAGGCTCTGGCCGATAGCCCTACAGTGGCCACGCTTCTGCCCATTACGGCTTTCGCGCTTAAGGAAGAATACGCCCCCGCTCGCAGTCTGATTGATGCCGGAGCCGCTGTTGCCCTTGCCAGCGACTTCAATCCGGGCAGTTGCTTCAGCTACTCGGTGCCCCTTATGATAGCCCTGGCCTGCATACACATGGGCATGAGCATCGAGGAGGTAATCTCCGCGCTAACCATCAATGGTGCGGCGGCCTTGGGCATGGCCGACTCTATCGGATCGGTTGAGGTTGGCAAGAAGGCCGATATCATCATCCTTGACACTGACGACATCAATATGCTGCCCTACCACACTGGCATCAACCTTGTGAAACGCACATTGCTGCACACAGATCTCTGAATGACAAAACCTTAAAAACATAGAAATATCATGGAACTCAACAATCTTACGGTGAAGAATTTCGTAGAGGCCGTGGCCGGTGGCGATCCCGTGCCCGGCGGCGGAAGCGTATCGGCTCTTTGCGCTGCGTTGTCAGCTGCTTTGGGTAAAATGGTGGCCGGTCTCACGATCGGAAAAAAGAAATACGCCGACGTGCAGGATGCGATGCTGATGGTCGGCGAGAAGCTCGCTCCCGCATCAAGCCTCATGCTGAAGGCCGTAGACCTTGACTCTGAAGCATACGAGCAAGTATTCAACGCCTATAAGTTGCCTAAAGATACCGATACGGAAAAGGAATTTCGCGCCGACAGCATACAGACGGCCCTGCGGCATGCAGCCACTGTTCCGTTCAGCGTGGCAAAACTCGTGAGCACATTTCTTCCTGATCTGGTGGAGGTGGCCGAGAAAGGCAATCAGAACGCCATCACCGACGCATATGTGGCTGCCCTTTGCGCCCGGACAGCAGTGCTTGGCGCCGGTGCCAACGTGCGGATCAATCTGACTTCGATAAAAGACGAAGCCTTTGTTGATGAAATGAAGAAAGAGCTAGCCATCATAGAGCAGAAGGCCGAAGAGACGGAGAGAAAAGTGTCAGACTTGCTTAAGAAGGCTGTCGGCTGACGAATTGCCTTAAATCGATACCAATATGTATAAAGTATATAAGATAGGAGAGAAGCCGCTGTCATACGCCGACATCGACGCAATCCTCTCTGAAAATATGCAGCTGGCGCTCTCACCGCAAGCCATCGAGCGCATTGAGCATTGCCGACGCTACCTTGACGACAAGGTGGCGGAGTCGAAAGTGCCGCTCTACGGCATCACCACCGGATTCGGAAGCCTCTGCGACCGCAATATATCGGCTGACGACCTGTCAACGCTTCAGGAAAACCTTGTGAAGAGCCATGCCTGCAGCGTGGGTGATGAATTGGCTCCCGTCATAATCAAATTGATGATGCTGCTTAAGGCCAACGCCCTCTCGCTCGGATACAGCGGGGTGCAGGTCGACACCGTGCAGCGTATCATCGACTTCTACAACAGCAACATCCTGCCGATAGTCTATGATCGCGGTTCGCTCGGAGCCTCGGGCGATCTCGCCCCCTTGGCCAACCTATTCCTGCCGCTGATCGGAGAGGGAAAGGTGAGGGTCAATGGCCGCATGTACCATGCCACCGAAGTGCTTCGCGAGCATGGCTGGAAGCCCATCAAGCTCAAAAGCAAGGAGGGGCTGGCGCTTCTCAACGGCACCCAGTTCATGACCGCCAATGCCGTGCATGCCCTGCTCCGCTCTTTCGACATAGCCAAGAAGGCCGACATCGTGGCGGCTCTGTCGCTCGACGCCTATAATGGTCGCATCGACGCTTTCGCCGACTGCATACAGCAAATGCGTCCGCATCCGGGCCAGATTGAGACCGCAGCCAATGTGCGTCGCATATTGTCGGGCAGCGAGATAGCCGCTTTGCCCGACAAGGCCACGCAAGATCCGTATTCATTCCGCTGTGTGCCCCAGGTGCACGGGGCGTCGAAGGATGCCATCAACTATGTGGCCGACGTAATTCTGCGTGAGATAAACTCGGTCACCGACAATCCTACGATATTCCCCGATGACGACACAATCATATCAGGCGGCAATTTCCACGGGCAGCCGATAGCCATCCCCATGGACTATCTGGCCATCGGACTGGCCGAGCTCGGCAACATATCAGAGCGCCGTGTGGCCCAGCTCATACTCGGAAAGAGGGGGCTGCCGGAATTCCTTGTGGCTCATCCGGGCCTTAACTCCGGCTTCATGATACCTCAGTATGCCGCAGCGTCGATGGTGAGCCAGAACAAGATGTATTGCTTTGCTGCATCGAGCGACTCGATCGTATCGAGCAACGAGCAGGAAGACCATGTGAGCATGGGCGGAAACGCCGCCACAAAGTTGCTCAAGGTGCTTGACAATCTTGAGCGCATCCTCGCCATCGAGCTGATGAACGCCGCCCAGGCCCTTGACTTCCGCCGTCCTCTCAAGACATCGCCCTTCCTTGAAGGCATAATGGCAGAATACCGCACCAGCGTGGCCTTTGTCAATGACGACATCATCATGTACGAAGCCATCGACAAGAGCATCGAATTCCTGCGCCGCATGCCCACCAACTTCTAAGGTTCATACCTTATGTACAAAAGAAGCCCGCGATGAGCGGGCTTCTTTTGTTATGCAGGTTGCGGCATTGTTGCTTGCGGTCACTCAATGCCATAGGCTTTGGTCAATTATTGAGGATAACTGTTTGCTTGAAATGAAAGAAGGAGGCCGTAAAAGCCTCCTTCTTGTCAGTTTATGTCTGGATATTCAGTGGTTGATGCTGAAAAGCCGATTTCTAATTGAGATTAGAGCTGGGGACCAGCGGCAACGAGAGCCTGGCCGGCTTCGTTGTTGGTGTACTTCTCGAAGTTCTTGATGAAGCGGGCAGCGAGGTCGTTGGCCTTGGTGTTCCAGTCTTCAACGTTAGCGTATGTGTCGCGCGGATCGAGGATGGCGGGATCAACGCCGGGGAGTGCGGTGGGCACTTCGAAGTCGAAGATGGGGAGCTTCTTGGTGGGAGCGGTGAGGATGTCGCCGTTGAGGATGGCGTCGATGATGCCACGGGTGTCGCGGATGGAGATGCGCTTGCCGGTGCCGTTCCAGCCGGTGTTCACCAGATAAGCCTTTGCGCCGCTCTGCTCCATGCGCTTAACGAGCTCCTCTGCATACTTTGTGGGGTGGAGTTCGAGGAAAGCCTGGCCGAAGCAAGCAGAGAAAGTGGGAGTGGGCTCGGTGATGCCGCGCTCTGTGCCGGCGAGCTTGGCGGTGAAGCCGCTCAGGAAGTAGTATTTGGTCTGCTCGGGAGTCAGGATCGACACGGGAGGCAGCACGCCGAATGCGTCGGCAGACAGGAAGATTACGTTCTTTGCGGCGGGGCCTTCAGAAGCGGGGCGCACGATCTTCTCGATGTGGTCGATGGGATAAGATACGCGGGTGTTCTCGGTCACGCTCTTGTCAGCGAAGTCGATCTTGCCTTCTGCGTCAACGGTTACGTTCTCAAGAAGAGCGTCGCGGCGGATAGCGTTGTAGATGTCAGGCTCGCTTTCCTTGTCAAGGTTGATAACCTTGGCGTAGCAGCCGCCTTCGAAGTTGAATACGCCTTCGTCGTCCCAGCCGTGCTCGTCGTCGCCGATGAGGAGACGCTTGGGGTCGGTCGAAAGGGTGGTCTTGCCTGTGCCGGAGAGACCGAAGAAGATGGCGGTGTTCTTGCCTTCCATGTCGGTGTTGGCAGAGCAGTGCATAGAAGCGATGCCCTGGAGAGGCAGGTAGTAGTTCATCATCGAGAACATGCCCTTCTTCATTTCGCCGCCGTACCAGGTGTTGATGATCACCTGCTCGCGAGAAGTGAGGTTGAAGACAACTGCGGTCTCGCTGTTGAGGCCGAGTTCCTTGTAGTTCTCGAGTTTAGCCTTAGAAGCGTTGTATACAACGAAGTCGGGAGTGAAGTTCTCGAGGTCTTCAGCAGAGGGGCGGATGAACATGTTGGTCACGAAGTGAGCCTGCCAAGCCACCTCAACGATGAAGCGCACAGCCATGCGGGTAGCCTTGTGGGTGCCGCAGAAGCCGTCGACAACATAAAGCTTCTTGCCGGAAAGCTCCTTGAGGGCGAGTTCCTTGCATGCAGCCCAAGCCTCCTGCGAAGCGGGCTTGTTGTCGTTCTTGTATTCGGGGGTAGTCCACCATACGGTGTCCTTGCTGATTTCGTCCATTACGATGAACTTATCTTTGGGCGAACGTCCGGTGTAGACGCCTGTCATCACATTGACAGCGTTGAGCTCGGTGTTCTGTCCTTTTTCGTAGCCCTCGAGGGTGCTGAGGGTCTCATCCTTGAACAGCTCCTCGTAGGTGGGGTTGTAGATAACCTCAGCTACGCCGGTGATGCCACGCTTGGCGAGGTCTTCCTTGACGCTGGCCAGACGGGCTTTCTTGATTTCTTCAATTTGGCTCATGTTAAAATCGAGTTTAAATTGTATAGAGAGTTATTGTGTTGTTTACCTTATTGTATTCCTGTGCAAAATTACAAATTTTGTGTGAAATTTCCTCCAAAAAACGATTTGATTTTTGCCGAAATTCTTTAAAGTTAGCTAAAAGAGCCGGGCTTTGAGCATCAGAAGTGTGAGCTGCCATCGAAGCAGTGCGTGCAAATCCTGTGCTTCGGCAGGCCAATGGCTTGCACAAGCTCTTCGATTGTGCTGAATTTCAGAGAGTCGAGGCCGAGTCTGTCGGCCATTTTCTGCACAAGTGCGTTGTATTCAGGTGATCCTGTGGTGGCGTATGCCTCGAGGTTCTTGTTGGGGTCGCCTTCGAGCTCGGCGATGATGCGGCGCGTAAGGAGCTCAAGGTCGGATTTTGATGAAGTGAAGCCAACGAATGGACAGCCGTATATGAGCGGGGGGCAGGCTATGCGCATGTGCACTTCCTTGGCTCCGTTGTCGAAGAAAGTCTGCACATTGTCTTTCAGCTGTGTGCCCCTTACGATAGAGTCGTCGCAGAATGCCACTCTGCGCCCCTGCATCATGGCGCGGTTGGGGATAAGCTTCATCTTTGCCACAAGGTCGCGGCGGCTTTGGTCGGAAGGGGTGAAGCTTCGGGGCCATGTTGGCGTGTACTTGGCCACGCAGCGGCGGTAGGGCACGCCTTTGCCTCGGCTGTATCCCATGGCCATGCCGGTGCCGGAGTCGGGGATGCCGCAGACGCAGTCTACTTCGGTGTCGTCGCGCATGCCCATGAGTTCGCCGCTGCTGTAGCGCACATCGTCTACATTGCGGCCTTCGTAGCATGACACGGGAAATCCGTAGTATACCCACAGGAATGAGCAGATCTGCATTTCTGGCAGCGGCTCGGCGAGCTGTTCGATGCCGTCGGCTGTGACTTTGACTATCTCGCCGGGGCCGAGATCTCTCACCGGTTGGTAGTCGAGGTTGGGGAATGCTGTTGATTCGCTGGAGAGGGCATATCCGTCATCTTTTTTGCCTATGAGGATCGGAGTGCGACCAAATTTGTCGCGGGCGGCTATCAGCCCTTCGGAGGTGAGCAGGAGCATTGAGCATGAGCCTTTGATGCGCTCTTGGGCGTAGCGTATGCCTGATGCGAAATCATCGCCTTCGTTGATCAGGGTAGCCACCATCTCGCTCGGATTGGTGTTGCCCGAGCTTGTCTCGGCGAAGTGCACATGGTTGGCGAGCATTTCTGTCTCCAATTCCTCCATGTTGGCTATCTTAGCCACTGTCACTATCGCGAATTTTCCCAGATGGGAATTGACCACGATGGGCTGCGAGTCATTGTCGCTTATTACGCCGATGCCCAGATTTCCTTTGAACCTTGACAGGATGCCCTCAAACTTAGTGCGGAAATACGTGTTTTCGAGGCTGTGGATGCTTCTCACGAAGCCCGTCTCGGGGCTATACGTAGCCATTCCGCCTCTTTTGGTGCCAAGATGTGAGTTATAGTCTGTGCCGTAGTACAGATCGTTTACACAGTCGCGCTTGAGCGCGGTACCAAAAAATCCACCCATAATGTGTACCTTTATATTGAAAGCGCAAAGGTAGTGATTTTTTCTTTTACCGCGAAATTTCCGACATAAGAATTATGAACAAATTTCAGAGGAGGCGCGCATGGGGG
Organism: uncultured Muribaculaceae bacterium; assembly: GCA_947525975.1. Taxonomy (GTDB): domain Bacteria; phylum Bacteroidota; class Bacteroidia; order Bacteroidales; family Muribaculaceae; genus CAG-873. The sequence continues at coordinate 30,443 of CANNVE010000001.1, read as the reverse complement.
AGAGTGCTATCTCGGCAAGCCAAGGATTGCTTCCACATCCGACAGCGGCATCTTAAATTTGGCCGCGATGACGTCATGCGGTATGCCCATCTCGCTCATTATTTTGACGCCTTCAGCCCTGCCTTCGGCTCTGCCTTCGGTTCTTTCGGTCATGGCTATGGCGTAATTGTCACGGTATATTTTCAGTGACTTTTCGTAGTCTGACCTACTTTTGTTGTCAAGGGCGGCAACTCTGGCCACTTCTCCGAGTCTGCGGAACACAGGATCGTTAGTAAATGCTTGAGGCATAGCTTCCATCTTCTCCATGTTTTTAAATAGGTACAACCATTTGTCAAAGGTATCCTTGCAGTTTGCGGCATCCTTTACCATCATTGGAATCTTTAGGAATGTCATCCAAATCTTGTCAGAGAAAACCTCATGATTCCTTATATTCATCAAACATACGTCTTCGCGCAAATGTTCTTTCGTCTTTTCTTTCCAATCAAAGTTCATCAGATATATCCCATATACGGGCGTAAGGCTGTAATCCCAGTCGCATCCTTTTTTGCCCTGCCGGTGTATGTCAGTGGATATGTAGAATAGCGCTCTGTCTTTGAAATGGGTCTGATAGCGGTTTTGCATTTCCACTATTATCGAGCTTCCGTCTGAAGTTTTGCAGTGCAGGTCGTATATCAGAGCTCTGCCATCTTTGCTCTCGCTGACCATTTCTTTGTCTACAAAATCCACGTCAGTCAATATGCGGTGGCCCTGCATCACTGCATTGAGGAACGAAAGCAGAAACTGTTTATTCTCTTCCTGCCCGAATAGGTATTTGAAGCCGAAGTCAGTGAGAGGGTTGATGTATGTTGATGTGATTTCAGGCATAGGCATAAGTGTTTGGCGGCAGATGTGTTTGATACACAAAGATACGGATTATTGTCCACGCCAACAAATATTTGGAGTTTTTTTTAAAAAAAAATCAATTAAGGATTTGTTTTGTATATGAAATTAAGCTAAAGACGTCTATGACCAATGAACCTTGGCCATTCTCAAATGTTTTCAATTATAGATAAGCATTCGATTAATTCAAAACAACGATTATGGAAATTACTGAAATTATTGAAAGCCTTAAGGGCAAGTTTGGTGATAAATTTGATGTCACCAAGGTCACTGAAAGACTCCAGGGTTTTGACCTTAAGAACATGAACATGAGTGATATCACCTCTAAGTTGTCTGACCTTGTCGGCGATCTTGACGGTGATGGCGTGAAAGAAGGCCTCATCGACGAGATAAAGGGTAAGATTGGCGGCATTTTCGGCTGACGAAGATCGGCAAAGCATATATAGGGCCTGCGGCTTAAAGCTGCGGGCTCTATGCTGTTTGTGGTGGCGCGCAAAAAAAACATTTTCATAAGTGTGAGTTTTTCGTATAATTGCTTATCTTTGCGGGATATTGAAAAAGAGTGATTTCAACGTATAAATCTCACGCAAAATCTTATGATAAAAACCTTAATTCTCGCCATGACCGCGGCCGCGGGCCTGATGTCATGGGCTGCTCCGGCAAAGAAAGTGATTGACCAGGGCGGCAGTGGCCCTTACAAGGCTGAAGCTATATCCGATCCCACACTTAAGGGATTTGTGGTTTACCGTCCGTCTGACATCCAGGCGGCTGTCACTCACGAAGGCGCTCTTCCTCTATTCGTTTTCGCCAATGGAGCATGCAATGACACCTCCCTGCCGCATGAGCGCCTGCTCAACGATGTGGCCTCATACGGATACATAGTGGTGGCCCTTGGTGAGATGCAGGACAGCATCTCTGACCGCGAGTTGCGCAAATCGCCCAATTCTGACATGATAAAGGCCATAGACTGGGCTCAGGCGCAGAATGCCAAAAAAGGCAGTGATTATTTCGGGAACATCGATATGGAGTATGTGGCTCTTGGAGGACAAAGCTGTGGCGGCGCGCAAGTGCTGGCCAATGCCGCTGACCCCAGGGTCAAGACCTATCTTATGCTCAATTCAGGTATGGGCGACATGCAGATGGCCGATGCCAGCAAGGAGTCGCTCAAAAATCTCCATGGCCCCGTGCTGTATCTCATCGGCGGAGAAGGAGACATAGCCTATGCCAACGCTGAAAAGGATTATGCCAGAATTGACAATGTGCCTGTGGCTTTCGCCAATCAGGTACGTGTAGGCCACGGCGGCACATTCCACGAGCCGTTTGGCGGATCATTCTCTCCTATGGTGCGCTCTTGGCTGGGATGGCAGTTCAAAGACAAGCGCTCGGAGATCGACGTGTTTTTGCGCAATAGGCTAAAGGATTTCCCCGACTATACGATGAAGGCCAAAAATTTCCCTGACAATAACGATCCCTTCGCGGTGAAGGAATACAGCCTGAAGATGACCGACGGCAAGAATCTTTGGGGCAAAGCTTTCATCCCCAACGGAGTGGAGGGCAAGATGCCTATGGTGATCATGGCCCATGGCTACAACGGGAATTTCCTTGAGCCACAAGCCTATGCCGAGACCCTTGCCATGCAGGGCGTGGCGAGTTTTGTGTTTGACTTCTGCGGAGGCGGCAATAACAGCCGCAGCGAGGGCGTCACCACCGATATGACGATTTTCACCGAAAAAGCCAATGTGGAGGAGATAGCCCGGCAGGTGAAAGGATGGGGTTTTGTAGATCCTGACCGCGTGGCCCTACTGGGATGCAGCCAGGGCGGACTTGTGGCTGCTCTGACTGCCGCCGCCAATCCCGGCATGTTCAAGTCTCTTGTGCTTGTGTATCCGGCTCTCGGCATTCCTGCCACAGCCCCTGCGATGCTTAAGCGGTTTGAGGCTGATGGCGACAAGCCCCAGGATGTGATGGGCATGAAGCTCGGCCGCCAATATTACGAAGCCATCAATGGGCTGGCTGTTATGGACAGCATCGGAGCCTACAAGGGCGATGTGTTCATAGTGTATGGCGATGAGGATTTCATTGTGACCTCATCGATAGCCGACGCCAAAAAGGCATACGAAAAAGTGACCGTGCTTGAGATTCCGGGAGGGAAGCATGGTTTTCCCAACTACGCCAACCACGAAAAGGCCTCGGGAGGCATAGCTGAATTCATAGGGCGCACATTGGCTAAACCGCGCGGACCGCGCCCACGCTTTGAATTCGAGGCTTCGTATCCCGATGTGCATGATCCGGTGCTGGCTTTTGAAGACGGTGTCTATTATATGTTCACCACCGGATTCGGAATCGGCATGATGTCTTCGACCGACATGGTCAACTGGAAGCAGGAGAAGGCTCCGCTCGACCCCATCCCCGAATGGCCCAAAGAGCCGGTGCCCGCATACGGAGGCCACACATGGGCTCCTGATATCATCAAGGTGGGCGATAAGTGGTATCTCTATTACAGTTGCTCTACATTCTATAAGAATATTTCCGCTATAGGCGTTGCTGTCAACAAGACTCTCAACCCTAATTCGCCCGACTATAAGTGGGAAGACCTCGGCATGGTGATCAAGTCGGTGCCAGGCGAGAGCGACTTCAACGCCATTGACCCGAATGTCATTATCGACAAGAAGGGCAATCCTTGGATGACATTCGGCTCATTTTGGGACGGCATACAGATTGTGAAACTTAAAAAAGATATGAAGACGCCTGCAGGCGAGCCCAAGACCATCGCGCGCAGGCGCCCTGCGGCTAAAGTGGCCCATTTTCAGGAGACGGCCAACAACAATGCGATCGAGGCTCCGTTCATAGCCTATCATGACGGATACTATTATCTCTTCGTTAGCTATGACTTCTGCTGCAAGGGCTTGAGCAGCAACTATAAGATAGCCGTGGGACGCAGCAAAAGCGTAGACGGGCCCTACTTTGACGCCCAGGGCAAAGATATGGCCAAGACCGGAGGCGCCATCCTTGCGGGCGAAAGCGGCAAATATGCGGGTGTAGGGCATTGCGGCGTGTATGAATTTGATGGCAAATGGTATGTCGTGGCTCATGGCTATGACAAGATGCGCCGCGGAGCCAGCAAACTCTATCTGCGTGAAATCAAGTGGGTCGACGGCTGGCCTGTGATTTGCGACGGTGACGCTGAATAAGGAGATATTAAGGCTGAGCATGCCGGCCATCGTGAGCAACATCACGGTGCCGCTGCTCGGCCTTAGCGATACGGTCATCACCGGCCACCTTGGCGATGAAGCCTACATCGGCGCCATCGCTGTGGGGGCGATGATGATCAACACCGTATTTTGGCTTTTCGGATTTCTGCGGATGGGCACCACCGGCCTGACTGCCCAGGCCTATGGCGCCGGCGACAGCCGCTCTGTCATGGTCACTCTCTGCCAATCGGTGATAGTGGCTGTGTGCGCCGGCATTGCGTTCGTCATTTGCAGCAAGCCCTTGCTGGGTATCCTGGCGGCCCTAATGGGCGCTTCGGGGCAGGTCGGCGATCTTGCGGCGGAATACTTCGGCATCTGCATCTGGGCCGCGCCCGCGCAGTTGGCCACAATGTGCGTGCTCGGATGGTTTCTCGGCATGCAGGATACGGTGCGCCCGATGATCATCTCCATCAGTCTCAATGCGCTCAACATCATATTGAGCATATCTTTGGTGCTGTTTCTCGGGGCTGGCTTCCGGGGGGTGGCGTATGGCACGTTGATCGCCAATTGGTGCGGTCTCGTCCTCGCTTTGGCGCTGCTTGCGCGTTTCGGCAGAGGCCGGCTTGTCAATCCAAGGCTCGGCGAATTGCTCGATTTCAGCAGGCTCCGTCGATTCTTCACGGTCAACGCCAATATATTCTTCCGGTCGGCCTGCATCATGGCCGTGACAATGGCCGTGACAGCCATTGGCGCCCGCATCGGCGATCTGGCATTGGCCGCCAATGCCGTGCTGATGCAGTTTTTCCTCTTTTTTTCATATTTCATGGATGGACTCGCGTTCACGGGCGAGGCTTTGGCCGGACGTTATGCCGGCGCCGGCGATGAGCGCATGCTGAAGGCGAGCACCGATCGGCTGTTGCTTTGGGCCGGGGGCATGGCAGCGGTCTTTTTCATAGTCTATGCGGCAGGTTACCGTCAGATCATAGGCCTCATCACCGATGTCCCCGAGGTGGTGGAGTATGCCACGGGCATGGCCGTGTGGGTGATGCTGATGCCGCCGCTCACTGTGGGCGCATTTATTTTCGACGGGTTCTATATCGGCCTGACCGCCACCGGGCGAATGCTGCGCACCACTATCGCCTCGGCGGCGATATTTTTCGCGTTGGCTCTTTTCAATCCTCAGTCAAGCCCGATATTGGCTGTGCCGGGCAATCATCGCCTGTGGGGCGCATTTCTCGCATATCTGCTGTGTCGCGGACTGTTTCTTGCGCTTTGGTGGCCTTCGACACGCAAAAAAGCCATCGCCTGAGGTCTCTGCCCAAAGCGATGGCTTTCTTATAAGGTCGGTGTCTGTGTCAGAACAGTGAGGCTTTCGCCCTCTGGCCTTTGATTTTTGTGGAGGATGCAATGGATATCACATCATCGGCTTTCGCAGATGGGATGGCTGCCACCACGCAATGGTCCTTGACCACGATTTTGCCTACTTCTTTGCCTTCGAGGCCGCATTGCTTAGTGAGGAATCCCAGCACATCGCCTTTCGACACTTTCTCCTTCTTGCCTACGTTGAGGTAGAGCGTGGATGTGTCGCTGTGTATGGGGTCAGGATTCGGCATGTGCTCCGCGGGCACGTATTCGTCGTCAAAATCTATGTATTCGGGCACGTTCTCGTTTTCTGAAGCCAGGACGTAGACATCGCCTGTGGCGTCGACTCGTGCCGTGCGTCCGTTGCGGTGAGTCCAGTTCTCTTGTGTGGGTGGCAGGTGGTAATGCACCACGCTGCGTATGCCCTCGATGTCGAGGCCGCGCGCACCGAGATCTGTCGATGCGAGGATAGGGGTGGTGCCGTTGTTGAGCATGTCTATGGCCACCTCGCGCTGCAGTTGGTCGAGGCCGCCATGGTATAATCCCACAGGCCACTTCTTGCGGTTGAGGAAGTCGTAGACCCGCTCGGCGCTTTCGCGGTGATTGACAAAGACTATCGTCTTGCCGTCGGGAAGCGATTCGAGCAGGGTGTTGAGGGCCTCGAGTTTATCGCGGCTGTCGCTGCGCACCAGGTGCACGTCCATGCGGGCGCGCGGCTCCGTGCTCTTGTCGCTGTAGTCTATGATTTTGGCCTGCGACAGGTCGATGAAGTCAGGGGTCTCGCGCAGCCTGGTGGCGGAGGTCAGCATCACATATCGCAGTGACCTCATGCGCTTGACTATGCGGCGCATCTGGTCATGGAATCCGAGTTCGAGTGCCTTGTCGTATTCGTCAAGCACAAGTGAGCGCACGGGAGCCAGGTCGATTGTGCCGCGCAGGGCATGGTCGAGCAGTCGGCCCGGGGTAGCCACCACGATGTCGGGCACCGGCTGCAGGCTGTTGATTTCTTCCTGCATCGAGTGTCCGCCATAGAGGGCTACTGTCTTGTGCGCGCCGGTGGTGTTTTCGTCGCCGTTGGCTATTGGCCTCACGATGTTGGCTATCTGTATCACCAATTCGCGCGAAGGAGCCACAATCACCGCCTGCACCTTTCCGTCGGAAGGCTGCAGCCTCTCGACGAGAGGGATGGTGAAAGCGAGAGTCTTGCCGCTGCCTGTGGGCGCGAGCAGAATCACCCTTTCGGATCGGGCCGAGATGGCTTTTTTCTGCATCGGGTTGAGCTCCTCCACTCCGTGGCGCTCACCGATGCGCTTAAGTATGTCCTTTAGTGTCATTTAGTCATTTTGTCCACCATTTGCTGCAGCTCTGATGTCATTGTCTCTACCACTTCTTCCTGACTTGCGTTTTGGTTGGAGAGAGTGGTGAGGAAGTCGTTGAGGCCGGTGTGGGTCTCAACGGTGCCGTCAGGCATCATGAAAACGATGGTGGGGATCGCCTGGATGCTGAAAGCGTTGGCTGTCTGCGGGTATTTGTCGGTGTCGATAGAGTAGAAGTCGACTTTCGACGAGTATTTTTTCGCTGCGGCGTCGAATGCCGGAGTGAAAAGGCGGCAGGGGCCGCACCATGTGGCATTGAAGTCGATCACAGTGGGGCGGAGCACTTTCATGCCGGGGCGGATCTGCGTATCGCTCTTGGGCGTGAGTATGTCTGATTCTACAGTCTTGCCTGCCTTGTCGGCGGATTGCTCTGTCTCGCTTGCTGAGGCTGTCTCGGCTTGCGAAGAAGTGTTGCCTGCGTTGCAGGCCATCATTGCGCTGGCGAATGCCAGGCACATGAGTGTGCGGAATTTTTTCATATTTGAAATTGATTACAGGTTTTCTGTTATTATTACTACGAGGTTGTCGAATATTATCTGTTCGGCTTGTGCCTTGTCAGAATTCTTGAGTTCGTCGGCGGATATGAACGGGGCGAGCGTGGCGTATTTCTTGACAGAGCCGTCAGGCATCATCACCACTACCACGGGCACGCTCTTGTTGATTCCGAAAGCTTCGTCTGTGGCAGTGAGTACATCGACGTTGGCGCTGTAGAAGCGGGCTTTCCCTGCGAATGTGGCTGCTGCCTTGCGCATCGGAGCGTCAAGTTTCTTGCACGGGCCGCACCATGGGGCGTTGAAGTCGATGATGGTGGGCATTTCAGTCTTCATTCCGGGGCGCAGAAGCGAATCGTCGGTCAGCACGGTCACTGTGTCCACCGCTTCTGTCAGATTCATTGTCTCGGCGGTGTCTCCGTCGTTTGAGGCTTTGGAGCCGCAAGACATAACGGTGGCGGCAGATGTGATTGCCGCCGCGATTAATATCGCCTTATTGGTAAGTCTCATTTTGCAATGTGTTTATTGGTATCGGGTTGCGTATACGCAGCATGGACCATCGCATCAATGGTAGAACGCAGGCCCGCCGCATATTGTTTTGCAAAAATACAAAAACTATGTGAAACACAGGTGAGAATGAGCGATTAATTCGACAAAAAGCGTTAAATTTGCACAAAAATCATACTTTCGCTATGACCAACAGCCTATTTTCAGTGCTCTGCCGATTTGTGCCGCCTTATAAAAAGTATCTGGCGCTCAACATAATATTCAATGTGCTCACCTCATTCCTCACATTGTTTTCGTTTGCGGTGATCATCCCCATCCTTGAGATGCTTTTCAAGATAAAGGAGGCCACCTACGACTTTGTGCCTTGGGGCTCGGCGTCGGTGAAGGATGTGCTCATCAATAATTTCTATTTCTACACCCAGGAGTCGATATCCGCCTTCGGGCAATCGAAGACGCTTGCGTTGCTTGCCGGCGTGCTGGTGGTGATGACGGCTTTGAAGACGGGCACCGCCTACCTTGCGGCATACTTCATCATCCCGCTTCGCTCCGGCATAGTCAGGGACATACGCAATTTTGTCTACGACAAGATCGCCGCCCTGCCGATAGGTTTTTTCACCACCGAGCGCAAGGGCGACGTCATGGCTCGCATGAGCGGGGATGTTGCCGAAATCGAGAATTCGGTGATGGCTTCGCTCGACATGATTTTCAAGAATCCGGTCATGATAATAGTGTGCCTCGGCATGATGATCGCCATATCTTGGCAGCTCACTCTCTTCGTGCTTCTGCTCCTGCCTATAGCCGGCATAGTCATGGGTCGCGTGGGGAAGAGACTGAAGCGCAAATCGCTGGAACTGCAGAATCAGTGGGGTGGCCTGATGGCCAACATCGAGGAGACCCTCGGCGGCCTGCGCATCATTAAGGCGTTCAACGCCGAGGATAAGGTGAAAGGCCGCTTCCATGCCGAAAACCAGGTGTTCTACCGCCTTTCGAATTCGGTGGCGCGCCGTCAGCAGCTGGCCCATCCGATGAGCGAATTTCTCGGCACCACGGCCATAGCCATCGTGCTTTGGTTCGGCGGCTCTCTGATATTGTCGGGAGCATCTTCGATGAATGCCGCGTCGTTCATATACTACATGGTCATATTCTACAGCATCATCAATCCGGCCAAGGATCTATCCAAGGCCATGTACGCCATACAGAAAGGCCTTGCCTCGATGGAGCGTGTAGACCGCATACTCAATGCCGAGAATCCGATAAAGGATCCGGCTCACCCCAAGCCTCTGCCTGTGCTTTCGGGGCCAATCAGATACGAAAACGTGACATTCGCTTATGGTGAGAAGCCTGTCATAGACAATGTCAGCATCGATATTCCTTCAGGCTCAACTCTCGCGCTTGTGGGGCAGTCCGGCTCGGGAAAGACCACCTTGGCCGACCTTCTGCCGCGCTTCTACGACGTAGGCAAGGGCCGCATCACCATCGACGGCATCGACATTAGAGACCTGAAGGTGCATGATCTGCGCTCGCTGATAGGAAATGTCAACCAAGAGGCCATCCTATTCAACGACACTATATACAACAACATCACATTCGGAGTGCAGAGCGCCACTATGGATGAAGTAATATCCGCGGCGAAGATAGCCAACGCGCATGATTTCATCATGGCTTCGGAGCATGGTTACCAGACACAGATCGGTGACCGCGGCTGCCGTCTGTCAGGCGGCCAGCGCCAGCGCCTGTCTATAGCCCGCGCCATCCTAAAGAATCCGCCGGTGCTCATACTCGACGAGGCCACCTCGGCTCTTGACAGCGAGAGCGAGCATCTCGTGCAGGAAGCACTAGACCGATTGATGGAGAACCGCACCACCATAGTCATAGCCCACAGGCTGTCGACCATACGCAATGCCGACATCATCTGCGTCATGCACGAGGGCCGGGTGGTGGAGCGCGGACGCCACGATCAGCTTCTCGAGCAAGGAGGCTATTACAAGCGCCTGGTCGACATGCAGTCTCTTGGCGATTAATCCGCCTTGTGGCGGTGAACCAATTCCCGTAAAAATAAGTTATATTATTGATGCGCGAGGTGTGTGCCTCTGTCTGCGTCAGTAATTGTCAACTTATTTATTTTTGGGAATATGCGACTCCATGCCATCCTGTCATTAACTCTTCTCGCAGCCTATGTCTGCGGATATGCACAGACTGCCATCTCCGAACGTGAAATGCCTTCGGAATGGCGTTACGCCACCGATTATTACCAGACCGTCCCCACCGATGATGCCTGGTGGATGGGATTTGAAGATGCGCGGCTTGATTCGCTTATAGCCATAGGCATCGACAACAACTACAATGTGCTGATGGCCCAACGCCGCATCGAGATGGCTCGCCAGGCGGTGCGCCAGGCGCAATCGGGCTATTACCCACAGTTTGATCTGACCGGAGGCTGGACTCGCACCCGCTCATCGGGCATGACAGGCTCTACGCCCGCATCGGCCAATACATCTTCATATTTCGATCTTGGAGTGAGCATGAATTGGGAAATCGACGTGTTTGGCAAGGTGACATCGCGAGCCAAGCAGAGCAAGGCGCAGTTCAAGGCCACAAGGGCGGAATACGCCGCCACCATGGTGTCGGTGAGCGCCAAGATCGCATCGACCTACTTCCAGCTGCGCACCGTGCAGGGCGAGCTTCAGGTGATGGAGCGCCACATAGAGTCGCAGAAGCGTGTGCTCGACATCACCCAGGCCCGCTTCGAGGCCGGCCTGTCGTCGAAGCTCGATGTCACCCAGGCATCCACCACCTATTATTCCACCCAAGCCTCAATCTCGGCGCTGCGCACCCAGGAGTCAGCCTGCATCAACGCCATTGCCGTGCTGATCGGAGTTTTCCCGAAGGACATTGCCGACAGTCTGCTCTCTTACCGCCCTCTCCCTGACTATCATCAGATAGTCAGCATCGGAATGCCGGTGGAACTGCTGCGCAGGCGCCCCGACATCGTTGAGGCAGAGTACGCCCTTGCCGCTGACGCGGCAGCCCTGGGCATTGCCAAAAAAGATTTCCTGCCGACTCTGTCTCTGCAAGGGCGCATCGGCACCCAGGCCCATGAGATAGGCGATATGTTCACGAAAGAGAGTTTCGGATACAGCATAGCCCCCACCTTGTCATGGACCATATTCGACGGCCTTAGCCGAAAGGCTGCAGTGGCGTCGGCCAAGGAGCAGATGCTGGCATCTATCGACAATTACAATCTCACGGTGCTCACCGCCGTGCAGGAAGTGGGAAGCGCTATGGAAGCATACACCAATGATCTGCGCTACATCGACTATCTCAACAAGGTGGTCGACTCGGCGCGCGAATCGCTCACTCTCTCGGTTGACCTCTACAAGCAGGGGCTTTCGCCATTCATCAACGTCTCTGACGCCCAGATCGCGCTGCTGCAATATTCCAATCAGCTCGTGTCGGCCCGGGGCCAAGCCCTCGCTGACCTCGTCACCCTTTATCAGGCATTGGGAGGCGGATGGAGCGCTGACGCCGGGATGTGACTTCAGCCACAACGCATAATTGACAACTAAAACCATATCTCAATATGAAAACACTCACCTCAATCATGGCGGTGGCAGCCATAGGGCTGGTCGCCGCATCGTGCCATAAAAGAGACGATAAGAATGCCGGAGACGCACCGTTTGATGTGGATGTGGCCCAGGCCGTTGTTGACTCTGTGACGCTCAGCAAATCATACCCCGGCACAATTGGGGCAAAATCGGCTGTCGACGTTGTGGCGCGAGTCAACGGCTATCTGATATCTCAGAATTACAATAATGGCGACGACGTGAAGAAGGGGCAGGTGCTCTTCCGCATCGAAGACACCCAATACCGCGATGCCGTGCAGCAGGCCAGGGCCGCTCTCGACAATGCAAAAAGCACCCTTGAATACGCCGAGAAGAATTATGCCGCCATGCGGAAGGCTCTTGAGAGCGACGCGGTGGCCCAGATACAGGTGCTGGAGTCGAAAAGCAACTACGAGCAGGCGCAGGCTGCCGTGGCCAACGCGCAGGCCGCCCTGGAGACGGCCAATACAAATCTGGGGTATTGCACAATCATAGCCCCCTTTGACGGCACAATGACCAATGGCGAATTCAGCACCGGCGCATACATCGGAGGCGCCGGATCGCCCGTGAAGCTCGCGTCGATATACGACAATGAGCATTTCTGGGCTAAATTCTTCATCGAGGACGCTTCTTTCCTGCGCTCGCAGATCAATCAGAACAACAGGCATCTGATCGACTATGACAGCGTGCCTGTAAATTTCGCCGAAGACCTGCCTCATGATTACAGCGGAAAACTGAGCTACATATCGCCTAACGTAGACACCGGCACCGGCACTCTTGCCCTGCGCGTGGGCATCGACAGCCCTTGGGGCGAATTGAGAAACGGCATGTACTGCACCGTGGATTTGCCCTATAAATTCGATCCAGCCGCAGTCCTGGTCAAGGATGCGGCCATCTCCACGAGCCAAACGAATAAATACGTCTATGTGGTCAATGATTCCAACTCTGTGGTCTATACGCCTATCGAGGTAGGGGATATGGCCAACGATTCTATGCGCATAGTGACCTCGGGCCTTCATGGCGGCGAGAAGTATGTGACAAAGGCGCTGCTTAAGGTGCGCCCGGGCATGAAGGTCAATCCCGTGCTTGAGCGTTAGCCCCCTTGAGTGATTGAGAGTTTTTTCAGGCGCAGCTTCTTCGGGGTGAGCCGATTGTAATTAAATTAAAACAGAGAAAGATGTTTTCCAAATTCTTTATAGAGCGGCCGATATTCGCCATTGTCATCGCCATATTCATGATATTGGCGGGCTTGCTCACCGTGAAGACGCTGCCGGTGGCGCAGTTTCCTGACATCACGCCGCCCACCGTGCAGGTGTCGGCAAGCTATCCCGGCGCTGACGCCGCCACTGTGGCCTCAACCGTGGGCGTGCCGATCGAGGAGCAGGTCAATGGCGTTGACGGCATGCTTTACATGAGTTCAAATTCAGGCTCTGACGGCAGCTACAGCCTGACCATCACCTTTGAGAACGGCGTAGACCAGGACATGGCCGCCGTGAAGGTGCAGAACCGCGTGTCGCTCGCCGAGCCTACATTGCCCACGGCTGTGCAGCAGCAGGGAGTGCAGGTGCGCTCGTCATCGACCAACCAGATATTGTTCGTGGCCTTGGAGAATGAGCCCGGATATAACTATGACGCGCTCTACCTCACCAACTACGCGCAGCTCAGCGTGGTCGACGAGCTTTCGCGAGTGGATGGCGTAGGCCAGGTGCAGGCATTCGGCTCAGGCGAATACAGCATGCGCGTATGGCTCGATCCGGAGCTGATGCGCGTTCGCAATCTGACGCCCGCTGATGTCACCCAGGCCATACAATCGCAGAATATGCAGGTGTCTGCCGGACAGGTGGGCGCGCCGCCTGTGGCCGGAAACGAAGCATTTGAGTTCACCCTCACCACCAAAGGCCGTCTCACCACGCCCGAGGAGTTTGCTGACATCATCATACGCAGCAACCCCGACGGCTCCATGCTGAGGCTTAAGGACATTGGCCGCGTAGACCTTGGCAGCGACAGCTATTCGGTCATAGCCAAAGTCGACGGCAAGCCTGCTGCGCTCATAGGCATCAATCAGACTCCGGGGGCGAATGCCCTTGAAGTGGCCAAGAGCTGCGAGAAGAAACTCGACGACCTGCAGCAATATTTCCCCGAGGGCGTAAAGTACCACATCATACAGAATGCCACCACTTTTGTCACGGCTTCGATAGATGAAGTGCTGGTCACATTTCTCGAAACCACGTTGATCGTGATGGTGGTGATATTGCTCTTCCTGCAGAATTGGCGAGCCGTGATCATACCTATGATCACGATTCCGGTGTCGCTGATAGCCACCTTCGCCGTAATGAAGCTGATGGGATTCACCCTCAACACGCTCACCCTCTTCGGCCTGGTGCTGGCCATAGCCATAGTGGTCGATGACGCCATAGTGGTGGTGGAGGACTGCGCCCGATTGGTGAAGGAAGGCAAGCTCACGCCGAGGCAGAGCGCTGAGAAGGCCATGGACGAACTCACCGGCCCTGTCATTGGCGAGGTGCTTGTGCTGCTGTCGGTCTTCATCCCCACGGCGTTCATAAGCGGCATCACGGGCGAGCTTTACAAGCAGTTCGCTCTCACCATAGCAGTCTCCACGGCATTCTCAGGCATAAATGCCCTCACGCTCACGCCTGCCCTGTGCGCGCTTTTCCTTAAGAAGAAGAAAGACACGGGCAAGACGTTCTTCATCTACCGCTGGTGGAATAAAGGCTACGCGGCCACTCTTGCCACTTATATGCGCGTGGTCGGGGCCTTCATACGCAAGCCCTGGGTGGCTCTTGGTGTCTACTTTCTGATCACCGGCTTGGCATTCTGGGGCTTCCTTAAGATGCCGTCGTCATATCTGCCGCAGGAGGACATGGGATATTGGATGGGCTCTGTGCAGCTGCCCACCGGAGCATCGGTTGACCGCACCGACAAAGTCATCACCGAGGCCACTGCCATGGCGCTTAAGCAGCCCGAGGTGCAGAACATCATCTCGATCTCAGGCTTTTCATTCATGGGAGGCGGTGCGAGCAGCAACCTTGGCTCTATCGTAGCTGTGCTTAAGCCATGGAAAGACCGCGACAAGGATGAAAGCGTCGACGCGAGCATAGCCCGATTCACAGAGTCATGCCAAAGCCTGCAAGAGGCGGTCATCTTCGCCCTCAATCCTCCATCTATTCCCGGCCTCGGCATGGCTTCGGGCCTGGAGATGCAGCTTCTCGACATAAACAATTATGGCCCGGACGCCATGGAGCAGGCTCTGCAGCAGATCAAGGATGCGGCGGCCAAGGATCCACGCATCGCCGGAATCACCACGCTCTATCAAGGCGGAGTTCCGCAGTATAGGCTGAATATCGACCGAGACAAGATCAAGATGCAGCAGCTCACTCTCGAAAGCGTATTCTCCACGCTTTCGGCCTACATGGGCGGCTCATACGTCAATGATTTCAACGATTTCGGACGTGTCTACCAGGTCAATCTGCAGGCTGCCGCCTCCGGGCGCGACAATGTGAAGGATGTGCTTGACCTGAGCGTGCGCAACGCTGACGGCAACATGGTGCCTTTCTCTTCATTCACCACCTTGGAGCCTGTGATGGGGCAGTCGAGCGTGAGCAGGTATAATATGTACACCACGGCGTCGCTCACAGCCTCTCTGCCCAAGGGCGTGAGCTCGGGCCAGGGCATAGAGGCGATGGAAGAGATCGTGCGCGACACTCTCGGCAACTCATACTCCTACGCCTGGACGGGCGAGGCCTATCAGGAGACCCAGGGAGGCACCACCATATCGTTTGTGCTGATTCTGGCCATCGTGGTCACCATCCTTGTGCTCGCCGCCCAGTATGAGAGCGTCACCGACCCGATCGCCGTAGTTATTTCCATGCCTACGGCCATTCTCGGCACGGTGATCGGCTGCCTGTTCATGGGGCAGAGCATCAATATCTACACCCAGATAGGCATCATCCTGCTGCTCGGCCTGTCGGCCAAGAACGCTATCCTTATCGTGGAGTATGCTATCGATTATCGCAAGGCCGGGCTCGATGTGCGGCAGGCGGCGCTCAATGCGGGCGAAATCCGCTTCCGTCCCATCATGATGACGGCTCTCGCCTTTGTGTTCGGCGTGATGCCCATGCTCTTCGCCACAGGCGCCGGTGCGGCCTCGCGCATCTCGCTCGGCACTGCGGTTGTCTTCGGCATGTTCATCAACGCCGTGGTAGGAACACTCTTCGTCCCCAATTTCTGGGAATTACTGCAGAGATTCCGCGAGAAGCATCTCAATAAAATCTTTAATCCGGATGCCGGCTCCGGCTCTGACGCCAATGTCAGCGATTCGGGTGTATGATAGGCCCGGATCCATAAAACACAAGGCCAATCGGGAACGCTTCCCCGATTGGCCTTGTGCTTTATGGCGTGCTCCGCTGTGCTTTCACACGTTGAAGCGGAAGTGCATGATGTCGCCGTCCTGCACTATGTATTCCTTGCCTTCCACGCCGAGCTTGCCGGCTTCTTTCACGGCGGTCTCGCCACCGAGGCCTACGTAGTCGTCATATTTGATCACTTCGGCGCGGATGAATCCTTTTTCAAAGTCGGTGTGGATGATGCCGGCGCACTGCGGGGCTTTCATGCCGCGGCGGAATGTCCAGGCGCGGCATTCGTCGGCTCCGGCGGTGAAGTAGGTCTGGAGGTCGAGCAGGGCGTAGGCTGCGCGAATCAGGCGCGACACGCCTGACTCTTCAAGGCCTATCTCGTTGAGGAATTCCTGACGCTCCTCCCAGGTCTCGAGCTCGGCGATGTCGCTTTCGGTCTGGGCGGCCACGATCAGCAGGCGTGCATTTTCGTCTTTTATGGCCTCTCTCACAGCCTCTACGTGCTTGTTGCCATCTACAGCCGATGCGTCATCTACGTTGCATACATACATCACCGGCTTGTTGGTGAGCAGGAAGAGCTCGCGGGCGAATTTCTGCTCGTCGGCTGTCTCGAACTGCACCGATCGAGCCGGCTTGCCCTGCGACAGCACCTCTTGATACGCTTGCAGCACCGAAGCCTGCAGCTTTGCGGTCTTGTCGCCTGTGGCGGCTGCTTTCTGTGTTTTTGCAAGACGCGCTTCCACGGTCTCAAGGTCTTTTATCTGCAGCTCGGCGTCGATGATTTCCTTGTCGCGCACGGGGTCGACCGATCCGTCGACGTGTGTCACATTGTCATCGTCAAAGCATCGCAGCACGTGGAGGATCGCGTCGGTCTCGCGTATGTTGGCCAGGAATTTATTGCCGAGGCCTTCGCCTTTCGACGCGCCCTTCACAAGGCCGGCTATGTCAACTATTTCTACTGTGGCCGGCACCACCGATTTAGGCTGGCACATCTCCACGAGTTTGGTGAGTCGGTCGTCGGGCACGGTGATCACGCCCACGTTTGGCTCTATGGTGCAGAAGGGGAAGTTGGCTGATTGCGCCTTGGCGCTTGAAAGGCAATTGAAAAGAGTGGATTTGCCCACATTGGGCAGGCCCACGATACCGCATTTTAATGCCATGTCTGTTTTTTAATGGGGTGAGGGGTGAATGGTAGGGCGCGATGAATCGCGCCCGCTGAAACAAAAAGCAATTCAGGCTGAGGCTGCGCTCCGCTGTCGGTAGGGGCGCGATGAATCGCGCCCTCTGAAACAAAAGCGTTTTAGGCCTACCGATGTCAGAGCTCGGCGTCGGCGGCTTCAGCCTCTTCGGCTTGCTTCGAAGCCACGTTGGGGAGCTCGAGCCCGAGGTTTTCTTTCTTGTCGATAATCTTAAGGCCGAGGCCGATGAAGAAGGCGGCTATGCCCAGGCAGGCGAGCATAACAAGGGGCCATGTGTAGTTGAGCTCCACGGAGGCTTGCTCTGATGTGAGGATGCCTGATTCCACCTTGGCCATCACGTCCTGGTTGGTAGAGTCGAGCACGTTGCCTATGAGGATGGGGAAGAGCCAGAGGCCGATGTTCTGTATCCAGAAGATGAGGGCGTAGGCCGATCCGATGACCTTGGCGTCGACGAGCTTGGGTACGCTGGGCCATAGCGATGCGGGCACGAGCGAGAATGAGGCTCCGAGCACGAGGATGGTGACATAGGCCACAGCCACGCCGCCCACGTCATTGCCCTTGAACATGGGCAAGATGAAGGCGAATGTGAGGTGGCAGGCCACAAGCAGCAGCGAGCCGTAGATGAGCATTGTGGCAGCCTTGCCCTTGTGGTCTACGTATTTGCCGAGGATGGGGGTGATGCCCACGGCCAGCAGGGGGAACACCGAGAATATCGAAGCCGCCGACTGCTGCATGTATCCGAAGTAGCAGAATGCCACAAGAGCCACTATCGACACCACGAGCAGCACGCCTCTCTTGGCGCCTGACGAGAAATTGCTGACGAAAGCCGCTATGGCCGAGAGCAGCATGATGGCGTAGGCTATCCAGGTGACGCTGTCGCCGGCCCAGAACGAGCCTTCGGCCGGGGCGTTGAGCGAGAGATTGCATTGCAGCATGTTGACGGCGTATTTTTGGAAGGGGAAGATGGCCGAGTAGTAGAGCACGCAGAGGAGCGAAACCAGCCAAAAGCCACGGCTGCGCAGGATGGTGCCTACGTCGCTTATCTTGAACGGCTCGTCCTTCTCCTCGGCTTTACCGGTCTGCTTGTCGAGCTTGACATCCATGAAGAAGTAGACGATGAACATGATCAGGGCGATCATCAGGAGCACCACGCCGAAGGCCACTGACCTCGACACGTTGACCTCGCCGCCGAGCATGGCGAAATAGGGCGAGAAGATCATGCAGGTAGCCACGCCAAGGCGGGCGAGAGCCATCTCCGAGCCCATGGCCATGGCCATTTCGTGGCCCTGGAACCACTTGACGATGCCTCGGCTCACGGTGATGCAGGCCATCTCCACGCCACAGCCGAATATCATGAATCCGACGGCTGCGAGCTTGGCCGATGCGGGCATGCCCTCGTAGAAGGGCGATACGCCGAGCTCGTCAAATACGGGGATGTAGTTGAGATGGTTGGTGAACCACACGCCGAGGCTCGTGCTGTCAAAGCCAGCCTCAAGGGCGTAGTATTGGATCACGGCGCCCACAAGCATCACGGCGCCCGAGAGGATGGCGGTAAACCTCACGCCCATCTTGTCGAGGATGATGCCGGCGAATATCAGGAAGAAAACGAATACATTGAGAAATGTCTCCGAGCCCTGCATCGTGCCGAAGGCCTTTGAGTCCCATCCGCGCGTGCTCTGCATCAGGTCTTTGATAGGCGAGAGCACATCCATGAATATGTAGGAGCAGAACATCGCCAGCGCCAGGAGCAGCAGGGCGGTCCACCGCGCCCAAGCCTTGTCGCTGAGCACTTGTCTTACCTTTTCTTGCATAATAATCGAAATATATTTGATTGGTTTGTAATTTTCTTTCGCAAAATTAAGAATTATTGGTGAATTAATGCGTAACTTTGGCGAAAAATAAATCATTTTTTGATATGTACACCGAACACGCATTGCCGCCGAGGCGCCCTTTCACGTTTGACCGGGTGGTGCGCATCATCATCAGCACGCTTTTCTTCATCGGCGCTCTCTGGCTTGTGAATAAGCTTTCGTCAGTGCTGCTGCCATTCCTGGTGGCGTGGCTGATAGCCTATCTGCTTGAGCCTTTCGTGCAGCGCAACCGCCAGCTGCTCCGCCTCAAAGGGCGCCTGCTGGCCATTATGATCACTTTGTTTGAGGTGGTGCTCTCGATTTTGATACTTCTGGTCATATTCATGCCGTCGATCATCTCCGAGACGCAGCAGCTGGCGTCGCTGATCAAAGCCTATGCCTCCAACGGCGCCCACATAGCGTTTATCCCCGAGGAGGTGCACGCCTTCCTGCGCGAATACATTGATTTCGAGCAGATCTCGAGGCAGATGACGGGCCAGGACTGGCGTTCGGCCCTGGATCTGGCCAGAGCGTTCATATCTTCGGGCTTCGACATCATCATGGGCATCGTCAATTGGTTTCTGGTCATCCTATATGTCATTTTCATCATGCTCGACTATGAGCGCCTGCTCAAGGGCTTCAGGATGATGGTGCCTCCGCGCTATCGCCGCGAGGTGTATGCCATAGGCAATGACATAAAAGACAGCATGAACCATTATTTCCGAGGCCAGTCGCTCGTGGCCCTGTGCGTGGGCATCCTCTTCAGCATAGGTTTCCTGTTGGTGGGGCTGCCGCTGGCGGTGGTGCTCGGCCTCTTCATCGGTCTGCTCAACATGGTGCCGTATCTGCAGCTCATATCCATCCCCATCACCACTATCCTGTGCCTGGTGTATTCGATGCAGGAAGGCGTGGATTTCTGGGGCGTATGGTGGGCCTCTATGGGCGTGTATATTGTGGTGCAGTGCATCCAGGACCTTCTGCTCACCCCCAAGATCATGGGCAAGGCCATGGGCCTCAACCCGGCCATCATCTTGCTGTCGCTCTCGGTGTGGGGCGTGCTGCTCGGCTTCATAGGCCTTATCATAGCCCTCCCGCTCACCACGTTGCTTCTCGCATACTACAACCGATACATCATACATCGCCATGACGGCGAGACTCCCGCCGAAAACCGTGCGGAAGAACGCATAATCAAAGAAATAGAAGAGAAATGAAAAAGGAAGACAATCTTGTGCTCGCCAAGATCTACGACAACGACGCGAGAGCCAACATAGCCCTTGGCATCCTGCGCACCAATGGCATCCCTTGCGAGCTTTTCAATGAGATGTCGTATAATGTGATGGGCATACAGCTCACGCCCACCGACGGCATACGCCTGATGGTGCTCCGCGATAATCTCGACGAGGCGCTTGAATTGATAAAGGATGTGTGACCGATGCGCGGTCAGAGCCCGATTTTCCTGAGGGCGCGGCGGTAGCGGGCGGCATTGGCCTGGTGCTCGTCGTAGGTGAGCGCGAAATTGTGATAGCCGGAGAAATCCTCTTTCGCGCACATATAGACATAATCATGGCGTGCCGGATGCAGCACCGCCTCGATGCCGGCCTTTGACGCCACGCGTATCGGGCCCGGGGGCAGACCGGCGTGGATATAGGTGTTGTAGGGAGAATCGGTCTTGAGGTGGGCCGAGAGTATGCGCTTGAGGCCGAAATCGCCCGTGGCGAATTTCACGGTGGGGTCGGCCTGCAGCAGCATTCCCTTTTGCAGGCGGTTGATGTATAGGCGGGCCACTTTAGGGCGCTCGTCGGCCTTGGCGGTTTCCTCCTCCACGATCGACGCGAGGGTGGCGGCCTGCTCCGGGCTAAGCCCGAGGGCTTGTGCGGCGGCGCGGCGCTCGTCGTTCCAGTATTTTTCGCGGGCGTCAATCAGCCTCTGCGCCACGGTGCAGGGGGCGGCGGTCCAGTAGAATTCATGCGTATCAGGCACGAACATGGCCGTGTAGTTTTCCGGCTTCACGCCTTTCATCTTCAGGAGCGAGTCGCAGGCTTGGAGGAACTGGGCCGGCGTGGCCTCGATGTTGCGGCATACGCGCTCGGCGAGGTCCTGCATGGTGCGCACGTTGTTGAAAGTCACTTTCACGGGCGTCTGATAGCCTCCTTTGATCATGCGGCTCGCTTGCAGGGCTGTCATGCCCGGCTCCACCACGTATGATCCATGTGCCCTGCCAGGCTTGCCATTCTGCATGCGCCATAGGCGATACACCTTTTCCCCGAAGCCGTTGTCGGCCTTAAGGCGCGATCCGAGCCTGATGCGAATGTCATCAACTGTGGCTCCGGCCGGAATGTATATGCGCACATTGTCGGCGCTGTCGAATCGCTTGAAAGCCATGGAGGCGATAAAGATTCCCGCGCATGCTATCGCGCATATTATTATGGCGGCGGCCCATATCCACGCGCGCCGCCTTGCTGCAGTCTTTTCCATGCCGCAAAGTTATCGAAAAAAAACAAAAGCACCAAAATGTTTGAGCCGGCGCCCGAGAGGAAGCGCGGGGCTTTCGATTTTTAACAGTTGTTTTGTGAAAAATAGCTGCATTATGTTTTGAAAGTTGAAAAATAATACATAAATTTGTCGCAGAAATCTATACCAAATCGCTGAATTCAGACTTAATGAAGTCCTAAACCAAAGAGAATCAATTAAAAATCACAATTTTATCTAACTAAAACCATTTTAATGAACGTGCAATTCAGAAAAGCGTGTGCGGGAAAATGCCTTTTCCTCCTCGCATTCTTGTTCGCCGGCGTATTCGCATTCGCGCAGACAAGGATCAGTGGCACAGTCACTGACTCACAGGGAGAGCCTCTGGTCGGAGCCTCTGTCCGCGCCAACGATGCCGCAAATGGCGTAGTGACTGATATCGACGGCAAATATCTGATTCAAGTGAGCAACGCCTCGAAATCGCTGGTGTTCAGCTATATCGGATACATTGCGGCAGAAGAGCCCATCAATGGCCGCAACGTGATCAACGTCACCCTCAAAGAAGACAACCAGGTGCTCGACGAGGTAGTCGTAGTAGGCTACGGCACCATGCAGCGCAAGGACGTGACCAGCTCGATCACCACCGTTAAGGCAGAAGATCTCAACATCGGCGCTTACACCGATCCGGCGCAGTTGCTGCAGGGTAAGGTGCCAGGCCTCTCTATTGTGCAGAGCTCTGACCCCAACGCCGGCACAACCTCTGTGACACTGCGCGGCGCATCGACCCTCAACTCATCGACCGCACCCCTTTATGTTGTCGACGGCATCCCCGGCGTTGACCTCTCACTCATATCGCCTGACGACATCGAGAGCATCGACGTGCTCCGTGACGCTTCGGCCACCGCCATCTACGGATCAAAGGCTGCCAATGGCGTAATCATCGTCACCACTAAAAAAGGCTCCGCTGACGCGCAGACCGTAACCTACAGCGCATACGTGTCGTGGGAAAAGATCATCAACCATCTTGATGTAATGAATGCTGACGAAATGCGTGCGTACGCTAAAGAAAACAACATCACCCTTGATGACGACCAGGGCGCCAACACTAATTGGGCCGATGTAGTTTCGCGCACAGGTTTCGCGCACAACCATAACCTCGCCATCAGCGGCGGAAAGGGAAATACGTCATACACCGCCAGCGTCAACTATATGGAGCGTGACGGTGTAATAAAGAATACCGGTATGGATCGCGTCATAGCCCGTGCCATGGTCAACGGCTCCACCCTTAAGGATCGCTTGACGTTTACTCTCGGTGTGAACGGTAGCATTTCAAACCATTGGGGCGTGCCCACAGGCATCAACGGTGGCACCGGTGTCAATGGTGGCACCTCCGCTTTCGATGCGATGTATTATTATTCACCGCTTGTGCCTGTGACCAATGCTGACGGATCATGGTACAACAATAGCTCATACGTGTCACAGAGCTACAACCCCATGTCGCTCATCAATGAGCATCAATCAAAGACCACCAACAAGCGCTTGCAACTTCTTGGTAAGCTGTCGCTCAAAATCATCGACGGCCTGATGCTTAACGCTAATTTCAGTTATCAGAATCAGAATTGGCTCTATAAGGAATACATCACATCAAAATCACAGTTTGACAAGCGCAACGGCGCCACCTCTCGCAATACTTCGGAGAGCATCGCGAAGAATATGGAGGTCTACGCTAATTATGACAAGACATTCAGCGAGGTGCATAAACTCTCGCTCATGGCCGGCTACTCTTGGGAGCAGCAGGATAATGGCGACGGATTCGGCGCAGCCACCTACAATTTCTATAACGATGATCTTTTCTGGTACAACATCGGCATGGGCAACAGCAAAGACCAGGATTGCATTTGGGGAAATACACTCTCTACCTTGCGAATGATTTCTTTTTATGCCCGTGCCAACTATAGCTATGACAGCCGCTACATTCTGCAGGCTGCAGTGCGTCGCGACGGCTCTTCCGCTTTCGGCAAGAATAACGAATGGGCCACTTTCCCCTCTGTGTCTGCCGCATGGCGCATTTCAGAGGAAGGCTTCCTCAAGAGCACAGGCATCTTTGATGACCTTAAAGTGCGTGTCGGATACGGCGTCAGCGGCAATATGCCCGGTTTCGACTGGTTTATTTCACGCTTTATGTACAGCGGCAATGGCTGGGCCACATACACAGATGCCCTTGGCAATCAGGCACTCTACCACCGCCTCGGCGCTTGGCGCAACGCCAATCCCGATCTGAAGTGGGAGAGCACCAAGATGCTCAACGTCGGCCTTGATTTCGCGTTCTTCAATGGTCGCCTCAACGGTACGGTAGAATACTACAACAAGAAGACCGAAGACATGATCTTTGACTATCCTGTATCGACCAACCGTTATCCCGTAGGCTGGATGACTGCCAATGTGGGCACTATGCGCAACCGTGGCGTCGAACTCACTGTCAACGCAGTCCCCGTGCAGACCCGCGATTTCAGTTGGTCTACTTCTCTCAACCTTTCGCATAACAGCAACAAGGTGGTGAAGATTTCCAACAAGGAATTTTCTGTTGACTACATCGACCGCTACAATCCCGACGTGGCCGGAACTTCGACCAACATCATCCGTGTGATGGAAGGCGAGCCTCTTGGCACATTCTACATGTGGGAGTGGGCTGGATATGACGATAACGACCAGTCGGTCTACTATCAGCATGATCCCGAGACCGGCGATCGCATGAAGGCTGAAGACGGCTCATACATCACCACAGCCAATCCCACTGACTCTGACCGTACAAAGGTGGGATGCGCGCAGCCTAAACTGCAGCTCGGCTGGAACAACAACCTTCGCTACAAAAATTGGAACCTTAACGCGTTCTTTACCGGCACTTTCGGCAACAAGATTTTCAACGAGCTTGAGGCATACTACAGCAACACTACGTTGATGAAGACAGGTAAGAACTGTCTCGCCAACATTGCTACCGAGCAGCGTGCAGCAGACTCTCACGCGCAGTGGCCCTCTGACCGCTACTTGAGCAACGGCAGCTACTTCCGTCTGGCTTCGCTCACCATCAGCTATGACTTCCGCAACTGCTTCAATGGCTGGATCAAGAATCTCAACCTCCACGCTACCTGCAACAACGTATTCACAATCACAAGCTATAGCGGACGCGACCCCGAGATCAACCTTGGCGGCCTTGAGCCCGGCATCGACTCACGCAAGACTCAGTATCCGCGTACACGCCAGTTTATCGTTGGCGCAACCATCAGCTTCTAATCAGTAAAGTGCACAGAATATTATGAAATTAAATAAATATTTTTTGTCAATCGGCGTTGCGTCTGCAGCCCTGGTGAGCTGCACCGACCTCGACGTTGATGTGAAGTCGCAATACACCGAGTATCCTGACAATCCCATTGCGGCAGAGCTCAAGATGGCCGACTGCTACTATAGCTTCCGTAGCCAGCTCTCTCGCGACTATAAAGAGGGCCAGACCTGCTCGTCTGACGAGATGACCCCCATATCGTTTGACGGCGACTATGCCGAGACCCGCTACACCCACGCATACTTCCACAACTACGATCCCAATGATCCCAGCATCGGTGTGTGGAGTGACTTGGCCAGCGGCATCACCATGTGCAATAAGGTTATCACCGAGATCGGCGGTGACGAGGGCAAGGATCCCGTTGTGGCGCCGCTGCGCGCCATCCGCGCCTTCTACCACTTCGTGCTCATGGATTGCTACGGCGATGTGCCCATCTGCGAGCGTAACCTTGATGATGACGAGGAGATGGTGCGTTCACCCCGCGCCGAGGTGGCCAAGTGGCTCGAGAGCGAGTTGCTTGAGGTCATACCCCAACTCTCTGACGTGAACGACCGCTCGACCTATGGCCGCCCCAACAAGTGGATGGCCGAGGCCCTGCTCGCCAAGCTTTACATCAACTGGGCTGTGTACACCGCATCTGACGTCACTGCTTACGAGCCCTCAAACGCCAACGAGAAACTCAACGATTGCGTCAAGGTCATTGACGAGATCACCGCATCTGGCCTCTTTGAGGTTGGCAATGGCTATCGCAAGAAGTTCCTCCCCGACAATGGCGTTCACATCAAGGACTTCATCTATGCCATGGAGTATGATCCCGCTACAGTCGGCGGTCATGACTACGCCCGCTACCTGACATTCCGCCAGGTCGGCAAGTGCACCCCCACATCTTACTACGGATTCAACGTGTCTAAGTCGGTCGGCGGCAACCTGGCCGTGACTCCCGAGTTTGCTGACCTTTTCTGCCTCCAGGGCGACGAGCGCAACAAGGTGATCATCGGCGGCCCAGTATTCTGCATGGATCCCGTGACATACGAGTACACCAACGAGCCCTGCTGCTACGAGGGTGAGCAACTGGTATTCAAGCGCGAAATCACCACCAAGACTGCAAATGACCCCGACAACAACGTCGGCAAGAACGTGGCCGGCTGGTGCATGGGCTACAAGGCCGTCAAATTCCCGCCCCGCCAGGAAGACTATGACAAGTGGAATCGTAGCCAGACCAACGACATTCCTATCTTCCGTTACGCCGATATGCTCCTGCTCAAGGCCGAGGCTATCCTGCGCGGCGCTACCGCCACCAATGACGACACCCCCGCTGGCCTGATCAACAAGGTGCGTGACTGCTCGGGCGCCGAGCACATCGCCGGCACCGTCACCCTGCAGGACGTGCTTGACGAGCGTGGCCGCGAGCTATTCAACGAGAACTGGCGTCGCAACGACCTCATCCGCTACGGCAAGTTTGAGGGCGAGTGGGGAACAAAGACCCGCACCAACCCCAACGCCAAGTTTGACAAGACAAAGCGCATCTTCCCCGTTCCCCAGGGCGTGATGAACACCAACACCAACTGGAGCCAGAACAAGGGCTATTGATCCTTGCCTGCATCCACGCATCATACCGACAGGCGCCGCAATCCCTCTTGCGGCGCCTGTTTTGATTAAAAGATATCGTAATAACGATATTCCGATATAACGATATAACGAAATTTTTACCATGATAAAATTCGGATCCGTGAAAGGATATTATTTCCTTGATGTGTGGGTGCTGGCCAATATCATACAGTTGGCCACATTAGATTTTTGCAGGAAATTCCTTAATAAAGACAATGACCCTTGCGGGCGCATGTATGACCAGATGACACAGGCTGCCCGCTCGATTACAGCGAATATTGCCGAAGGCGTTTCAAGGCATCAGACCTCGCGTGAGACCGAGATGAGGCTTTGCGATGTGGCGAGGGCGAGCGCATCAGAGCTCGGCGGAGATTATTTTTTCCTTTTGATGGATTCACACGAACCTGTCTGGAAGAGATCGGACAGCGCCCATAGATTTGTTTCAGAAATGAAATTGGATAAGCCCGATTATACCGATGATTGGCAATGTGAGGCAGCCGATCATATATTGCGTCAGAAAAACAAATTTGACCGCGCTTTGCGGCATGAAAGCCTGGGCATCGTGGCCAACGCTTTGCTGATTTTGTGCAATCGTGAAATGCTATTGATAGAGAGATTGCTTTCGTCGCAATTGTCGAAATTTAAAGCTCAAGGCGGATTTACGGAAAATCTCACACGCGACAGAATCGCCACTTTTAAGGAGCAATCAAAGGATTCGCCCAAATGCCCGAAATGCGGGGGCGCGATGCGTTTGCGCTCGATCAAGCGAGGCGCGCGACAAGGCCAGCAATTCTGGGGGTGTCTTGACTATCCTAAATGCGAGGGCACCTTGAATCAAACTCCGCAATAACGATATTGCTATCTAACGTGATAACGATATAACGATATAACGAAAATTTTTACACGCAATGAAATCAATCATATTGGCCATCATGTCGACGGCGGTGGCCGTCGCCGCAGCGGCGCAGAAGCCATCAGACTACGTTGACCCGCGCATCGGTTCGGAAGGCCTCGGGCGCACTTACATAGGCCCCACAGTGCCTTACGGCATGATAAAGCCATCGGTCGACGCGGCCTCAATGCCCAACAGCGGCTGGGCCCCGATGCCGGCTCCTGTGGTCGGATTCGCGCAGACACACGTCAGCGGCACCGGCGGCGGCCAGAAATACGGCAACATACTGCTTATGCCTTACGTCGGCTCTCATGGCTCGGTAACACCGATGACCGATATCCGCCGCGATGAAGTGATAGATCTTGGATACTACGCCACCGAGCTCGCTTCGGGTGTGGGCGTGGAGGTGACATCAGCCCACCGCGCCGCCATATATCAGTTTTCTTATCCCGAAGGCAAGGAGGCGGGGCTCGCCCTTGACGCCGGATTCTTTCTCGGCACAAGCCCCGTGCCCGACCAGAGAGAGACGCAGCAGCTGGTAGGATCGCAGATTGAGGTGGTTTCAGACAAGGCAGTCAAGGGATATTCGCGTGTGAGGGGCGGCTGGAACGATGGCAGGGCCTATACCGTGTATTTCTACGCCGAGGCCGACAAGCCGTTTGTGGAGGTCGCCACATGGAAAGACGATGCTGTCAGCGCCTGCCCATGGCAGGCCGACACCGGGCGTCCTACGGGAGCCTACCTCAATTTTGGCAAGGATGCCGGAAATGTCAAGGTGAAAATCGGCATATCCTACCTGAGCGAACTGAAAGCCCGCGAGAATCTTCGCCGCGACATCCCGCATTGGGATTTCGGCAAAGTGCGCGCCGACCTCACCGACCGATGGAATGAAATACTCACAAGAGTGGAGATCGACCCCTCGACGCCTGACAGCCTCAAGACCATGCTGTATACAGGCCTCTACCACACTATGCTGATGCCGACAGACCGCACCGGCGAGAATCCGCTGTGGAACGATCCGGTGCCGTATTATGATGACTATTACGCCATCTGGGACACCTACCGCACTTCGATGCCATTGCTCACGCTTATCGACACGCAAAGACAGACCGACATGGTCAATTCGCTGATCAACATCTATAAGCGCGACGGATACCTGCCTGACGCCCGCAGCGGAAACAGCAACGGGCGCACCCAGGGCGGCTCCAATGCAGAAATAGCCATTGCCGATGCCTACGTCAAAGGCCTTGACGGCATTGATTGGGACCTCGCGCTTGAGGCCATGCTGCGCGATGCCGACGACGCTCCCGGCGGCAAGCAGGAAGCGGAAGGGCGCGGCGGCCTGAAGGAATACAACGAGCTTGGATACATTCCGCACGGCATAGCCCGCGCCGGAAACCGAACGGTGGAATATTCATATTGTGATTTCGCCATCGCCCAGGTGGCCGAGGGGCTCGGTCGCGCTGACCTCAAAGAGCGGTTTGAGAGGCAATCAGGCAATTGGCGCAATCTCTGGCGCTCTGACTATGAGCATGAGGGCGTGAAGGGATTCATCATGCCGCGCGACGCGCAGGGAAATTGGCTCGATAGCCTCGTGCAGGGCCATTCCGAGCGCATCAAGCCCAAATATGAATACACGCCCGTCACATTCGAAGGGCCGTGGTACACGCCATGGTGGGATATGTTCTTCTACGAAGCCTCGTCGTGGGAGTATTCGCTCAGCGTGCCGCATGATGTGCCCGGCCTCATAGAGATTTGCGGCGGCGAAGAGGCTTTTGAGCGCCGTCTCGACGCATTTTTCGACAAAGGATTCTACAACGTCAACAACGAGCCTTCGTTCCTTACCCCCTGCCTCTACCATTGGCTCGGCAAGCCTTGGCGCAGCAGCGACAGGGTGCGCGAGATAGTGGCCGCAAACTACAGCGACACGCCCATGGGGCTTCCGGGAAATGATGATTCCGGAGCCATGTCTTCGTGGCTGGCTTTCCACCTGATTGGATTGTATCCAAACGCCGGACAGGACTATTATCTGATCAATTCACCGATGATCAAATCCACCACATTCCATCTCGCCGGCGGCAAAGACTTCACCATCGAAGCCAAAGGTCTGTCGGAGAAGAACCGGTATGTGACGAAGGCTACCCTCAATGGCCGGGAGCACCCGGAGGCGTTCCTGCGCCACGCCGACCTTATGAAGGGCGGCACGCTTGTGCTCACCATGGGCCCGAAGCCGTCGGGTTGGGGCAAGGACAGCCGCCCGCATGGAATAGTTCCGGAGAGAAAGATGCTTGCGAAGAGCGCTCCGTCAATGACGCTGCCTTCAGCCGTGACCATGGTGGAGGCTTTGGACGGAAAGCTGCGGTTCACATTCAAGCTCCACGGGCAGACGCGCCGATATGATGTGAGCCTGCATTGGCAAGGCGACACGCTGATCTATGACTGGGGCATAGAGCGCAATCTCAAATGGCAGAGCGGGCGTTTCCGCATGCTGCCGGAGGCTGTGGCCTGCGCCGACACGCTCAGTCTGCGCATGCCTGTCGACGGCGAGGACGTGACGCTGCCGGCATCGTCTACGGCATACATTATTTCTCAAAAGTGCTATGACGATCTGAAATCAAAGGGAGAGACCCGCTGCAACAACGCCCTCTGGCGCCTGAATAGCGATGCCGGCGGATACTTGCATGTCAGAAATGACGAGGAAGGGGCTGAAATGTGGATTCTCGACCACAGGGCCATGCCGCTGGTATGCCGCATGGCCGGAAACCCGCTTGAAGCCGACTGGACGGTGGCTCCTCTTTGAAAGCCGACGCAAATTTCGACAGAATAAAGTGAAATTGAAATATTTTTCGTAACTTTGGGGTCGAAATGAAGAAATGGCTGGCGATATTGCTGACGGTTGCGATGCTGGGGACTGTGTCTCCGGCCATTGCCGCCGCGCCGCAATGGGAAGCCGTGGAGCTGGCGTCGGCAGGGGCTCCCGCCTCTGACCGCGACAAGCTGGAAGTGATGGTGCGCGACGGATACATCTATGTCTACACGCCCAAAGCCGTGGAGGTGAGGGTGATGTCGATCGTGGGGCAGCTGATCTCGGAGAAGAATCTTCCCGCCGGGGTGTCGCGCCTGCGCATTTCGGCCAGGGGCATATACATCCTCAAAGCCGGCGATGTGACACTGCGCGTCACGGTCTGACATCATCGGGCCGAACACTTTCGCGCCCATCCGCGTTTTTCTCTTAAAGGCTCTATGCAAAAGCCCCTAACCTACAACACAAAGCCACAAGATGGATAGAATCAAGGTAAAGATAATC